>CALROO020000068.1:0-3429 GCA_943369795.1 Rhizobium sp. Q54 | reverse complement strand
CGACCGTGGCGTCCGAGGGCACGGCGGCGGCGGAGAATGCGGTGGGCGAACTGCGGCGCGATCCGTTCGCGATGCTGCCGTTCTGCGGTTACAACATGGGGGACTATTTCGCGCACTGGCTGGCGCTGGGGGCGAAGGCGGAAGCGGCGAAACTGCCGCGCATCTTCTTCGTCAACTGGTTCCGCAAGGATCAGGACGGGGCGTTCGTCTGGCCGGGCTTCGGCGAGAACGTGCGGGTGCTGAAATGGATTTCGGAGCGGCTGGAGGGCGAGGCCGAGGCTATCGACACTGCCGTCGGGCGGGTGCCGACGCGGGGAGCCTTGTCGCTGGACGGGCTGGGGCTGTCGGATGGGGCGCTGTCGACCCTGCTGGACGTCGATGCCGAGGTCTGGGGCGAGGAGGCGGCGATGATCCCGGCCTTCTACGAGACCTTCGGGGACCGGTTGCCGAAAGCGCTGTGGGACCAGCATGCGGCCCTGACGCGGCGGCTGGATGAGGCGCGGGCGACGGCGATCGCGGCGGAATAGCCCGCGCCGTCGCTCGGATCAGTCGTCGGCGGGTGGTGGCGGGGTCAGGCCGCGCAGGCGGCGGGGACCGCCCAGCTTGTTGGAATCCTGACGCAACAGATTGTCCGCGCCGTCCCGGAACGCCGGGTCCAGATGCGCGCCGGCGGTGCCGATGCCCAAATTGCCGCCGACGCCCTCGCCCGAGGTGACGACGCCCACCCCGGCCCTCAGCGGCGCCCGACGGGCTTCGTAGCTGCGAAGGGCGGCGGCGCCGTCGCGGGCGAATTGCGCCTCGCGCCGGACTTCGGCGGGGGTCACGGTGCGACCGCCGATCGGGCGACCGGCTGCGGCGGCGGCGTTGAACTCCTCGTCGCAGATGGCCTGCTCGGTCGGGTTAAGGCGGCCGTCCATGATGCGGCAGCCGCCTGCGCCCAGCCGCATGGCCCGACCGACCCGCGCACCCAGACCCTCGGGCCGGACCTGCCAGGGGCCGTTGTCGGCGCTTGTGCCCGGGGTGCCGTTCGCCGCCGAACTGGCCGAGCCCGGGCTGAAGCGGGGGGTGGGGGGGGAGGGACGATCGTCGTCCTCCTCGTCCTCGGGGTTCAGGGTCGGGGCGCGCACGATCGCCGTGGGAGCCGTCAGGGGGCGGGTGTCGGGGACCGCGCCGGGCGAGGCTGCGGGCGCGGGTACGCGAGCGCGTTCGCCTTCCAGCAGGGGGCGTGGCTCCATCTCGACGAAGATCGGCGGGCTCGGCACGACCGGAGGATCGGTCCGCTCGGGCTCGAACAGCCGCAGGGCCATGACGGCGAACACGAGGGCGTGAAGGACCGCCGAGCCCGCCAGGATGGCCACGCTCCGGCGATCGGCCAGGCGCGCGGTCCGCATCGACATCACGACGTCCGACATGGCGCGCCCCTCCCGTGACGGAGGTGAGGGGCAAACCGTGGCCTTCTGGTGGCGGTCATTGGCGACCGGGGAGGTCTGGCAGAAAGCCGTCGCGGCTGGACCAGAGACGCCCCTTGATCGCGAAGGCGCAAGGGTCGCCGGGATCGGGACCTTCGGGGCAGGGATTGGCGCGACTGTTGGGCTTCAGCGGGGCACGCCGGCGGTCATAGTCGGCCAGGGCCTGATCGCCGAGGGCGGCGAACCGGGCATCGCGGGCGGGGTCGGCGGTACCTTGGATGGGGCCTGCGCGGGCGGCGGCCGCGGCGAAGGCCTGGTCGCACCGGGCGCGCTCCGCCGGATCGAGCCGATCCGACAGGGTGCGGCATCCGGCGGCGCTCCGGCGCAGCGATTCGGGGATCCGGGCGTCGGACTGGCTGGGGCGGACCCTCCAGCGATCATCAGGCGCGGTCGTCGCGGGCAGGGAGGCGAGGTTTTCGGGCGTAGCGGCGGGCCGCGCATCGTCCCGAAGAGGTCGCTCCGTTGGCAAAGGGGGACGGGGGAGCCGGGTCGTCGGATCGACCGCCGCAGGTGGTCTTTCCATGCGTGGGGCGCGCGGTTCATCGCGCAGTCGAGGACGGGGCGCGATGTCGAGGTAGATCGGGTGCTGGTCGGCGACGGCGGGTCGCCCGGCGACATCGCGCCAGAGGTTGAGGGCCAAGGGAGTCAGAACCAGCCCGTGGAAGAGAAGGGAGACCACCAGAACACCCGCGACCCGTGGCCTTGCGAAGCGTGCGGAGAGGGCGGTCGCGGCCATCAGAAATGCTTCAGCATCGAACGCAGGCCCGGATAGGAGCCTTCGTCCTCGCTGCGCCGATAGCGGGCCCAAGCTTCGTTGGCGGCGGCCTGTTCGGCAAAACCCTCCTCGCGTCCGGCCTCGGTTCGGGTCAGGCGACGCTGGCCCACTCGAGCCGAGGCGGCCTGGGCATCGGCCACCGCGAACCGTTGGGCGCAGGCCTCGCGCTCGAGCGGCGTCAGGGTCTCGGGACGGCGACAGTCGGGTCCGATGCGTCCGGGACCGGCCGCGAGGCGGCTTGCCCCATCCCTCCAGGCGTCGGAGAGGTCGGCGGTCGATCCGGGAACCGGTCGGGGCGCGTCCGGCGCTGTGGGTGAGGCTGACGGGGCGGCCTGCGCGGGTGCGATCGCGACGGGACCGGCCCGAAATCGCGCATCGTCCTGCGAGCGCCCGGTTTCGGCCACGGGCGTCGTGAGGGACGGACGATCGGCCGGGCGTATCTCCCGTCCCCGCGATGGTTCCCCTGGCAGACTGGGACGAACGAGAACCACGTCGATTTTGAACCCGATGTCCGGATCCTCGATGATCCTCGGTCCGAGATCGAGGCCCAGGCTGTTCAGTGCCATCGGCCCCAGGATCGCGGCATGGATGGCCAGGGACGCCGTGACGATCAGCGGGGTCCGCCAGCGCGGGCGGGACCGGTCCGTCTTGCCTTTCGCGATGACCAAAGCCGCCCCCATCCATCCCTGCGGTTGTAGGGGGCGGGTGAACCGTGGCGAACTGGTGGCGAAGCCGTCCGATTATTCAACCAGATTGGCAACGCCCGCGCCGGGGCCGACGCCGATCGGCACGGGCACCACAGCGCCGGAGTAGTCGGCGTTGATGACCAGGGTCGGCGAGCCCCGGATTTCCAGGCTCTGAACCACCATGACAGTCCAGTCCGAAGCCTCGGCGATGCGGTCGGTGCCCTTCACGATCAGCTTTGAGACCGGGAAATAGATGACGCCGTCCAGGCTCTCGACATTGTCGCTGGCCATCAGGAACTCGCTGCCCAGGCTGCAGTCGTCGGGACGGACATCGTCGATCTCGGCCCCGACGTCCGTACCCTCGTCGTCATCATCGTCATCATCGTCATCATCGTCGTCGTCGTCATCGTCGTCATCATCGTCTTCGGGCGGTTTGGGCGGCTTGGGACAGCGGACCGTCTGGGGTCGCAATCCGATGATGACGAAGCCCGCCAGGTCG
>CALROO020000067.1:0-3460 GCA_943369795.1 Rhizobium sp. Q54 | reverse complement strand
TGCCCCCTCCACCGCTTCGCGGTCCCCCTCCCCCAAGGGGGAGGAATGAGGGCGCTCTGTATCATGCCGTGGCCATGACCAGCCCGGCCATGGGCGGCAGCTGACCCTCCGGCGGGGCGTTCAGATTGACCGCCTCGATGACCCGCCAGCCGTCGGGCAGGGACCAGTCGGCAGCCGTATGGCCCAGGTTGAAGACGCAGATCAGTCGTTGATTCCCCTGGGTGCGCTCGAAGCTGAGCAGGCCGGGGCCCGCATCCAGCATCGCCATATCGCCCCACATCAGGGCGGGCTGCGACTTGCGGAACGCCACCAGACGACGGGTCGAATGCAGCATGGAGGTCGGGTCCGCCTCCTGACGATCCACGGCAAGCGTAGCATGGCGCGGATCGAGGGGCAGCCAGGGCTCGACGGAGGAGAATCCCGCCTGCGGCCGATCAGCCTGCCACGGCATCGGGGTGCGCGCCCCGTCCCGGCCCAAGGTCTGGGGCCAGTTGGTGATGGCCTCGGGATCGGTCAGGCGCTCGAACGGCACCTCCGCCTGGGGCAGCCCCAGTTCCTCGCCATAGTAGATGAAGACATTGCCGCGCAGGCACATCAGCAGCAGCATCGCCATCTCGGCATAGGCCTTGGGGTCGCGGTCCTGGGCCCAGCGTGAAATGGCGCGCGGCGCGTCGTGGTTCGAGAAGGTCCAGGACGGCCAGCCCTGACCGCCGCGCCCGTGCCAGACCTCGGCCCCCTCGCGCACCAGATCCGGCGCCAGGGACGGGGCATAGAGATACAGGAAGCCATAGGCGCTGTTCAGATGCGTGTCGCCGGCGGTGAAGGCCTGCATCTCGCGCTCGGCATGGTCGCCGCCGACCTCGGCCACGCTGAACCGGCCGCCATAGCTGTCGGTCAGGGCGCGGATGCGGGCGACGAAGTCGACGATGCCGGGCTGGGACTGGTTGTTGATCTTGTCCTGAAAATCGAAGGGACGGGTCCGCTTGCCGCCGGGGGGCAGGGGTGGATTGTCCGTCAGCTTCGGATCGTGCATCGCAAAGTTGATGGCGTCGAAGCGGAAGCCGTCCACACCCCGATCCAGCCAGAAGCGGGCGGCGTCCAGCAGGGCATCCTGCACATCCGGATTGTGCAGGTTCAGCTGCGGCTGCGAGGGCAGGAAGTTGTGCATATAGTACTGGCCGCGCCGCGCATCCCAGGTCCAGGCCGGGCCACCGAAGACGGACTGCCAGTTGGACGGCGGTGACCCATCGGGCTTGGCGTCGGCCCAGACGTACCAGTCGGCGTGCGGGCCGGTGCGCGACTGACGGCTGTCGTCGAACCAGGCATGCTGGTCCGAGGTATGGGCGAACACCAGATCGGTGATGATCCGCAGACCCAGCCGATGGGCCTTTTCGATCAGCCGGTCGAAATCGCCCAGCGTCCCGAAGATCGGATCGACGTCGCAATAGTCGGCCACGTCATAGCCGAAGTCCTTCATCGGCGAGGTGAAGAAGGGGCTGATCCAGACCGCATCCACGCCCAGGGAGGCGATATGCCCCAGCCGATCGGTGATGCCGTTCAGGTCGCCGATACCGTCGCCGTTGCTGTCCGCGAAACTGCGTGGATAGACCTGATAGATGACGGCCCCGCGCCACCATTCGGTGTCGGCGGCGGTGTCGGCGACTGGCTGGATTAAGGACTGGACGTTCAACGCGCACCTTCCGAAAGGCAGATCATGTAGTCCAGCGGCGCCACGGTCACGCGCAGACTTGCGGGCGCGCTGGCTGTCGTGGAGCATTCGCCGTGGATGGACCGCCAGACCGTCGAGGCGTTCTCGACCTCGATTTGCGCCGTGATCGGGGCAGTCGAGGTGTTGAAGACGATCAGGGTCTCGCGCTCCGGCTGGTCGAACCGCGAGACGGCGAACAGTCCGGCACCATCGCCGGATTGTCGGACGACCTGGCGTCCACGCCGCAGTCCGGCATACGCCTGGCGCAGCGCGGCCATTTCCGAGATGGCGCGATACAGCGGTGCCTCGGTGTCATAGGGCGCGCGGCGGCCGCCGACGATGCGGTCATCTGCATAGGACGCCACCTGGGTGGCGAACATGTCCTGGCGCGATCCACCATAGCCGCCGTCGCCTGCGAAACCCTGTTCGTCGCCGTAGTAGAGGGTCGGAACGCCGCGCGTGAACATCATGACCGCATGGGCCAGCCGTACCCGGGCCAGCAGTTCTTCGTCGCCGATGTCGGGATTGGCGACCTGGATGAAGTTGCCGATCCGGCCCATGTCGTGGTTGCCGAGGAAGGTCGGCAGTTGCATCGCCGTCCCGGCACCACCCTCGTAGTTGACGTCGGCGTCATACAGCTTGGCCAGCATCTCGGTCGGCTTGCCGCGCCCCACGACGTCCGTGACCACGCTCTGGAAGGCGAAATCCAACACCGCCGGGAAGCCATCGACCCGGGTGAAGCGCGACAGGACGGCGGGATCGCTGTCGTAGACTTCGCCGAAGATGTGGAAGTTCGGGATGCCCCGTGCCTCGGCCCGCTCCAGCATGGCGGGGACGAAAGCCTGCCAAAATTCTGGGTTCACATGGCGCGCGGTATCGATGCGGAAGCCGTCGATGCCATATTTGTCGATCCAACCGCCGAAGATCTCGATCATCCCGGCTACGACCCGCGGATGCTCGGTCATCAATCCGTCCAGGCCAGCGAAATCCCCGTCCAGCGAACTCTCGCCGCGGAACGTCGAGTCGCCCCGATTATGATAGTAGATCGGGTCGTTCAGCCAGGCCGGAACCTTGACCGTCTCCTCGCCCTCCGGAACGTAAGGGGTGTAGGCATAGTCCGGGCGGGTCAGCCGACCGTAATCGGTCCTGTCAAAGCCGTCATTGATCGCTGCCCCTTCGACCCCGCCCCGTCGCGTGAACGGATAGTCGGCCCGACTGCGATAGGCACAGTCGTTCGCCGGGCACTCCCGATAGCGGATTACATCGGCGGTGTGGTTGGTGACGATGTCCAGATAGACCTTCATGCCGCGCGCATGGGCGGCATCCACCAGAGCCTTCATCGCCGCCTCATCGCCGAAGTGCGGATCCACGGCGGTGAAGTCGGTGATCCAGTAACCATGGTTGCCGGCGTACTCACGGCCTGGCTCGCCCTGGACGGGCTTGTTCCTGAAGATGGGGGCGAACCAGATGGCGGTCGCACCCAGGCCCTGGATGTAGTCCAGTCGTTGCATCACCCCGGCCAGATCGCCGCCGTGATAGAAGCCCTCGTGCGTCGGATCGAATCCGTGGTCCAGCCGGTCGCCCGCGATGCCGCCCGTGTCGTTGGACGGGTCGCCGTTCGCGAACCGGTCCGGCAGCATGAAATAGATGATCTCGTCCTCGGCCGGACGTTGGCGCAAGGCCTCAAGGGCGGGGCTCTGAGCCCAGGCCGCGCTCGTGGCGCACGACATCACGGCACCCATGACAGCGCTC
>CALROO020000066.1:0-3462 GCA_943369795.1 Rhizobium sp. Q54 | reverse complement strand
ATCTCGGCCATGTCGAGCTCTTCACCGACAAGCCCGAGGCCAGCCTCGACTTCTTCGTGAACATCTTCGGGCTGACCGAAAGCGGCCGGGAGGGCGACTCCGTCTATCTGCGCGCCTGGGACGATTACGAGTTCCACACGCTCAAGCTGACGGCGTCGAATACGACCGGAGTCGGCCATATCGGCTATCGCGCCACGAGCGAGGCGGCCCTCCTGCGCCGCGTCGCCGCGATCGAGGCGATGGGGGCAGGGCTCGGCTGGAGCAAGGGCGATCTCGGCCATGGCCGCGCCTATCGCTTCCGCGACCCCGACGGGCATGTCTTCGAGATCTATTTCGACACGACCAAATACGTCGCCCCCCCGGCCGAGCGGCCCGCGCTGAAGAACCAGGCGCAGCGCAACCATGGCCGCGGCTGCGCGGTCCGCCGGCTCGACCATGTCAATCTGCTGGCGCAGGACGTCGCGGTGATCCGCGACTTCATGCCGAAGGCGTTGGGCAGCCGCGTCACCGAGCAGATCGTGCTCGATACAGGCGAAGTCGGCGGCTGCTGGTTCACCGTCAACAACAAGAGCTACGACATCGCCTACACCCGCGACCACACGAAGGCGCAGGGGCGGTTTCATCACGTGACCTACGCGGTCGACCAGCGCGAGCACATCCTGGAGGCGGCGGATCTCTTTCTGGAGAACGGCGTCTTCATCGAGACCGGGCCGCACAAGCACGCCGTCCAGCAGACCTTCTTCCTCTATGTCTACGAGCCCGCCGGCAACCGCGTCGAGATCGCCAATGCCGGAGCGCGGCTGATCCTCGATCCGGACTGGCAGCCCGTGACCTGGACCGAGACCGAGCGCAAGAAGGGCCAGGCCTGGGGGCTCAAGACGATCGACAGCTTCCACACCCACGGCACGCCGCCAGTAACCTGACTGCGCGAGGATGCTCCTCGACGATCCCAAAGGGGTAGGGCACGGGTCGCTCCGATGATTCGGCAGTGCCCCTTGCACCTAGCGCAACTGGCTGTCCTTGCTGCCGCGGCGGTTGTAGGCCGACGCCAGGGCCGGGCGGTCATGTCCCGACTGGCAGTCCACGCATAGCCGCGCGCCGGGCATCGCGGCGCGCCGCGCCGGCGGGATCTCCTCGCCGCATTGCTGGCAATGAATCTCGCCCGGCCCCGTCGGCAGGCGCGAACGGGCAAGTTTGACAGCGTCGGAGACGGAGTCGTCGATCTGATCCTGAACAGCTCCGTCCGGAGCCCACCCGCTGGCCATGGCAATCCTCCTGTGGCAGCGAAACGGAGATCGCGGCTCTCGGTTCCGGTGTGCCCGTGCTCCCCGGAGTGATCGATGTCCGGTGACGCGTGGGGCGCGGTGCGTCTTGAGCGGACTGCGGGCCATTTGAGCCGGCTGTCAGCGCAAATCCAGCCAAGCCGCGACGCTAATCTGCAATCCCCGGCGAGCGGCGAGCCTTACCTCTTCCGCGCGAGGTGATCGCGGACACCACCGGACGCGTTCTCCCGCAGGCAATCGCGCCAGCCCCCCTCCCGATACAAGGATGCAGCAGATGAGCAGCGGGTTCGTGAAGACCAAGGACGGCGTCGACATCTTCTACAAGGACTGGGGCCCCAAGAGCGCCCAGCCCATCATGTTTCACCATGGCTGGCCGCTGAGCAGCGACGACTGGGACGGCCAGATGCTGTTCTTCCTCAGCCATGGCTTCCGCGTCGTGGCGCATGACCGGCGTGGCCATGGCCGCTCCTCGCAGGTCGATACCGGCAACGACATGGACCATTACGCCGCCGACGCCTCGGCCGTCGCCGAGCATCTCGACCTTCGCAACTCCGTGCATATCGGCCACTCGACCGGCGGCGGCGAGGTCGCCCGCTATGTCGCGCAATTCGGCCAGCCGCAGGGCCGCGTCGCCAAGGCCGTTCTGGTTTCCGCCGTGCCGCCGATCATGCTCAAGACCGAGCGTTATCCCGGCGGCCTGCCGATGTCGGTCTTCGACGGGCTGCGCAAGGCGCTCGCCGACAACCGCGCGCAGTTCTTCCACGATCTGCCGGCCGGCCCCTTCTATGGCTTCAACCGGGACGGCGCGAAGGCCGATCAGGGCGTGATCCTGAACTGGTGGCGCCAGGGCATGAATGGCGGCGCCAAGGCCCACTATGACGGCATCAGGGCCTTCTCCGAGACCGACCAGACCGAGGACCTGACCTCGATCACCGTGCCGACGCTGGTGATGCATGGCGACGACGACCAGATCGTCCCGATCGCGGCCAGCGCCGAGATTTCGGTCAAGCTGCTCAAGAACGGCACGTTGAAGGTCTACAAGGGCTTTTCCCACGGCATGCTGACGGTCAATGCCGACGTCATCAACCCGGATCTGCTCGCCTTCGTAAAGGGCTGAGACAGGCTGCGCCAACACGGGTGCGGCGAGGGCAGGGCGCCGGTGCCTCACCCTCGCCGCGGCCATGCGCGTGGGGTGGCCCCGCCGCCCATGTTCAGTCCAGCGGCGGCAGCAAGCGCAGCAACTCCGCGCGGCGGACCTCCAGTCCCGGCGGCAACGCCAGGCGACGGCCAAGTTCGCCCGGGCGCTCGTCGATCAGCAGCCCCGGCCCGTCGGTGGCGATCTCGATCAGGAGGCCGTCCGGACCGCGGAAATGGATGGAGCGGAAATAGAAGCGGTCTTTCACGGGCCCAGCCTCGATACCGAACAGGCGCTGGAGCCGCGCGGCGATATCGGCCTGGTCGGCGTCGTCCCGTGCACGAAAAGCGACATGGTGGATGGCTCCGGCGCCGAGCCGCCCCCGCCCATCCTCGCCCCGGCGATGGAGCCAAAACGCGCCACCCGCCTCGTCATGCGCCGTGAAGGCGGCCCAGTCGCCCTGCCGCCCGGTTTCGCGATAGCGCAGCACCTGCGTCAGAATCGCGGCCATCAGATCGGCGGCCCTCAGGCTCAGCGCGACCGCATGAAGCCCGCGGATCGCCACAGGAGCCGGCACCGCGGCATCTGCCAATCCAGCCCGGCTGGCAACGCCGCCGACCAGTGCCAGCGGCAGGCCGTCCGGGTCCTCCAGCAGCAGCGCAGCCTCGCCTGAGGGCAGGACGCCCGGGCGGCAGTTGACCGCCACCCGGCGCAGATGATCCTCCCACCATCCAAAGGCCGACGCGTCGATGGCGAAGGAGACGAACTCTGCTTCGTCCGGCCGCCGGGATGCGGGCGCCGAGCTGCGCCAGGAGAAGAAGGTCAGGTGCCCGCCGGGCTGGCCGCGGTTCTGCCCATAGATCAGATGATAGGCGCCGGGGTCTTCATGGGTCACCGTGCGCTTCTCGAGGCGCAGGCCCAGCACCTCGCGGTAGAAGGCTAGATTACGCGCCGGGTCGGTGGCGACGGCCGTGACATGATGCAGGCCACGCCCGCTGACTGGCGACATCGGCATCTCCCCGGCACGCGCCATCTCGATACGGC
>CALROO020000065.1:0-3905 GCA_943369795.1 Rhizobium sp. Q54 | reverse complement strand
GGACGATCACATCCGCTTGCGGCAGCAGCTCGCGCCCGGCCTGCAACATCATCCGCCCCATCGTCAAAGCGAGATCGGTGCTGTCGCCATATTTCAGCCGGTGGACCAGTTCGCGGGCGGTGCCGTCGAAGCGGCAGACGGCGCGGGCTCGTGCGAACACCGGCGGATCGGCGATGGCGGCAGGCGAGACCAAGCCGTCCCCCAGATCGACGGCGAAGGGTGTGCCCAGCCGCTCGCAATAGGGCCGCTCGATGAATCGCATCTCGCCCCAGCAGGCCGGGCAAAGCGCCTGCGCCTCGCCCGTGGCGGCCTGGCAGGCGACGCAGGAGGGCGGGTAGACGATGTCGATGGCGGCCCGCAGCCCGGCCCCGACCCAGCCCGCAGCAGGCCCGGCGACGTGCCGCAGCAAGCGTGCGGAGATGGTTTGCTTCGTTTGGGAGGTGTCGGGGAGAGAATCGTCGTCGTGCATGACGGCCGCGGCGACAGGATCATGTCGTTCACGAAAGCCTGAAGAGTCAGACCTGTCATGCTGCATTGCAGCACCTATCTTCAGGACGGGCGGACCGGCCCGCGGCTTTAGCCGCGGCAGCCGCCATCAACCGCCTCGTCTTCGGCCGCGCCGCGGCCCTTCCAAGGACCACCCCCATGACCCGATCCGATCCGTCCCACCCGACGCTGTTCTCGCCGCTGCGCCTCGGCGACATCGAACTCGCCAACCGCGTCGTGATGGCGCCGCTGACGCGCAATCGCGCCACCCATGGCAATGATGCGCCCAACGCGCTCAATGTCGAGTATTATCGCCAGCGCGCCGGCGCCGGCCTGATCATCTCCGAAGCGACCCAGATCTCGCAGCAGGGCCAGGGCTATGTCTGGACGCCCGGCATGTACACCGCCGAGCAGGTGGCGGGCTGGAAGGCCGTGACCGACGCCGTCCATGCCGAGGGCGGCAAGATCATCGCCCAGCTCTGGCATGTCGGCCGCATCAGCCATGTCTCGCTGCAGCCGGGCGGGCAGGCGCCGGTCGCTCCCTCCGCCATTCCCGCCAAGGGCAAGACCTATGTCGAGAGCGGCTTCGTCGATGTTTCCGCGCCGCGCGCCCTGGTACTGGAGGAACTGCCCGGGATCGTCGCCGACTATGCGAAGGCAGCCGAGCACGCCAAGGCTGCCGGCTTCGACGGCATCGAGATCCATGCCGCCAATGGCTATCTGCTCGACCAGTTCCTGCGCGACGGCACCAATACGCGCGATGACGCCTATGGCGGCTCGATCGAGAACCGCGTGCGGCTGACGCTCGAAGTGGTCGATGCGGTGGTGAAGGTGTTCGGCAAGGGGCGCGTCGGTATCCGCCTGTCCCCCGTCACCCCCGCCAACGACGCCCGCGACAGCGATCCGCAGCCGCTGTTCGACCATCTCGTCGCCCGGCTGGACGAGGCGGAGCTCGCCTTCATCCATGTCATCGAGGGCGCGACCGGCGGGCCACGCGACTTCCTGCCCTTCGACTATGACGCGCTGCGCAAGGCCTTCCGCGGCGCCTATATCGCCAATAACGGCTTCGACCGCGCTTCGGCGATCGAGGCGGTCGAGAGCGGGCGCGTCGATGCGGTCGCCTTCGGCCGGCTCTTCATCGCCAATCCGGACCTGGTCGAGCGGCTGCGGCGCGACTCAGCCCTGAACACGCCCGAGCCCTCACTGTTCTATGGCGGCGACGGCAAGGGCTACACCGATTATCCGACGCTGCAGGACGCCGCGGCCTGACGACCGGCCGTGCGCTCAAGCAGGCGCCGTGAGCGACGCCGGGGGACGACACCCGCCCCCCGGCAAATTTCGCATCCGACGCGCAAAAACAGTTGCAGAGGAGGCAAGGGCCGATTAAACAGCAGCCCTTGCCGCGCTGCTCCCATCGTCTAGCGGTTAGGACGTCGCCCTCTCACGGCGAAAACTGGGGTTCGATTCCCCATGGGAGCGCCATCGCGCCGCAAAGCTGGCTTGCCAGCGTTTCAACTCCAAAATGTTCGGAAGCCGTCCTTGCAGGGCGGTTTTTTGTTTTGTCCCCGGGGGCGCCTCGGGGGCAGCGTCAACGGCGATCACCTCTGCGGTGCGATGGTGCAGAGCTTCTCCTGCTCAGCGAGTACCGATGCGCAGGCCGAAGATGCGCGGGATCGCGGCGGCTGCGCTCATCGCGGCGCCTGGCTTTTCGCCGCGCTCCTCCGCCTCCTCGCAGCCGATGATGCCCCAGCGTACCAGCCGGCCGCCCACAGCGCGGAAGGGCTCGGGCGGCAGAGCCGGCAGGCTGCGCGTGCACAAGGGCAGGCTCGACCAGTCGTCCCTTGCGTTCAGCACCAGCGAGGCCAGGCATTGGCCGCCGATATAGGTCGGGTTCACGCCATGGCCGGAATAGCCGCAGCCGTAATGGATGCGGGTGCCGGGTACGGTGCGGAAGAACGGCAGCCGGTCGGAGGAGACGTCGATGCCACCGCCCCAGATCTTGGCGATGCCGACATCGCCGAGTCCGGGCAGGAGCCGGCGGAGGCCCTTCTCGGCACGGGCCGCCGAAGCGAGATCCTTGGTCAGGCTCGGATCTCGGGTGTCGGCGGCGAAAGCGATCGGCCCGGAACCGGACCCCATCAGCACGCGTCCATCCACGGTCTTGCGGAAGTAATGGACGAACATCCGCATGTCGGCGAGACCTTCGTCGTTGTTCCAGCCCATTGCCGCGAGTTTCTCGGGCGCCGGCTCGGTCATCAGCGCAAACGATGAGAAGACGCTGACATGCGCCTTGACCTCGGGCCGCCTGGCCAGCTCGATATTGGTGGCGAGCACGACCTCGCGAGCGATGATCTCGCCTGACGCCGTCCTGATGCGGTTGGGCGTGCCGGCTTCGACCGCAGCCATCGGCGTGTTCTCGTAGACCGAGACTCCGGCATCGATCGCCGCCTGCCGGAGCGTACGCGCCAGTCTCGCGGGATGGACCGTTGCGCCTTCTGTCAGGTAGACGCCGCCGCGGAACACGGGCGAGCGGCAATAGGATGCAACCTGCTCCGGCGTCAGCTCATGGGCGATGTCGGGCACGCCGAGGCGGCGGGCCGTCTCCACATAACCCTTGATCTTGGCGTCCTGCGCCGGTGAGGCGGAGACGCGAATGCTGGCCCCGTCGCGCCACCAGACGTCGCGGCCCGGTGCCGTCGCGAAGGCGCGGATCGCGTCTTGGGCGCGGGCGCCGGCTCGGGCCACGGCGAGCGCGCCATTGGCGCCGATATTCGCCTCCATGCCGGCGAGCGAGCCCCAGTAACCGGAGACCTTGCCGCCGTTCTTGCCACTTGCGCCGGAGCCGCAGCGGCCGGCCTCGATCAGTGCCACCGAGAGCTGGGGGGAACGCTCCTTCAGGGCCAGAGCCGTCCACAGCCCGGTGAAGCCTCCGCCGACGATCGCGACATCGACGGTTATCACGCCAGACAGGGACGGCGAATCCGGTCGGCCGCCTTCCCATGCGAGAGCCTCGCTGAACCACCAGGATGGATCGCCTGGGGGGACGCTCGGGAGCGGGGCGTTCTGGGACATGACGGGCAAGGCTCGCGAATGACGCGCCAAAAAAGAGCCCGCCGCGAGGTCGCGCGGCGGGCGTCCGACGTTAGACCAGCGCCTGAACCTGGATCTCGACCAGGATATTGTCGGCGGCCAGGCGGGACTCCACGGTGGCGCGCGCCGGCGGCTGCTTCGGATCGACCCAGGCTTCCCAGGCCGCGTTCATCTCGTTGAAGGTGCTGATGTCCTTCAGCCAGATATTGCCGACGACGATCCGGGTCTTGTCGGTGCCGGCCATCGCCAGATAGCCGTCGATCTGTTGGAGGATGTCGGCGGTCTGCTCCTTGACGCCGCCACTGCGGTCCTTCGCCGTCAGGCCCGAG
>CALROO020000064.1:0-3913 GCA_943369795.1 Rhizobium sp. Q54 | reverse complement strand
CTCCAGCGGGATGATCTCGACCTCGCGGATCAGCTGCTCGCGCAGGTTAAGCCGCTTGATGAAGTGGTTGGTGACGCCGATGCCGTTCAGGCGGCTCATCACGAACTCGCTGATGCGGTTGTTGATGACGCCCTTGCCCTCGAGCTGGGCCTTCTTCTCGCCGTTGAAAGCGGTGGCGTCGTCCTTGAAATACTGGATCAGGGTGCCGGGCTCGGGTCCTTCGTACAGGATCTTGGCCTTGCCTTCGTAGATTTTCTTGCGCTTGACGTTCATTCACCGGGTCCGTCGGGGCCTGCCTCAAAACGAAAATCGCGCGGCCAGAACCATCGTCTGGGCGGCGCGATCCGGAATCGGCGGGCGGGGATTTGTCGCGGGCACCTTTAGCGGAAGCCCGGGTCCGACACAAACGGGTCCGCGACGACACGCCTCGCCGGGTTCCGCCTACGCTGAAACCGGTTCCGGTTGCGTTCGCAAGCGGGGCGGCTATAGACCACCTCGAATGCGGTCCGAGTTCTGAGGATCGCCTGCCGGAGCCTGACGACCCCCATGACGACCTTTGACGACCGCGAAAAAGGCTTTGAGGCCAAATATGCTCTGGACGCCGAGCAGGAGTTCAAGGCCGTCGCCCGTCGCAACAAGCTGCTGGGTCTGTGGGCCGCCGAAAAGATGGGCCTGAGCGCCGACAGCGCCGAGCAATACGCCAGTGCCGTGGTCAAGGCCGACTTCGAACAGCCGGGCGAGGAAGACGTCTTCCGCAAGATCGCCCAGGATCTGGAAGGCTCGGGCATTGCCGTGACCGAAGGCGAAGTGCGTCGCAAGATGGACGAACTGTCCTCCGTCGCTCGCGAGCAGATCCGCAGCGGCGAATAGGCCGACATCGCAGACATGAAAAAAGGGCCGCTCCGTTTCCGGGGCGGCCCTTTCTGCTGTCCGGGGAGGACTTAGTTCGGCATCACGACCGTATCGATGGCGTGGATCACGCCGTTGGTCGCGGGCACGTCGGCCTGGACGACGCGCGAGGTGCCGCCGTTCTCGTCCGTCAGGGTGACGGAGCCATCGGCACCGACAGCAGCGGTCAGGGTGCCGCCTTCGACGGTGGTCAGGGTGGCGGAGCCACCGCCGGCCGTGATCTGCTCCGTCAGGGCGGCGGCCGTCACGTTACCGGGGACAACGTGGTAGGTCAGGATTTTGGTCAGATCCGCCTTGCCGGCCGGCGACATCAGGGTTTCACGCGTGGCGGCCGGAACCTTCTCGAAGGCGGCGTTGGTCGGCGCGAAGACGGTGAAGGGGCCGGCACCGTTCAGGGTGTCGACCAGTTCAGCGGACTGGACAGCGCTGACCAGGGTGCTGAAGTCGCTGTTGCCTTGGGCGGTGGCGACGATGGTGCCGGTGGCGGCGGCCGGGGCAGCGGCGTCGGTGGCGGGGGCCATCGCGCCTTCAGCCGACATGGCGTCGGTTGCGGGCTCGGCGGATTCGGGGCTGTTGCAGGCGGCGAGGCCGAGAACGGCCATCGAGGCGACGGTCATGGCGATCATGCGGGTATTCATGGGCTTCTCTCCTGATCCACCGCTCGAATGGCGGCGTCGGGGTAAGAGACGAACCAGCGATCAAAAGGATGCGTTCTCGATCACGTTTTCGGGTGCGACATGTGATCACGTGCGACATCTGCCGGCCGCGCGAAGGGGCGGAGTACAGCCCACTCATTTGCCTTCCAGGCGATGGGGCGAGCCATGGCCGGACTGGATGACGGCAGGGTCAGTCGGAAAAGGTTTCCGGTCTCCGGTCCCAACACCCGCGCGCCCTCACGGGCCGCCTTTCCCCCATTGAAGGCGATGGCTTCAAGCCGGGGCAGGCCTGCGATCAGGCCTTTCAGGTCGGCATGGCGTGGCAGACGGATGGCGGTGTCTAGGCTGCCTATCCGCTTGGCCTCCGCGATCACGTCCCATAGGCCGATGCCGTGCGCTTTCAGCATGCCGAGGCGCTCTGCGTAAGGCTGGGTCGCCAAGTCCGGACGCTCGATGACCCCGCCGATCAATCGCCAGAAGCCGTTCTGCGGATGAGCATAATATTGACCGGCCTTCAGCGACGCCTCGCCGGGCAGGCTGCCCAGGATCAGCAGGCGGGTGTTCGCATCGACGACGGGATCGAAGGCACGCTTGCGGGCGGACGCCTCAGCGCCCGGCATTTCTCAGCCAGCCGACGACGGACAGGCGCGGCGCTTGCGCATAGGCCGCAACCGGTGCGACCGAATGATACTGCGGCACAGAAAACAGCGTTAGCGTGTTCCAGCGCGGGGCGTGGCCACGGATCACATCGCCCGCCGCGTCGTGAAACAGCAGCTGCCCGCCCCAGTCGGCGCGCCAGGTGCGGGTCAGGCCCAGCGTATAAGCGACCAGTCGGTCGCTGGCCTCGGACCCGACATCATTGTGCAGGCCGATGAAGTCGCCGGGGCGGTAGCGGGTCAGCTGGCCGTCCGCCTTGACGATGTCGGCGCGGCCCGTGATGGCGATGCCCAGCTGCACGAAGGCGTCGTTCAGAAACTCAGTGATGGCGTGCACCGGATGGCCCGGATCGCGCTTGGTCAGATAGGCCGTGATCAGGGGATAGGTCAGGTACAGAAAGCCATAGCCGCTTCCCGCCTTCGTCATCATGGCCCGAAGTTTTTGCTGCAAGGCGGCATCACCCTGGGCCACGACCTGCTGGCGGGTCAGGACGGCTGGCCGACCATCCTCGCCCTGAAAGGCCAGATCCCAGTCGATGCCGGTTTCCAGCATCCCCGCCAGATACTCCGCCGTTGCGGCCTCGAACACATCGGCCACCTGCACCCAGCCGTTGCGGCGATAGGCCTCGGCCGCCGCCGCGACATCCAGTTTCGGATTGAGGTGGATCGGCGGGTTCGCCATCAGCCCGCGCCAAAGACCCGGGCGAAGACGGTGTCGACATGTTTGGTGTGGTAGCCGACGTCGAACAGGGCCTCCAGCTGCTCGGTCGGCAGGGTCACCCGGGCGTCGGCCTTCAGGAAGTCCAGGAAACGGCCTTCGCCGCGCCAGACCTTCATGGCGTTCTCCTGCACGGCGACATAGGCATCCTCCCGGCTCACACCCGCCTGGGTCAGGGCCAGCATGACGCGCTGCGAGTGAACCAGGCCGCCCAGCAGGTCGAGGTTCTTCTGCATGTTCTCGGGGTAGACGTTCAGCCGCTCGACCACATTGGCCAGACGGTGCAGGGCGAAGTCCAGATGGATGGTGGCGTCGGGGCCGATGCCGCGCTCGACCGAGGAGTGGCTGATGTCCCGCTCGTGCCACAGGGCGACGTTTTCCATCGCGGGCGTCACGGCCGAACGGACCAGACGGGCCAGGCCGGTCAGGTTCTCGGTCAGGATCGGGTTGCGCTTGTGCGGCATGGCCGACGAGCCCTTCTGGCCCTTGTCGAAGAACTCCTCGGCTTCGAGGACTTCCGTGCGTTGCAGATGGCGGATTTCGATGGCCAGACGCTCGACCGAACTGGCCACGACGCCCAGCGCCGCAAAGAAGGCGGCGTGGCGGTCGCGCGGTATGACCTGGGTCGAGACGGGCTCGACCGCCAGACCCATCTGATCGGCGACATATTGTTCGACCGCCGGATCGACATTGGCGAAGGTCCCGACCGCGCCGGAGATGGCGCAGGTGGCGATCTCTTCCCTGGCGGTGATCAGGCGGCGTTTGGCCCGCTGGAATTCGGCGTGATAGCCGGCCAGTTTCAGGCCGAAGGTCACCGGCTCGGCGTGGATGCCGTGGCTGCGACCGACGCAGGGGGTGAATTGGTGCTCCTTGGCACGTGTCTCCAGGGCGGCCAGAACCCGCTCGACGCCCTCGATCAGCAGGTCCGACGACCGTGCCAGCTGCACGGCGAAACAGGTGTCCAGCACGTCAGA
>CALROO020000063.1:0-4312 GCA_943369795.1 Rhizobium sp. Q54 | reverse complement strand
AGCGTAGGGCCTACGGTCTCGCCGACGACAGCTGCGGCACCCACCTATGCCCCGGCCCGCGCGGCCTATGCCGACCGCGTCATCAGCCGCAACGACCTGGTCGAGGTCGCCTTCGAATCCGGCGGCATCCGCCTGACCGTCACCGGCCGCGCTCAGCGCAATGCCGCCATGGGCGAGCCCGTCGCCGTGCTGAACCTGCAGTCCGGTCGCACCATCGACGCCGTCGCCACCGGCCCGGGCCGCGCCATCGCGGGCCCAGCCGCCCAGTCCGCCCGCTCCAACCAGTTCGCCGCTCGCTAAGAGGGATCACAGTTCATGCGTACCGCCCTGATCACCACCGCCGCCCTCGCCTCCACCCTGGCGCTCGGCGCCTGCTCGACGGCCGTGGAGGCCATTCGCGGGCCGGAACTGGCCCCCATCGGCTATCCGGCGGCCCTGGTTCCGACCAGCCAGGTCTATCTGCCGACGCCCGAGCAGCAGCGTGCGGACCGCGCCGCCAGCGCCAACAGCCTGTGGCGGGTCGGGTCGCGGACCTTCTTCGGCGACCAGCGCGCCCGTCGCGTCGGCGACATCCTGACCGTCAACATCGACATCGACGACCGCGCCCAGACCCAGAACTCCACCCAGCGCAGCCGCACCAATGACGCCTCGGGCGGGGTCACAAACTTCTTCGGTCTGGAGAACAGCTTGGGTCGCATCTTCCCCGGCGGTTTCGACCCGGCCAACATGGTCGGCATCGAGGGCGAGTCCAACGCCAGCGGCTCGGGCTCGGTAAACCGCTCGGAGCGGGTTTCGTTGACCATCGCGGCCGTCGTCACCGACGTCATGGCCAACGGCAATCTGATGATCCAGGGCCGCCAGGAAGTTCGCACCAACCGCGAGGTGCGCGAGCTGACCGTCGCCGGCATCGTGCGGCCCGAAGACATCAGCTCGGCCAACACCATCGCCCACACCCAGATCGCGGAGGCCCGCATCAGCTATGGCGGTCGCGGCGACATCAGCCGCGTTCAGGCGACACCGGCGGCCCAGTCCCTGGTCGAGCGGTTCAGCCCGTTCTAGGGCTCGAAACGCTCGCAGTCTCGGATGGGCAGGCACCGCCGCATTCTTGACGGCGGCGGAACATCACGGCCTTGATGGTCGTTCATCGCTTCGAACGACAGCGGGGTCGCTACATTGTCCGTACTTTCAATCCTGGCGACCCTGATCGGTGTCGCCAACGTCCATGCCGCACAGGAACCTGCCTGGACCTGGACGCTTTATGCCGACAGCGCGCCCGTTGTGCTAGCCAACGAGATTCCCGACACGCCCAGCCTTCGCACTACCCTTGAGTGCGAACCGGGATCCAGCGTAGCGCGGGTCACCCTGTATCAGGCCGCAGGGATGACCGGCGTGACCCGTCTGGCCGCCGGCTCATCGACCGCCATGACCGAGAGCGAGGCCGGGCGCGGCGGGTCGGCGAAACTGGCCCTGCGCACCGACCACCCGCTCTTTGCCGCCTTTGCCGCGGACGGCAGCCTGTCGATGACGGCGGGCGAGACGCGACGCACCATCGAAATCCCGCAGGCCCATCTTGCCAAGCTACGCCGGTTCGCCGAGCTTTGTTCCGGCTAACGGTCGGAGTATTCCATGCGTCCCGCGTCCCTGCTGATCCTTCTGGCCACGACCGCTCTTGTCGCCGCCTGCTCGACGACAACGGCGAAAGTTCCAGCCTCAGGCATCGTCAGCTCTGGCGCGCCACAACCGATCGAGGGCTACGACTGGTTCCTTTCCGAAGACGGCTCCAACGCCAAACTGGCCTACGGAATGGCTGACAGCGACGACCTGAAGCTGGGTCTGGAGTGCGCACGAGGATCAGGCAAGCTCGACCTCACCGCCAGCGCGGACAAGGGAGCGTCGCCGGAAATCCAAATCGAGTCCGGTGGCGACACCGAGCGCTATGCCGCCGCCGCCGAGCCCGCCGAAGTCCATGACGGCCTGATCCTGACGGCCGGGGCAGAAGCCAATGCACCGGTCTTTCAGCGTTTCCGCCGGATCGGCTGGTTGGCCGTATGGCAGGGCGGGGCGCGCCAGACCTATGTTCCCCAGCCCGGCTCTCGCGACCGCATCGAACGGTTCTTCGCCTTCTGCGGCTAGGGTATGCGATCACCGCTTGACGCGGGTCCCCGCCTCCGATGCATTCGCCCGGAGCCCGTCAGGGGCTTTGGGGGTCCTCATGAAATCCGTCATCGCCGTCAGTGTCTTGGCCTTGCTGTCCGCAATGCCCGCAGCCGCGCAGGCCCATACCACCGGCCAGGTGCCCGGCAACCCGGCGCAGGCCCAGACACCGAATGCCGATCTGGCCGCACTGCTTGCGGACTATGAGGCCTATCTGAAGGCCAACGATCCGATCACCGCCGGCATGGACGGCGACCGTGCCGCCCTGTCGCGCCTGCCCGACATCTCGCGTGATGCCGAACTGGCGCGTCGCGCGCCGCTGCAGGCCTTCAAGGCGCGGCTGGAAGCGGTACCGGTCGCAGGTCTGTCGGACAACGATGCCCAGAACCGCGCCTTCCTGCTGTTTCTGATCGACCGGGATCTGGAAGGCATCGGCCTGGACACCAGCCGCCTGGCCCTGAACTCCGAAGGAGCGATCGGCCAGTCGCTCGCCTATATCGCTTCGGTCACCCGCATTGCGAGCAAGGCCGATGCCGAGGCCTGGCTGTCACGCCTTGCCGGCATGCCCGCCATGTATGACGCGACCCTGGCCCATGCCCGGCGCGGTCTGGAGACAGGCTTGATCCAACCCCGGTCCGTCGTCGAAAGCGCGATGACCCTGGCCCGCAGCGATGTCGGCCTGACGCCCGAGACCGATCCCCTGCTGGCCCCTTTGACGGCTCTCCCCGACACCATCCCGGTCGCCGATCAGGCCGCCCTACGCGCCTCTGCCGCCGCCATCGTCGCCGGAGAGATTGCGCCCCGCCGAGCAGAATGGCTGCGCTTCCTGACCGATGACTATCTGCGCGCCACCCCGACCGACCCCGGCATCGGCCAGCGGCCCGGCGGTCGTGACCTCTATGCCTATTTCGTGCGCGGCTACACCACCACCGACCTGACGCCGGATCAGGTTCACGCCATAGGCCTGGAGGAGGTCGCCCGCATCCGCGCCCGCATGGACGAGGAGATGCAGGCCTCGGGCTGGACGGGCGACTTCGCGGGCTTCCTCGCCTTCCTGCGTTCCGATCCGCAGTTCTATGCCACGACCCGCGAGGATCTGCTGGAGAAGGCGTCCGAAATGGCCAAGCGGGCCGACGACGGCCTGCCCGCCCTGTTCGGCACCCTGCCCCGCCTGCCCTATGGTGTCCGGCCCGTGCCGCGGGAGATTGAGGCCAACTATACCACCGGACGCTACTCACCCGGCTCGCTCAAGACCGGCGTGGCGGGCGGTTATCTGGTCAACACCTCCAGCCTGGACCAGCGCCCCCTTTACGAACTGCCCGCCCTGACCCTGCACGAGGCCGTGCCGGGCCACCATCTGCAGCTCGCCCTGCAGCAGGAGGCCGAGGACCAGCCCTATTTCCGACGCGGGGCAGACGTCACTGCCTTCGTCGAGGGCTGGGGCCTGTACGCCGAATTCCTGGGCGAGGAGATGAACTTCTACCGCACGCCGTACGAACGCTTCGGTCGGCTGAGCTACGAGATGTGGCGCGCCTGCCGGCTGGTGGCGGACACCGGCCTTCATTGGCTCGGCTGGGACATCGAACAGGCCAGAGCCTGCTTCCGCGACAACTCGGCCCTGGCCCCGCTGAACATCGAAACGGAGCTTCAGCGCTACATCGGCTGGCCCGGCCAGGCGACAGGCTACAAGATCGGCGAAATCCGGCTGCGTGCCATCCGTAGCCGAGCTGAAGCCGCTTTGGGCGACCGGTTCGACATCCGCCGCTTCCACGACGCCCTGCTGGTCGATGGGGCCTTGCCGCTGGAGCTTTTGGACGCCCGCATGGACCGCTGGATCAGCGAGGAGGCGGCGCGCCCGCCGGCATCCTGACGTGCAGGTCCTCATAAGGCGTGGACGGCACCTGGCCCGGCGGCAGCCCGTCCGGCACCGCCTCCCCCGGCTCGCCGGGTAGCGACCGGATGTAGCGATAGATGGCGCGCTTGTCGGCGTCGTCCATGGCCCTGACGCTGGCCCACGGCATGATCGGTCGAGCATCGCGCGTCGACAGCATATCCACCCAGGCGTCTTCCGTCAGGTTCGCCGTCGTCAGCCTCAGATTGGCGGCATAGGTTGTGCCCCACGGACCATAGAAGCCTACCCCAGTGCCTCGTAGCGAGT
>CALROO020000062.1:0-4327 GCA_943369795.1 Rhizobium sp. Q54 | reverse complement strand
GGCACGGCGTCTGCCGAGCCGAATGGCTGGTACGGTGCGATCGACGCCGGTTACAACTTCTGGAGCGACGACGTTGAGGCGATCTCGACGACGACGGGTCCGTCGCTGCTGATCGAGGTCGAGGACGACTATGCCGGGTTCGCCCGTCTGGGTTACCGCTTCACGCCGAACTGGCGCGTGGAACTGGAAGGCGGCTATCGCGCCGGCGAGATCGGCCAGGTCAGCAACCAGGCCAACGGTCTGGCCGCCGTCTGCAACATCTCTTCCGGTGCCGGTCCTTGCGACGATCCCGATGGCGAGCACACGGCTGCCACCCTGATGGCTAACGTCATCTATGACTTCGGCAACGAAGACTGGGGCTTCCGTCCGTTCGTCGGTCTGGGTGCCGGTGTGGCCGTGGTCAACACCGAACTGCTGGGCACTTTCGCCGCTGCCCGTACCGTCTCGGTCGGCGCCGACGACAGCTCCACCAAGCTGGCCGCTCAAGGTCTGGCCGGCGTGGCCATCAGCCTGGGCGATCGCGCCAACCTGGACCTGACCTACCGCTATCTGGTCGCCAACATGGGCTTCAACACCTTCACCTCGACGACGGCCTCGGCCATCGGCCCGTACGAAGGTCGCTATGAAGGCGTCCACACCGTGACCCTGGGTTTGCGCTATGCCTTCGGTGCCGACGAGCCGGCCTATGTGCCGCCGCCCGCCCCGCAGCCGCTGCCGCCCGCACCGCAGCCCCCGCGCCCGGTCACGCCGCCGCCGGCTCCGGTCGTCCCGGCTGCCCGTGAGTTCGTGGTCTACTTCGACTGGGATCGTTCGGACCTGACCGCCGAGGCTCAATCGGTCGTGACCCAGGCCGCCAACTACGCCAAGTCGGGTCGTCCGACGCGCGTCCTGATCGTCGGTCACGCCGACACCTCGGGTTCGGCCGCCTACAACGTCGGCCTGTCCAACCGCCGCGCCCGCACCGTGGGTGACACTCTGGTCGCCCAGGGCATCAACGGCGGCGTGATCTCGCTGGACGGCAAGGGCGAAACCGCCCTGGCCCGCCCGACGGCTGACGGCGTGCGCGAGCCGCTGAACCGTCGCGCCACCATCGGCATCAACTTCCAGTAAGCCACAACGGACCGGGGCTCGTCGAAAGACAGGCCCCGGCTCCCGGCCTACCGGACAGTCGATCCACACTACCCACCGCCCGCCCCCGGAAACGAGGGCGGGCGGTCTCGTTTGCGCGGGTGGTCAAAAGCCACCGGCCTCGCTATTCCCCGGCAGTTCGTCAAAGAGGGATATCCCATGCGCGTCGCCATGATCGGCACAGGCTACGTCGGCCTGGTCTCCGGGGCCTGTTTCGCCGACTTCGGCCATGAGGTGACCTGTGTCGACAAGGATGTCTCCAAGATCGAGCGGCTGAAGAATGGCGAGATCCCGATCTTCGAGCCAGGTCTGGACGATCTGGTCGCGTCCAATGTGCGCGGCGGCCGCCTGTCCTTCGCCCTCGACGGGGCCGAGGCGATCCGCGCGGCGGACGCCGTCTTCATCGCCGTGGGCACACCGTCGCGACGCGGCGACGGCCACGCCGACCTGTCCTATGTCTATGCCGCCGCCGAGGAGATTGCGGGCCTGATTGAGGGCTTTACCGTCGTGGTCACCAAATCGACCGTCCCGGTCGGCACCGGTGACGAGATCGAGCGAATCATCCGCGAGCGGCGACCCGAAGCGGACTTTGCGGTGGTCTCCAATCCCGAATTCCTGCGCGAAGGCGCGGCGATCGAGGACTTCAAGCGCCCCGACCGCGTCGTGGTCGGCACGGAAGACGAGCGCGCGCAGGCAGTCATGCGCGAACTCTATCGTCCCCTGAACCTGAACGAGACTCCGATCCTGTTCACCGGCCGGCGTACGTCGGAACTGACCAAATATGCCGCCAACGCCTTCCTGGCCATGAAGATCACCTTCATCAACGAGATGGCCGATCTGTGCGAGGCGGTCGGGGCGGACGTGCAGCAGGTCGCGCGCGGCATCGGTCTGGACAAGCGGATCGGGTCGAAATTCCTGCATGCGGGCCCGGGCTATGGCGGCTCCTGCTTTCCCAAGGATACCCTTGCCCTGGTGCGCACCGCGACCGATGCGGGCACCCCGGTGCGCCTGATCGAGACGACGGTCAGCATCAACGACGACCGCAAGAAGGCGATGGCCGACCGGGTCGCCAGGGCCCTGGACGGTAACCTGAAGGGCAAGACGGTCGCCCTGCTGGGCCTGACCTTCAAGCCGAACACTGACGACATGCGCGACGCGCCGTCACTGGACGTGGCACCGGCCCTGATGGCGGCGGGCGCGACCGTTCAGGCCTTCGATCCCGAGGGGATGCATGAGGCGTCGAAGCTGCTGGACGGCGTCGTCTTCAAGGAAGGACCCTACGATGCGGTGGCCGGGGCCGACGCCGTGGTCATCCTGACGGAATGGGATCAGTTCCGGGCGCTGGATCTGGACCGCGTCAAGCTGTTGCTCAAACAGCCGGTCATGGTCGATCTGAGGAATGTCTATCGCCCCGATGACATGCGGGCGCGCGGCTTCCGCTACGCCTCCATCGGACGGGCATAGAAAAAGGCGGCCCCGAGTAGGGAGCCGCCTTCGTCTTGTCAGCCTGAATGCCTGATCAGCCGCGGAACGGGCGGATCAGGATCTCGACGCGGCGGTTCTGGGCCTTGCCCGAGGCCGTGCCGTTGTCGGCGATCGGCTGGCTCTCGCCACGACCGTCCACGAAGAAGCGGTCGGCCAGGACGCCACGATCAACGAGATAGCGGGCGACCGAAGACGCACGCTGGCGCGAAAGGTTCAGGTTGTAGTCGTCGGCCCCGTCGGAATCGGCGTGACCGATAATGTCGATGGTGGACTGGTCGTAGCGTTGCAGGACGGCGGCCACGTCATCCAGGGTCGCATAGAAGCTGGAGTTCACCGAAGACTGGTTGGAGGCGAAGGTTACGTCCGACGGCATGCGCAGAACCAGATTGTCGCCCTGACGCGCCACGCCGACGCCGGAACCGGACAGTTCGGCCTCCAGCGCGCGTTGCTGGCGATCCATGTACTGGCCAACGGCCGCACCGCCCAGAGCACCGATGCCGGCCCCGATCAGGGCGTTCTTGCGACCCTCTTCGGAGTTGGAGGTGTTGGTCAGATAGCCCAGCAAGGCCCCGCCCAGGGCACCCGCGATCACACCCGTGCCGGTGTTGTTACGCTGGGGCGTCGAGCTGTAGGGGTCGGTCGTGGTGCAGGCGGCGGTGGCCATGATGGCCGAGAGGCTGACGGCCGAGATAAAGAGTTTGGCGCGCATGGAGATTGTCCTTTCAAGGAGACGATTGGCGCTGGAACGCGATCCGTACAGTGAAGGTTCCAGCCTGTACCGCCCATGAACGCGACGGGTGGGCGTTTGGTCACGCCGCCCCGACTTTGCCAATCGGAGGGTTCAGGGCGTAAGGACATCGCAATCCCGATCCAGAAGGTTATCGCCGTGACGACATCGACCGCCGAAAGCGCCAGCCCCTCCACCGCCGCCCGCGGCATCGAGCCGGTCTCGATGACGCTGTACGACACCGACTTCCAGGCCTTTGCCGACAAGCTGGGCGGGTCGTTCAAACGTTATGGCTTTGCCGTCGTGGCAGACCACGGGCTGGACGAGGCGGTGATCGAGGCGGCCATCGACGACGCCAAGGCCTTCTTCGCCCTGCCGGAAGAGGTAAAACGCCAGTACCACCAGCCGGGCACAGGTGGCGCGCGCGGCCTTACGCCCTTCGGCGTCGAGGCGGCCAAGGGGGCGGCGACCGTAGATCTGAAGGAGTTCTGGCACGTCGGGCGCGAACTGCCCGAGGGCCATCCCTATCGCCAGTATATGCGCGACAACGTCTGGCCGACCGAGGTCGAGGGCTTCCGCGAGCACCTGTACGGCATGTTCACGGCGATGGATCAGCTGGGTGCCAAGATCCTGCGGGCCATCGCCCGCTACATGAATCTGGGCGACGACTTCTTTGCCGACAAGGTCCAGCTGGGGAACTCCATCCTGCGCATGCTGCACTATCCACCGGTGGCGGCGGGCGCGTCAGGCGTGCGGGCCGGGGCGCATGAGGATATCAACGTCATCACCCTGCTGCTGGGAGCCGAGGAGGCGGGCCTGCAGCTGAAGGATGCGGACGGCCAGTGGCTGGACATCGCGCCGCCGACGGGGGCCCTGGTCGTCAACATCGGCGACATGTTGCAACGGCTGACCAATCACGTCCTGCCGTCGACCAGCCACCGGGTGATCAATCCCGCGCCCGAGCGGGCCAGCTTCGCCCGCTATTCG
>CALROO020000061.1:0-4527 GCA_943369795.1 Rhizobium sp. Q54 | reverse complement strand
ATGGCCAAGGAAAAGTTCGAACGCACCAAGCCGCATTGCAACATCGGCACGATCGGTCACGTTGACCACGGCAAGACGACGCTGACGGCGGCGATCACGATGACGCTGGCCAAGGCCGGCGGCGCCAAGGCGATGAACTACGCCGACATCGACGCGGCCCCGGAAGAAAAGGCCCGCGGCATTACGATCAACACCGCCCACGTGGAATATGAGACGGCCAACCGTCACTATGCCCACGTCGACTGCCCCGGCCACGCCGACTATGTGAAGAACATGATCACTGGTGCCGCCCAGATGGACGGCGCGATCCTGGTCGTGTCGGCCGCCGACGGCCCCATGCCCCAGACCCGCGAGCACATCCTGCTGGCCCGTCAGGTCGGCGTGCCGGCCCTGGTCGTGTTCATGAACAAGGTCGACCTGGTCGACGACGCCGAGCTGCTGGAACTCGTTGAGATGGAAATCCGCGAGCTGCTGAGCTCGTACCAGTTCCCGGGCGACGACATTCCGATCACCGCCGGTTCGGCCAAGGCCGCCACCGACGGCGTGAACCCGGAAATCGGCGAGAACGCCGTGCTGAAGCTGATGGAAACCGTCGACAACTACATCCCGCAGCCGGAGCGTCCGGTCGACCTGCCGTTCCTGATGCCGGTGGAAGACGTGTTCTCGATCTCGGGCCGCGGCACCGTGGTCACGGGCCGCGTCGAGAAGGGCATCGTCAAGGTCGGTGAGGAAGTCGAGATCGTCGGCATCCGTCCGGTCCAGAAGACGACCTGCACGGGCGTGGAAATGTTCCGCAAGTTGCTGGACCAGGGCCAGGCCGGTGACAACGTCGGCGTGCTGCTGCGCGGCACCAAGCGTGAAGACGTCGAGCGCGGCCAGGTGCTGTGCAAGCCCGGCTCGATCACCCCGCACACCAAGTTCCTGGCCGAGGCCTATATCCTGACCAAGGAAGAGGGTGGCCGTCACACGCCGTTCTTCACCAACTACCGTCCGCAGTTCTACTTCCGCACGACGGACGTGACCGGCATCGTGCACCTTAAGGAAGGTGTCGAGATGATCATGCCCGGCGACAACGCCGAGCTGAATGTCGAGCTGATCACGCCCATCGCCATGGACCAGGGCCTGCGCTTCGCCATCCGCGAAGGCGGCCGCACCGTCGGCGCTGGCGTCGTCGCCAAGATCGTCGAGTAGTAGAGACGATCTGATCCTCTCTCCCATGAAGGGGGGGAGAAAACAATCAGCCCCGCTGGAGCAATCCGGCGGGGCTTTTTGCTGCGTGACTGTCGCCTTCCACGCGAGCTGTCTTGCGCGGAACCGCCACAGCCGCCTTAACGTTCACCACGGACGTTAAGGATTTGGTAATCATGATGCGAGCGATACGCACCGGTCTTTTCATCGGGATCATCATCGGCATGTCGGCCTGCGCGACCCAGCCTAGCGAGGGATTCAGGCCCGGGGCCTATGGCTCGGCCGATGCCGGTCGAAGCGGGTCCTGAAGTCAGGTATCTGACCTTTGGCAGGAAACCGTGGCGCGGGCGGCGATTTGCCACTATCATGACAGATGCGGACCGCCGACTGTTGCACCGCGCCGGTTCCGCCTCACTAGATGTTAGCCATCGCCATCGTCGTCGTACTGCTGCTCGTGGTGCTGAACGGCCTGTTCGCCATGACCGAGCTTGCGGTCGTATCCTCGCGTAAATCCAGACTGCAGAGCCGGGCCGAGCGGGGCGACAAGGGGGCGAGGGCGGCACTCAAGCTCTCTGAAAACCCGACGCATTTCCTGTCCGCCGTCCAGGTCGGCATCACTGCCATTGGCATTCTGGCCGGTGCCTATGGTCAGGCGACCATAGCCGGCGAGCTGGACCGGATCCTGACGGCCGCCTTTCCGGCGCTGGACGCCTATACCCAGATCTTCTCCACGGCCCTGGTGGTCATCTGCATCACCTATGTCTCGCTGATCGTCGGCGAGCTGGTGCCCAAGCGGCTGGCGCTGATCTTTCCCGAATCGATTGCGGCCAAGATGGCGGCCCCGATCTCGACCCTGGCCATCGTGCTGCATCCGTTCGTGGTGCTGCTGACGGCCTCGACGTCCGGCATATTGAAGATCATCGGCGTCAAGGACCGCGACGGCTCCGACGTCACCCAGGAAGAGGTCGAGACCATGATCGCGGAGGGCACCTCCGCCGGTCTGATCGAACCTGAAGAGCAGGAGATGATCGAGGAGATCCTGCGCCTGGGCGACCGCCCGGTGAAGGTCGCCATGACGCCGCGCCATGAAGTGTTCTGGGTCGCGCTGGACGATTCGGAAGAGGTGCTGCGCGAAGAGGTGCGGACCTGCCCCTATTCGCGGATCGTGGTCGCGCGCGAGAGCGACGTCGATAATCCGCTGGGCGTCGTTCACAAGAAGGACCTGCTGGACAGCCTGCTAGACAACGGCGAGTTCAATATCGAGAAATACGTCCAGGTCCCGGCCTTCATTCCGCAGTCGTCCTCGGTGCTGAAGGCGCTGGAGATCATGAAGGGCTCCAAGGTCCACATGGTCTTCGTCGTCGACGAATACGGCGCCTTCGAAGGCGTGGTGACGGCGACCGACCTGCTGGAAATGATCGCGGGCGACTTCAACGAAGGCCACGACGAACTGCACGCCTATGTGCGCCAGCGCGAGGACGGCAGCTGGCTGGTCGACGGCCGCACCGACCTGGACGAATTGGCGGATACGCTGGGTGAGGACTTCGGCGAGAACGAGAGCTTCCACACCGTTGCGGGCCTGATCCTGCATCAGTTGTCGCGCGTGCCTGACGAGGGCGAGGTGCTGCAGGTCGGACGCTTCGAGGTCGAGATCATCGACATGGACGACCGCCGGATCGACAAGCTGATCTTCCGTCAGCTGGTCAAGGCCGAGGACGAGGCGCGCGCGGTCGCGGAACACCTGGACGAATAGGGGCGGGGACACCGATAGCCCTTGAAAACCCCGTGCCGGTCGGGCATACGCCCCGGTCTGGCGATACGCACGCGCCGTCGGGGAAACCCACGGCGCGTTGTGTTTTGTCCGGAACCTGAAGGAGTGTAGCTCAGCTGGTAGAGCATCGGTCTCCAAAACCGAGGGTCGTGGGTTCGAGTCCCTCCACTCCTGCCATTTTACCCCTGTCGCCGCCGGGTGGGACTTCCCATCTGGTGGGCAGGATCAAGAGTTGAAGAGACGTCAGATGGCCAAGGCCAAGACCCCAAAGGGTCGTCGCACCCCCAATGTCCAGGTCAGCCAGCCCGTGCTGGCCGGTCAGGCCGTGGGCACCGACGTGCCGACGCCGAAGAAGCGGACCTCGATTCCGCAGTTCTTCAGCCAGGTCCGCGCCGAGGGTCGCAAGATCGTCTGGCCGTCGCGCAAGGAGACCTGGATCACCTCGGTGATGGTCTTCATCATGGTCCTGATCGCGGCCGTATTCTTCTGGATCGTGGACTGGGGTCTGGCCAAGATCTCGCTCTTCGTCCTGTCCATCGGCCAATAAGGAGACGCGCCCATGACGGATGCAGCGCCCAAGCCCGCCCCCAATCCCCGCCACAAGTGGTATATCGTCCAGGCCTATTCGAACTTCGAAAAGAAGGTCGCCCAGCACCTGACCGATCAGGCCAAGCAGCAGGGTCTGTCGGACCATTTTTCCGAAATCCTGGTGCCGACCGAGGACGTCGTCGAGATCCGTCGCGGTCGCAAGGTGAACTCCGAGCGCAAGTTCTTCCCCGGCTATGTGCTGGTGCGGATGGAGCTGACTGACGAGGCCTATCACCTGGTCAAGAACACGCCCAAGGTCACGGGCTTCCTGGGTGCCGCGGGCGGCACCAAGCCGCTGCCGGTCTCGGAGCGCGAGGTCCAGAACATCATCGGGGCCGTGGAAGAGGGCGTCGAGCGTCCCAAGCCCACCATCCATTTCGACATCGGCGAGACCGTCAAGGTTATCGACGGCCCGTTCGCCAGCTTCGACGGCCAGGTCGAGAGCGTCGACGAGGATGCGGCCCGACTGCGCGTCGCCGTGTCGATCTTCGGCCGCCCCACGCCGGTCGATCTGGAATACAGCCAGGTGGAGAAGGTCGCGGCCTGATCGCGCGCTTCACGGATTGAATAAAGCTACGGCGACCTGCGGGTCGCCGTTTGCGTTTGGGCCTTCCTTCCGCTATAGGCGCGCCTCGCTCTGAACAGGGCGGTGCGGGTTCGCTCGCACAAATCCGTGGGAGGCAGCCATGCCAGACCACGGCTCACCGGTCCTGATTGAGTTCTGGGCCATCACAGGAGAGACCAATGGCCAAGAAGATCCTCGGCTATATCAAGCTGCAGGTGCCGGCCGGCAACGCCACGCCGTCGCCCCCGATCGGCCCGGCACTGGGCCAGCGCGGCGTCAACATCATGGGCTTCGTCAAGGAGTTCAACGCGCGCACCGAGAAGGAAGTGAAGGGCACGCCCCTGCCGACCGTGATCACGGTCTATCAGGACAAGAGCTTCACCTTCGTCACCAAGACCCCGCCCGCGACCCACTA
>CALROO020000060.1:0-4771 GCA_943369795.1 Rhizobium sp. Q54 | reverse complement strand
ATGTCCGCATAGGCCATCGCCTTGGCCCCACCGGCCTTGGCCAGCGTCATCGTGATCGCCGCCGTCAGCGTCGTCTTGCCGTGGTCAACGTGACCGATCGTGCCGATGTTGCAATGCGGCTTGGTGCGTTCGAACTTTTCCTTGGCCATTCTCTTCTCTCCGTCCCCGAAAGGGGCTTCATTTCAGGGGGTTATTTAAGCGGAATACTTCTTGATCACTTCGTCGGCGACGTGTTGCGGCACCGGCTCATAGTGGTCGTACTGCATGGTGAAGGCGGCGCGGCCCTGCGACATCCCGCGAAGGGTGTTCACATAGCCGAACATGTTGGCCAGCGGCACGAAGGCGTTCACGACGGTTGCGTTGCCGCGCATGTCCTGACCCTGGATCATGCCGCGACGGCCGTTCAGATCGCCGATGACCGAACCGAGATAGTCCTCGGGGGTCACGACCTCGACCGCCATGATCGGCTCGAGCAGCTTGGGCGCACCCTTCTCGCGCAGTTCGCGGAAGGCGGCGCGCGACGCGATTTCGAACGCCAGCACGCTGGAGTCGACGTCGTGGTATTTGCCGTCCGTCAGGGTCGCCTTGAAGTCGATCAGCGGGAACCCGGCCAGCAGGCCGTTGTCCTTGGCCGAGTTCAGGCCCTTTTCCACGCCCGGGATATATTCCTTGGGCACGGCACCGCCGACGATGGAGTTCTCGAACACGAAGCCCGAACCCGGCTCGCCCGGTTCGAAGGTGATCATGACGCGGGCGAACTGGCCCGTACCACCGGTCTGCTTCTTGTGGGTGTAGTCGATGTCGACCTTGCGACCCAACGACTCACGATAGGCCACCTGCGGCGCACCGATATTGGCCTCGACCTTGTAGGTGCGCTTCAGGATGTCGATCTTGATGTCCAGGTGCAGCTCGCCCATGCCCTTCAGGATGGTCTGGCCAGACTCGTGGTCGGTCGAGACGGTGAAGGACGGATCCTCCGAGGCCAGCTTCTGCAGGGCGACGCCCAGCTTCTCCTGGTCGGCCTTGGACTTGGGCTCCACCGAGATCTCGATCACGGGGGCCGGGAACTCCATCTTCTCGAGGATGACCGGCGACTTCAGAGGATCGCACAGGGTGTCGCCCGTGCGGGTGTCCTTGAGGCCGGCCAGGGCGACGATGTCGCCGGCATAGGCTTCCTTGATGTCCTGACGGTCGTTGGAGTGCATCAGCAGCATGCGGCCGACCCGCTCGCGCTTGTCGCGCGAGGAGTTCAGCAGGCCCATGCCGGTCTCCATCTTGCCCGAATAGATGCGGCAGAAGGTCAGCGAGCCGACGAAGGGGTCGTCCATGATCTTGAACGCCAGGACCGACAGGGGTTCGTCGTCGGCGGCGCGACGCACGATCGGCTCTTCGGTCTTGAAGTCGATGCCGGGTGTCGGCGGGATGTCCAGCGGCGACGGCAGATAGTCGACCACGGCGTCCAGCAGCGTCTGCACGCCCTTGTTCTTGAAGGCCGAGCCGCACAGGATCGGATAGAAGGCCCCGGTCAGAACGGCCTTGCGGATGCATTTTTTCAGCGTTTCCGTCGAAGGCTCGTTGCCCTCGAGATAGGCTTCCATCGCCTCGTCATCCAGTTCGACGGCGTTGTCGATCAGGTACTGACGGGCCGCGACGGCCTTGTCCATCAGGTCGGCGGGAATCTCGCCGACGGTGAAGTTGGCGCCCAGCTGGTCGTTGTCCCAGACAACAGACTTCATCTCGACCAGATCGACCAGGCCCGACAGCGAGCTTTCGGCACCGATGGGGAACTGGATCGGCACGGCCTTGGCGCCCAAGCGGTCGCGGATCGACTCGACCGAGGCATCGAAATCGGCACCGATCTTGTCCATCTTGTTAACGAAGACGATGCGCGGCACGCGGTATTTGTCGGCCTGACGCCAGACGGTCTCGGTCTGGGGCTCGACGCCCGCATTGCCGTCCAGCACGGTCACGGCACCGTCGAGCACGCGCAGCGAACGTTCGACCTCGATGGTGAAGTCCACGTGGCCGGGGGTGTCGATGATGTTGAGGCGCTTCTCTTTCCAGTAGGCCGTGGTCGCGGCCGAGGTGATGGTGATCCCCCGCTCCTGCTCCTGGTCCATCCAGTCCATGGTCGCGGCGCCGTCGTGGACTTCGCCGATCTTATGGTTCTTGCCGGTGTAGTACAGGATCCGCTCGGTCGTCGTCGTCTTGCCCGCATCGATGTGGGCCATGATGCCGAAGTTGCGGTAGTCCTCGATCTTGTTTTCGCGGGCCATGATGAGCGTGCCTTGAAGTGGTCGGGACGCCGGGGCGCCCTCGGGAGAATGTCGGTCTGTTCGGATGTGCGAGCGCGGGCGATTTAACTCAAACCGCCCGCGCCGGATAGTCTCAGATAGTCATCGCAGATGACGCTTTGAAGGCGTTACCAGCGATAGTGGCTGAAGGCGCGGTTGGCTTCGGCCATCTTGTGGGTGTCTTCGCGCTTCTTGACGGCGGTGCCGCGGTTGTTGGACGCATCCAGCAGCTCGGCGGCAAGCTTTTCCGTCATGGTGTTCTCGCCACGCTTGCGCGCGGCGTTGACCAGCCAACGGATGGCCAGGGCGCGGCGACGATCCGGGCGAACCTCGACCGGAACCTGGTACGTTGCACCACCGACGCGACGCGAGCGAACCTCGACCGACGGCTGGACGTTTTCCAGAGCGGTGTGGAAGGTCTGGACCGGCTCGAAATCCTTCTTCTTCTCGGCCAGGATGTCGAAGGCGCCATAGACGATGTTCTCGGCGACGGCCTTCTTGCCCTCGTACATGACGTAGTTCATGAATTTGGTGACGATCAGATCCTTGTATTTGGGATCCGGCAGGACTTCGCGTTTCTGGGCGCGGTGGCGACGTGACATGGGCTGGGCCTTCTAAATCGTTCTTGGGAAGCCAGATGGAACCGGCTGATTCTGGAAAGTCGGTTCGTCTTACTTCGGACGCTTGGTACCGTAGTGCGAACGGCGCTGTTTCCGGTCCTTGACGCCCTGCGTATCGAGCACGCCGCGCAGGATGTGGTAACGCACGCCGGGCAAGTCCTTGACGCGGCCGCCGCGGATCAGGACCACCGAGTGCTCCTGCAGATTGTGACCCTCGCCGGGGATATAGCACACGGCCTCATAGCCGTTCTTGGCCAGACGGACCTTGGCGACCTTACGCAGAGCCGAGTTCGGCTTCTTGGGGGTCGTCGTATAGACGCGGGTGCAGACGCCGCGACGCTGGGGCGAGCCTTCCAGAGCCGGCACCTTGTTGCGCACGGGCTTGGGCTTGCGGGGCTTGCGGATCAGCTGGTTGATAGTCGGCATTTCGGTCTCGTTCTCGACGTCTGATGGAGGCGTGTGCCTGTCGGCCGGGGCGCCTCGGTTTCCTTCTTTTGAACGGGACCGAAAGGCCTCGCCCGGGATCGTCCGAGGGAGATCGTTCGCTCAAACAGAAAAACCGGAACGCGCGCTTCGGGCGTTCCGGCGGGCACAGCCCGTCCGTTCAATTGTCACGATCCCGGCGCAGGACGAATCCCGACGGCCTCGAAAGTCCGGCGCGTTTACGCTCATGGGGCCGCGCGGTCAAGGCGGACGATGCAACCGCGTCTCGGGCCCCTCGAGGTCGAACAGGAGCATTGGGAGTAACTTGGCGGGCCATGATCAAAGATGACCGCGAACCCGCACCCCCTTTGTCCGGTACCGGACATAGCATTGTTTTATTTATAGAATTACAGATTTCTCAAGATTTGGCGTCGCAGGTTGTCCGCTGATTTTGAGTGGTGTGGATCGTTCACGGATGCCCTTTGCCCCGGCGGCGATGCTGAAACGGTTCGCGCGCGAGGTGCGAGGATCGGTCGCCGTCAAATTCGCCATGGCCCTGCCGGTGCTGGCCGTCGTCAGCCTCGGGGCCATCGACCTCAACGCCGTCCATAACGACAAATCCCGTCTTCAGAGCATCGTTGACAGCGCCGCCCTGGCCGGCGGACGCGAACTGGCCCTGGCCGTCGACGAGACCGGACCGATCCAGCGCGCCGAGGTCTTCGTCCAGTCTCACCTGGCGGAATGGGAGCAAGCCCCGCCGGTCGAACCCAAGGTCGAGGTGATCGTGGTGACGGGCGACCATCGCGCCCTTCGTGTCCGGCTCGTCGGCAAGCGTCCATCATTTTTCGGCAATCTGCTCCCGCCCGGCGGATGGAACCTGGATGTCGACGCCGTGGCGTCCCCCGTCTCCATCGCACCCCTGTGCGTCCTGACACACGGGACCAGCGACAAGGCCAGTCTGCAACTGGCCGATACCGCACGGATCGAGGCCCCCGTCTGTCTGCTGCACTCGAACCAGACCGTCGTCGCGGGCAACGCCAGCAGCATTCGCGCCGCGACCACCCAGGCCGTGACCAGCGCGCGCGGCAACATCCAGCGCGCGCCGCAGCAGGGCGCGCCGCCGATCGCCGACCCCTATCTGGATATCAATCCCCGAAGCGCGATGACCTGCCCTAAGGTCGCGGGAAAGCCGAAGAAGAAGCCGATCGAGATCCGCAAAAGCCAGACGCTGGCCGCCGGTCTGCATTGCGACGACTATCTGGTGAAGGATCGTGCCGTCCTGACCCTGAGCCCTGGAGAGCATCATTTCGTCGGATCGCGACTGATCCTGAAAAACAAGGCGCGACTGACCGGCAATGACGTCGTGCTGGTGTTCGACGACGCCGCGTTCGACTTTCTGGACGAGTCCCAGGTTGCCCTGAGCGGCCGCCGCAG
>CALROO020000059.1:0-5880 GCA_943369795.1 Rhizobium sp. Q54 | reverse complement strand
GACGATGTTCCAGCGGTCCATCTGGCCCTGATTGATCTGCTGGGTGCCGTGATACAGGCCCGAAGTGTCGCCGAGGCCGATGGTGTTGGTCGTGGCGAACAGGCGGAACCACTTGTTGGGGCGGATGACGCGGTTCTGGTCCAGCAGGGTCAGGCGGCCCTGCGCCTCCAGCACGCGCTGGATCACGAACATCACGTCGGGGCGGCCGGCGTCGTACTCGTCGAACACCAGGGCGATCGGGCGCTGGATGGCCCAAGGCAGCATGCCCTCGCGGAACTCGGTGATCTGTTTGCCGTCCTTGAGGACGATGGCGTCCTTGCCGACCAGGTCGATCCGGCTGACGTGGCTGTCCAGGTTCACGCGGACCAGCGGCCAGTTCAGCCTGGCCGCCACCTGTTCGATGTGGGTCGACTTGCCGGTGCCGTGATAGCCCTGGACCATCACGCGGCGGTCGTGGGCGAAGCCGGCGCAGATGGCCAGGGTCGTTTGGGGATCGAACTTGTAGGCGGGATCGACCTCCGGGACGTGGCTGTCGACGGTGTCGAACATCGGCACGGTCATGTCGGCGTCGATGCCGAATGCCTCGCGCACCGTGACGGTGCGGTGCGGTTCGAAGGTCAGCAGGGGATCGGGGGTCGCGTCGAGAGGATACAAGGCCATGAGGCCACCCTTAGAAAACCCAGCGGGCCGGGTCCAGCGCCGCCCGCGCGCAAACCGCGGTGACGACGTTTCGACGCAAGGGACGGGTCGCCGGAACCCTCAGCGATTCCTGCCGATGAGATGCAGCAGGAGGCGGGGCAGGCGTTTCATATCTCGCCAGATCTGGCTGAAGCTGAGCGTCTGAAGGTCGAATGACTCGTGATCGACAGAGGAATGGGCTCTATAGTGGGAAATATTCGAGTTTGTTTTTTCGCTGGTCGGCATAATATTTCGCGCTCCCCACGTTGGATATCATTACAGCGATATTTGAATGATTTGGTTCCGGGGTAGTCGAAATAAGAAAAAGTCAGACAGCTGGGCTGTCCGACTTTCAGGAATACATAATCACCTAGGTTTATGACTTATCGTCATGCGGCGCTGAGCGCCACGTCGACGTTGTTGCGGGTGGCGTTGGAGTAGGGGCAGACGGCGTGGGCCTTCTGGATCAGGTCGTCGATGACCGCCTGGTCCAGGCCGTGGTCGGTGACCTTCAGCGTGACGTCCAGATTATAGCCCTCGCCCTTTGTGTTCTCGCCGAAGCCGACGCTGGAGTGGACCTGGGTGTCCTTGCCGACGGGGGTGCCCGCCTTGCCCGAGACCAGACGCAGCGCCCCGAGGTAGCAGGCGGCATAGCCGGTCGCGAACAGCTGTTCCGGATTGGTGCCGGGGCCGTCGTCACCGCCCATGGCCTTGGGAACGGACAGGGCGACATCGACCTTGCCGTCGTCGGTGTGCGAGCGACCGTCGCGGCCTCCGCCGGATGCGGTGGCGTGGGCTGTGTAGAGAACGTCCATGGGAGGGCTCCTGTGAGTGGGGGAGCCTTCAGATGGGGATGAGGGGCGGGGGTTCAACGTGTGCTCCCTCTCCCCTTGTGGGAGAGGGAGGCCGCGCACGAGAGCGAAGCGATCGTCCTGGCGCGGGCGGGTGAGGGGTGAAGCGGTGGACGCTGTTCCCGGCGCCTTCACCCTCACCCTTTCGCGCGAGCACGACGCCGAAGACGGCGTCGTGCGCTCAAGCCCTCTCCCATCAAGGGAGAGGGACGGGTTAAGCGATCCCGGCCTTCTTCAGGATCTTCCAGGCCTTGATCACGCGCACCAGCTTGGCCTCGGCACCGCGGTCGCCCTGGTTATGGTCGGGGTGACAACGTTTCAGCAGGTCGTGATAGGCGGCCTTGATGGCTTCCTTGGACGCGCCGGGCTCCAGGTCCAGGTCCGACAGGGCCCCGCGTTCGATCTTGCCGACGCGGCGATCCTCGGTCGGGGTTTGCGGGGCCTGATCGCCCTTGCGCCCGAACAGGCCGTAGCTGTCGCGCCACGAGCCGGCGCCCGCCGTATTGGCCGTGCCCATCTTGGCGGCGAAGGCGGCGGCTTCGCGACTGTTCTTGCCGGCCTTCATCTCCCAGGTGGGGCGACCGCCGGTCATGGCCTCGTTTTCCTTGGCCGCGCGGATCTGCGATTCGGTCATCCCGGAATAGAAGTCCCAGCCCTTGTTGTACTCGGCCGCGTGCCCCTGACAGAAGTCATAGAAGTCGTTCAGCCGTTCGCGCGACTTGGGCGCGCGGGCGGTCGCGGCCTTGACGCAGTCGGGCCACTGGCACGGCTTCTCGCCGGGCTTGAGATGCAGGACATCAGCCTTCGCCTCGGCCTCTCCGGCCTTGGGCGGCTTGATCCGCATATCCTTGAAACGGGGTTTGTATTCGAACGACGCAGGCATTGAACCCAGTGTAGGGTGGATTGGGTCTGCATCAAGGAAGCGATCATGTCTCACGGCCCAATCGGGACGATTATCCTCGAAAAACTGACTTTGGCCTTCGATCCGGTGTCGATCGAACTCGATGACGACAGCTGGCGGCATGCCGGGCACCATCATGAGGGCGGGATGGACGCCAAGCCAGGCGGCGAGAGCCATTTCAATCTGACCCTGGTCTCAAAGGCGTTCGAGGGGCAGGGACGGGTGGCGAGGCAGCGGGCCGTCAACGCTGCGCTGGCCGAGGAAATGGCGGGGCCGGTCCATGCTTTGTCGATCAAGGCCTTGACGCCGGATGAAGCTGCCGGTTGAACGAAAAACCAGCGTTCACACCGTCTTAGAATGTTCGTCCTAGTGTCACGGATGGGCCTGTTCAGTGACCGGGGGATTTGATGGTTGGATCAGACGGCATCGGCAAAAGTCTTGCCAGCGGGCAAACCGCCGGCGAGGCCGCGCAAGCCCTGACCGCCATCCTGCAGACCCAGTATCTGCGCTACATCATCATCGCCAGCTGGGCCGTCGGGCTGCTGGCGACGGTCGGCATCTGGCATGCCCTGATCTGGTTCATCGGTACCGTGGGTGCCGGAGCCATCCGGGGTGCGGTCGAAAAACGGGTCAGCGACCGGGTCGGGGCAGGCTGGGGTCTGGTGTTCCCGACCGTGGCCACGATCACGACCGCCGCCTGGGCGGCTGCCCCGCTCATGGCCTGGTTCTCAAACACGCCGTTCGGGCAGCCGCTGGCTCTGGCCCTGCTGCTTTCCGGCTATGTGCTTGTCTTTGCCCAGTTGCGCAGTTCGCCACGTCAGGCGGTCCTCATCTCGTCGCCATACACCCTGGTGGCCCTGGCGATCGCAACCAGCCTGTGGGGCGGACCGCTGTTCTGGCCGTTCCTGGCGGTCGTGCCCTTCACCGCGGCCGGTCTGTTCGTACTTGTGACAATGACGCTGCTGCGAGAGGAGCGAATCCGTGCCTTCCAGGAGCATCAGTCGCACCTGATCGAGGAGCTGCAGGCCGCGCGGGACAAGGCGGATGCCGCCAATGCCGCCAAGTCGAACTTCCTCGGCGTCATCTCGCACGAGCTTCGCACGCCGATGAACGGGGTGCTGGGCGCGGCTCAGCTGCTGGGGGCCACGCGGCTGGAGGAAACGCAGCGGGAGTATCTGTCGATCATCCGCAACTCCGGCGACAATCTTTTGAGTTTGCTCAACGACATCCTCGACATGACGAAGATCGAGGCGGGCAAGATGACGTTCGAGATGGTCGATGTGAACGTCGAGGACCTGAACCGTCGCGTCATCGGCCCCTTCACAGCCCAGGCCGAGGCCAAGGGTCTGTCGTTCGAGACCAGCTTCTCGGGCGAGGTGCCAGCCGTGGTCCGTGGCGATCCGCTGCGCGTGTGTCAGGTGTTGCAGAACCTGTTGTCCAACGCGGTGAAATTCACCGAAGCAGGCACGATCGCCTATCGCATTCACGGCGAACGCCTCTCGGAAAAGCGGGTGAAGTTCGATTTCTCCGTGACCGACAGCGGGACGGGGATCGCGGTCGGGGATCTGGAGCAGCTGTTCCAGCCCTTCACACAGGTCGATGCCTCTTCGACGCGACGGTTCGGGGGGACAGGCCTGGGCCTGACCATCGCGCGGCGGATGGCCAATATCATGGGGGGCGATATCGCGGTGACGTCCACGCTGGGCGAAGGATCGACCTTCACCCTCAGCGTCGAGGCCGAGGTCGTGGAATGGGCGCAGTATCAGCCTGCCGAGGCCATCCACGCCGAGACGGGCGACGGTGGCAGCCTGAGCGTGCTGGTGGTCGAGGATCACCCCGTCAACCGCATGATCCTGGAGGCCTGGCTTGGTTCAGCGGGGCATACCACTTCGTCAGCCGAGAACGGCAAGATTGCCGTGGACATGGCGGCATCGCAGGCCTTCGACCTGATCATCATGGACGTGAACATGCCGGTGATGGACGGTCTGACGTCGACCCGGTTGATCCGCGAAGCCGGTGCCAATCGCGAGACGCCGATCGCCGTGCTATCAGCGTCCGCGCGTCACGAGGATCATCAGGCGGGGCTGGAGGCCGGTGCCGATGCCTATCTGAACAAGCCGATCGATTTCTCCAGCCTGGCCCACATGATGTCTCGCGTCGCAGGCGGACGGAGCGCCATCAGCGCCATGATGGATGAAGGCCAGACTGCGGCCGCAGCCTGAACCCCGGCTGAGCCGCGCTGTTCAGATCAGGCTCAAGCTCGGCGCCCATAACGTCTCCATCATCGGATGTTCCGAAGGAGACCGTTATGAAGAAGATCGTCACAGCCGCCCTGGCCGCCGTCATCGCGACGACCTCGCTGGGTGCCGCCACCGCCGCCGACGCGCAATCGCGCCGCGACGTGCGTGAGTACCAGCAGGACCGCCGCGAGGTTCGCGAGGACCGTCGTGAGTTCCGTCAGGAGCAGCGCGAAGACCGTCGCGAATATCGTCAGGACGTGCGTCAGTACGAACGGTACCAGCGGGCGCAGCAACGCTACAACGCGCCCCGCTATGTCGCCCCGCGCGGTTATCAGGCCCGTTCGTGGTCTTATGGCCAGCGGATGCCGTCCTACTACCGGACCAGCGCCTATGTGGTTCAGGACTACAATCGCTACGGCCTGCGCCGTCCGCCCCAGGGTTACCAGTATGTCCGCAGTGGCAATGACGTGGTCCTGGCCGCCGTCGCCGGGGGTCTGATCACAGCCGTGATCGCCGGGTTGTTCAACTAACCAAGGGTCCGTCGCGCCCCGGGGGGAAGCCTTCCGGGGCGTTGGCTTGTCCGCCTCAGCGCTCGACCAAACGGGTGTAGAGGTGCCAGGTCGCGTAGCCCAGCACGGGCAGGACGACGGCCAGACCCACAAAGAATGGCAGAGCCCCCAGGATCAGGAGGGCCACGACCCGGATGCCCCAGGACGTGGTGACGCCCGGATTGGCCTTCACCGCCCGGATCGAGGTGCCGATCGCCGTCAGGGCATCGACCGGACGATCCACCACCATGGGGAATGAAACGAGGCTGATGATGATGGTGGCCACGCCGAAGACGAAGCCGACGGCATTGCCGATCACGATCATGGCCCAGCCCTCGGGGGTTGTGAACACGCGCTGGAACAGGTTGGCGGTGGTCATGGCCTCGCCCGTGCCGATGGTGAGGCTGTAGATGACGTAGGCGACGGCCAGCCAAGCGATGAACAGGGCCACCAGCAGGGCCGTCAAGGTGACCAGTCCGGATCGGCTTCGGCCCTTCATCGGATCGAGGAAATGCATCCAGCTGGAATCGAGCCCGAGTTCGCGACGCCGCGCGATCTCGTAGAAGCCGGAGGCGACGGCCGGGCCCAGCACCGACAGACCGGCGACCAGCGGGAAGAACAGCGGCAGGAGCTCGTCGTTCAGAAAGACCACCGCCGCGATC
>CALROO020000058.1:0-6137 GCA_943369795.1 Rhizobium sp. Q54 | reverse complement strand
GTACGGGGTGGAGATGGCCGTGGCGACGGACTGCAATCCCGGCACGTCGCCTGTGGCCTCGATGACGGCGGCGCTGAACCTGGCCTGTGTCCAGTTCCGGTTAAGGCCGGAGGAGGCGTTGGCGGGTGCCACACGGATCGCGGCCAAAGCACTGGGGTTGCAGAATGAAATCGGCACGATCGAAGTCGGCAAGGTCGCCGATTTTGCCGTCTGGGACATCGAGCGTCCTGCAGAGCTTTGTTACTGGCTTGGCAAGCCGATGCTGTATCGACGCGACGCTGACGGTGCGTTCTCCTAAGGGTTGTATTTTGAGTTCCTACTATTCTAAGGTTGTTGCGCGTGGGGGCGACAACTCATGGATGCCGAACAGTTCATTCTCCGCTGGTCGAGCGCGACCATCAGCGAGCGCGCTCACTATCAAACCTTCATCTCGCAGCTCTGTACCCTGATCGGAGCGCCTGCGCCGGATGAGGAGCGGGCCGGCGACCTGGACTACTGTTTCGAACGGCCGGTGCGGTTCAGCCATGAGGATGGTGGCGGTCACGTCCACTATATCGACTGCTACCGCCGCGACTGTTTCGTGCTGGAGGCCAAACAGTCGGGCAAGCGGCAGTCCGGTGGCGACCTCGACCCTCGGGTTCAGATGGAGTTGTTCGGAGGGCGGGGACGCAAGCCCGTCCAACTGTCGAACGAGGCCTGGGATCGTCTTATGCGCGCGGCCAAGCGTCAGGCCGAGGGCTATGCCAAGGCGCTGGACGAATGGCCCCCCTTCCTGATCGTCGTCGATGTGGGACGGGCCATCGAGCTGTGGTCGGACTTTGGCCGTCAGGGCAAGGCCTATGCGCCGTTTCCGGATCGATCGCGTTACCGAATCGAACTGGCGCAACTGGCCGATCCGCAGGTTCGAGAGCGTCTTCGGCAGGTCTGGACCCAGCCGATGGCTCTGGACCCGGCGGCGCGCGTCGCCGAGGTCACGACAGAGATCGCTGCGCGTCTGGCCTGGCTGGTCCGCTCCATCGGCGCGAGAGTGCCGGACGGGCCGGAGGGCAAGCCCGATGCCGCGACCCGCGCGGTGCGGGCGAACCAGACCGCCCTGTTCGTCATGCAATGCATCTTTGCCATGTTTGCCGACAGCGTCGGCCTGATCGAAAACCGGGGATTTCTGAGCTTTCTGGAAAGCTATCGCGGACAGGCCGATCAATTTCACAAGGGCGCGGGTGAGTTCTTTCGACACATGGATCGCGGCGGTCACTGTTCGGCTATCCGTCAGGATATCCGAAGGTTCAATGGTGGCCTTTTCAGCCGCGTCGCCCCGCTGCAGATCACCGAGGCGGAACTGTCGGCCCTCATCGAGGCGGCCAAACGGGACTGGGCCTCGGTCGAGCCGGCGATCTTCGGTACGCTGCTGGAACAGGCGCTGAACCCGAGGGAAAGGGCAGAGCTGGGCGCACATTACACACCGCGCGCCTATGTCGAGCGGCTGGTAGAGCCCACGATCATGGAGCCGTTAAGGGCCGACTGGGAAGCGGCAGAGGCCGAGGCCATTGGCCTGTATCTGCGCGGCGAGGAGGCGGCCGCTCGCAAGCGGATACGTGATTATCACCGGGAACTGTGCCGCGTGCGGGTTCTGGACCCCGCCTGCGGCACGGGCAATTTCCTCTATGTCGCCATGCGGATGATGAAGGAGCTGGAAGGCGAGGTTCTGGGTGTCCTGTCGGAAATGGGCGAGGCGCAAAACCAGCTCGAGCTGGACGGTCACACCGTCAGCCCCGAACAATTCTGGGGTCTGGAAAAGAATGCCAATGCCGCCTGGATCGCCGAAATGGTGATGTGGATCGGTTATCTGCAGTGGCATTTCCGCGTGTTCGGAGACGCCAAGCCGTCAGAACCGATTCTGAAGAACTACGAACGTATTCAGCAGACCGATGCCCTGCTGAGCTGGTCCCGTCGCGAGTTGAAACGGGACGCGCGAGGCCGTCCGACGTTCTGGAACAGACCGCAGCGTATGAAGCCGAGCGGGCCAATGCCATTTCCGGTCGGCGATGAAGAAAAAGAGGTCGAGCGCTATATGGACCCGCGACCAACGCCTTGGCCCGACGCGCATTTCATCATCGGCAATCCGCCCTTCATAGGCGGCAAGGACATGCGGCAGGAACTGGGAGGCGGCTATGTCGATGCCTTGTGGCATGTCCGGCAAGGGCGGTTCCGATCGGCCGATCTGGTCACGACGTGGTGGGACCGGGCCGCCGGCATCCTGACGCGAAAGGGATCGAGCCTGCGGCGGTTCGGCTTCATCACCACCAATTCGATCACCCAGACCTTTTCGCGGCGCGTGCTGGAGCATCATCTGAAGGGCAGCCCGGCGATGCGGCTGGTCTTTGCGATTCCCGACCATCCTTGGATCAAGGGCTCGGATCGGGCCTCGGTCAGGATCGCCATGACCGTGGCGGAACGCGGCGAGCCGAACGGACAGGGGCGACTGGTCGAGGTGGTGTCCGAGGCCAGTCTGAACAGCGACGCGCCCGATATCGTGTACAGGGAACGACGGGGGGACATCGCCGCCGACCTGTCTGTCGGTCACGACCTGATCGATCTGAAGGAGATGAAGGCCAATGCGGGCGTGTGTTCGCCGGGCGTCAAACTGCATGGTGCCGGATTCATCGTCACGCCGGAGCGCGCTCTGGCCATGAGGGCCAGTTCGGACGCGGCACTGGAGGACCCGACACACCCGTACCGCAACGGCAGGGATCTGGCGGGCCAGTCTCGAGGCCTGCGCGTCATCGATCTGTTCGGCTGGGACGAGGCCGAGGTGCGCAGAGGCCATCCCGGCGTCTATCAGCATCTGCTGGACACGGTGAAGCCGGATCGCGATCGGAACAATCGCGCCAGTTACCGCGACGGCTGGTGGACATTCGGCGAGCCCCGGCGGGATCTCAGGGCAGCACTGGAGGGACTGGACCGCTACATCGTGACCGTCGAAACGGCCAAGCACCGGTGGTTCACGTTCTTGAGTGCAGACGTTCGCCCCGACAACACCTTGATCTGCTTTGCGACCGACAGGGCCGAGCACCTGGCCATCCTGTCGTCGCGTTACCATGTGGCCTGGGCCGGTCGGCTGGGCGGGACGCTGGAAGACCGGCCTGTCTACAGCAAGAGTGTGTGTTTCGACCGGTTCGCCTTTCCGGATCTGACGGCTGGCCAGTGCGCCGAGCTGGCTGCCTTGGGTGAAGAATTAGACGATCTGCGACGGCGCGTGCTGACGCTACAGCCGCAGCTGACCATGACCGCCTTGTACAATGCCTGCCGGCGTCTGGACGACCGTCATCCTCTGACCCCCACCGAGAAATGCATCCACGATCTCGGCCACGTCAGTCTGATCCGCCATCTGCATGGGCGGATCGATGCGGTCGTGGCCCAGGCCTATGGCTGGCCGGAGGATGTCTCGGCCGAAGATGCCGTAAACCGGCTGGCCAGGCTGAATCGTGAGCGGGCGATCCAGGAAGCGACGGGCGACATCCGGTTTCTGCGCCCGGACTATCAGAAAGCGCGTCATCGCGGGTCGGTGCGACATGAGCAGATCGAGGTGCCGCTGGTCATGGTGGAGACGCGGCCCGATCTGCCGGAGGGATCCGGCGCGCTGGCATCGGCTCTGTTGACCGAGTTGCGGGCTGCGGGAACGCCGGTCGAGCCTGGCGGTCTGGCGGCGCGTTTCAGCGGCAAGCGGGGGCGTCGCACGCAGGACCGGATCGAACAGACGCTGGCGGTGTTGGCCGTGGCGGGATCAGTGCAGCGGACGGATCGCGGCTGGTATGCACCGCGGCGCTGATGCGCTCAGTCGCGGTATTCGACCTTGACCGACAAGCCCGGACGGGGGCGTTCAAGCGGGGGCTCGGCCAAAGAGCCGATGTGGATGAAGCCGGCGACCTGTTCGCCCTTGGTCAGGCCCAGAAGGTCGAGGGCCTCCGCATCATAGCTGTACCAGTCGGTGATCCAGCTGGTGGAAAAGCCCAGGGCCCCGGCGGTGTGCTCCAGGTTCATGCAGACGGCCCCGGCGGACAGCTGCTGCTCCCAGACCGGCACTTTCTGGCTCGGCACGGGGGAGGACACGACCAGAACGGTCACAGGCGCAGCGGTCAGCTTGCCCAGGACGGCGCGGGCCTTATCCGGTTGCGGCTGGTTCTGGGCCAGGGGGCTGAACGCCTCGGCTAGTTTGGCGCGGCTGTCTGGGCCGAGGACGACAAACCGCCAGGGGAACAGCTTGCCGTGGTCCGGCGTGCGAGCGCCGACCTCAAGGATGCGAGCGACCTGTTCGCGTGTCGGGCCGGGCGTGCCCAGCGCCTGGGCCGGGGCCGAGCGACGGCGAGAGAGGCGGTGCTCGAACTCGGCGGAGGCGACAGGGAGGGGCAGGGCCAGGCCCAGGTCGGTATCGGTCATGCCGTCTAGCTAGGCATGGGCACGGGTCGGCGCCATACCCGGTCGAATGAGCGACTCCCGAAAGGTTTTCGACGCCGACCGGCCGACCCCGTCATGGGACGACGGGTCTGATCGTCCGCCGCCCTGGCAGGATGCGGGGGCGAGCGTGATGTTCGAAAATCCCTGGATGCGGCTGACACGGCATGAGGCGACGGCACCGACGGGCCTGCGTGCCGACTATGTCGTGATGCGGCCACAGAACATCTCGGTAGGGGTTCTGCCGATCCATGAGGACGGGACGATCACCTTGGTGGGCCAGCAGCGGTTCGCCCTGATGAACTGGTCGTGGGAAATGCCGGAGGGCGGGGCCCCGTTCGACGAGGACCCTCTGGCAGGTGCCAAGCGTGAACTGGCCGAGGAGGCGGGGCTGGAGGCCGTGCACTGGCGCGAGGCGCTGAAGACCGAGATGAGCAACTCCGTCACCGATGAGCGGGCGATGGCCTGGCTGGCGTGGGGGTTGACGCCCGTGCCGGTCGCGCCCGATCCGACCGAGATCATCCGCGTCGCCCGGGTGCCGTTCGGCGATCTGTTGCGGGAAATCGGCAACGGAGCGGTCCGCGACATGTTTACGGTGGCGACAGCCCTGCGGGCCTATCATATGGCGCGACAAGGCGAACTGCCGCCCGAACTGGCGAAGGCCCTGCTGTCGGGCCTATGATCGCATACCGAAGGAGCCGGACATGACCAGGCTGGAAATCGTCGCCGCAAGCGACCAAGCGCCCGACACCTGGGCCATGCTGCGCGCCTCGGCCGAGCAGGCGGCGCGGGACGAACCGCTGCTGGCATCGCAGTTGAACGCCGTCATCCTGGCGCATGGCGATCTGGCCGCGGCCCTGAGTTTCCAGATCGCGCGCAAGATCGGCGACGACGAGATGGGGCCGATGTCGGTGCGCGAGGTCTGCCGCGAGGCGTTCGAAGGCGATCCGGCCATTGTGGCGGCGGCGGCGGCGGACCTGCAGGCGGTGGCCGAGCGCGACCCGGCGATCCGGTCGTTGCTGCAGCCGTTCCTGTATTTCAAGGGCTTTCAGGCCATTCAGGCGCAGCGTGTGGCGCATTGGCTGTGGCAGCAGGGGCGCGAGACCCTGGCCTTTCATATGCAGAGCCGCATGTCGGAGCTGTTCCAGGTCGACATCCATCCGGCCGCCACGCTGGGATCCGGCCTGTTCTTCGACCACGGCACAGGCATCGTGATTGGCGAGACGGCGGTGGTGGGCGACGAGGTCTCGATGCTGCATGGGGTGACCCTGGGCGGCACCGGTGCCGAGCGTGGCGATCGCCATCCCAAGATCGGTCGCGGCGTCCTGTTGGGCGCCGGGGCCAAGGTGCTGGGCAATATCGCGATCGGCGACTATGCAAAGGTGGCGTCGGGGTCGGTGGTGCTGAAGGCGGTGCCGGCCGGATGCACAGTAGCGGGCGTGCCGGCACGGCTGGTCAACTGTCCGACGGGCGATGCGCCCGCGCGGACGATGGACCACACGCTGGCCGACATCGTCTATGACTTCGTGATCTGAGTTTTCAAAGACCGGGCATGTCTAAGCCCCGCCTGCGGAAACCCGCAGCCGGTGGAGGGTGGGATGGGCCGGCGGAGCGCCGGGCGCGGTGCCCGGAGACCGTAGGAGATGTGAGTTTCGGCATCGCGTCGTCGCTCCGCACGAGAAGTCTGA
>CALROO020000057.1:0-6466 GCA_943369795.1 Rhizobium sp. Q54 | reverse complement strand
GACTAAGGTTGGCGTGTCTGGAAAAGGCCTAGGTGAAAAGGCTGTACGACCCCTCATCCGTCAGGCTTCGCCTGCCACCTTCTCCCGCAAGGGGAGAAGGACGTTTTTGCTAACCGCCCCGGCGGATCAGTTCGTCGGCCAGGTCGGCGGTCAGATAGCCGTCCGGGGTTCGGTTGTTGGCGGCCTGCCAGCGGCGGAGCGCATAGCGGGTGTTGGCCCCGATGACGCCGTCCACCCCTTGCGTGTCGAAGCCCATGGCCGTCAGGGCGCGCTGGGCACCGATGCGCTGGTCGCGCGACAGGGGGGCGTCGTCGGGCCAGGTGCCGACCAGGCCGGGCTTGCCCGCGATACCGTCCGCGGTCAGGCCGATGGCCAGGGCATAGGAGACGGAGTTGTTGTACTGGCGGATCACATAGTGGTTGGGCAGGGCCAGGAAGGCCGGTCCGCGTGCGCCCTGAGGCAGCAGGATCACGCCCTCCTCGAGCGCCTCCAGCTGGTTCGGGTTGCCGCCGTGGGCCAGGCGCACGCCGCGCGCGGCCCAGTCGCTCCATTTGTGCTTGGGCCCCTCGGCCTGGGTGTAGTCGAAGTTTGAGGGCAGGATGACCTCATAGCCCCAGGACTGGCCGCGCTTCCAGCCGGCCTGGGCCAGCAGGTTGGCGGCGGACGCCAGGGCGTCGGCGTCCGAGCCCCAGATGTCGATCTGGCCGTCGCCGGTCTGATCCACGGCCAGGCGGGTATAGGTGCTGGGCATGAACTGGGTCTGGCCCATGGCTCCGGCCCAACTGCCCTTCAGGCCCGCGCGCTCGCGCTTGCCGTCGATGACGATGTCGAGCGCATTCTTGAGCTCCGTCTCGGCCCAGGCGCGGCGGCGGCCGTCATAGGCCAGCGTCGCCAGCGAGCGGATGACGTCATAGTTGCCCTGAACCTGGCCGAAGGCGCTTTCATTGCCCCAGATGGAGACGAGGATTTCTGTCGGCACGCCATACTGCTGAACCACGGCGAAGGGGACGCGGTCGGACAGGCGGCGACCCTGAGCCACGCGGGTCGCGGAGGCCGCATTCTGGATATAGGCCCCGGCCGGGCGGCTGAACTCGGGTTGGTTGCCGTCCAGGCGGACCACGGTGGGGTCCGGTGTCAGGCCCTCCAGCTCTCGCGCATAGAAGGTGGCGCGGTCGCCGCCGTGACGCGACAGGAAGCCCTGTTTCCAGCCGTCGAACCCGGCCTGATCGACAGGGCCGGCCGGGGCGGGGGTGGTCGGCGCGGGGGCTGGCGTCGAAGGCACGGGCGCGCCGGGCAGCGGAGCGGTCGTCGGGCCGGCGGGCGGGGCCTCGGGCAGCATGGGACCGCAGGCGGCGACGGACAGGAGCAGGAGAAGGCTGAATCTGGAACGCATGGCGATACTCTAGCGGCAGGAGGCGGGGGGCGTGATGACAAGTGCGCGAGCCGCAGGGCCGTTGCGTCGCCGGGCGGCGGTTCAGCCTGTCTGGATCGAAGAAAAGGGTAAACCGGGCGCTAACCGCATCTGGAAACGCGCTGGCAAGGGTCAGGCGCGATAAGGGCCGTGCTCTCTGATACGGCCTGGTGGCGGAGGGGCGACGCGGCGGGGGTGCAACCCCGCAGACCCTCCGTTCAACTCGGAGGCCAGGCCTCCATCTTTCTAGATGTGCGCTATCGCTCGGCTCGCGGAGCCTCGCTGCTTGAGCGCGACAGCGTTGTCTCGGCTGGTTCAACCGTAATCTACGTCGTGCTATCCTTTACCTATGCTGGATCGGTTCAAAGCCCATCATTCGGAGCTTTTACGGAGAGGGCGTCAGTCATCTCCCGATGTCCGCCTGCTAGAAAGCCTTTCCATAGCGTGGCCGTGGTTCTGGCCCGTCGGTTTGCTGGCGGTGTGTTACCCCCTCGCCGAGTTGCTCACTGGACCGCTACCGAGTGCTGTCAGAATTGGTTTGGCTGTGATCATTGGTCTGCCGTGTCTGGCTGGTATGATCTGGTCAGGTGCCATCTATAACATGGGCGGCATTCAAGCGGACTTGGCCAAAAGGCGCGGCCGCGAGGGCTGAGCGCCTTCGGGCTATCGCTTTAAGCTACCACTTTGTGTTGACGCATCCGCCAACCCCCACTATACGCCCCGTTCCGCCGCTGGTCCGCCTGCGGCTTTTCTATTTTTGATTTTGATTCAGGACGACGACCATGAAGGTCCGCAGCTCGCTCAAGTCGCTCAAGACCCGCCACCGCGACTGCAAGGTCGTGCGCCGCAAGGGTGTGGTCTATGTGATCAACAAGACCGACCCGCGCTTCAAGGCGAAGCAGGGTTAAGGCTCTTTTTGGTGCGCTAACGCACGCGACGCGGTCGCGTGCTTCTTGAGCGCCAGGCTATCCAAAGGCTGTGGATTTTGTCCGCAGCCTTTTTCGTGTCCGGTGTTGAGCCGGGCCAAGCGACGTGGTTAGCGTCCGTCGTGTTAGTTGCCCCATCGGCCGCTCGGCCTGTTTGAGGGCGTTTCTCAGTTTCTGATCCTGTTGCCGGAGCCTTTCCATGGCCGATGATGCGTCCTTCGATTCCTCGCCCGACGTCCTGAATGCGACGGCGCAGGGGCGTCTGCGCACCATCATCGAGCGGCTGGAGCGTCTTGAAGAAGACAAGGCCGCCGTCATGGAGGACATGAAGGAGGTCTTCGCCGAGGCCAAGGGCGAGGGCTATGACGTCAAGATCCTGCGCAAGGTCATCCGCATCCGCAAACAGGACAAGGCCAAGCGCCAGGAAGAGGACGCGATCCTGGACCTGTATCTGTCGGCACTCGGCGAGGTTTAATTCTCTTCAATCCGCTCATCCCGGCGAAAGCCGGGATCCAGTCCTGTCCAGCTTGACGCCAGCGTTTCTGGACATAGGGCTGCGGGTCGGCTTCACTGTTTCATCTTCCAAAGCACTGGGTCCCGGCTTTCGCCGGGATGAGCGGAATTGATGAAACGGAAGGCTCCAGAATCACCCTTTGAAGCCCAGCGCAAGGCGGCGCAGCGTGCGGCCCTGAACGCCCTGAGACGCGCCCGCCGGTCGGCAGACAAGGCGGGCGTTTCGCTGTCTGAATGGGAGGGCGAGTTTCTGGACTCGGTCAGCGAGCGGGTGAAGACCCACGGTCGCGCGTTCGGCGACCCGGAAAAGGGCGCGCCGGGGCAGGCCCTGTCGTCCATGCAGGGCCGAAAGCTGAAGGAGATCGCGGCCAAGGCCAAGGGCGAGGAGCCGAAGCGGCGGTGGGGGAAGAAGAGGGATTAGGTTTCAGGTGACAGGTTCTAGGGACAAGACCGAGCGATCGATCAACTGCCGCCCCTAGAACCTAACCCCTAAAACCTAGAACCTCAGAACAGGATCTTCCGGAAGGTCAGGCTGATCGTCCGGCCCTGCGGGTCCAGGTAGTCGGCCTGGTAGTTCAGGGGAACGTCGGTGCCGTCCAGGGTGGAGACCTCGGTGCGGGTGTCGAAGATGTTCTGGAAGCCCAGGTTCAGGCGTGAGCCCTCCAGCCAGCCGAAGCGCTGGACCAGCGATCGCTGCTGGCCCAGATCGACGAACATGTTGAGGTTGATCGTGGTCTGATCCGAGAAGCGCAGGGTGTCGCCCACGGTTGTCGAGTCGCGCCAGTTGGCGTTGACGAAGGCCCCCATGCCGTTCTTGAACACGCCGCCCTGGGCCTGGATCTCATGGCGCGGGCTGCCGCCGCGGCTGCCGGTCGCGCCGCCGTCCAGAAGGTCGATGACGGGCAGGCCGTCGCGGATGACGATCTCGTCCTGAATTCTGTAGGTGTGATAGATCGACAGGTTGAAGCGTCCCTGGCCGGGCTGCATGCCACCGCCACGCCCGCGACCGCCGCCGCCGCCGCCGAACCGCATGGCTCCGCCGCCGGGAGGGCCGCCGGCACCGGGGCCGCCGCCCGGACCGCCCGCGCGAGGACCGCCACCGCCGCCCGGGCCACGCATGCCAGGCATGCCTGCCGCCGCGGGATTGGGTGTGCCGAAAGCCTTGGAGAAGTTGAAGCCGGTGCGGATGTCCTGGCGTTCGGCGCTGTCGTAATTCAGGGCGCGGGCGTCGAAGGAGAGCAGGGTGCCGACCGTCTGGTCACCGACGGGGTCGGCGCGCCTGAACCGTTCGGGCAAGGCAGCTTCAAGCTCTGGTGTGATGGTCGGGAAGGCGGCGATGACGTCGTTGGTCCGGCTGACCGTCCAGGTCGAGGAAAGGCTGAAATCCTGTTCTTCGAAAGGCCGCAAGGTGGCCCCCACCTTGAAGACCCGGCGATTATCGGCGTTCAGATCGGGGTTGCCGCCGTCGGTGCGGGTGACGAACACGGTTTCGCCGCGCCCGCCGTTGGCACGAAAATCGAAGACCGGCACGTTGAAGGTGGAGACGATCGGGTCGTTCAGCTGCGAGATCGAGGGCGCGCCCTGTTCGTCGGTATAGCTGACCAGGAAGGACAGGGGCTCGATCGGCGACCAGTTCAGGCCCACACCGACGACCGGCAGGCCGCCGAAGTCGGACAGCTCCTCATAGCCCGCGTTGAAGTTGACAGAGAGGTCGCCCAGGAAGGGCAGGACACCCTGGCCCCGGTCGGCGATGGGGAAGGTGAAGCTGCCGGAGCCGGTGAAGCGGTCGCGGGACTGCGAGCGTTCGATCGTGATGCCGGAACGGACGCTGGTCGAGTCCAGCGAGCGGGTGTCCGCGCCCAGCTTGAAGGTCGAGGAAATGCCACCGGCGGGCAGGTCGTAGAGGTCTCCGGTCAGGACCAGCTCTGCTCCCAGCGACTGGGAGACGGAGTTGGCGGTATCGCCGGCCAGGGCCGCGAAATCGGCCAGGGTGACGGTCCCGAAAGGGTCGGCGGTCGGGTCGCCCGCGTTCACGCGGTCCTGGAACGGCGTCACGCCATAGCCGCGACCGGTGAAGGTGTCGGTTTCGATCCGGTCGTAGTTGCCGCTGAAGGTCCAGCGCCACTCTTCGCCGATGAAGCCGTCCAGGACGGTGCCGACATTGGCGGTCAGGGTATCGGTCTTGCGGCCCAGGGAGGCAGGCGCGTCGAGGTAGCGGAACACCGTCTCGTCCGTGCCCATATCGACGCCATCGACGTCGATGACGACGCCCGGCAGGCCGTTGAAGCTGCGGGTGTTGGTGTTTTCCAGGCTGACGCTCAGCGTACCCTGGGTGGTGCTGTTCAGGTCGCGCTTGATCGAGCCGCGGGCCTGGAGCTGTTCGCTCTGGGACAGCAGCGTCCGATAGGCCCCTTGATCCGCCGGATCGCCGAACAGAGGGGCCGGCAGGTCGTCGGGATCACGCCGGATATCCCGCTCGGACTCGAATAGCGGGCTGGAGCGTGAGTATTCGGCATCGACGGAGTAGCGGTTGCCGCCCGCGATGTTGAAGAGGGTGCTTTCCAGCTCGGTGGTGGTGCGCCCGCCCTGGGTCGGGGCGCGATAGGCGGCCTCGGCCGAGATGGAGCGGAAGTTGGCCTTCAGCACGAAGTTGACCACGCGCTGATCGGCGCGATAGCCGAACTGCAGCGCGACTTCCTCGGGCAGGATGTCGGTCCGTTCGATGGCTTCGGTCGGAATGCTCTGGATTTCACGGAAGCCGGAGATGCGGCGGCCGTTGACCAGCAGGACGGGCTGACCCCCGTCGCGACCCTGGGAACTGCGGGTCACCGGCTCCAGATAGGCCAGAAGTTCGGAGATATTGGCGGCACCGTAGGCCTGGATCTGATCGGCGCTCAGCGACAGTTCGGGCTCGATGTCGGTGTCAACAGCTCCGCGCGGGCGGCTGCCGGTGACCGTCACGGTGCCCAGATCATAGGCTTCCTCGTCCTCCTCGACCGGTGCAGAGGCCACCGGAGCGGGACGGGTGACGGGCGGCGGCGTCTGGGGAGCGGCCTGGGGTACCGCAGATGCGGGAACGATGCCGGCGAGAAGGCCGGTCAAGGCGGTCGTTACGAGAAGCATGGGGCAGTCCGCTTGAGGAGGAACAGGCTAAACGCACCTGGCCGTGTATTTCCGTCGCGGTAATGGACTGCGTGTCTGCAAAAAATGTGAAGGTCGTGTCCAGGCCGATGACATCACGGCCGGACACAGGCGCTTTCCCCCGACGCTCGCGCACCGGGGGAAAGGACAGCTGTAACTAGCTCAGCACCACGATGGCGACGCGGCGGTTCTGGGCGCGGCCTTCGCGGGTCGAGTTGTCGGCGATGGGCTGCTCCTCGCCATAGGAGATGGTCGCCATCCGGTTCAGGGCGACACCGTTCTGGCTGAGGTAGCGGCGAACGGCTTCGGCGCGGGCATTGCCCAGTTCGCGGTTGCGACCGGCGTCACCGGTGGCGTCCGTATAGCCCTGGATTTCCAGATAGACGTTGCGGTTCTCGGCGCGCAGACGCTGGGTCAGCTCGGCCAGACGGGCCTCGGCCTCGGGCGACAGGGTGTCGGCGTTGACGGGGAATTT
>CALROO020000056.1:0-7254 GCA_943369795.1 Rhizobium sp. Q54 | reverse complement strand
CTCCAGCGGGATGATCTCGACCTCGCGGATCAGCTGCTCGCGCAGGTTCAGCCGCTTGATGAAATGGTTGGTGACGCCGATGCCGTTCAGGCGCGACATCACGAACTCGCTGATGCGGTTGTTGATGACGCCCTTGCCTTCCAGCTGAGCCTTCTTTTCGCCGTTGAAGGCGGTGGCGTCGTCCTTGAAATACTGGATCAGGGTGCCGGGTTCGGGCCCTTCGTACAGAATCTTGGCCTTGCCTTCGTAGATCTTCTTGCGCTTGGTATTCATTCTCGGTCCCTGACGGGAAAATGTAAGGGCCTGTCCAGAAACAAAAAACGCGCGGCCAGAGACGGTCTCTGGGCGGCGCGGTCCGGAATCGGGCTGGCTGAAACGGTTATCGCGAAAAGCCATAGCGGAACCGGGCCTGTGACACAAACGCCAGCACGCTCCCAAGCCCGACCGAGAGGCTCCGATCGCGGTTGCGTTGGTCGGCAGTCGGGCTATAGACGGCCTTTGCGAGGCCACGAATTCGGTCCGCGTCTGGAGCGTTAGACTTTCGATGACCACCTTCGACGATCGGGAAAAGGGCTTCGAAACCAAGTTCGCCCTCGATCAGCAGCAAGAGTTCACGGCCATGGCGCGTCGGAACAAGCTGCTGGGCCTGTGGGCCGCCGAAAAGATGGGTCTGTCGCCGGACAGCGCCGAAGAATATGCCAAGGCCGTCGTCCGCGCCGATTTCGAACAACCAGGCGAGGAAGACGTCTTCCGCAAGATCGCCGGCGACTTCAAGGGCTCGGGTCTCAGCGTCTCCGAAGGCGAGATCCGCTCCAAGATGGACGAGTTCGCCTCGATGTCGCGCGACCAGGTCCGCGCGGGCGAATAGCCATCGACTTGGCGGGATCGCTGCCGGCGACCCCGCCCATCATTTCTCGGATCAGTGACCCGGCGTCAGTACGCCGTCGATCACGTGGATGACGCCGTTAGAGGCATTCACGTCCGTCGCCGTGATCCAGAACTGTTCGCCCGTGCTGTCCTTCAGCCGGAGGCGACCGCGACCCGCCGCCTCGGCCGTCAGGGTGCCGCCCTGGACGGTCTTCAACGTCGCCTCACCGCCGCCGACGCGAACGGCGGTGGTCAGATCGGCGGCGCTGATGCGGCCGGGCACCACATGATAGGTCAGGATGCGCTGCAGCTGACGCCGCTGGCCGGGCTGGACCAGCCGATCTACCGTGCCTTCGGGCAGGGCGTCGAAGGCGGCATTGGTCGGGGCGAAGACGGTGAAGGGGTCGTCGCCGTTGAGAGTGTCCACCAGCCGCGCGGCCTGAACTGCGGCGACCAGGGTAGAGAAGTCTGGATTGCCGGCCGCGACACCGACCAGGGTGGCGGCGGCGACCGATCCGTGGCGAGCGGACTGGGGCCGTTCATGAGCGGAAGCGGGCAGGGCGGTCGCGGCCATCGCGGCCAGAGCGGGGACGATCAAGGCAAGGCGTCGGTTCATCGGAAGCTCCTGTTGTCGGCCGCCGCGTGTTGAAGGTCTGGGCGGTCCGGTGTGAGCTACGACGTCGGGATCGCCCGGATGATCCGGGCGAGATTAAGAAATATCCATGTCCGTGACCGCTGTTCGACGACGCCGCCCATCCGGGCGGAGCCTCCGGCCTCAGTCGCGCGCGGCCACCGCGATCGCGGGAAAATCGCTGAAGACCGCATCGACACCATAGCCGTAGAAACGCTTAAGCATGGCCGTCAGGTTGCCGTGCGCCGCCGGATCGTCACCGCGGCGATCGGCCTGCGGCAAGAAGACATTCTCGGCCCTGAACGTCCAGACGACGACCCGAAGATCGGCCGCATGCGCATCGGCCACCAGGGACGTCGGGGGCTGCACCGTCCCTGCGGCATCACGCGGCTCGATCATCGTCGTCTCGACCCCGATGGCGTCGGCATAGGTGGCGACCTGGGCCAGACCGTCGGGTGTCGCCATCGTCGCATAGGCCACGTCGGGCCGGTCCGCCGGTCCGCCCGCCGGGGCCATCAACTGAAGCAGCGGCGTGTCGACCACGGCGTCCAGCCGGACCAGGGCCGCGACCTCGAAACACTGGACCAGCACCGGTGCCTCGGCCCCGGTCAGCCCGTGGTCGCGCAGGACCCGCACGAACGGCCCGGTCATCTCCAGTCCCCGCGCGCCGAAATAGGTCGGGTGCTTCAGCTCCGGCGCGATCCCTATGGTCCGGCCTGTCCGCGCCGTTCCCGCCCGGGCGATGGCGATTACCTCGGCGAACGTCAGGATCGGCTTGCCGTCGAAAGCGACATTGCCGGGTCTCAGCTGCGGCAATCGCTCGCGTGCGCGCAGGGTCTTCAGCTCGGCCAGGGTGAAGTCCTCGGTGAACCAACCGGTCACCTCGCGTCCGTCGATGGTCCTGGTCGTGCGTCGATCGGCGAAAGCGGGGTGGTCGGCGACGTCAGTCGTCTCGCCGATCTCGTTCTCGTGCCGCACGACCAGTTCGCCGTCCCGGGTCATCACCAGGTCCGGCTCGATCACATCGGCCCCCTGATCGATGGCCAGATCATAGGCTGCGCGGGTGTGTTCGGGCCGTTCGCCGGACGCGCCGCGATGGGCGATCACCTGCGGTTTGAATTCTCCAGGGGCAGGGACGGACTGGGCCAGAACCGGGCTCCCGGCGAACAGAACAACGAGGGCCAGCATGATCCGGATCATCCCCCCGCGATAGCCCCCGTCCGTGACGCCGCGATGAAGCGTGGTTTCAGTGGCTCAGGATGAAGTCGGCCACCGTGTCCGCAACGCCCGGTGCGAGCGGAAGATCGGGGTTGGCATAGGTTGCCATATTGCCGGCCCTGTCGTTTGGCGCGGTTTTCAAGACGTGGTTGACCCCCTCCCACCGCACCAGATTCGCCCTTGGCTGAGCCGCAGCCAGGGCCTCGGCATCGCCAATGTTGACCTGGATGTCGGTCGTGCCCTGACCGATCAGCACTGGCCCCGGATAGGTCGCCAGCAACGCCGCCGGGTCAAGCGCCAGCCAGGAGATCAGATACGGCTGCACCGACGCCCGGAACAGGGCCGCCAGAGCGGGCGGCCCCTCTGTGGTCCGTCCAGCTTCCAACTCCGACAACGCCTCAAAGGCTTCGGTCTTCAGCGGCTCTGGCACGCCAGCCAGCTGTTCGCGGATCGCCTCTCCCGCCGGTCGCCCGACTCCGGATAACAGCACCAGACCGCAAATTTCACTAGACCCTTGCGCCGCCACCTGGGCAACCAGAGCGCCTTCGCTGTGCCCGACCAGCCAGGCGCACGGCTTTCCGGCCTGTCTCGCAGCCAGACCGGCCCAGGCCTTCGCATCGTCGGCCATCTGTCCAAACCTGAGGTCGACCTCGGCGGGTCCGGCCAGGGCGCTTTGGGCGATGCCCCGCTTGTCATATCGCACCGTGGCGATGCCCCGTTCGGCCAGACCTTCCGCCAGCAGCCGATAGGTGGAGGCCGCCACGCCCAGGGGGCTGTTCCCATCCCGGTCCGTTGGGCCGGACCCAGCGATGATCACGGCGACCGCCCGCGTTTCACCTTCGGGGATCAGCATCGTGCCGTGCAGGGGGGCAGGTTCGGATGGCAGTGTCACGGCCTTAGAGACCGGCCCGGCCAGCAAGGCGGCGAACATCACGGTGGTCAGCATGAAAGTCTCCGGAAATGGACGAAACGGGCTTCAGAACGACTGGCGGTCGGGGTCGTCACGCCAGACGCGCCAGCTCTCGAACAAGGTCAGGGCCGTGGTGCCAAGGATTAGGATGAGCAGCACCGTCGTCGTCCAGGCCATCGGCAGCAGCGGCGTCATGGCCAGTCCCGCCAGCCCGCTCCAGAACAGCAGCCGCCCGCCCAGCCGGTTCGACCGGTCCCAGGCCAGGCGGCTCTTGTAATTCCACGGCGTCTTCACCCCGACGAACGGATTGGGCGACACCCGGCCCAGCACCGCCCCGACCAGCAGCAGGATCAGGCTCATGATCCCCGGCGCACCCGTGATGGGCGAAGCGGCACCCGCATCCATCACCAGCGACGATCGAACGATCAGCAGACTGGCCAGACCCATGGCCACCAGCACGACGAACTGTCCGATGTGCATCGACCGCCGTCGCGAGGGTTCCTCCGTGCGTGCCGCGACCACGCCGAACCCGCCGCCGATCAGACCCGTCATCAACCCCATCAGTCCGATCGTGCCGACGATCTCGAACCGCGAGCCCCAGCGGTCCGGCTGGCCGTCGATGCCGAAATGCACCGGTACCGGTCCGGCCGGGCCCTTGACCGCGATCCAGACCGCGACCGTCGCAATGACTACGGTCAGGACGATGGTGGCCACGTCCAGCAAGGACAGGCGAGGAAGGCGCGTCGTGGTCATGACCGTCTCTCCGTGGGCTTGAGCACCGGCACGGTCGCCGCGCCCGTGCCGACGATGTCCATCAGGAAGGCCATGGCCTCCTCGACGGCGGAAATCTCCAGCCGATAGCGGATCGACTGGCCCTCGCGCTCGGGACTGACCAGCCCCGCTTCTTTCAGCGCGTTCAGATGCCCCGTGATCGTCGGCCAGCTCATGTCGAAAGCGGCCGCGATGTCACCGGACGCCAGAGGACCCGCCCGCAGCATCTCGATGATGCGACGCCGAACCGGGTGCGACAGGGCCTTGAACAGGATGTTCATGAGGCGCGAGCCTAATTAGGGAAAGTCCTAAAATCAAGTGCCACCCTAGGGCCCAACCCGTATTTTCGACGATCGAACGCCAGCAGACCGTGACATTCGTGCTCTTGCGATGCGCTATCAATGCAAGTTATTCGCAGCCGCAGTCCGTCCTTGTGAAATGTTCGCCTCCATGATCGTCCGTACCCGCCTCGCCCTCGGCGTCTCCTCAGCCGTTCTGTTTGCCGCCAGTCTCGCTCAGGCCCAGACGCCAGAGCCCGTGACCCAGGTCGAGGATGTCGTCGTGACGGCGCCCAACTATGTCTCGACCGTCGGCCAGTCGGCGACCAAATCGACGGCCCCATTGATCGAGACGCCGCAGTCGGTGTCGGTGATCTCGCGCGACCAGATCGAGCTGCTGGGCTGGACCAACCTGATGCAGGCCGTGCGCTATACCGCCGGGATCACGTCGGAGAATTACGGCCCCGACGAACGCTACGACTGGCTGACGCTCCGAGGCTTCAATCCGATCCAGTACATCGACGGGCTGCAGGCACCGTTCGGCTCGGTCACCAACATTGGTACGGATTTGTACGGCTTCGAGTCCGTGGAAGTGCTGAAGGGCCCGTCATCGGGTCTGTACGGCGCGACACCGCCCGGTGGCATCGTCAACCTGACCAGCCGTCGTCCCCAGGATGAATTCTCCGGCGAGATCGGTGGCCTGATCGGCAATCGCAGCCAGTACCAGATCAATGGCGATGTGACCGGCCCGATCACCGACACGATCAATGGTCGCGTCACCGCCCTGTATCGCCAGCGCGATACGCAGCTGACCGGCGTGGAATCCGAGCGCACCTATGTTGCTCCGGCGCTGTCGTTCGAGATCGGCCCGCGCACCGACCTGACCCTGTTGGGCTTCTATCAGGACGATCTGGTGACGGGGGACGGCGGCGGCTTCCTGCCGGCACAGGGCGTAGTCCTGCCGAATCCACGAGGCACGGTTTCCACCTCGACCAATCTGGGCGAGCCCGACTTCAGCAGGTTCGAGCGCGAGCAGTCGGGTTATGGCTACGAACTGCGCCATCAACTGAGTGACAACGTCAGCCTGACGCAGAACCTGAAGGTCTTTTCCAACGATGCCTTCCAGAGCGGTCCCTATGGGACTGGTCTGCTGGATGCGAACGGCGACGGCACGCCGGACGATTTCCGCACCGTCACCCGCTCTCAGTTCGCGTTCGCCGAAGACGTGGATTCGGTCGCCATCGACACTCGCCTAGCCGCGCGGCTGACCACGGGCGGACTTGAGCATTCCATCACGGCGGGCCTGGATTACCGCACGACCGACAATGCCCAGGCCTCCTTCTTCGGTGCCGCGCCGTCGATCGACCTGTTCGCACCGGTTTATGGAGCGACGATCGTGTCAGGGCCGCTGTTCACCTTCCTGGACCAGACCCAGACGCAGACGGGCCTGTACGTTCAGGATCAGATCCGCGCCGGACGCTTTGTCGTCACCCTGGCCGGGCGTCAGGACTGGGTCGATACGGAGGACAATATCGGAACCCAGAACTCTGACGTCGAACAGTTCACGGGCCGTGTCGGGGTCAACTATGTGCTGGACAACGGCATCGCGCCTTATGTCAGCTATTCGACCTCGTTTCAGCCGGTTGGCGGGGCCACGTTCGAGGGCGAACTGTTTGTCCCGACCGAGGGGGAACAGTTCGAAGCGGGGATCAAATACGACGGTCGCAACCTGCCCGACGGGATCGACGTCTTCGCCAGCGCGGCGGTCTATGCCCTGACCCAGCAGAATGTCCTCACGCCCGATCCCGTGCCCGGTCGCCTCTTCTTCAACGTCCAGACGGGCGAGGTCGAGGTGAAGGGGCTGGAGATCGAGGCCACTGCCCGCTTCTACGATCGGCTCAGCCTGAACGCCTCCTATGGCTACACGGATTCCGAAGTCACCCGTTCGAACGGAGCGGACCTCGGGCAACAATTGACCGTGACGCCCGAGCACAAGGCTTCGCTGTTCGCCGACTACACGATCCAGACAGGCGCGCTGGCTGGCCTCGGAGCCGGTCTCGGCGTCCGCTATATGGGGCCCAGCTTTGGCGACGGAGCCAATCTCTGGGAGACGCCCTCCAGCACCCTGTGGGACGCCGTGGTTCACTATGACGTCGCCGACTGGCGCATTCAGGCCACGGCGTCCAACCTGTTCGACCACACCTATCTGTCGCGATGCACGTCGTCAGTTCAGTGCTTTTACGGTTCGCGCGGGCTGTATGCGCTCAGCCTGACGCGATCGTTCTGACGTGATCGGATCGGCATGAAGGCGCGGACGATCCGCACGTGGAGCTGGGTGCACAAATGGTCGAGCTTGGTCTCGACCGTGTTCCTGCTGATGCTCTGCGTCACGGGATTGCCGCTGGTCTTCGCGCATGAACTGGATGAGTTGCTGCTGGCCGAGGCCTGGGCACCCGCCAATCCGGATGGACCCCGGCTCAATCTCGATCAGGTGCTGGCCGTCGCCTTGTCGCGGGAGGCGGGCGAGGTCGCAGCCTTCATGAGCTTCGACGAGGATCGGCCGGTGGTGAGCGTCACCA
>CALROO020000055.1:0-7580 GCA_943369795.1 Rhizobium sp. Q54 | reverse complement strand
AGAGCGACTTCTCGGATCTGCTGCAGGACGAAACCGGCGTCTCCTTCTTGCCCAAGCCGCTGGACATCAAGACCCTGGCCGAACGGGTCAAGCAGGAGCTGCGGGGGGACTAGGGACAAACGCGCTTGCCAGACGGCTCTGAACGTCGTTCCTACCGCCACGGGATTTTCGGGAGATCGACATGCTGCACCGCCGCCACCTTCTTGCCTTCGCCGCCGCCGGGGCCGCGTTGGCCGCATCGGGGGTCGCGACCGCCGCGCCGCCCATGCCGTCCGCCTCGGACCCCGCCGAGGCCGCAAAGCTGAACGCCTTGCTGGATCGCATCTTCGCCGAGAACCTCGCGGCATCGCCTTTCCTGGCCACCTATCTGGGTCTCGACAAGGGCGAGAACGCTGCGGCCAAGCGTCAGCTCGACAGCCTCAGCCCCGAGGCGCTGGCGCGCAACGAAGCCATGACGCGCAAGGCTCAGGCCGATCTGGAGGCCATCGACGCCTCCAAGCTTACCGGTATGGACGCGGTCAATCTGGCGACCCTGCTGTATGCCGGCGGCACCCAGGTCATGGGGTATGACCGCTATGACTTCGGCAATAGGGCCGGGGCCAATCCCTACTGGCTGCATCAGCTGGGCGGGGCCTACCGTGACATCCCCGACTTCCTCGACACCATGCACACCATCGAGACGGTCGAGGATGCCGAGGCCTATCTGTCGCGTCTGGAGGGCATGGCAGAGCTGATGGATCAGGAGACGGCGCTGGTCACCGCCGATATCGCCAAGGGCGTTGTGCCGCCGGACTTCGTGCTGGATCGCACAGTGGCGCAACTGCGATCGTTCAAGGAGCCGGCTCCGGCCGAGAACGGGCTGGTCGGCTCGCTGGTGCGGCGTACGGGCGAGAAGGGGCTGGCCGGCGACTGGGCGGCCCGCGCCACCGCCATCGTCGCCGACCGCATCTATCCCGCGACGGATCGCCAGATCACCCTGCTGGAGGGCCAGCATCCGACGGCCACGCATGATGCGGGCGTTTGGCGGCTGCCCAATGCCGACGGCTACTACGCCTTCGGTATCCGCAACTATACGACGACGTCGTTGAGCGGCGACGAAGTCCATGAACTGGGTCTGGCCCAGGTGGCGGAGATCACGGCGCGCGCGGATGCCATCCTGAAGGCCGAGGGCCGCAGCGAGGGCACGGTAGGGGCGCGGCTGTCCGCGCTCGGCAAGGAGCCGCAGTTCGTCTATCCCAACACCGATGCGGGCAAGGCTGAGCTTCTGGAAGCCCTGAACGCCCAGACCGAGGCCATGCAGGCCCGTCTGCCCGAGATGTTCAACAATCTTCCCAAGTCCACGGTCGATATCCGTCGTGTCCCGCCTGCCATCGAGGCCGGTGCCCCAGGCGGCTACTATCAGGGGCCGTCGCTGGATGGGACGCGGCCCGGAGCCTATTACATCAACCTGCGCGACACAGCGGAATGGCCCAAATGGACCCTGCCGACCCTGACCTATCACGAGGCCGTGCCGGGTCACCATTTCCAGATCGCCATCCAGACCGAGGCGCAAGGGATCCCGATGATCCGCCGCATCCTGGGCTTCTCGGCCTATTCCGAGGGCTGGGGTCTGTATGCCGAGCAACTGGCCGACGAGATGGGGGTCTATGAAGGCGATCCCTGGGGCCAACTGGGCTATCTGCAGTCCCTGCTGTTCCGCGCCGTGCGCCTGGTCGTCGATTCCGGCCTGCACCACAAGCGGTGGAGCCGCGAGCAGGCCATCCGCTACATGGTCGATACCCTGGGCGATCAGGAATCCAGCGTGACCACCGAGGTCGAGCGTTACTGTGTCTGGCCAGGCCAAGCCTCCAGCTACAAGATCGGCCATACCGAATGGCTGCGCCTGCGCGATCAGGCCCGTGCAGCCTTGGGCGACCGGTTCGACATCAAGGGCTTCCACGACACGGCCCTGGCGTCGGGCGGCATGCCGCTGGAGGTGCTAGCCGACGTCGTCGGGCAGTGGACGGCGACACAGCCGGCCTAGTCGAGCATCAACGCCGCCTCGTCTCGCGCTTCCGCGACCAGCCAGTCGCGGAAGCGCACGATCTTGCGCGACCGCCTGCGATCCGTCGGCCAGCACAGCCAGTAGCCGGCCGTCAGGGGCACGGTCTGCGCGAAGGGCCTGACCAGCAGGCCCGCCGCGATCTCTCGACGGAACAGGATGGGCGAGGCCAGGGCCACGCCCTGGCCGCCCATGGCCGCCGCCACCTCCAGCGCCTGATGGTCGGCCGTCAGGGTCAGGGCCGCACGCGTCGGGGCCTCGACCCCGGCGGCGGCGAACCAGGCCGACCATTCGCTGTCCAGGCCAATGCGCGGAGCCGCCAGCAGGTCAACCGGCGTCTTCAGGTCCAGCCGCTGGGCCATCGCCGGGCTGCACACCGGCGTGAAGGTGGCTGGCAGCAGCCGAACGCTCTCCAGTCCCGGCCAGTCGCCCGAGCCGGTCCGCAGCGCCACGTCGAACCCCTCGCGCGTCAGATCGACCAGATGCGGAGCCGTATCCAGCCGCACCGCCAGCCCCGGATTGGCCAGCTGGAACGCACCCAGGCGCGGGGCCAGCCACTGGGTCGCCAGGGTCGCCAGGGTGGTGATCGACAGAATGCCCTCATCCGCCTCCATCAGGTCGGTCACCGCCCGGCGCAACAGGATCATCGCCTCAGTGGTCGCACGCGACAGCCGCTCGCCCGCCTCTGTCGGGGCCACCTCTCGGGGCAGGCGGCGAAACAGGCTCTGACCCAGCTTGGTCTCCAGGGCCTTGATCTGCCAACTGACCGCCGCCTGGGTCATGCCCAGTTCTTCCGCGGCGCGGGTGAAGCTGCGCAGACGGGCCGCCGCCTCGAACACTCGGATGGAGGCCAGAGGAATTCCGGCGAGCGGATCGGGCATAAGGTCACCTTATGTTGACGTGCCGACTTCTGATTTGTCCGCCACGCTTGTCAAGCCCATCTTGTGGTCATGGAAGTAACACCAGCAAGGAGGCTGACATGGAAGAAATGCATCGCACTCATAAGGAAGCCAACTGGGGATGGATGAACGCCATCCTGCGCTGGCTGCACCAGAATGCCGAGGACCGCATCCGCATGGAGCGTCGTCTCGTAGATCGATAGGTCGCGCATGCGGCCCGGGCGGGGTTCGTGCCCCCTCTCCGACCTCGCCCGTTATCCTTCGCGCGACCGCCAGGTCGTCGGCCACAGGTCGGGCCACAGACCGGCGCATTTCTGCATCACGCGCTCTTCGGTCAGGGTGAATTCACGCCCCGTCCAGGTCCAGACATAGGCCGCGCCACAATCGCCAAGGCCCCGGCCCTTGCTGAAGGAGAAAACGGTGCGCGTCTCGGGGTCATAGCCCGCATTGATCAGGATGTAGTCATCGTCCTGACCAGCGTCTTCACCCTCCTGATCGGTCGAGCGGAACAGCACTGGGCGCGGGTTCTGACCCTCGTTGCCCGTGAGGAAGAACCGGTGCCCTTCGTTATAGGCCCCGCGAAAGCACAGGACCGACCACAGCAGGGTGTCCCCGTCGAGGCGTGCGACGTGGTCGTTCTTCTGGACTCCCGCTCCGTTGCCCCAGTCCATGTCGGCCCGGCAGGCCTTGACCTGGGCCAGGGCCTCCAGGCCGGCGGGCAGGATCGGGTCGTCTGACAGTCCCGCCTGGGAAACCGCAGGGGCGGCCCTGACGACCGGCAGCGCCGGAGCTGTCGGGACGCTGTCGGCCCGACGATCCCCCCGGCGAGCCAGGGCCGTGGTTGTGCCCAGACGGCCCTGCCGCTCATCGATCCAGAGGAAGGCCGCGGCCGCCCCCTGCAAGGAAATGGAGGGCGCGCTGTCGGGGTCAGCGCTCTGCACCGCCAGTGTCCGGCCCTGTCCCAGTCGGGCGATGAAGTCGGGCAGGTCGTCGAACCGGTCGATCATGGCCCCATCGCCGCCTTCGGATCTCTGCGTGGCCGCAGCCCCGATGGCCTGACCGTCGATCGACAGGCGCAACGGACCCGGCGTATCGCTCCAGTCGCCGACCCTGACCTCGACCTGGCCGGCGGGGCCAGCGGGGTAGTTCAACAGAACCCAGCCACTGCCGAAATCCTCTGCGGTCGCATAGGCCCAGCAGTCGTTGGCATTGTTGCAGACGGCCGTCCAGTTGCCGAAGGTGCGGGTCACGCTGGGGACTGGCGCAGTGGCCGCAGCGGCTGTCGCGGCATCGGCACCGGATGCTGCCTTGGCTGACGGCGTGTTCGCCTCGGAACGGCCCGCGTCCCCGCAAGCGACCAGGCCGAGCAGGGCAAGGCTGAATATGCAGGCGTGGCGGGACGTCATGGCAGGGTTTCCAGGCGTTAGGGTCGATCCTGGCAGCCTTCAGCAGTCGCCGATCGGACGCAAGCTGCCCGTTTCTGACGATGCGTCAGGCCTTGCGCAGTTCGGAGGGTTTATGCGCGGCCTTGGCTCCCGTCTTGTCGCTCTTGACGACGTATTCGGGATTGTCCTTGGAGGCGGCGACCTTGTGACCCTTGATCTTCGTCGGGCTGGTGATCTTCTTGACCACCTTGCCCTTGGTCGTGCCCTGGCTGTGGTCCCATTTGACGGCGTCGCCGGCCTTGAAGGTTTTCTCGGTCATGATCGGGTCCTGCGTAATGATCTGACGGATCAACGCCGATGGAGATCAAGCGTTCAGCGGGTGATCGCCGCCATCTTCCTTCCGGCGGCCTCGGCTTCTTCGGCCAGCCGACGCTCGGCCTCGGCCAGCATGGGCCGCATCAGACTGGCGTCCAGCAGGACCGGCATTTCCAGAAAAACCGCGACCCATCGATCGACCAGCCGCTTCATCTCTTCGTCCATCGGAGGACCACCAGGCACGTTCATGGCAACAGAACGGTGCCAGACTGTCGGCGTTCACCTTGGCCGTGGGCGACTTTTTCGAGGCAGGGTTAACGCTGGCCTCGCCTGATGAACCGCCGGGGTTTGCGCCCGCGCCCCCGACCGCTATACCGCCCGCCTAACTCCCCATCAGTCAGAGGCAAGCAGCGCATGGCCAAGATCAAGGTCGCCAATCCTATCGTCGACATCGACGGCGACGAAATGACCCGCATCATCTGGCAGATGATCAAGGACAAGCTGGTCTTCCCGTTCCTGGATCTCGAGCTGGACTATTACGATCTGGGCATGGAAAACCGCGACGCCACCGACGACCAGGTGACGATCGACGCGGCCAAGGCCATCCAGAAGCACGGCGTCGGCGTGAAGTGCGCCACCATCACGCCAGACGAGGCCCGCGTTCAGGAGTTTGGCCTGAAGAAGATGTGGAAGTCGCCCAACGGCACGATCCGCAACATCCTCGGCGGCGTCGTCTTCCGCGAGCCGATCATCTGCTCGAACGTGCCGCGCCTGGTGCCCGGCTGGACCCAGCCCATCGTCGTCGGCCGTCACGCCTTTGGCGACCAGTACAAGGCCACCGACTTCCTGGTGCCCGGTCCCGGGAAGCTGACCATGAAGTGGGTCGGTGCCAATGGCGAAGAGCAGAACTATGAGGTCTTCGACTTCCCCTCGGCCGGCGTGGCCATGGGCATGTACAATCTGGATGACTCGATCACAGAGTTCGCCCGCGCCAGCTTCTCGTTCGGCCTGCAGCGCAACTATCCGGTCTATCTGTCGACCAAGAATACGATCCTGAAAGCCTATGACGGTCGCTTCAAGGACATCTTCCAGGACGTCTTCGACAAGGAATTCGCGGCCGACTTCAAGGCCAAGGGCCTGACCTATGAGCACCGTCTGATCGACGACATGGTGGCCGCGGCCATCAAGTGGTCCGGTGGTTTCGTCTGGGCGTGCAAGAACTACGACGGCGACGTCCAGTCCGACATCGTGGCCCAGGGCTTCGGCTCGCTGGGCCTGATGACCTCGGTCCTGATGACGCCGGACGGCAAGGTGCTGGAATCGGAAGCCGCCCACGGCACCGTGACCCGCCACTATCGCCAGCATCAGAAGGGCGAGGCCACCTCGACCAACTCCATCGCCTCCATCTACGCCTGGACGCGCGGTTTTGCGCACCGGGCCAAGCTGGACGACAACGCCGAACTGGCCACCTTCGCCGAGACCCTGGAGCGGGTCGTGGTCGAGACGGTCGAGGCCGGTCACATGACCAAGGACCTAGCCCTGCTGGTCGGCGATCAGCAAGGCTGGCTGACCACCGAAGGCTTCATCGACAAGGTCGCCGAGAACCTGACCAAGGCGATGGCGGCCTGATTTAGGGCGCTACCCCTCGCCACGCGGTGGCGCGCTTCTTGAGCTCCTTTTTGCGCTACCGCTCGCCACGCGGTGGCTCGCTGCTTGAGCTCTTTTTGCGCTATCGCTCGCCACGCGGTGGCTCGCTGCTTGAGCGCGAGACGTCATTCAACCCCGCCGGATTTGCGTCCGGCGGGGTTCGTGTTTGAACGGGTCTAAGGACGGCGCGTTGTGGTCACGCTTCCGCTTGTGGAGGCAAAGAGGGCGAGCACTTGGGCCGACTGATCCGCAATCTTCTGCTGCTGGCCGTCATCGTGGCGGGGGTCAGCTTCTTCGTAGCCCCGGTCGTGGCCTTCTATGGCATCCGGTCGGCGGCGGATGCGCGCGACGAACAGGGCCTCGTCCGCTTGATCGACTTTGCCGAGGTGCGCCGCAGCCTGCGTCCGCAACTGGGTGAGGGCAACGCCGCGATCGTCGCGCCCGCGCCGTCATTTCTCGAAAATCCCCTCGAGGCCATGCGACGCCAGTTCGAACAGGTGCGTCCCGCCGCGGCCCGGCCAAACCCCGACCTCTTTCTGAGCCCCGCAGCGCTCGCAGCCCTGACGAGAGGTGAGGGCCGGAGCGCGTCGCGCAGTGTCGGCGTCTCGGCCGACCGCCGTGACCCCCTGCCGCGCCTGGCCTATTGGGGCGTGAACCGCACGCGGCTGGCGGTGCGCGATCCATCGAAGGCCCAGACCATCTTCACCTTCGAGCGCAAGGGCCCGTTCGACTGGCGGCTGGTGCACATCGGCCTGCCGCCTGCCGAGCCCGCTATGCCGACTGCGCCCGTACCGACGCCCTGAGCCCCGCCTCTGGCGCACTGCCTCGACTTCTGGCAACCCTGACCGTCAGGGGGCGTTTCGACGCCAGAGGAACCCATGATCAAGAAGTTGCTTACCGGTGTTGTGATCGCCGGCGTCATCGGCCTTGTCGTCTACTGGGCCGCAGCGCCCGTCCTGACCGGCCAGGCCATCATCCGCGCCGCCGAACGGGGGGACGAGGCCGCCTTGGAGCGGCTGGTCGACTTCCCCGCCCTGCGCGAAAGCATGAAGGGCGAGCTGAACGACCTGCTGGTCGCCGAGATGCGCAACGACCCGCGCGTGGTCGAGAACAATCTGGGTGGTCTGGCCACCATGCTGGGCCCCATGTTCATCTCGGGCGCGGTCGATACGGTGGTGACACCACAGGGCGTGGCCGCCATGGTCACCACGGCCAAGGCCCCCGACGCGGATGGTGCCGCGCCGCCGGAGGCTGACAAGGGCCGCGATGAGCCTGACCTGCACAAGGCCTGGG
>CALROO020000054.1:0-8247 GCA_943369795.1 Rhizobium sp. Q54 | reverse complement strand
GCGCCCGTCGGTCCGGCCGGGGTCTACAGCTTCCATCCGATCGACCAGACCAGCGGCGAACCCGCGCCCCCGGTCGCGGGGCATCCGATCACGGAATTTCTGCTGCAACTCCACACCGACATTTTCCTGGGTCTGCCGGGCATGCTGTTCCTCGGTGCCATGGGCGTATTGCTGGTGGTCGCGGTGGTGTCGGGCGTGGTCCTGTATGCACCCTTTATGCGGCGGCTGCCGTTCGGCACGGTGCGGGTCGAGAAGGCGGCGCGGACGCGCTGGCTGGACTATCACAATCTGCTGGGCATCGTGACCGCCGCCTGGGTGCTGGTCGTGGGGGTGACGGGGGTGGTGAACACCCTGTCGGTGCCGATCATCGCCCACTGGAAGGATACGGCGCTCAAAGACTTGACCGTCGCCTATGACGCGCCAGTCGCGGCGGGAGAACGGGCGTCGCTGGATGCCGCCGTCGAACGGGCCAAGGCGGCGCTGCCGGGCATGGCGCTGCAGTTCGTGGCGTTTCCGGGATCGGACTATTCGACCGACCACCACTATGCGGTTTTCTTCCACGGCGACACGCCGCTGACGACCCATCTGACCAAGCCGGCCCTGATCGATGCGCGGACGGGCCAGCTGACGGCGGTCGCGCCCGTGCCCTGGTACGTCAGCCTGCTGTCCCTGTCGCAGCCGCTGCATTTCGGGGACTACGGCGGGCTGCCGCTGAAGATCCTGTGGGCGCTGCTGGATCTGGCGACGATCGTCGTCCTCGGATCGGGCGTCTATCTCTGGCTCAAGAAGCGGGGGCGGCCCGCGTGACCAAGCACCGGCTGAGCCTTGCGGCAATCTTCGGTCTGCCCACCTTGCTGGCCGTGCTGAGCCTGATCGGCCTGTTCGGAGCCTTGCTGGGCGACGGGGCGTGGGACGTCGTGGGCGCCGTCCTGTTGGGAACCGCCGTCGCCGCGATCGTCTGGGCCGTGGCGCGAGCCCGGATCAGATCGAGAAGCTGACCCCGCAGCCGCAGCTGGTCGCGGCGTTCGGATTACGGATCACGAACTGCGATCCGGCCAGTTCGTCGATCCAGGCGATCTCCGATCCCTTCAGGAACGGAACCGACACCGGATCGACCAGCGCCGCCTGACCATCCGTCTCGATCCGCAGGTCGTCGGCCTCGGCGGTCTGGACCAGGTCCATCTGGTACTGGAACCCCGAACAGCCGCCGCCCTCGACCGCGACCCGCAGCATGACGGGGTGGCCCTCGATCTCGCCCAGTTTCGCCAGTCGCTTGGCCGCGCTGGCCGACAGCACGATGCCTTCCGGCGCGCGCGTCGCGATCTTCAGTTCCAGCGGGGGCGATTGGACGGTGCTCACACCGACCTATATGGAGCGGGCAGGGTCGATCGCAAAGGCCCATCGCGTATCGGAAAAACCTTGAGCCTGCTGATCGCCCGCGCGCCGTTCGCCTCCGACCCCGACGCCTCGCGCGGTCGTCTGGTGCCCGAGCCGGTCAGCCGCACGCGCAATGCCTTCGCCCGCGACCGCGACCGCATCATCCACTGCACCGCCTTCCGCCGCCTGAAGGGCAAGACCCAGGTCTTCGTCGCGCATGAAGGCGATCACTATCGCACCCGCCTGACCCACAGTCTGGAGGTGGCCCAGATCGCGCGATCGCTGGCCCATGCGTTGCGGCTCGACACCGACCTGGCCGAGACCGTCGCCCTGGCCCACGACCTGGGTCATCCGCCGTTCGGTCATGCGGGCGAGGACGAGCTGCAGGCCCGGATGGAGCCTTGGGGCGGGTTCGATCACAATGTCCAGACCTTCCGCGTCGTGACCAAGCTGGAAGAGCGCTATCCCGCGTTTCAGGGCCTGAACTTGTCGTGGGAAACGGTGGAGGGGGTGGTCAAGCACAATGGTCCGGTCGCCCATCTGCTGGATCGCCCGTCGTGGCGCGCCATCGCCGACCATGCGGCGGATACCCGGTCCGACTGGGATCTGGGGCTGGACGGTTTCGCCTCGCTGGAGGCCCAGTGCGCGGCGATCGCCGACGATATCGCCTACAACAATCACGACGTGGACGACGGCATCCAGGCGGGACTGTTCACCCTGGCCGACCTGGCCGACGTGCCTCTGATCGGTCCGGTTCTGCATAGGGTGCGAGGCGACTGGCCGCATCTGGATCCGCGCATGACCCGAATGGAGGCCGTGCGCCGCATGATCGGGGTCATGGTCGAGGACGTGCTGGCCGAGACCGAGCGGCGGCTGGCCGCCCATGCCATAGCGTCCGCGGACGACGTGCGTGGGGCGGGCCGGACGCTGGTGCAGTTTTCCGATGCCATGATGGCCGACCTAGGGGTGCTGCGGGCCTTTCTTTTCCAGCGGATGTATCGTCACTACCGCGTCAACCGCACCCGGTCGCAGGCCCGACGGATCCTGGCCGAGATGTTCCAGCTGTTCATGGCCGAGCCCGAGGTCATGCCGACCGAATGGGCCAGGAAGGCCGCGACCGACGACACGCACAAACGCGCCCGTGCCGTTTGCGACTATATCGCCGGCATGACCGACCGGTATGCGGTTCAGGAACATCGCAAGCTTTTCAGCCTCGACGTCGCCCTCGATCTGTGATTCGGAAAGCGCGGGTGGCGGGTTAGACTGGGGGAGACGGGGCCGATTCGGGTCCGGTCGCCTGACGGAACGCGATCATGTCCCACGACGACAACAACCGCTCGAACGACCGCGGTGCCTATACGCCCCCGACCGACGACGACCTGCCGTTCAATCGCGGCGGCTTAGACGCGCGGCGTCCGCCCGCCGCCAAGGCCCCGCCCGTGACCCTGATCGTCAGCGCCGTGGTGCTGCTGGCCCTGATCGTGGCGGTGGTGCTGTATTACCGCTCCGGCCTGCGCGCCTCGACCGATGCGCCGCCTGCCGTCGGTACGCCTGTCGGTGCCCTTACCGTGGACGCGCCGATCGAGGCCCAGCCGATCGATCCGGAAGAAGGGGTCGGCCTGTATCGCGACGCGCCCGAGGTGGCGGAGACTGCCCCGACCTTCGTGCCTCCGCCCGAAGAGGTGATGCCGCGTCCGGCCCCGCGCCCCATCGCGCCGGTCGAGACCCAGGTCGCCACACCGCCCCCGGCCCGCGTCGTCACCTCGGCTCCACCGGCCGCGACGCCGGCCCCTGCCGCGCCCAAGGCGACGCCCGCGCCTGCGCCCTCCGCCGCCAGCGGCGGCACCAGCGGCGTCCAGATCGGGGCCTTCGCCTCCACCGCCGCCGCCGATCGCGAATACGCGGCCCTGGCCGGTCGCTATCCGCAGTTCGCCCGCGTCGCCGAGAAACGCGTTCAGGAGGTCACCACCTCCAGCGGCACCACCGTCTATCGCACCACCTTCACCGGCCTGAGCCGCGAGAGCGCGCAAGCCTTCTGCGCCGCCATCAAGGCCGGTGGCGGCGACTGTCTGGTGCGCTGACGGGTGACCACCGCCGTCATCTTCGGCTGTCTGGGCCTGACGCTGACCGAGGTCGAGCGCGCCTTTTTCGCGCAGACGAAGCCGTGGGGCTTCATCCTGTTCCGTCGCAATGTCGACAACCCCGATCAGGTCCGCGCCCTGGTCCAGTCCCTGCGCGACGCTGTCGATGATCCTGACGCCCCGATTCTGATCGATCAGGAGGGAGGGCGGGTCCAGCGTCTGGGTCCGCCGCACTGGCCCAAATATCCGCCGGGCAGCGCCTATCTGAAGGCCGTCAACGATCCTTCCAGCGCCCGCGAACTGGTGCGGCTGGGCGCGCGGCTGATGGCCCATGACCTGAAGGCGCTTGGGATCACGGTGGACTGCGTGCCGGTGCTGGACGTGCCGGTGCCGGGCGCGCACGACATCGTCGGCGACCGGGCCTACGCCACCGATCCCGCGACCGTGACCCAGCTGGGCCGCGCTGCCGCCGAGGGGCTGTTGGCGGGGGGCGTCCTGCCGGTGATCAAACACATGCCGGGCCACGGCCGGGCCTTCGCCGACAGCCACAAGGAACTGCCGACGGTCCATGCCGACTGGGCGACGCTGGACGCCTGGGATTTTGCGCCGTTCAAGGCCCTGTCGGACATGCCGATCGCCATGACGGCCCATGTCGTCTTCGACGCCATCGACAAGAAGCGCCCTGCCACGACGTCGAAGAAGGCGATCCGGATGATGCGGGATCATCTGGGTTTTGGCGGCCTGATCCTGTCCGACGACCTCACCATGCAGGCCCTGTCCGGCAGCCTGACCGACCGCGCTCGCGCGGCGCTGAAGGCCGGTTGCGACATCGTCGTCCACTGGAACGGCGACATGGCCGAGATGCAGGCGGTCGTCGAGGGTGTCGGCAAGCTGAAAGGGGTATCGCGCCGCCGTGCCGACGCGGCGCTCGCCCGCATCGTCCACACGCCCGAACCGCTGGACGTCGCCGACGCCCGCGCCCGTTTTCACGCTGCCTTGAAGGGTCGTTTCGACCCGGCCCAGGGACCGGACGTGGGGGAGGCGCAAGCCCCGGTCTTAAGTCCCCCGAAAACGGCCTCAAGTAGCCCGAAGGGCGGTAGGCCCTAAAACATGACCGACGCCTTCCAGCCCAACCTCGACTTCACCGCCGCCGAGAGCATCGATGCGCGCGAGGCCTTCGTGGTGGATCTGGACGGTTACGAAGGGCCCTTGCACGTCCTTCTGGCCCTGGCCCGGACGCAGAAGGTCGATCTGCTGAAGCTATCGATCACCACCCTGGCCGAACAGTATCTGGCCTTCGTGCACGAGGCGCGCCGTCGCAATTTCTCGCTGGCCGCCGACTATCTGGTGATGGCCTCCTGGCTGGCCTATCTGAAGTCGCGCCTGCTCCTCCCCCGCGCCGAAAAGGGCAAGGGCGACGAACCGCCCGCCGAGGAAATGGCCGCCGCCCTGGCCTTCCGCCTGCAAAAGCTGGAGGCCATGCGCCGTGCCTCCGACGCCCTCCAGGCTCGGCCCCAGCTGAAACGCGACGTCTTCACCCGCGGCGACCCCCAGGCCACGGTCATCGTGCCGTCCGACCGTATCGACGCCAGCCTGTACGATCTGATGAACGCCTATGTGACCCAGCGCCGCCGCGAACAGGCCCGTCACTACAATCCGACCCAGCGGGTCGAGGCGTTCGCTCTGGAGGAGGCCCGCGACTGGCTGCGCGACATCCTGCCCCGCCTCGCCGACTGGACCCCGCTGGACCGCGTCGCCCCCGAGGCCGAAGGGGAGGGGCCGTCCCAGGCCAGCTATCTGGCCTCGACCCTGTCGGCCAGTCTCGAACTGGTCAAGGAAGGCGCGATGGACGTGCGCCAGGACGCGGCCTTCGCCGACCTGTGGCTCAAGCGGCGCGGGGCAGGGATGCCGCTGGAGCTGACGCCGTGACCGATCTCCGCTTCGCTCCCGACGAGGCCGAGATCGAACGTCGGGTGGAGGCCCTGCTGTTCGCCGCCGCCGGTCCCCTGTCCGCCGCCGAGATCGCGCGCCGTCTGCCGGAAGGCTCCGACGTCGGCCAGGCCATCGCGGGCCTGCGCGCCCGCTACGAGGGACGCGGCGTCGAGCTGGAATGCGTCGCCGACCGCTGGCGTTTCCGCACTTCGCCGGACCTGTCCTTCCTGATGACCGAGGAGCGCGAGGAGCCGCGCCGCCTGTCCAAGGCCGCGCTGGAGACCCTGGCCATCATCGCCTACCACCAGCCCGTGACCCGCGCCGAGATCGAGAGCGTGCGCGGCGTCTCCATCTCGCGCGGGACGCTGGACCTGTTGCTGGAGATGGGGTTCGTGCGGCTGCGTGGGCGTCGCCGCACGCCGGGCCGCCCGGTCACCTATGCCACCGCCGACCGGTTCCTGGAGCATTTCGGTCTGGCGAGCCTGTATGACCTGCCCGGTGCCGCCGACATGAAGGCCGCCGGGTTGCTGGACCTGTCCCTGCCGACGGGCTTTGAGGTGCCGGACCCATCGCGCGGCACCGCCGACGACGAGGATCCGATCGAGGACGGCGACACCCCCGAGTTCGCCCAGGACTTCGTCGGGGATTGAGCTCCACGCAACCCGGTGGCGATTGTGACGTTCCTCGCCTAACGTCGATCGATCCAAAGGGAGAATTCCGAATGCGCCTGCTCGCCGCCGCCTCCGCCGTCAGCGCCATCGCGCTAACCCTCGCCGCCTGCACCCCCGCCGCCGAGGAACCGGTTGCCGCGCCGCCTCAGGAGGAAATCCAGTCCTCGACCGCGCCGTCGATGGGTGGCCCTGCCGCCTTGCCGACCGACGGTGGCATCACGCCGGCACCGGAAGCCATGGAAGACGCGACCGCAGCCGATGTTGCGGCACCCGCCTCTCCGGAAGAGGCCGCCAAACTTTCGGGTGGCGAGCAGAACACGCCGAACTGACCGATCTCAGTCGGCGAGCGCCCGGGGCAGTTTGAAGATCACGGTCTCGCGCTCGCCGGGATCGTCGGCGACGACGACGTCGAACTTCCGCTGCAGGGCGTCAACCACGCCCTCGACCAGAGGCTCCGGGGCGGACGCACCTGCCGTAACCCCGACCACATCGACGCCATCGAACCACGACCAGTCGATCTGGGATGCGTCGTCGATCAACCGGGCATCCGCCGCTCCGGCCCGCAATGCCACCTCGACCAGCCGCACGGAGTTCGACGAGTTCTTCGACCCCACCACCAGCACCAGATCCGATCCGTCAGCCAACTGCTTGACCGCTTCCTGACGGTTGGTGGTGGCGTAGCAAATGTCTTCCTTGTGCGGGTCGGGCAGTTCCGGGAACCGGCTTTTGAGCGTCCGCACGATCTCGGCGGTGTCGTCCAGCGACAGGGTGGTCTGGGTGGCATAGGCCAGCGGCTGGTCGCCCGGACGCTGGAACGCCTGCGCATCCTCCACCGTCTCGACCAGGCTGATCGCGCCGTCCGGCAATTGGCCCAGCGTCCCGACGACCTCGGGATGACCGGCATGGCCGATCAGGATGATGTGCTTGCCATTGGCGTGATGCCGTTCGGCCTCGATGTGAACCTTGGAGACGAGCGGGCAGGTCGCGTCCAGAAACAGCAGGTCGCGCGCCCTCGCTGTCGCCGGCACCGACTTGGGCACGCCATGGGCCGAGAAGACAACGGGCCGGTCATCCGGGCATTCGTCCAGTTCCTTGACGAAAACCGCCCCCATCGCCTTCAGCCGATCCACGACATGGCGATTGTGCACGATCTCGTGGCGGACGTAGACGGGTGCGCCGAATTTCTCGATCGCTCGCTCCACGATCTGGATGGCCCGATCCACACCGGCGCAGAAGCCGCGCGGTGTGGCCATGCGCACGGTCAGGGCGCGTTTCGGGATCGCGTGGGCGTTCATGCGCCCAACCTAGTCGTTCGCAAGCCTTGCCGCCACTCCATGTATCGGTGCGGCCCGTTTGCCGCGCCTCGCTTTAGCCGCTATCACGCACCAGCGTTGACGGGTCGCAGACCGGCCGGGGATGCGCGTCTCTTTCGCAGTCGGATATTGCCTTGATGCGTCGCGTCCTCACGTCCCTTGTCGCCGTCTCCCTGCTGGCGATCGCGCTTCCCGCCGCAGCCCAGATTCCCGGGCAGCAGCAACCGGGCCAGCGTGGTCAGGAACGTCCGGAGCAGGAGGCCGAAGGAAACCGCAGCCGTCGCCCGCGGATCGCGCCGCTGCGCCAGCGCGCCAATGCCGGACCCTGCCCCTATGTGAAGGTCCTGTATGATGCCGCGCGCTATGTCGAGCTGGCCGATAACCGCGCCGCCACCGCCAATGTCGGCTTCACGGGCGAGATCGAGGGCGTGACCGCCGGCTGCAGCTACCGCGACGACGAGCCGATCACCGTTCAGATGGACGTGCTGTTCAACCTGGGGCGTGGACCCCAGGCCAGCGGTGACCAGCGGACCTATCGCTACTGGATCGCCTTGACCGAGCGGAACAGCGCGGTGCTGGCCAAGGAATATTTTGATCTGCCGGTCAATTTCGATGGTTCCCAGACGGCTTCGGTGACCGAAGAAAAGACCATCGTCATCCCGCGCAAGGACGTCACCGTCTCCGGCTCCAATTTCGAGATTCTGGTTGGCTTCGACGTCACCCAGGAAATGGCGGAGTTCAACCGCACCGGCAGCCGTTTCCGCGTCAACGCCGGCACGGCTCCCGCCGCACAATGACCGACTTGAAGACCGCGCTCGGCGAAGCGGTGGCCGCCGCCTTCGCCGCCGAAGGCGTGGATGCGGCTCTGGCGCG
>CALROO020000053.1:0-9063 GCA_943369795.1 Rhizobium sp. Q54 | reverse complement strand
ATGTCGAGGACACGCTTGTGCGTGCGGATTTCAAACTGCTCGCGCGACTTCTTGTCGACGTGCGGCGAGCGGTTCACGGTGAATTTTTCGATCAGGGTCGGCAGCGGAATCGGACCGCGAACGGTCGCGCCGGTGCGCTTGGCCGTGTTGACGATCTCGCGCGTCGAAAAATCGAGGACGCGGTGATCAAAGGCCTTGAGCCTGATGCGGATGCTTTGATCCATATCGGTCGTATTTCCCAAGCAGGCGAACCTGCGTCCCTGTGAACCATTTCAAAGACCGGAGGTCTTCAGGCACGAATGCCTTCAGAGTACGCACGTCCGCAAAAACGATCGGCCCACGCAGTTACCCGCGAAGGCCGCTGAAGTCCTGGGTCACTGCAAAGAACAGGGTACCGAGGTCGTTCCTGCGAACCGCGTCTGCACCCCAAACTCAAGCGAGGTGCACAGCCGGTCCAACAAGAGTGGGGGCTTATGCCGATTGAGTCCTCATCCGTCAAGCGGTGAAACCAAGGCAGGACGAGTCTCATGCGGAATCTTCGGTTTGGTTCGGTGACGGTCAAGGTTCGCGGTCTGGATGAGGTCGCCGCACGGCGATCTCGGCCTTCGTGGTGGGGCACAACGTGGCAAATCCTTTCGGCTTTCAAGTGCTCGACATGATCCGCACTCACGATTGCCGCATCTGTGCCACATTGCGTGACCGTGCGGCCACGGTCCTTGCAAGTCGCTGTTATATGACACGTTTGTAATGGTGGATCACAGGCAGCACTTGGTAGACGCGCCGCCCACCGAGGCGTTTCAGCCACGGGACCCATCAAGGACAAGAAAATGAAATCTCTGTTTCTCGCAACCGCCGCCGTCGCCGCTCTCGCCGCCGCTCCTGCCGTCGCCCAGGACGGCGTCGGCTCGCTGGGCATCACCTATCAGAACACCGAAGTCGAGGCTTTCGGCCTGGAAGGCGAAGCTGAAAGCGCCATCATCGACGCCGCCTTCGCCCTGCCCGTAACCGCCGACTGGACCGTGACCCTGGACGGGACCTTCGGCTATGCCTTCGACAGCGAGACCGGCGGCGACAACAGCGCCATCGACGGCCGTGTCCACATCAGCCGCAACTTCGGCAACGTTCGCGTCGGCGGCTTCGTCGGCGGTACGGAAGCGGGCGACTCCAACCTTTGGAGCTTCGGCGGCGAGGCCCAGGCCTATATGGATGCCATCACCCTGACGGGCTCGCTGGCCTATGAGACGGTCGAAGGTTCGGACGCCGACATTTGGAGCCTGGGTGGCGACGCGGCCTATTACATCACGCCCGGCTTCCGCGTGAACGCCGGCGCAGGCTACACCACGGTCGATCTGGACGGCTTCGACACCGATGGCTGGCAGGCCAACATCGGCACCGAATACCAGTTCGCCGACACCGGCTTCAGCCTGACCGCCAACTATGGCCATTCGGAATTGGAAGACTTCGACCTGCAAGCCGACACCTTTACCGTCGGCTTCCGCTTCTCCTTCGGCGGCGACCTGCAGACACGCGAGCGTTCGGGTGCCGACCTGGGCCGTTCGGCCGCAGGTATCGGCGGCCTCGTCGGTGGCCTGCTCACCGCTCCGGCGCTCTAAGCCCTGACGGCATAGCGATACAGGAAACCCCGGCGGAGCGATCTGCCGGGGTTTTTTCTTGGTCGCGCATCAGATCATCAGCGGCCGATGCGAATATCGCCTGAACCGACGATGCTTCGGCTCACCGTGCCGGTCACCTCGGCGATGCGGATGTCGCCCGAGCCGGCAATGGCCACGCTGACATCCCCGGCGGTGCCGCCGAAGTCGATGTCGCCAGAGCCGCCAATGGCCACCTCGAAGGTCTGTGCCCGACCGCGCGGGATGGACACCTCGCCCGAACCGCCGATCGCGATGTCGACCTCGCCATTCACGCCGGCGACCCAGGCCTCGCCCGATCCGCCCAGCGACAGGTCCAGATCGCCCGTAGCCCCGGCCCGGATCGTGCCCGATCCGCCCAGCGAGGCCTCCAGCGACCGGGAGGTGCCGGTGCGGATGTCGCCCGACCCGCCCAGCGACAGGTCGAGAGACCCGTCCGTATTGGCCACGACCCAGTCGCCACAGCCGCCGTTGGACAGCTCGACCGATCGAGCTCCGCGACCGACAGCCCCGAATACGGCACTGCCGGCCGAAACCTTCACGTCCCTTGGCGAGCGGACGATGATCAGCGGTGCATCGGATACATTGATGCGGCCCAGGTCGCGGACCTCGACCGAGGCTCCGTCACCGGGCTGGCGCGCATCGGCGGGGCCGGACCGGCAGTTGCGGATGGCGTCGTTGAAGCGGCGACCGCCCAGGCCGCCGTCGATCTCGATCTCGTCGCCGCGACGCCGGACTTGCAGCGCAGGCAGGCGCGTACTGCCCTGCGTCACCTCGACGGCGACATCGGCGCGGTCCTCGACGATCACGACGACGCGGGCGACGGCGTTTCTGATCTCGACTTCAGGGCTGGCCTTGGCCTGGGCCGGGACGCTCAGCAGGGCGGCGGCGATGACGGCGGTGGATGCGATGGCGAACTTCATGGGTCTGTCCCTCTCCGTTGATGAGGAAAGGGTGCGACCATCGTCCGCTGAAGTCACTTTAACTCGAGGTCATGACCTCTTTGTAAGACAACGCCCGTCAGGCCTTTAGTGCGCCCGCCCCGTCGGCCACGCCGATTTCGGGCTCGAAGTCGCGCTCATAGGTGGCGATCCGGCTCTTCATCGCCCCCATTCGCTTCAGCGCCAGAGAGGCGGCCCAGCGTGCGGCCATGCCGGGCGTGGACAGGGTGTCGGTCGTGCGCGGACGCCCTCCCCGGCTGCGCATCACGGCGTGGGTATAGAGAGACCCATTCCTGAACCGCGACGGCCAGGTCTGGAAATCCATCGACAGCGACACGCAGAACCGATCCAGGTTCTCGACCCGGTGCGGCGCATACAGCGGCCAGGTCAGGGCGTCCCCCGGCTCAAGGTCCATGATCTGGGCGTCCGCTTCGAAGGCGCGCACATAGGGCAATTCCTCGGTCGTCTGGCGTGTGACCACCTGTTCCATATTGCGCTCGGGCAGATGCGCCTCGTCGCCGGGGTACACGAAAACCCGTTTGCGGCCGCGCATGTGGAACAGGACCACCCCCGCCGGATCGAAATGGTACGGCACTCTGGCTTTCGGCGACGACAGGATGAGTTGACCCGCATTGGTCACCGCCCGCATCCCCGGATAGGCCGCCTGCACCGTCTTGAACTCGACCATGGCCGCGGCCCACAGCTCGGGCCAGCCACGCTCGACCTCGCGCAGATTGACCCACAGCCGGCCCTGCTGGATGGCCGCCAGCAGTTCTGCCCCGCTCAGCCGGCCGCGCGCACCGGTGCGCAGCGAAACCTGATCCTCGTCGTCGTAGTCGTACAGATTGATGTCGAACAGTTCCGCCGGATAGCGGTCCAGCATGGCCGCCAGCGCCTCGTCGGTCGCAAAGCCCTGATCCACCAGGCCATGCGGATGGACTCGAGCTTCCTTGATCGGGCCGGAATAGCGGGTGCGGGTGGCGGTCATGACTGTCTCAGGCCGAAACACGGTGGGTGGTCTTGACCGACAGCTTTGCAAGCGCCGCGCCTGCCGCCTGCAATCCACCTTTCAGGCGATCGCCGGGCGTGACCTCGCAGGCCTCGATCGCGGCCCAGCGCCGACGCACGCTGTTCCTCAGTCGCTCGCCCCGCCCCTGCCCGGCCAGGTTCAAAGCGCTGACCGCCGCCTGGCTGACCGTCGCGCCGAGGCCGGGTTTGACGACGACCGCATCGCGGACCCAGCGCTCGCCATTGCAGAAGTATTTCTTGTAGTGCTCGCCCTCGAAGCCGAAGTCGAAACTGCGGACGCCCGTCTCCGCCGCCATCCGCATGGTGTCCAGGCTCAGCAATATGCCTGGCGAACAGCGCGACAGCTCCGGCACATAGCCCGGGAACCAGAAATGGCACTGGTCGCCCGCGAACAGCGAATACTCCACCGCCGCCAGACGATCGCCGGCCCACAGCCCCGCCATCGAGGCCGAGAAGTCCGGTGTGTCCGCCTTCAGCAGGGCATGCAGCAGATCGGCCGTCCAGCCGCAGGCGAAGATGTCGTGCCGCCCCGTGCGCCGGTACTGATCCCGTTTCAGGTCGATCAGCCAGTTCAGCATCTGCGGATCGCGCAGCCGCGTCTCGACCCGCAGGGGTCCGAACTCGGTCTGCATGCTGCGCCGACAGCGCTCCTTGTCCTTGAAGAATTTGCCGAAGGTTGCGCGTCGCTCGGCGTACCAAGCCTCGAAGCCTGCGGTGCCCAGTTCGGCCTGGACCGTCCGACGCTGCTCGCCCGGCCCGTCGCACTCACTCTGCTTGACCCAGGCCGTGACATTCAACTTCGACGCCGGCAGGACTTCGGCCACCTCTGCGAGCGACGGCAGATCGCCCGGCATGGCGATGACACCGTGATAGTCGTTCATCGGGGCCGCCAGCGGCTGTATCGTCCCGCCGCGTCGCTGATGCGGGAAAAAGCCGACAGTCCGGCCATCGCGGCGGAGCACGGCGACCGCTGCCCCCGGACAGACCTGCCCCGCGATCTGCGTGAACTCGGGCCGGAAATAGGGGCTGTTCAGCAGCGGATTGGCCGCCAGCATGTCACGCCACAGGTCCCACTGCGCCTCCGACATGGTGTCGGTCGTCCTGATCTCGACGTGCAGCGGGGACATTCAGGGCTCCTGCGGCGGGCCAGACGCGGGCCACCGATTCAGGCTCCACATAGGCCGCTGCCCGTTTCGACAGGGTGACCGGTCATGGTGAATCGTTCCTGAGCGGGAGCCGTCGGGCCCTCACAAGCGTTGCCAGACCTGCACCCATGCGCTTTGAAGGAACCGCCATGACCGACCCCCGCCCCTCGACCCGCGAGAGCGAAACCGAAGACCAGCGCAAGCCGGCCCATGAGGGCGAGGCCCCGCGCCCCGCGACGGAGCCCAGCGGATCCGAGGGCAGCTCCAACTCCGGCGAAACCGCCACCGACCCCGCCACTGGAAAGCCCAATCCTTGAAGTCAGCCGCCCTCGCCGCCGCCTGCGCCAGCCTGATCGCCACGCCTGCCCTGGCCCAGGGCGTGCCTTACGCCTGTCCCGTCTCGGCCAGCCATGTCGTCGCCAATGACGGCCTGACGCGCAGCCGGGCGGCGGTGAAATCCGGGCGGATCGTCATCCTGGCCGTCGGTTCGTCCTCCATCGAGGGCGTGGGGGCCAGCAGCCGGTCGCTGGGGTTCGTGCCGCTGCTTCAGGCCGGGCTGGAGCGGCGGATGCCCGGCGTGCAGGTGACCCTTATCAACCGGGGCATCGGCGGCGAGACGGCGCGGGACACGGCGATGCGGCTGGAGGCCGAGGTGACCCTGGCCCGCCCCGATCTGGTGATCTGGCAACTGGGCACCAATGACGTGCTGCGCGACCGCCTGACCGACGACATCCTGACCGACTTTCAGGCGGGTCGCGCTGTGCTGGATCGCGCCCGCGCCGATGTCCTGCTGATCGATCCGCAGCGCCTGCCCGAGGGCACAACCAATCCGTCCTTCAGGGGGCGCAATCCGGCGCTGGGTGATATTTCGGCTGTCATCGACCGACAGGCGGCGGCCTCCGGCTACGCGGTTCTGCACCGCTTCGCCGCCATGGCCGACTGGACGGGGCTGGATCGCGGCGGGGTCGGGCCGGACGACCTGCATCTGAACGACTGGGGCTATGCCTGCTGGGCCGAGATCACGGCGGAAGGCCTGGCCGACGCCCTGCGCTGAGGGGAACGCCCGTTCGAACGGCGGGTTATGGAAGCCAACGCCACGCCACGGAACTCCATGACCTTTCGCCTGATCCTGCTGTCCACCGCCGCCCTGACCCTCGCCGCCTGCGACCGGCTGGATCCAACACCCGCCGAACCGCCCGCTACCGCCAGCCAGCCGCAAGCCCCCGCCGGCATTCCCGCCGATACCATCGAACGCGCCCTGCCCTCCGCGCCCGCGCCGGCTTCCGCCCAGCCGACCACGGATACGCCCACGCCGCCCAAGCCCGACCCCGGCCTGATCCGTCTGCAGATCCTGCTGGACCGCTCCACCTTCTCGCCCGGCATCGTCGATGGGCTGGCCGGCGAGAATACGCGTCAGGCCATCGTCGCCTATCGCCAGGCCAACGATCTGGGCGACAGCGACGCCGCAGACGCCGCCCTGCTCCAGCACCTGGCCGCAGCCGACACAGGCCCCGTCACTCGCGTGCACACCCTGACGACAGAGGATGTCGCCGGGCCCTTCAGCCCAGCATCCAGCGATCTGGAGCAGATGGCCGCCAACGGCACCCAGTTCACGACCGTGAAGGAAAAGCTGGCAGAGCGTTTCCACATGACCGAGGGGCTGCTGGACGCCCTCAATCCCGGCGTCCCCCTGCGGGCCGGTCAACGCATCCTCGTCCCCGCCGTCAGCGACGCGCCGATCGGCGAGGTCGCGCGGATCGTCATCGACAAGACCGAACGCTCGGCCCGGGCCTTCGACGCGTCGGGCAAGCTGCTGGCCTTCTACCCCGCCACCATCGGCTCGACCGAGCGCCCGGCCCCGACCGGCACCCTGCGCGTCGTCGGCATCGCGCCGGAGCCCAACTATACCTACGACCCCGACCGGGTCAGCTACGACCGTGGCGACAAGACGGTCGTCGTCCCCGCCGGGCCGAACAATCCGGTCGGCTCCGTCTGGATCGGCCTGAACCGCCAGAGCTATGGCATCCACGGCACGCCCGACCCGTCCAAGATCGCCAAGACGGCCTCAAACGGCTGTATCCGCATGACCAACTGGGACGCCGAACAACTGGCCGCTTCGGTCAAGGCGGGTGTCGAGGTGGAGTTTACCTAGGTCACTGCGGAGCGACGGGGGCGAACCGCGTCGTCGCCCAGAAGTCGCACTGGCTGCGGGCGGCGAAGCTGTGGTCGATCATGTCGCCCTCGGGGTGAAACACCCGGATCGGGCCGCCGTCGGTGGCGCGAGGCCATTCGGCCTCAGAGACGTCCTCATGCCCGAAGCCGGCCCATAGCCGCATCATCCGGTCCGACAGGGCCCGCTGCTCAGGCGTAAACCGCGCCGGATCGGCGAAGATCCACTTCGTGCCGAAGACATAGGTTGCCTCCGACGCATGATAGGCGCCCAGGTCGTAGGGCGCGTTCAGCAGGACCGACAGGGCAAACGGCGCGTCCGGGTCGGCGAACTCATAGCCCCGGACTGGCACATGCTGCGCCAGAGCACGCCTCAGGGCGTCGGCGGGACAGGCGAACTTCTGGTCGGTGAAACTGCGGGCCATGGTCGCGCCCGGTCCCTCCGGCCCGATGGGATAGCGCGCCAGCACGCCGGGGCCGTCCTCGCCATACATCCACAGCGTCTGGGCTTCATACCGTTCCGCATCGCGCACCTTGACCGCGAACAGCCGCCCCTCGTCGCGATTGCTGCCGACGATTACCGGCACCCTGGTGAACCGGCCCTGCACAAAGGCCAGCGGCGGCGCGAGCGGCACGGTCGCATCGCCATAGACCGGCCCCCAGGACCCCGGCCCGTTCAGCCCTGACCGCGTCGAAGCAGCCCGCGCGATCCGCCCGGCCGGAGCCGCCCTCAGACAGTCGATGAAGTCTGGCCCCTTACACCCGACCGAGGCCGCGAACGCCGCTCCGCCCGAGGCCGCCTCTTCCGCCGACCACAGGGAGCCGGGCTCGACGCAGGTGCCGCTTTGCAGAATGACCCGCTGGAACAGCCCCTCCGACGCCGGTGAGGTCATCAGGTGACACGCGCTCCAGGCCCCCGCGCTCTCGCCGATCAGGGTCACGTCGCCGGGATCGCCCCCGAACGCCGCGATGCGATCATGAACCCAGCGCAGTGCCGCCTGCTGGTCCATCAGACCCCAGTTGCCGCCCACACCCTCGCCGTCCCCTGCGAAATCCGGATGGGCCAGCCAGCCGAGGGCACCCAGCCGGTAGTTGACGGTGACGACGACCCGGTCCTGCTCGACCGCCAGCCGCGACGGATCGTAGTTGGCCCCCGCCCCGACCGTGAAGGCTCCGCCGGGCAGATAGACGATGACAGGGCGTGTCCGCTCGGGCTCTGCGGCCGGGCCGTAGATGTTCAGATACAGACAGTCCTCGGAGCCGAAGACCACCCCCCCGCCGCCACCCAGGATCGACTTTGGCCCCAGCGCCTGGCTGCAGTCCGCCCCGATCCGCGTCGCATCGCGCATGCCGCTCCACGGCTCCACCGGTCGCGGTGCCCGCCAGCGCAGGTCGCCCACCGGCGGCGCGGCATAGGGCACACCCAGAAAGGCGCGCAGCCCTGCACCCTGCATGCCGCGCAGGTCGCCCTCGGGCGTCTGCACGACCGGCTCGGCGTAGTCATCGGCCGAACGCACAAACCCGACCTTGCCCGGATGCGTCGCGCAGGCGGAGAGCAGGACAAAAAGGACCACGAGCAAAAAACGCATTCCCGCTGTCCTAGCCTCCGAACAGGACAGCAAAAAGCCCCGCTGGATTGCTCCAGCGGGGCTGATTGTCAGACTGCGCTCAAGCAGCGCGGCTCCGCGAGCCGCGCGCTAGCGCATCAAGAATGCCTACTCGACGATCTTGGCCACGACGCCGGCGCCGACGGTGCGGCCGCCTTCGCGGATGGCGAAGCGCAGGCCCTGGTCCATGGCGATCGGCGTGATCAGCTCGACGTTCAGCTCGGCGTTGTCGCCGGGCATGATCATCTCGACACCTTCCTTCAGGTGCACGATGCCGGTCACGTCCGTCGTGCGGAAGTAGAACTGCGGACGGTAGTTGGTGAAGAACGGCGTGTGACGGCCACCCTCTTCCTTGGTCAGGATGTAGGCCTCGGCCAGGAACTTGGTGTGCGGGGTGATGGAGCCCGGCTTGCAGAGGACCTGGCCGCGCTCGACGTCTTCACGCTTGGTGCCGCGCAGCAGCACGCCGACGTTGTCGCCAGCTTGACCTTGATCCAGCAGCTTGCGGAACATTTCCACGCCC
>CALROO020000052.1:0-10037 GCA_943369795.1 Rhizobium sp. Q54 | reverse complement strand
TGGCGCGCGTGACGACGTCCGACCGTCCCGACCTGGCCGATTTCCAGTCCAACGGGGCCTTGGCCGCCGCCAAGGCGCTGAAAGCCAATCCGCGCGACTTGGCGACCCGGGTCGCCGAGCGCCTGTCGTCCGACCCCCGGCTGGCCTCGGTCGAGGTCGCCGGTCCCGGCTTCATCAATTTCAAACTCGCCGACGCAACTTTGGCCGAGCGCGCAGCCGAAATCGCCTCGGACGCCGACCACGCCGGGGCCTCCGTTGTTGCCGTGCCGCGCAAGGTCGTCATCGACTATGCCGGCCCCAATGTCGCCAAGCCGATGCACGTCGGCCATCTGCGATCCTCCATCATCGGCGAGAGCCTGAAGCGGCTGTTCCGTTTTCGGGGCGACACCGTCTGGGGCGACGCCCATTTCGGCGACTGGGGCTTCCAGATGGGCCTGCTGATCGTCGCCGTCGGCGATGAGGGCAGGGCCACTGCCTTTCTCGCAGAGGGAGAAGGGCCGTTTCCCGTCGACAGCCCGGTCACACTGGACGACCTCGAACGCCTCTATCCACTGGCCGCCGGTCGGGCCAAGGAAGACGTCGCCTATCGGGATCGCGCCCGCAAGGCGACCGCCGCCCTGCAATCCGGCCATGCCGGTTACCGCGCCCTATGGGCGCATTTCGTCGCCGTCAGCCGCGTGGCCCTCGAACGCGAATTCGGGGCGCTGGGCGTTACCTTCGACCTGTGGAACGGCGAGAGCGATGCCGATCCTCTGATCCCCGGCATGGTCGTGGACCTGAAGGCAAAATCTCTTTTGGTCGAGGACGATGGCGCCCAGGTCATCCACGTCGCCCGCCCAGGCGAGACCCGCAAAAGGAAACTCCCCGACGGCTCCGTCATCGAGGTCCCTAGCCCGCCGCCCCTGCTGGTGATCTCGTCCGAGGGGTCGGCCATGTATGGCACCACCGACCTGGCCACGATCCTGGACCGCAAGAACCGGATCGACCCAGACTTGATCCTGTACGTCGTCGACGAACGCCAGGCCGAGCATTTCGAACAGGTCTTCCGCGGGGCCTATCTCGCCCGCTACGCCGAGCCCGGCTCACTGGAGCACCTCGGCTTCGGCACCATGAACGGGACCGACGGCAAGCCGTTCAAGACCCGCGCGGGCGGCGTTCTGAAACTGCATGACCTGATCACCCAGGCCACGGACAAGGCGCGCGACCGTCTGCGTGAGGCGGAACTCGGGGCTGACCTCGACGCCGCGACCTTCGAGGATACAGCGCACAAGGTGGCCATCGCCGCCCTGAAATTCGCCGACCTTTCGAACAGCCGGACCACCAGCTACATCTTCGACCTCGACCGGTTCATGAGCTTCGAGGGCAAGACCGGGCCTTACCTGCTGTACCAGGCCGTCCGTATCAAATCGCTGCTGCGCCGCGCTGCCGACCAGCGAGCTCAGGCTGGAGGCGTCGTCATCGCCGAGCCGGCCGAGCGCGATCTGGGCCTGACCCTGGACGCCTTCGACCAAGCCGTGTCCGAGGCCTACGACAAGCGCAGTCCCCATGTGGTGGCCGAACACGCCTATCGGCTGGCCCAGAGTTTTTCGAAATTTTACGCCGCTTGCCCGGTCCTTGCCGCGCCAGATGATGCGACCAAGGCCTCGCGCCTGACCTTGTCGAAGGCCGCTCTGGATCAGCTCGAAATGGCGCTCGACCTGCTGGGGATCGCCACGCCGGAGCGGATGTAGGCTAGACTTGGTGTCAGACCTTTGGAGCGCCCATGTCCCTCGCCCCCTTCATCGCCGGCCTGCCCAAGGCCGAACTCCACCTGCACATCGAAGGCAGTCTCGAACCAGAACTGATGTTCGAACTGGCACTGCGGAACCGGATCGCTATCCCCTATGCCTCGGTCGAGGACGTCCGCGCGGCCTACAGCTTCTCCAACCTGCAGGATTTCCTCGACATCTACTACGCCGGGGCCGACGTGCTGCGGACCGAGCAGGATTTCCACGACTTGGCCGTCGCCTATTTCCGCCGGGCCGCCGCCGACCGGGTTCGCCACGCCGAAATCTTCTTCGACCCCCAGACCCACACTGATCGCGGCATCCCGTTCCAGGTCGTCGCCGACGGCCTGTTTGCCGGTATGGCGACGGCGAAAGCCGATCTGGACGTGTCGTCCAGCCTGATCCTGTGCTTCCTTCGCCATCTTGACGAAGACGCGGCTTTCGCGACGCTGAAATCTGCCGAGCCGTGGCTGGACCGGATCGTCGGCGTCGGCCTGGATTCGGCCGAGGTCGGTCACCCGCCGTCGAAATTCCAGCGGGTATTCGACGCCGCCGGATCGCTGGGCCTGAAGCGCGTCGCCCATGCGGGCGAAGAGGGGCCGCCGGACTATGTCTGGCAGGCGCTTGACCTATTGAAGATCGACCGGATGGATCACGGCAACCGCTCGATGGAGGACCCGGCCCTGGTCGCGCGGCTGGCGGCGGAGGGGATGACCCTGACTGTCTGCCCGCTTTCCAACCACAAGCTCTGCGTCGTCGACGACCTGGCCGACCACCCGGTGCCGGAGATGCTGGCGCAGGGGCTGCACGTCACGTTGAACTCTGACGATCCGGCCTATTTCGGCGGCTATGTGAACGCCAACTACCAGGCCCTGGCCGACCATGCCGGGCTGACGCGGGACCAGATCGTCCAAGTGGCGATCAACAGTTTCGAGGGGTCTTTTCTCCCGGACGCCGCCAAGGCCGCCTTCATCGCCGAGGTGCGGGCATACGCAGCCGCCTGATCGCAGGGTTGCGAGCGCGGCGTCGTCCCGTCAGGCGTTGACCAGCCGGGCGTCGCCCGCCTCGATCGCCAACGTCTGACGCGTCGTCAGCACACCATTCCGATCGTGGATCTGGTCCAGCACCTTGAACTGGGTCTGCCAGCGTTCCGGCGTCACGTCGCAGACGACATAGCCGCGCTGGCTGTTGCGGAATTTCAGCTGCGGATTGGCGCTCAGGAAGGCGGCCTGGTCGGGGCGCTGGTCCGATCCGTCGCCGCCGGAACTGATTGAGGTCGAGACGAACTCGGTTGCGATCGGCGCGCCCTCGGGGTTGCGACCATCCAGATACAGTTCGCCGGCATAGTTCTGGTGCTCGTCGCCGGTCAGGACCACGGTATTGGCGATGCGGCGGTCGCGGATGTGCTTGAGCAGCCGCTCGCGCGGCACCCGGTAGCCCGCCCAGCTGTCGGTGTTGACGCCGTAGCCCTCGCCGGGATTGCGATCCAGATCCATGACCATGATCTGCTGGGCCAGCACCTTCCACGTGGCTTCGGACCGGTCGAGGTTGTTCAGTAGCCAGGCTTCTTGAGCCTCGCCCAGCACCTGAGCCGTGCGGTCGTTGATGCCGTCGCAGGACGAGTTGAAGCGGTCGTTGCAAGGCTGGTCGGTGCGGAACTGCCGGGTATCGAGCAGGTTCAGGTCCAGCAGATCGCCGTATTGGGCGCGGCGATACAGCTGCATCGCCGATCCGCGCGGGAAGGACGATTTCCGCAGCGGCATATGTTCGTAATAGGCCTGCATCGCCGCCGCCTGGCGCAGGGCGAACACTTGAGGATCGGTCCCGTCCTGATCAAGGTCAGAGACCCAGTTGTTGTCGATCTCGTGGTCGTCCCAGGTCGTGAACCAGGCGGCGGAAGCGTGCGACGCCTGCAAATCCGTGTCCATCTTGTACTGGGCATACCGCTGGCGATAGTCGGTGACGGTATAGACCTCGCCGCCAATATGGGTGCGCAGGTTCTCGTTGGGCGTCGTGGAGCCATAGATGCGGTTGCCACGGCCTTCGTAGATATAGTCGCCGTAGCAGTAGATGAAATCCAGGTCGTCGTCGGCGATCTTGCGATGGGCAGTGTAGAAGCCACTCTCGTAGGCCTGGCAGCCCAGCACGCCGAATGTCACGCCTGCGAGGGCGGCGCCCGCAGCGGGCATGGTCTTGGCCTGCCCGATGCCGGACCGCTCGCGCCCGGCCATGAAGCGATAGGAATAGGGCCGTCCGGGTTCCAGGCCGCCGACCTCGACATGAACCGCGTGGCCCAGTTCCGGGCGGGCGACGGTCTCGCCCTTCTGGACGACGGTGCCGAAGCCCGCGTCGGTCGCGACCTCCCAGGTGACCGCGACGGGCTGGGACGGCATGCCGTGATCGGGCTCCAGTGGTTTGGGGGCCAGCCGCGTCCAGATCACGAATCCGTCGGGCAGGGGATCGCCCGCCGCCACGCCCAGCTGGAACGGATTGTCCTCGAACACCATCTGGGCCAAGGCCTGGCGACCGGCGACCAGGGTCGCGCCGCCCGCCGCCACGGTCAGCAGCAGACCCCGTCGCGAAAGATCGATCCTGGCCATGTGTTCGCTCCCGAGTTTCGTCCAGACCTAACCCGGCAATGTGACAGTCGTCACGCGGCTTTGCCGTCGTCCCGCGACAAAGCCGGTTGCTCGCCCGTCCGCCTTGAGGCATCGCTGCGCGCAACAAGCGTGAGGCCCTCGTCTTTGGCAAAGGGTCGGAATTTCGGGAGTGAAGAGATGACGCAGACGATGAAGGCCCTGGCCAAGACCGCGCCCGGCATCGGGCTGGAGCTGATCGACGCGCCCGTTCCTGTCGCAGGGCCCGAGGACGTGCTGATCCGAGTGAAACGCACCGCCGTCTGTGGCACCGACATTCACATCTGGAATTGGGACGAGTGGTCCCAGAAGAACGTGCCGACTCCGATGATCACGGGGCACGAATTCAGCGGCGAGATCGTCGCCATCGGCTCGGATGTGCATCGTCCCCTGAAAATCGGCCAGCGGGTCTCGGCCGAGGGTCACGTCATCGACCTGAACTCCGAGGCTGCCCGCGCCGGTCATTTCCATCTCGATCCGCATACGCGGGGCATCGGGGTGAACCGTCAGGGGGCCTTTGCCGAGTTCGTTGTCGCCCCGGCCTTCAACGTGATCGAACTGCCCGACGACGTGTCCGACGACGTGGCCTCGATGCTCGATCCGTTCGGAAACGCGGTCCACACCTGCCAGCAGTTCGACCTGCTGGGCGAGGACGTGATCGTCACCGGGGCCGGGCCCATCGGCATGATGGCGGCCGCCGTGGCGCGCCATGCCGGTGCCCGGACCGTGGTCCTGACCGACATCAACGACTTCCGGCTGGAACTGGCCCAGAAGGTCGCGCCGGGCGTGCGGACCGTCAACACGACCCGGGAAGACCTGAAGGACGTCATGCACGAGCTGGGCCTGAAGGTCGGGTTCGACGTGGCGCTGGAGATGTCGGGCTCGCCGATCGCGTTCAAGCAATGCGTCGACACCCTGATCATGGGCGGCGGCATGGCCCTGCTGGGGATTCCGTCCAGGCCGATGGAGACCGACTGGGGCGCGATCATCCTGAAGGCCCTGACCATCAAGGGCGTCTATGGACGTGAGATGTTCACAACCTGGAGGAAGATGCTGGGCCTGCTGAAGGCCGGTCTGGACCTGGAGCCGTTGATCACCCACCGCATGGGTTATGAGCGGTTCGAGGAAGGTTTCGAGGCCATGCGCTCGGGCCAGTCCGGCAAAGTGGTGCTGAACTGGGACCGGGTTCAGGACCGTGCAGCCTGACCGTCAGGTCCTCCAGCCGGTTCCCGCGTATTCCATCGTCGTCGCCGTCTGTTGCGCCACCTCGTCGTCGAAGTAGCGGGCGACAACACGCAGCGCGAGATCGATCCCGGCACTGAGCCCACCCGCCGTGGCGATCCGACCGGACTCGACGAAGCGTGGCCCGCGCCGCAGGTCGATCTCGGGAAAAGCCTTGGCGAAATTGTTCGATGCCAGCCGGTTGGTCGTCATCGGGATTTCGTTCAGCAGGCCCGTCTTGGCCAGCTGGAAGGCACCCGTGCAGATCGACATGGTCAGCGCGACCTTCGGGTGCGTCTCCTGAATCCAAGCGTGAATGGCCGATGTTTCGCGGGTGTGGGGACTGGGGTAGTCGAAGTGGGGAACCACGATCACGTCCGGCACGGGCGCGTTATCCACCGTGTAGTCTGGCGACATCATGAAGCCGCCCGAACCCCGAACGGGCCCGGATGTCTCGGATACCGTGAACAGCGAAAAGGCTGGCTCCGCATCCTCCGGCAGGGCGTAGGTGTCCTGAAAGGTTTCCCAGGGACCGGCGACGTCGATGACCTGAACGCCGGGATTGATGGCGAATGCCACCTTGATCTGGCGGCCCTGCGGCGCAATCAGCCGTTTGCCCGTCGTGATGCCCGGCAGAAAGGCAAAGTCGGTCCCAGCCTCCGCGGAAGGTAACTTCGGTGCGGCAGAGCAGGCCGCAGCGGCCAGCGGTGCCGCCAGGAACATCCGGGCGAATTGTCTGCGTTGGATCATTCACCCGTTTCCTTGCTCATCGTCGACACGCCATGTTCGACCGTGATGCAGCCCCGGTTACAGTGCGGGCGTCCGGATCAGAGCTTGCGCTATTCCGGTATGTCCCTGACGTTCGAATAGCGCCCGTCGCGGGCCAGGTTGCCGAACCGGGTCGTATCGGCGTCGAAGCTTAGTTTCACGATGCCGATCGGGCCGTGTCGCTGCTTGCCGATGACGACCTCGGCCTGGTGCTGCAGGACGTCCATGTCTTCCTGCCATTTCAGGTGCTCTTCGGTGCCTTCGCGGGGCTCGGTCCGGCCCAGGTAGTAGGCCTCGCGGTACACGAACATCACGGCATCGGCGTCCTGCTCGATCGAACCGGATTCGCGCAGGTCGGACAGTTGCGGTCGCTTGTCCTCGCGGTTCTCGACCTGGCGGCTGAGCTGCGACAAGGCGATGATCGGGACGTTCAGCTCCTTGGCCAACGCCTTCAGCCCGCCAGTGATCTCCGACACCTCCTGCACGCGGTTCTTGTTGCCATTGCCTTCGCCGACCGTGATGAGCTGGAGGTAGTCGACGATAATCAGGTCAAGGCCCTGATCCATCCGTTTCAGCCGCCGAGCCCGGGCCGCCAGTTTCGAGATGGCCAGGCCGCCGGTGGCGTCGATATAGAGGGGGCTCTCGCCGATCTCGATCGCGGCGTCGCGGACGCGACCGAAGTCCGAGGCATCGATCTCGCCCTTCCTCAGCTTGTCGGAGGAGACGCCGGACGCATCAGCCAGGATCCGCATCGCCAGCTGTTCGGCGCTCATCTCCAGGCTGAAGAAGGCCACGACCCCGCCCGACACGGTCTTGCGCCCATCCGGCGTCGGCTCCCAACGATAGTTCCGCGCGACGTTGAAGGCGATGTTGGTGGCCAGCGCCGTCTTGCCCATCGACGGACGGCCCGCCAGGATCAGAAGGTCGGACGGATGCATGCCGCCCAGCATCCGGTCCAGGTCATCGAGATGCGTGGCCAGACCGGCCAGTTTGCCATCCCGCTGATAGGCTTCGCCCGCCATCTGAACCGCGCCAGCCAGGGCCGTCGAGAAGCTGACGAAGCCGGACGAGGGGGCGCCAGATTCGGCTAGGGAATACAGGGTCAGTTCCGCCTGTTCGATCTGGTCGATGGCGGCGGTCTCGGGGTCTGGGGCCTCCTTGATGATGTCGCCACCGATGCGGATCAGGTCGCGACGCAGCGCCAGGTCATAGACGACACGGGCATAGTCGGGCGCATTGGCCCCCGGAGGCGCGCGGTCCATCAGGTCGGCGAGGTAGCGCAGGCCCCCGAACTCGGCGAAGGCCGGGTCCTGCTTGAACCGCTCCATCAGGATAGTGGGCTCGGCCAGCAGGCCCTGGCGGATGTGATCCTCGATCGCGGCATACAGGCGCTGGTGGAAGGGCTCGTAGAAATGCTGGCCGCGCAGCCGGTCGGACAGGCGTTCGAACACGGCATTATCAAACATCAGCGCGCCCAGAAGGGCCTGTTCGGCCTCCAGATTGTGCGGCAGGGACGGGATCGCGAGGTGGTCGGCGGTGATCGGAGCGAAGGCGTTCATCGGTTAACGCTTAGCCGTCCCCAGCGCCTGCGACATGCGCGGAGACGGCCTGGACCGTGGAGAAGTCCGCACGGTTGTGGACGGTCCGAAAATCCTCAGACAGATCCGTTTTCAGAGGTTACGCCGGACACGGAAAGCGGTCGCGCATGATCTGGCGGACGCCGTCGGTGATGGTCATGGACCTGCGCCTCGCCTCGGGAATGGCATTGAGACGGCGCAGGGTATCGGTGGCGCTGATGGTGATTTCCGAAGGTGGACACGCCGATGTGGGCCGTCCCGCGGCCTTAGCGCTGGCTTCTTCGCGCGAAAGAGCACGCATGCCGCCTTCGAACTCTCGGCGGATGCGGCGGAAGTCTGATCGCAGCAGAGCGGTAGGATTCTGGGGGATGCGGTTCGCGACTGTTACGAACTCCTGCAAATTCATAGTCTGGGCCATCGACGGTGTCGGCGTCAGGACGATGGCCCCAAAGCCCAGCGTCGCTGTGAGTATCAGGGTCTTGCGCATCGTTGTCCCTCCCGTGTGCCGGGCGAGAATGAACGACGATCGGTGGCCGAAAAAGGGCGCGCCCCGCAAAGGACGCGCCCCGTCTCAGTACCCTAAGGCTCAAGCAGCGCGAAGCGCGTTAGCCGACCAGGATGGATCAGGCTTCCGAGCCCAGGCCGTCTTGCTGGCCGGCACCGCCGGCGACCATGTCGGCGGCCTGTTCGGCGGCCAGTTCGCGATCTTCGTCGTAGGCCGACTTGATCACGTCCTCGCCCTTGGCCTGACGTTCGGCTTCGTCGGCCGAGCGGGCGATGTTGATCTTGACCGTGGCCGTGACCTCGGCGTGCAGACGGATCAGCACCTCGTGGACGCCCAGGGTCTTGATCGCCGTGTTCAGGACGACCTGCGACCGCTCGACCTTGCCGCCTTCGGCACGAACGGCCTCGGCGACGTCGCGACCGGCGACCGAACCGTACAGTTGACCGGTTTCACCGGCCTGGCGGATCATGACGTAGGTCTGGCCGTCGATCTTGTCGGCGACCTTCTGTGCGTCGGCCTTGTTCTTGTCGTTGCGTTGCTCGATGGCGACGCGGTCGAGTTCGAACTTTTCCAGGTTCTTGGACGTGGCCCGCAGCGCCTTTTCGCGCGGCAGGAGGAAGTTGCGGGCGAAGCCGTCCTTGACGGACACGACGTCGCCGATGGCGCCGAGATTCTCGACGCGTTCCAGCAGAACGACCTTCATCTTACTTCACCACATAAGGCAGGAGGGCCAGATAGCGGGCGCGCTTGATGGCCTTGGCCAGTTCGCGCTGCTTGATCTGGGACACGGCGGTGATGCGCGAGGGCACGATCTTGCCGCGTTCGGAGATGTAACGCTGCAGCAGCTTGACGTCCTTGTAGTCGATCTTCGGCGCACCTTCACCCGTGAACGGGCAGGTCTTGCGGCGACGATTGAACGGACGACGGCCACCACCGCCCGAACCGGCAGGGGTGCCGGGGACGTTGCGGGCTTCGGAACGAGTTGTATCGGTCATGTGATCTGATCCTTACGCTTCGACGGTTTCGTCGTTGCGGACGGGGCGGTCACGCTCGCGTTCGCGCTCGCGGCGGGCCAGCAGCGGCGACAGTTCCAGATCGAGTTCCTCGACCTTGATGGTCAACCAGCGCAGGACGTCCTCGTTGATGCCCAGTTGACGCTCGACCTCGGCCATGGCCGGGGGCGGGCAGTCGATGGCCAGCAGCGAATAGTGCGCCTTGCGGTTCTTCTTGACCCGATAGGTCAGGTTGCGCAGACCCCAGTATTCGATCTTGGCGACCGAGCCGCCACCGGCGACGATCAGATCCTTGATGGTGTCGTTCAGCGCTTCGGCCTGTTGCGCGCTGATATCCTGGCGCGACATGACCGTGTGCTCGTAAAGAGCCATGCATAGTCTCCCGTGTGGGGCGTCGGCGTCGATGCGGCCGGGTAAGCCGCGTCGGCGATGGATCCTGAGGCGGCGGCCGGGATGACTTCCCGAACCCTTTGGCATTCCGCGTCAGGACCGAAGCCCTGGAAAGCGGGGGCGTATAGGGGAAAAGGGGGGCGGGGGCAAGGAGAGAGGGT
>CALROO020000051.1:0-10802 GCA_943369795.1 Rhizobium sp. Q54 | reverse complement strand
CGTCATGCCGGTCGAAGAGGTCGGACGCCCCGCGCGCTGACGCTCATTTTACGGCTCCGCTTTGCAACGGCTCCGTTTCATGTGCATTTCCCAAGAAATCCCTTGGCGATAAATCGCCGCAGCCAGGCTTTTGCGTGTCCCCGACTTCGATTGAAACCGATGAGACGGCGCGCCTGTCTGCCTTGAAGGCCTACGGCATCCTGCATACAGCGCCTGAGGCCGCCTTCGATGATATCGTCGGCTTGGCGGCCCGGCTGTGTGATGCGCCCACCGCCCTGATCAGTTTGGTGGGCGAGCATGAGCAGTGGTTCAAGGCCCGCGTGGGCCTGGACGCCACTTGCACCCCGCGCGACCTGTCGTTCTGCGCCCACGCCATGCATGGCGACGACGTCATGGTCGTGCCGGATGCGACCCTGGACCCCCGCTTTGCAGACAATGCCTTGGTAACGGGTGATCCGCATATCCGCTTCTATGCCGGGGCTCCGCTGGTCAGCAGCGACGGGCAGCCGTTGGGGTCGCTGTGCGTGATCGACAGCCGCCCCCGGCCCCAGGGCCTAACGGATCTGCAGGCCCACGCCCTGACCGTACTGGCCAAACAGGTCATGACCCAGCTGGAACTGCGCAAGGCCCTGATCACTGGCCAGGCGACCGGCGTGAAACTGGCCGACAGCGAGGCGCGGTTTCAGGCCATCGCCGACTCCATGCCCCAGATGGTCTGGTCGACGCTGCCTGACGGCTTCCACGACTATTACAATGCCCGCTGGTACGAGTTCACGGGCGTTCCGGCCGGTTCGACCGACGGCGAAGGCTGGAACGGCATGTTCCATCCCGAGGACCAGGAAAGGGCCCGCAAGCGGTGGACGCATTCGCTGGAAACCGGCGAGCCCTATGAGATCGAATACCGCTTGCGTCGTCACGACGGCGTCTATCGCTGGACCCTGGGGCGCGCGACGGCCATTCGCGATGCCCAGGGTCGCATCACCCGCTGGTTCGGGACCTGCACAGACATCGACGACCTGAAGCGGGCCGAACAGACCAAGGAGCTGGTCAGTCAGGAGCTGAGCCACCGGATCAAGAACATCTTCGCCGTCGTGTCGGCCCTGATCGCCCTGTCGGCGCGTCAGTTCCCGGAGGCCAAGGGTTTCGCCAGTGCCGTGCGAACCCGCATCAATGCCCTGGCCCAGGCGCATGAGTTTGTGCGGCCTCACAGCGATGCCTCGGCACCCTCCATGGGCGACACGACCCTGCATGCCTTTTTGAACGCGCTCTTCAGCCCCTATTCCGGGCTGGACGGCCACCCGCGCGTAAGGGTGACCGGGGACAACGCCGTCTTTGACGATCAGGCTGCGACATCGGTGGCCCTGCTGTTCCACGAACTCGCCACGAACGCCTACAAATACGGCGCTCTGTCCGTCGAAGCCGGGTCGGTGACGCTGACGACCCGCCAGGAGCGCGATCAGTTCGTTCTGGAATGGGTCGAGAACGGGGGGCCGCCCGTCATCTCAGAGCCAACCCGCCAGGGTTTTGGCTCATCCCTTGCATCGCTTTCGGTCGAGGGTCAGCTAGGCGGAAAACTGGTGCGCGAATGGCACAGCGATGGATTGAAAGTGACGGCCAGCCTACCCGCAACCGCTCTGTCACGTCGCCGCGCCGCGCAAAACGCCGCATGACAACGGTTTGTGGAAACCCTACATCCGTGGTCGCGTTCTGATGGCTAGACGACACACGGTTCATTCAGCTTCGGAGTATTAGGGTAAAGACTATGTCGGCGCGTATCCTCATCATCGAAGACGAGGCCATCGTTGCGATGGAACTTCGTTTCGTCCTCGAAGACCTGGGCTATCAGGTCGTCGGCACCGCTGCGGAAGCCCGCACGGCGCGTGAGATCGTGCGCGAGGAAGACATCGACCTTGCCCTTGTAGATATCCATCTTTCCGACGGCCCGACCGGCGTCGAACTGGGCCGTGAGCTGGGTCAGGACAAGGGCGTGACCGTCCTGTTCATGACCGCCAACCCCGGCATGGTCCGCAATGGGGTCACCGGTGCGCTCGGGGTTCTGACCAAGCCGACAGACGAACGTGCGGTCGAGACCGCCGTAGAATATGCCCTGTGCCGTCGCCAGGGTCGTCCCATCGAATACGCCCCGCCGGGCCTGCAGCTTTTCGCCTGAAGCGCGTGGCAATCTCGCTGAAAACAAGCCCCGACGCGCTTGAACAGCTGATCTATGTCAGCATCGACACGCGCGAGGTCACCAATCCGATCCGCGCCGCCGACATTCTGGCTGAGGCGCGGCGGAATAATGCGCGCGACGACATTACCGGCGTGCTTACCTTCACCGGCGGTCGATTTGTGCAAATCCTCGAAGGGCGCAACGAGCGGCTGGAAGACCTGCTGGCCCGCCTGGCCGTCGATCACCGCCATAGGGATTTGAAGATCCTCGCGCGCCGCACGATCACCCATCGCGATTTTCACGGTTGGGACATGGTCAGCCCACGCCTCGCTCGCAGCCAGATCGACAAGCTGAACCTTCTGCTGACCCAGACGCCTGCAGATCTGGCCGCCTATGTCGATCTGCTGGCCGAAGCGGTGCATCGCCAGGCCAGTGCCCTGGCCGAGTACGGCTATGATGCGCGCGAGGATGCGCCGGACGGGCAGCCCGTCGGGTCGCCGACCGCCTGATCGGCCTACCAGGCCCCGATCTTCTCCGCTTCCTTGTGGCTGATCGGGTGATTGGCCTTGGCGTGATCCTCTTCCGCCAGAAAGCGCACCGCTTCCAGCGCCGCCATACAGCCCATGCCGGCCGCCGTAACCGCCTGGCGATATATGTCGTCGGTCACGTCCCCGGCCGCCCAGACGCCTTCGATGGCCGTGGCCGCAGTCCCGGGTTTGACCACCAGATAGCCACCCTGTTTGGTCTCCAGTTGGCCCGCGAACAGCTCTGACGACGGCGCATGGCCGATGGCGATGAATACACCGTCGGCGGCCAGATCGCGGGTTTCGCCCGTCTTGACGTTCTTGATCCGTGCGCCCGTGACATTGACCCCGCCGAAGTCGTTGGTCTCGCCCAGGATTTCGTCGATAGCGCTGTCCCAGACCACCTCGACCCTGGGGTTGGACAGCAGGCGCTCCTGCAAGATCTTCTCGGCCCGGAACTCGTCGCGGCGGTGTACGACCGTGACCTTCGACGCGAAGTTGGTCAGGAACAGCGCCTCTTCGACGGCCGTATTGCCGCCACCGACCACGATCACATCCTTGCCGCGATAGAAGAAGCCGTCGCAGGTGGCGCAGGCGGACACGCCAAAGCCCTGATATTTCGCTTCGCTCGCCAGACCCAGCCATTTGGCCTGAGCCCCCGTCGAGATGATCACCGTCTCGGCCAACATCTCCGTGCCGCTGTCCAGCGTCAGCCGGAACGGCCGCTGGCTCAGGTCCGCCTTGACCACGATGTCCTCGATGATCTCGGTGCCGACGTGCTCGGCCTGGGCGCGCATCTGCTCCATCAGCCAGGGACCCTGGATGACGTCGGCGAAGCCGGGGTAGTTCTCGACATCGGTGGTGATGGTCAGCTGACCGCCGGGCTGAAGCCCCGCGATCACGACCGGCTGCAGCAAGGCGCGCGCGGCATAGATGGCGGCGGTCCAGCCGGCGGGGCCGGACCCGATGATGGCGACGCGGACGGTACGGGGAGTGCTCATGACGCCTATTTAGGCGGTGATTCCGCTTTGTGCGATGCTAGGGTGACGGTTCTTCACAGGCAGGGGCGGGTATTCACATGGAAGGTCGCAGTTCGATCGGCATCGGCGTCGCCTTGGGCGTCAGTATTGGCGTCGCTTTGGGTGGGGCTCTGGACAATCTGGCCCTTTGGCTGTCGTTGGGTATCGCCATAGGGGCCGGCATGGGCGTCGCCTTCGATCAGCAGGCTGCTCGCAAGCGCAAGCAGGGCGACAACGGCGGCGGTGATGGCGGAGCCGCACCTTTGGCCGGTAGCGACAGCGGCGGTCGCGACAAGAGCTTCGAAGGCAGCGACGGCTCGGACGGTGGCGGTGGCGGTGGTGATGGCGGCGGCGGGGGCGGCGACTAGGCCTGTAATCGCTCGATGATCGCCCGCGCGACGCGTTCGGTCTCGTTCAACGGCTCATAGGTCCAGCTTTCCAGGCGGCCGTCGAAGGGCCGCGCGGCACCCCGATCGCGCAAATCCTGATGCAGCCGCGCGAACTTGTCGGCCGGCTTGGTCGCCACCATCGGCAGGATGTGCACCGGCTTGCCGGTCGAGGCGGCTTCGGCGGCCATGTTGGCACTGTCCTCGGTCACCAGAATGTGGTCGGCGAAATGCAAGAAGGCGAAATAGGGGTTTGCGCCCGCGCCGTCCCAGATCAGCCCGGGCAGATGCGCCAGCCGAGCCGTCATCGCCGCCTTGGCCACCTCGGGCGTGCGCCGGGAATAGGTCAGCATAAGCGAGCCGCCCGCCGTCTTGATGGCTTCGGCAATCTGCTCGGCCAGGGCGGCGGCATGGGCTTCGGGCAGGTCGTGAGCGCGCGACTTGCCGCCGATCAGCACCGCCACGCGCGGATGGGGCATGGGCTCCAGCACATCGGCGAACCCTGCGGCCCCTTCCGCCAGCCGGGCGGGCGAAATGCGGTGCGGTGACGCCGTGATCGACAGGATGTTGGCCCCCTCGATACCGTCATGCCGCGGCGCGACCACGAGATCGTAGTCACCCGTCCGCCAGCGCGGGTCCTGCGTCTGTACCACGAAGGTCTTGCCGCCGGAGCGGCGCTTCGCCATGAGCGATAGCGGCAAAGTGGCTCGACCGGTCCCGATCCAGATGTCCGGCCATCTCTCCCCGGCCTGAGGGAAGAGGGCGTCCGATGTCGCATCCAACATCCATAGGGCCTTCAGCGCCGATGGCAGCTTGTCGAACCCGGCCCGCCAGCGGACCCGCTTGACGGTGATCTCAGAAGGTAAGAGGCGCTGAAGGGCTTCCGCCAGTCCCAGCGCCTGGTTCTGAATACCGATCCGGCCGTCCGAGACGACCCAGAGGGACAACGGATCTGTCACGTTCCGGTCTGGCCGGTCCAGCACATCGCCTCGACCTTGTTGCCGTCGGGGTCTCGGAGAAAAGCCGCATAATAGCCCGGAGCGTATTCAGGTCTCGGACCGGGCCGTCCGTCGTCATGACCACCGGCCTCGAGCCCGGCCGCATGGAAGGCGTCGACGGCCTGGGGGCCGTCGGCGTTGAAGCAAACATGGGCGCCGTTCCCAGCCTGGGCGAGCTGGCCGTCATGCGGTCTCGCGGCCCAGAACTCCGGAAAGTCTCGACCGTATCCGATGCCGACGGCATGCGCCATGATACGCTGGGCCCCCAAGGTGGCCATGACCGCGTCGTAAAACACGCCCGCGCGGGCCACGTCTGTTACGCCGACCGAAACGTGCGACACCAAAGGCGGGCGCGCTTCTGTCGACGCCGTCATCGGGCTATTTCCACTCGACCTTGAGAATTTCGTAGGCCTTCACGCCGCCGGGCGTGTTGACCTCGACCACGTCACCGACCTCCTTGGAGATCATGGCCCGCGCAATCGGCGAGGCGACGGAAATCTTGCCCTGTTTCACGTCGGCTTCATGCTCCCCCACGATCTGATAGCGGCCTTCTTCCTCGGTGTCCTCGTCCACGACCGTGACGGTCGCGCCGAACTTGACCTGGCTTCCGCTCAGCTTGGAGACGTCGATCACCTGGGCGCGGCTGATCTTGTCCTCGATCTCGGCAATCTGGCCTTCGATCCAGCCCTGGCGCTCCTTGGCGGCGTGATACTCGGCATTTTCCGAGAGATCGCCATGCTCGCGCGCTTCCGAGATGGCCGAGATCACGCTCGGCCGCTCCACGGACTTCAATTGCTTCAGCTGATCGTCGAGGACACGGTAGCCCTCGGCCGTCATCGGCACTTTTTCCATATGTCGTGAGTTTCTTGGTTATCGCCCGACTGGACAGATTGACTGGCACTTGAGATCGCAGGGCGCTTGCGACCGGCCAAAGAGGGTAGGGCACCCTGTCAAAACGTTCAAGACCCTATGGCCGATTGGCGACCCGTGTTCCGGCAACGCGACGGCGCGACAGGGCGCGGATGTGTTTCATCAGGCTCCAGGCCAGCCAGCCGAGGAGGGCCATGCCGATCGCCATGAAGGCGACGGACACGATGAAGATGCCGGCGGCGATGAAGGCGAGCACAAAGGACAGGGCGGCGGTCAGAGCCGCCACGATTTGAATGGTTTTCAGGCGCATGGGCTGATTAACGGATGGTGGCCCCTGCGGTTGCGGCTCTGCCTTCAACACCCTGTGACTGTGTCCCGCCCGCCACTCAGGCGTAGCTGTAGGGCCCGCCCCGCTTCAGCGCCCGCTGATAGGCCGGCCGGGCGTGGATCCTTTCCAGAAAGGCCTTCAGACGGGGCTTGTCGTCATAGGGCGCGCGGGTGCCCCCGGCCTCGATGGGGAAGCTCATCATGATGTCGGCGGCGCTGAACTGGTCGCCCGCGAACCATTCCGACTTGCCCAGTTCGGCCTCCCAAAAGGCTGTGTGGGCCGCGATCTGGGGGTCGATGAAGCCGTCCTGGGCCTTGGCGCTGATGGCCTTCACGACCGGACGCACCAGCCCCGGCGAGCGTTTGGGCAACTGCCCGAAGATCAGCTTCAGCAGCAGCGGCGTCATGGCGGAACCCTCGGCATAATGCAGCCAGTAGGTATAGCGCCGCCCCGCCTCTGTTCCGGGCGCGGGGCGAAGGGCGGCCCCCTCGGGGCCTTCCAGCAGGTACTCAACGATGGCTCCGGTCTCGGCCACGCGCACCTCGCCGTCATCGACGACGGGCGACTTGCCCAGCGGATGAATGGCCTTCAGCTCCGGCGGGGCCAGCATGGTCGCCGGATCGCGCTCGTAGCGTTTCACCTCATAGGGCCGGCCCATCTCCTCCAGCAGCCACAGCACGCGCTGCGAGCGGGAATCGGCGAGGTGGTGGACGATGATCATGAGGACGCTCCGGTCAGGCTGGACGGTCAGTCACGCATGCTGACGCCGCGTCCGTCCAGCCTTTTCGAGAACCGGTACAGTCAGGCGCGGCGGCCGCTCCAGCGTTGGCGCGGATGAGCCTTGGCCTTGCTGCCTGGCCGCTGGGACTGGCTCTGCGAGGGCTTGCCGGCGCGGCGATCGCGGCGGGCTTCCCACAGCTGGAAGGCCAGGGTCGCCAGGGCCAGCTTGCCGGCATGGCGTCCGGCGACGCGGCGTCCGCCCTTGCTGAACAGCAGGCCACCGACCAGGGTCACCAGGCTGGGCGAAATCTTGGGAATGGGCATGGATCAAGTCTCCTTCGGCGACCTAACGCGCCACAGCCTTGGCCGTTCATCGCCATGCGCCCCTGCGACATCGCTTCGCAGCGGGCGATTCACAGGCTAGCGTCACCGCATGGCCCAATCCCGCACCGCTGCCGTCATGTCCTCCCTTTCGCTCAGGGTGCTGGTCGCCCTGATCGCCGGCCTGGCGGCGGGGGCCGCCGCGCAAGCCTGGGGCATCCCCGGCGGCACGGCCAGCGTGGCGGCCATCGAGGCCCTGGGCCAGCTGTGGCTCAACGCCCTGAGGATGACCATCATCCCGCTGGTCTTCGCCTTGCTGGTGACCGGCATCGCCTCGATCGCCGATGCGACCTCGACCGGGCGGCTGGCGATCAAGGCGCTGATCGTCTTCGCCGTCCTGCTGGTCTTCGCCACCGTCTATGCCTTCGCCGCCTCCATGGGGCTGCACGCCATCTGGCCGATCAATATCGCGGAGGCCCAGGCATTGCTGGCCGGTGTCTCTTCAGATCAGGCCGCCGCCGTAGCCGAGGGCGCCAAGTCCGGCGGCTTCGGGGCCTTCGTCGCGGGACTGGCCCCCTCTAACCCGATCAAGGCCGCGGCGGACGACGCCATCCTGGCCATCGTGGTCTTCGCCATTGCGTTCGGGTTTGCGACCACCCGTTTGCCGGGCCGGTTGCGCCAGCCCGTCGCCCTCTTCTTCGAGGCTGTGGCCCAGGCCATGATCGTGATCGTGCAGTGGGTGCTGTGGGCCGCGCCGGTCGGAGTCTTCGCCCTCGCCATGGGCGTGGGCCTGCGGGCCGGGATAGGGGCGGCGGGCGTTCTGGCCCACTATATCGCCATCGTCAGCCTGGCCATCATCGGCCTGATCCTGATCCTCTATGCAGTGGCCACCGTCTGGGGCCGGATCGGCCTGGGCCGGTTCGCACAGGGCATCGCCCCGGCCCAGGTCGTGGCCTTCTCGACCCAGTCGTCGCTGGCCAGCCTGCCGATCATGGTGGAGCGAGCGGTTGGCCGCCTGGGCGTATCGGCCGCAACGGCGGGGCTGGTTCTGCCGCTGGCCGTCGCCGTCTTTCGCATCACCAGCCCGGTCGCCAACCTGGCCGTCGTCATCTACTGCGCCCACCTGTTCGGGGTGCAGATCACCCTGCCGGTCATGGTCGCAGGCGGCCTGACCGCCATGGCCATCAGCGTCGGCACCGTCGGCCTGCCCGGCCAGATTTCCTTCTTCGCCAGCGTCGCCCCCATCGCGCTTGCCATGGGCGTGCCGCTGGAGCTGCTGCCCCTCTTGCTGGCGGTCGAGGTCATCCCCGACATCTTCCGCACCGTCGGCAACGTCACTGCCGACCTGACCGCCGCCCGTATCGTGGAGGGGCGGGATGCCGTGGCCGATCCCGAGGCGGCGGCGGGGATTTGACTAAGGATTTCGCGACCGCTGCTGACAACAAGGTGGCAACAGGGATGGCGTACCCGGCGGCTCCACAACCGATAGGAGCATTGCGTTGACTACGTTTCAGGACACAATCATCGACCACCTCAACATCGGGGTTTCCGACGCCGAACGGTCACGCGACTTCTATGAAGCCGTTCTCCGACCTTTAGGTCTGACCCTGCTGTTGTCGATTCCCCCCGAGCATGCCGAGCCCGAAGGCGAGCAGCAGGCCGTCGGCGGAGCCATGTATGGCTTCGGCAGGGATCAGAAGCCACTTTTCTGGATCGTGGGCGAGGCCAAGGTCGGCGAAGCGACCCATTTCGCCTTCATTGCGCCCAACCGCGCCGCCGTCGATGCCTTCCATGCCGCCGCCTTGGCTTCGGGTGGCTAAGACAATGGCGCGCCCGGCATCCGGCGCTATCATCCCAACTACTATGGGGCGTTCGTGCGCGACCCCGACGGTATCAATATCGAGGCCGTCTGTCACGCCGCCGAGTGATCGCGAGCCCCGCCAGCATCACCCGTAATCCTGCACCGGCCTCACATCCAGGTCGCCCGCCTTGATCGCGCCGATGGCCTGGGCGGCGGCCTGGGACCCTGCGGTGGTGGTGTAATAGGGGATCTTCATCATCAGGGCGGTGCGGCGAAGGCTGAAGCTGTCCTGCAGCGACTGCTTGCCCGAGGTGGTGTTGAAGACCAGCTGGACCTCGCCGTTCTTCATGGCGTCAACGATGTGGGGACGCCCCTCCAGCACCTTCTTCACATGGGTCACGGCCAAGCCCTGTTCGACCAGATAGCTGTGGGTGCCGCCGGTCGCCATCAGGGTGAAGCCTTCGACCAGCAGCGTCCTGGCCGCATCGACGATAAAGGGCTTGTCCTCGTCCTTGACCGAGATGAAGGCACAGCCGGAGGTGGGCAGGGTGGTGCCGCCGCCGATCTGGGACTTAGCAAAGGCACGGGCGAATGCGGGGGCCATGTCGGCCTCGCCCTCGCGCTTCCAGTCCAGACCCATGACCTCGCCGGTCGAGCGCATTTCCGGCCCCAGGATGGTGTCGACCCCGGCGAAGCGGGCGAACGGGAAGACCGCTTCCTTGACCGCGATATGGTCGTAGGGCTTGTCCGCCAGGCCGAAGGATTTCAGGGGCACCCCGGCCATGACCTTGGCCGCGATGGCGGCGATGGGCTGGCCGATGGTCTTGGCGACGAAGGGGGCGGTGCGGCTCGCGCGCGGGTTCACCTCCAGCACGAAGATGCGCGGGGTGTCGCTGTGCGGTTCCTCGATGGCGAACTGCACATTCATCAGGCCGCGCACCTTCAGGGCCTTGGCCATTTCGGTGGTCTGACGCTTCAGCTCGGTCACGATCTCGGCCGACAGCGACCAGGGCGGCATCGAACAGGCGCTGTCGCCCGAATGCACCCCCGCCTCCTCGATGTGTTCGAGAACGCCCGCCACGAACACCGTCTCGTCATCACACAGGGCGTCGACATCCACCTCGGTGGCGCGGTTCAGATAATGGTCGATCAGGACGGGGTCATCGCCCGAGACCCGCATGGCCTCGCCGACATAGCGGTCCAGCTGTTCGCGGTCGTGGACGATCATCATGCCGCGCCCGCCCAGCACATAGGAGGGACGCAGGACGACGGGATAGCCGACTTCTTCCGCCTTCTGCGCGGCTTCCTCGGCGCTGCGGGCCAGGCCGTTGGGCGGCTGGATCAGGCCGATGTCGTTGAGCATCTTCTGGAACCGCTCGCGGTCCTCGGCCAGGTCGATGGAGTCCACCGACGTGCCCAGGATCGGCACGCCGTCCTCCTGCAGCGCATGCGCCAGCTTCAGCGGCGTCTGGCCCCCGAACTGCACGACCACGCCGATCAGGTCGCCCCTGGAACGTTCGACGTCGATCAGTTCCAGCACATCCTCGGCCGCCAGCGGTTCGAAATACAGCCGGTCGGAGGTGTCGTAGTCGGTCGACACCGTCTCGGGGTTGCAGTTGACCATGATGCTTTCGACGCCGATGTCGGCGAAGGCAAAGGCCGCGT
>CALROO020000050.1:0-12418 GCA_943369795.1 Rhizobium sp. Q54 | reverse complement strand
AGACGGGCGAACCCGGCATAGTCGTCCTCGACCTCGATCAGCAGCGACGGACCCGTCGTCGTCGAGATCGCCTCAACGTCGTCGCTCCAGAAGTTGTAACCGGCGTCGATCGCACCGTACCAGCCATTCGGCTCGGCAGACGCCGTGCCCGCGGTGAAAAGGCTCGCCAAGGCGACCCCAGCTAGAAGTTTCAGCTTCATGTTAGTCCTCATACTCGTGATGATCGGATGTCCACGCTTCTACACGTGACACTCGGGAGGCCGAACGACATTGTGGCGCTCGGGTTCCGCCTTCCCGCCACCAATGCGGCAACTGTGGCATGATTTCAACATATTTGGCGACGTTAACCAGAAATCATTCGCGAAATTGGTCCGCCAGGCCATTCATAGCGGGCGATCCATCGCCTCACCGATGACGTCATCCTCGGTCCTGGACTGTGCGTGATCACAGCTTGCGTCACGGGGTAAGGTGTTTGAGACGATTCTGCGAACTTGGAGCATAGGGCATGACGATGAGATTTGACGGACGGGTGGCGATCGTGACGGGGGCTGGCGGCGGGCTGGGTCGCGAACATGCGCTGGCCCTGGCCAAACGCGGTGCCAAGGTGGTCGTCAACGACCTGGGCGGGGCCCGCGACGGCTCGGGTGGTTCGGCCACGGCGGCGGAAAGTGTCGTCGCCGAGATCGTGGCGGCGGGCGGCGAGGCCATGGCCAATGCGGCCTCGGTCACGGATGCGTCGGCGGTTCAGGCCATGGTGGATGAGGTCATGGCCAGATGGGGCCGGGTCGACATTCTGGTGAACAATGCCGGTGTCCTGCGCGACAAGACCTTCGCCAAGATGGAACTGGAGGATTTCCGCTTCGTCGTCGACGTGCATCTGATGGGGGCGGTCAACTGTACCAAGGCGGTGTGGGAGATTATGCGGACCCAGAACTATGGCCGCATCGTCATGACCACATCCTCCTCGGGCTTGTACGGCAATTTCGGTCAGTCCAACTATGGCGCGGCGAAGATGGCCCTGGTCGGCCTGATGCAGACCCTGTCGATCGAGGGGGCCAAGAACGACATCCGCGTCAACTGCCTGGCCCCGACGGCCCACACCCGCATGACCGAGGATCTGGGCGCGGCCCTGCCGCTGGAGAAGCTGGGGCCCGACCGGGTTACGCCGGGGCTGCTGTATCTGGTCAGCGACGACGCCCCCAGCCGCTGCATCCTGGCCGCCGGTGCCGGCGGGTTCGAGCGCGCCTATGTCACCCTGACCCAAGGGGCCTTCATCGACGGCGACGACGCGCCTGAACAGGTCGCGGCCCGGTTCGCCGAGATCTCGGACCGCACCGGAGAGATCGTTCCCGACATGGGCGCGGCTCAAGGGATGATCGAGCTGTCCAAGGCCCAGAGGGCGCATAGTTGATATTCAGTCTTGTCGGTTGAACCACTTGCCTTGACCCGACGGCAAGCGCTTACAGTCCCTACCGAGGAAACCCGCGCTCAAGCAGCGAGCGACCGCGTCGCAAACGTTAGCGCCCCAAAAAGAAAGAGCATCCCCGATGCGTGAAGCCGTCATCGTCTCGACCGCCCGGACCCCCATCGGCCGCGCCTATCGCGGGGCGTTCAACGACACCCAGGCCCAGCAGCTGGGGGCCCACGCCGTCAGGCACGCCGTCCAGCGCGCCGGGGTCGATCCGGCCGAGATCGAGGACGTCGTCATGGGCGCGGCCCTGCAACAGGGCTCGACCGGTACCAATGTGGCGCGCCAGGTGGCCCTGGCCGCCGGTCTGCCGGTCACGGTGCCGGGGATGAGCCTGGACCGCCAGTGTGCCTCGGGCCTGATGGGCATCGCCACGGCGGCCAAACAGGTCATCTACGACCATCAGAAGATGGCGGTCGGCGGCGGGCTGGAGAGCATCTCCCTGGTCCAGAATCAGCATATGAACCTCTACCGGATGAAGGACGAGGCGCTGCTGAAACGGGCTCCGCACATCTATATGTCGATGCTGGAGACGGCCGAGGTCGTGTCGCGCCGCTACGGCATCTCGCGCGACCGCCAGGACGAGTATGCGCTGCAGTCCCAGCAGCGGACGGCCCAGGCCCAGGCCGAGGGGCGTCTCGATGCCGAGATCGTGCCGATGACCACCACCATGCAGGTCGTGGACAAGGCGACCGGTCAGGCCTCAGCCAAGGAAGTGACGCTGTCCAAGGACGAGGGCAACCGCGCCGACACGACGCTGGACGGCCTGAAGGCGCTGAAGCCCGTGTTCGGCGGCGGTGAAGAGATCCAGCAGGGCGAGTTCATCACCGCCGGCAACGCGTCCCAGCTGTCGGACGGGGCCTCGGCCTGCGTGATCATGGAGGCCGGCGAGGCGGTGAAGCGCAGCCTGCAACCGCTCGGTGCCTATCGCGGCATGGCCGTGGCCGGTTGCGAGCCGGACGAAATGGGCATCGGGCCGGTCTATGCCGTGCCGATCCTGCTGCGCCGCCACGGCCTGACCACCGACGACATCGGCATCTGGGAGCTGAACGAGGCGTTCGCGTCTCAGGTGCTGTACTGCGCCGACACCCTGGGCATTCCGATGGACCGACTGAACGTCTCGGGCGGGGCCATCTCCATCGGCCACCCCTATGGCATGTCGGGGGCCCGCATGACCGGTCACGTCCTGATCGAGGGCAAACGGCGCGGGGCCAAATACGGCGTCGTTACCATGTGCATCGGCGGCGGTATGGGGGCGGCGGGGCTGTTCGAAATCTACTGACCGGGTTCAGGCGCAGGGCGCGCTGTTGCCCTGCGCCGCCCATTCTGCCCGCCGCGCTTCCATCAGCTTGAACCACCGTGCGCGCAGCGAGGCGGGCCGGCCCGGATAGCGGTCGTCCAGATAGTCGGCCTCGACCACCCGGTCAGTGCGGAAGGTGCGAAAGTCGTCGCGCGTCTCGCACCAGCCGACCAGCAGCCGCGTCGTCTCTCGATAGCCGACTAGGCAGGGCCAGATGATCCGCTGTGTCTCGCGCCCCTGTTCGTCTGCATAGTGAAGCCGCAGCTTCTTGCCCGCGTGGATGGCCGCGCGAACGCGGGCCATGTCGAGCGTCTCCACCGCATGCTGCCAGGCAGGCGGCGTCGACACCGCCGGCTCCATGACCACGGGGCGCAGCCGCTCGGGCACGGTCGCGGCGATCTTGGCGATCAGATCGTTGGCCGCGCGGGCCAGGCCGGGGTCGCCACGCCCGGCTACCCATTGCGCCCCCAGCACCGCCGCCTCGACCTCGTCCGAGGTCAGCATCAGCGGCGGCATGTCGAAACCGCCGTCCAGCACATAGCCGATCCCCGCCTCGCCCCGGATCGGCACGCGTTGGCCCATCAGGGTGGCGATGTCGCGATAGATGGAGCGTTTGGAGGTTTCCAGTTCGACCGCCATGGCGTCGGCCGTCACCGGTCTGGACGACCGGCGCAGCACCTGGATGATCTGGAACAGTCGGTCGGCGCGTCTCATTTTTTTGGGGGCGCTAACGCTCGCCGCGCGGCGGCTTGCTGCTTGGGCGCCCAACTTGGTGGGCGCTATCGCAAACGACGCGGTCGTTTGCTGCTTGAGCGCGGGCTCCTTTCTCGATGACGGAACCATGATGCCACATCACTGCTGACAGCATGCTGGCAGCAGAGTGGCAGTAGTTCAAGCACGTCGGCGGCGAGGGGCCGCCTATCCTTGGGAGACATCAAGATGATCACTCTGTTCCACGCCCCACAGTCCCGGTCGTCGCGGATGGTTTGGTTGATCGAGGAGCTCGGCATCGATTGTCAGGTCCGCTACTGCCAGATCGCCGTCCGCAACGGCCAGACCGTGGGTGAGGCCGATCCGTCCAACCCACACCCGGACGGCAAGGTGCCGGCCCTGCGTCACGATGAGGCCGTGATCACCGAATCCGCCGCCATCGCTCTGTATCTAACAGACATGTTTCCGGAGGCGGGTCTGGGCGCGCCGTTGGGATCAGCCGAGCGCGGCACGTTGCTGACCTGGATCTGCTGGGCGGTCGGTGAGCTGGAACCGGCGATCTGGTCGAAAATGACCGGTGAGGCGGATCGCGACCCTCTGGCTGGAGCGCGGTATCAGGCGGCTGCGGATCGGTTGCTGGAGGCCCTGTGGGTCGGACCCTATCTGATGGGTGACCGCTTCACGGTCGCGGACATCATGGTGGGGTCCAGCCTGGCCTGGGCGAGAGCGTTTCTTCCGGAAAGCCCGCTGCTAGATGCCTATGCCGAGCGGCTGGCGCAGCGCGCGGCCCGGGTCCGCGCGGATGCCCGCGACAGTCCGATCGTCGACGCCGTTCAGGCCGCATGATCGACGCGCTTGCGTCCATCAGGCCTGGAGCCGGATGACGCAGGCGCAACTTCGTCGCCGCTGTCGTATTAGGGCGGCGATGATCCAGCTCCCCCCGCCCCCACCGCCCGCCGTCGCCCAGCTGTCAGAGGTCGTCGTCACCGCCGCCCGCCTGCCGCCCGCCGCCAGCGAGGCGGCATTTTCGGTGACCCGGTTGGCGGCTGGCGATCTCGCTGGACAGTCCCGGCTGGACGAGGCGTTGTCGCAGGTACCGGCGGTGTCGCTGTTCCGGCGGACCTCCAGCCTCTCGGCCAATCCGACGACGCAGGGCATCTCTCTTCGGGCCATCGCGCCCTCGGGGGCGGGGCGGACGCTGGTGACGCTGGACGGGGTACCGCTGAACGATCCTTTCGGAGGCTGGGTGATCTGGTCCCAGGTGCCGACCGAGAGTCTGTCAGGGCTGGACATCGTGCGGGGCGCGGGTGCGGGTCCCTATGGAGCCGGAGCCCTGACCGGCGTCATCGCCCTGCGCGAGCGGGATGCGGGCTCGGTGCTGGATCTGTCGCTGGGCGAGCGCGGCGGAGTCCGCGCATCGGGGGCGGGCGTCGCAACGGTCGGGCCGGTGCAACTGGTCGGTTCGGCGCTTCATGAAGCCAGCGACGGCTATGTGCCTGTGCGTGGCAATGCGGCAGGCGCGGCGGATACGGCGCTGGATCTGGAGGTTAAAAGCGCGGCGCTGCGGGCCGATGTGCCGGTGGGGGCCGCGACGGTGTCGCTGCGGGCCTCGGCCTTCGAGGAAGAGCGCGGCTCGGGGCTAGCAGGGGCGCGGGCGACGGCATCGGGCAACAGCCTGAGCGTGACGGCGGCGACGGCACCGACGAGCGAGCGGCCGGGCTGGCGGCTGCAGGCCTGGCGGCGGGAGAGCGATCTGGCGAACAGCTCCGTGGCCGTCTCGGCGGACCGGGCCACGACCACCCCCGCCAACGATCAGTTAGAGACACCCGCCACCGGCTGGGGCGTGAATGCGGCCCTACGCGGGGTTCGGACCGTCGGTTCGAGCGGGCGTGTGGAGTGGGAACTCGGGGCGGATGCCCGGCTGGCTGAGGGCGAGACGCGCGAGCGGTTCCGCTATATGGTCGGAGCCTTCACCCGCGACCGGATCGCGGGCGGCCAGACGTCGGTGGCAGGGCTTTACGGCGACGGATCATGGTCATACGGCCCGTGGCTGGTGGCGGGCGGGCTGCGCTACGACCGCTGGACGACCGAAGACGGCCGACGGCTGGAGCGTGATCGCGCGACAGGTCTGCCGACGCTGGACGAACGCGATCCGGATCGATCGGGCGAGGTGGTCAGTGCGCGACTTGGAGTCCGCCGCGATCTGGGCCAGGGCCAGGCCGTTCGGGCAGCGGCCTATAGTGGGTTCCGCCCTGCGACCCTGAACGAACTGCACCGGCCGTTCCGCGTCGGCAATGACCTGACCGAGGCCAATGCGGCGCTGGAGCCCGAGCGGCTGACCGGCGTGGAAGGCGGCTGGGCGTGGGAGGGCGAGACGGCGTCCCTGTCGGCCACCGTCTTCTGGAACCGGATCGAGGACGCCATCGTCAATGTCACTATCGGCCAGGGGCCCGGCACCTTCCCTCGCGCGGGTTTCGTGCCGGCAGGCGGGGTGCTGCGTCAGCGCCAGAATGCCGGGACCATCGAGGCGACGGGGCTGGAGATCGACGGGCGTATGGCCTTGAGCGAGACCCTGTCCCTGCGCGGAGCCGTGTCAGCCACGGATGCGCGGGTCGACGGCGGCACGGCAGCGGCGCAGCTGACCGGCCTGCGTCCGGCCCAGGCCCCGATCTGGAGTGCGACGGCCGGGCTGGAATGGTCGCCGATGGATCGCCTGACCCTTGCCGCCGACGCACGCTGGGAGAGCCGCCGGTTCGAGGACGATCTGAACAGCAGGGTGCTCGAGGCCGCGGCAACGGTCGATGCGCGTGTGGAATGGGCGGCGTCGCCGTCGGCCACTCTCTGGCTGGCTGCCGACAATCTGTTCAACGCCGATGTCGAGGTGGCCGAGACGGGGACGGGCGTCGCCTCATTCGGCCCGCCGCAGACGCTTCGTGTCGGGATCAGACTGGTGCGTTAGAGGGCTCACAGACTCCCACTTGCAAATGGTTCTCAGTTTCGGCAGATAACGCCGGTGACCGACACCGCCGCAGCCCCTGCCAAGCCCAAAGCCGCCCTGAACGCCAAACGGTCGTTCTGGCTGAAGCAGTTGCATCAGTGGCACTGGATATCGGCGGCGATCAGCCTGGTCGGTCTGTTCCTGTTCGCGGTCACCGGCATCACCCTGAACCACGCAGCCTCGATCCCGGCCACGCCGGTGGTGTCCGAACAGACCGCCACCCTGCCCGCGCCCCTGGTCGAGCGGCTGGAGGCCTTTCCGGAAGAGACGACCGATCCCGTGCCCGACGCGGTCGCGCGCTGGGCCTCCGATGCGCTGAAGGTTTCTATCGCCGGTCGCCCGACCGAGACGACGCCGGACGAAGTCTATGTCGCCCTACCCGAGCCGGGTGGTGACGGCTGGCTGACCATCGACCGCGCGACGGGCGAGGCGGTGCATGAGCGGACGACCCGCGGCTGGGTCGCCTACCTCAATGATCTGCACAAGGGGCGGAACACCGGGGCCGTCTGGTTCTGGTTCATCGATGTGTTCGCTGTGGCCTGTATCGTCTTTGCCGTCACCGGCTTCGGCCTGACCTGGCTGCATGCGCGCCAGCGGCCCTCGACCTGGCCTCTGCTGGGGCTGGGGCTGCTGATCCCCGTCGTCATCGCCCTAATCTTCATTCACTGACCGCTTACCGGACCGTCGCCCATGCGCAAGCTCTCCCTCGCACACGCCCTGCCCGTCCTGGCCGCCACCGCTGCGACCGCCGTCGCCGGACCGGCCCTGGCCGCCGACCTGAACGTGTCGGTCGAGATTCCGCGCCTGTCGGGCGCCTCCTATCACCGTCCCTATGTGGCCGTCTGGATCGAGCGGCCGGACAATATCGCCGTGCGGACCCTGGCCGTCTGGTATCAGCAGACCGCCAATAACGAAGGCGACGGCAAGGACTGGCTGAAGGACATGCGGACCTGGTGGCGACGCGGCGGTCGCGCCATGACCATGCCCGCCGACGGGATCTCCAGCGCCACCAAGGCCCCCGGCCGTCATACCGTGAGCGTGGCCGGATCTCGCCTGCGCGACCTGCCCGCCGGCAACTATGTCATGGTCGTCGAGGCCGCCCGCGAACTGGGCGGACGCGAGGTCGTGCGCGTGCCCTTTCGCTGGGGCGGGGCCAATACGGCCCGCGCCACCGGTTCCACCGAACTGGGCGCGGTCAGCGTCACCGTCACCCGATAAGAAGGAAGACTTGTCATGAAGAAGTCGATCGCCATTCTCGCCGCCCTGGCCGCCCTGGCCGCGCCGCTCACCGCCCAGGCTCACCGCGCCTGGTTGGCCCCGACCGCCACCGTCCTGTCGGGCTCCGACGCGTGGGTCGGGTTCGATGCGGGCATGTCCAACGGGGTGTTCATTCCGGACCACGCCGCGATGAACCTGGCCGGGCTGGTCATCACGGCCCCGGACGGCTCGACCGCTGCGCCCGAGAACATGATGCGCGCGCGCTATCGCTCATCCTTCGACCTGCATCTGACCCAGGCCGGCACCTGGCGCGTGGCCAATGTCATGAGTGGCGTGATCGTCAGCTACAAGGAAAACGGCGAGCAGAAGCGCTGGCGCGGGACGGAGGCCGAGATGGCGGCGGCCATCCCTGTGGGCGCGACCGATGTGTCGGCCACCCGCTCCGACAGCCGGATCGAAACCTTCGTGACCCTGGGTGCGCCAAGCACGACGGCCCTGGCTCCAACCGGCAAGGGGATCGAGCTGGTTCCCGTGACACACCCTAACGATCTGGTGGCCGGCGAGCCCGCGACCTTCAAGCTGGTGCGCGACGGCCAGCCCGCAGGCGATCTGGACGTCACCATCGCGCGCGGCGGCACCCGCTATCGCGACAATCCCGAAGAGATGACGGTTAAGACCGGCGCCGACGGCAGCTTCACCGTCACCTGGCCCGAAGCCGGGATGTACTGGATGAACGCCTCGGTCCGCACGCCCGCCCAAGGCGATCAGATGGCCGCCAGCGCCCAGTACAACGGCGTCGTGGAAGTGCTGCCCTGACTGACGCGATGCCGAGCGGCGAGGCCAACCGGGTCCTGATCCCGACCCATGGCCGCCGCCCGTCGCGGCCGCCGGGCCGGACGATCTGGGACTTCACGGGCCAGAGCATGGGGACCGACTGGTCCGTACGCCTGGTCGCGCCGCCCGATTGGACGCGGGCCGAGTTCCAGGCGACCATCGACGACGAACTGGCGCAGGTCATCGCCCTGTTCAGCCACTGGGAGCCGACATCGGAGCTGTCGCGCTGGAATGCGGCTCCGGCTGGCTTCTGGGCCGTGTCCGAACCGTTCTGGTCCGTGCTGAACGCGGCCATGGACCTGGCCGACGACACCGACGGCGCGGTCGACCCGACGCTGGGCGCCCTGGTCGATCTCTGGGGCTTCGGTCTGCCCGGCCCGCGCACCGGCCTGCCGACGGATGAAGAGATCGCGGCCGCCCTGTCCGTCAGCGGCTGGCAATCCTTGCGGCTGAACCGCGAGGCGCGGGCGGTGCAGCAGGTCGGCGGCATGAAGCTGGACCTATCCGGCATCGCCAAGGGTCATGCCGTGGACCGTGTGTCCGAACGGCTGACGGCAGTGGGTGCGACCTCGCATCTGGTGGAGATCGGCGGCGAGCTGCGGGGCGCGGGGGTCAAACCTGACGCCCGTCCCTGGTGGACCGAGCTTCAGGCCGCGCCCGGCGCGCCAGGGCCCCGCACGCTTGCGGCCCTGTTCGACATCGCGGTCGCCACCTCCGGCGACTGGGTCCGCAACTTCAGCGTCTTCGGTCAGAACTACGGCCATACGCTGGATGGCCGCACCGGTCGGCCCCTGACCCACGGCCTGGCCTCGGTCAGCGTGTTTGCAGAAACCGCGATGCGCGCCGATGCCCTGGCGACCGCCCTGATGGTCATGGGGCCGGAGGAGGGGCCGGCCTATGCGGCGGCGACCGATCTGGCCGCGCTCTTCGTCATGCGTGGTGCCGACGGCATGACCGAACACCTTTCCCCCGGACTGATCGCCATGATGGATGAGGGTGCGGAGTGACGGCCGACCCCATGCGCTGGCTGTGGGCGGCCGTGGCCGTCGCGCTGTGGCTGGCCGTCATCGCCGCCGTGGTGGTCGCGCGCAGGCTGGCGCGCAGGCGAGATGCCGCCAGGACCGCTGCCCTCGCGCCGACAGAGGGACAGGCCGCTGTGCTGGTCGCCTTCGCCAGTCAGACCGGACTGGCCGAGGAACTGGCCTGGATGACGGCGCGGAGCCTGTCCGAAGGCGGCACATCGGCGCGTGTGGCCTTGCTGGGTGATCTCGACCCGGACGAACTGAAGGCCGCAAGACAGTTGCTCATCGTCGCCTCCACCACCGGCGAGGGCGATGCCCCCGACAGCATGTCCTGGTTCGTACGCAAACAGATGTCGGAACCGGCCGATCTGTCCGGCCTGCGCTACGGACTTCTGGCGCTGGGCGACCGGACGTATGCGGAGTTCTGTGGTTTCGGCCGCGGCCTGGACAGCTGGCTGCAGGCGTCGGGCGCGACCCGGCTGTTCGACACGGTCGAGGTCGACAATGGCGAGACCGGCGCGATCCGGCACTGGCAGCATCAGCTGGGTCAGCTGACCGGTCATGCGGTCCAGGCCGACTGGACCCCGCCGGCCTACGACCGCTGGCGTCTGGTCGAGCGGACCCACCTGAACCCCGGAAGCCCGGGCGGAGAAACCTGGTGGCTGGCGTTTGAACCGGTCGATCATGCGCCCGACTGGGTGGCGGGTGACATCGCCGAGGTGGGTCTCCCCGCGCGCGAAGGTCAGCCGACAGCGTCACGCGAATACTCCGTGGCGTCCCTGCCGGGCGAAGGACACGTCGCCTTCATCGTCCGCCGGATGATCGCGCCGGACGGGACACCCGGTCTGGGATCGGGCTGGCTGACGCGTGACCTGTCGGTCGGTGACGAGATCGGGATGCGGATCCGCACCAACCGCAGCTTCCACGGTCCGGCGGCAGAAACGCCGCTGATCCTGATCGGCAATGGCACGGGCCTGGCGGGCCTGCGCGCGCATCTGAAGACCCGCGAAGGCGCAGCGCACGGCGGCACCTGGCTGATGTTCGGCGAGCGGACGCGGACGCATGACGCCCTGCTGGACGAGGATCTTCACGCCGCGCTGGCTTCTGGCCTGCTGACGCGTCTGGATCGCGTCTTCTCGCGCGACGCCGATGACGGTCGCTACGTCCAGGCCCTGATCGCAGAACAGGCCGCCGACGTCGTCAACTGGGTCGAGCGCGGAGCGACGATCATGGTCTGCGGCAGTCTGGAGGGCATGGCGGGCGGGGTACATGCGGCGCTGGAGGTTGCGCTAGGAGCTGAGCGTGTGCAGGCCCTGACCGAGGCCGGGCGCTATCGTCGGGATGTCTACTAGACCTCTGACCAGCGCCGGATCAGGTTGTGGTAGACGGCCGTCAATTCCAGCACCGCTGCATCCTTCGGCCCCCTGTCCGCACTGACCCGCTGGATGGCTACGTCCAGCCGGAACAGCGTCTCGCGGTCCGCGTCGTCGCGGATCAGGCTCTGTAGCCAGAAGAAGCTGGCGACCCGTTTGCCGCGCGTCACCGGCGTCACCCGATGCAGACTCTTGGACGGATACAGCACCAGATCGCCCGCCGGCAGCTTGACCGACTGGGCTCCGTACATCTCCTCGATCACCAGTTCGCCGCCGTCATAGTCCTCGGGCTCGGACAGGAAGAGGGTGGCCGACAGGTCGCTGCGGATGCGGACGTTGCGCCGTTGACGAATAGCGTTGTCGACATGCACCCCGAAATGCTCGCCGCCCTCATAGGCGTTGAACAGGGGCGGAAAGATCGTGTGCGGCAGCGCAGCTGAGACGAATATCGGATTGGCGTTCAGCGCCTGCAGCACCAGCGCCCCGATCTCGCGTGCGACGGCGCTGTCCTCCGGCACCTGACGGTTGACCTTGGCCGTCGCCGACTGGTGGCCCGACGTCACATTGCCGTCGGCCCAGGGCCCGGCGTCCAGACGCGCGCGCAGGGTGCGGACTTCGTCCTTGGCGAAGACCTCCGGGATGTGCAGCAGCATGGTCCGTCCTCGTAGTGAAACGCTATCAACCCCGGCGCTGAAGAACGCCGGGGCCGACAGTCTGACGCGGATTGGCTCAGTAGCGAAGGTTCAGGGTCAGAATGGCCTGCCGCGCCGGGGCCGGGTCGGCGTGGTGCACACCGTTGGTACGCAGGATGTATTCCTCGTCGCCGGCATTCTGGACATTCAGCTGCAAGGAGGCGCGGTCGTTGATGTCGTAAGACGCGAACAGGTCCACGCGGGTATACTCGGGTGCGAAGATGCGGTTGGCACCGCCGCCCGCGCCGCCCTGATTGCCGCCAAAGCTCTTGGACACATAGTAGACGCCGCCACCCAGGCTGAGGCGCGGGGTGACGCGATACGTCGAGAAGAGGCTGACGGTATGCTCTGGCGTATTGGCCAGGGGATCGCCGACATTGACGCTGGTGTTGGCGGCGCGAACCAGTTCGGAGTCCATCCAGGTATAGCCGCCGAAGACCTGCCATTCGCGGGTGATGTTGCCCGAGATGCCCAGCTCGACACCCCGGACCTCGGCCTCGCCGACCTGTTCCGAAATGCCCGGCAGGACCTGAACCAGGGCGTTCTGGCGGGTCAGCATGAAGGCCGCGCCCGAGATGGCCAGGCGGTTGTTGAACAGATTGGCCTTGGCTCCGATCTCGAAGCTTTCGGTTTCTTCGGGGTCCAGCACATCATTGCCCACGCTGCCGCCCGTGTTCTGGTCGCCCGCCGAAATCGTCGGAGGTGTGGAGGCGGTTGCGTAGGACGCATAGACGCTGGAGCTCGCCGTCGGCTTGTAAACCAGCCCGACCTGATAGTTGACGAAGTCCCAGCCGTTGCTGAC
>CALROO020000049.1:0-12864 GCA_943369795.1 Rhizobium sp. Q54 | reverse complement strand
CTAAGCGGGAAACTAACCTCAAAACAAGGCTTCGCTGAGGATCGTGGAAGACTACCACGTTGATAGGCCAGGTGTGGAAGTGGGGCGACCCATGAAGCTTACTGGTACTAATAATCCGATCGGCTTGATCGTTTCTCAGCAAAACTCATGCGATTTTCGCAGACAATGTCTTCTCAAATAATCTGCTGTCCGCCTGGTTGACCTGGTGGTTATGTCGGAGGTTCCCCACCCGATCCCATTCCGAACTCGGTCGTTAAGCCCTCCAGAGCCAATGGTACTTCGTCTCAAGGCGCGGGAGAGTAGGTCGCCGCCGGGTCTACCAGTCGGACAGTCGTTATTTGATTTTCTCTCGAACAGTTTCTTCCTTCACACTACCGTTTGCCGCGGGATGGAGCAGCCCGGTAGCTCGTCAGGCTCATAACCTGAAGGTCGTAGGTTCAAATCCTACTCCCGCACCCAAACATTTCAAGAAACCCCACGGCTCACGCTGTGGGGTTTTTTTGCATTTCCGGACGCGTGACGGCGGGCGATGCGTCGATTAAGCCATCGGAGACGCCGGAGCCTCGCCAAATGACCCCCGAAACCCTGAAGCTCGATCTCGACGACGGCCTGCTGTGGATTCGGCTGAACCGTTCCGAGCAGCTCAACGCCTTCACTGTCACCATGGCCAACGAACTGGAGGCCACCTTCCGGTCCGCCAGCCTAGACGATGCGGTCAAGGTCATCGTCGTGACGGGCGAGGGCACGGCCTTCTGCGCTGGGATGGATTTGTCGGTTCCGGGCAATGTTTTCGGACTGGACGAAACGCTGGACCCGACCCTGGCCGAACTCGATGCCGGATTCGACGATCCGGCCCTGCGGGATGGCGTGCGCGACACGGGCGGTCGTGTCGCCTTGGCCATTCACGACTGTCGCAAGCCCGTGATCGCGGCGATCAATGGCGCGGCGGTGGGAATTGGAGCGACCATGACCCTGGCCATGGATTTCCGAATGGCGTCCACGAACGCCCGGATCGGCTTCGTCTTCAACAAGATCGGCATCGTGCCGGAGGCCTGTTCGACTTGGTTCCTTCCCCGGCTGGTTGGGCTGCAGCAGGCGCTGGAGTGGTGCTACACCGGCGACATCTTCAAGGCGGACGAGGGTTTGCGGGCGGGGCTGTTGCGGTCCGTCCACGAGCCGGAGACTCTGCTGGCCGAGGCGGAGGCTTTCGCGCGGCGGCTGGTGACGCACCGGTCGCCAGCGGCCATCGCCATGACGCGGCACATGATGCGGCGCAATCCCGCTCTGGCGGAACCGCGACAGGCCCACCTGATCGAGTCCCTGGCGATGCTTCACGCCAGCCAAGGTGACGGCAAGGAGGGGGTACAGGCGTTTCTGGAAAAGCGCGATCCGCATTTCAAGGCGGCGGCGTCGGACCTCCCGGCGTTCGCGGAGGACTGGCTGGGATGACACCCCCGTTCCGCGTTGCGGCCCTGTACCGGTTCGCCCCCGTTGCCGAGCCGGAGACCTTGCGCGGGGTGATGCAGGCCGTCTGCGACCGATCCAGTGTGCGCGGCACCCTGCTGATCGCTCATGAGGGCGTGAACGGCACTCTGGCCGGGGCAGAGGCGGACATCGAGGCGGTGATCGCCACCCTGCGCGCCCAGCCCGGGTTCGAGGCCCTAGACGTCAAATATTCGACGGCGGAGACGATGCCGTTCCACCGGCTGAAGGTCCGCATCAAGCCGGAGATCGTCACCATGGGCCGGCCCGATGTCGATGCTCACGATGCCGGGACCTACGTCGCGCCCGAGGACTGGAACGCCCTGATCGCCGATCCGGATACGATCGTCATAGACACCCGCAACGATTACGAGGTCGCGGTCGGCACGTTCGAGGGCGCGATCGACCCCCGGACCGTCAGTTTCCGCGATTTCCCCGCCTGGTTCGCGCACGAGGGCCGGGCGCTGCTGAACCGCCCCGAGCCGCCGCGCGTGGCCATGTTCTGCACCGGCGGCATCCGCTGCGAAAAGGCGACGGCCCTGCTGAAGGCCGAGGGGGTGGACAACGTCCATCACCTCCAGGGCGGCATCCTGAAGTACCTGGAGACGGTACCAGAGGCCGACAGCCTGTGGCGCGGGGAATGTTTCGTGTTCGATCAGAGGGTGGCGGTCGGCCATGCCCTGCGCCCCGGCACCCACACCCTGTGCCACGGGTGTCGGATGCCGGTGAGCCCGCAGGGTCGGACCTCGCCGCTGTACGTCGAGGGGGTCTGCTGCGCCGCCTGTCACGACCGTGATTCGGACCGTCAGGCGGGTTATGCGGAACGCCAGCGTCAGATGCAGATCGCCGCCCGCCTTGGCATCGATCACGTCGGCGCGCGCTTGACGCAAGGCCCGCGATCGCAGCCTTTGGACGGGGAGAGCGTTGTGACCGCGCCAGTTGAGGGGACATCATGATCAGGCCCGACCGTTTCACCGTCATCGCCGCCGTCGCCCTGCTGGCCGCCTGCGACCGCACGCCCGAAACCCCGGTGGCGCCTCCGGTCGAGCCGGTCGGTCCCGCCCTGACCGCCGCCGCCGTCGCCTATGAGTGCGAGAGCGGAAAGACCGTGGCGGTCCAGTATCCGGACATCCGTTCCGCTGTTGTCACCTATGAGGGCGAGGTCTATCAGGCCCGCGCGGTCGAGGCCGCCAGTGGCGCGCGCTATTCCGGCGGCGGCATCCAGTGGTGGACGACCAGCCGCGACGGCATCGAGACCGGCACGCTCGGTCGGGTCAGCGCCACCGATGGCGGCGTGTCGGCCATTCTGGAGCGGTGCAGCCGGGCCCTGCCGCCGTCGCCCAGCACGGTCGCGGCGGCTGCTGCGGCGGTTGCGAGGCCGGCACCGTGCCGCGCGGTCGATCTCAAGCTGTCGTCAGAGGGCGGAGACGCCGGGATGGGCAATCGCGTCGCCACTTTCGGGGTCCAGAACGTCGGTGCGACGCCGTGCGGCCTGACGGGATATCCGACAGTGGTGTTGCTGGATGCGACGAAGAAGCCCGTCACCTCCGTCCGCAACGAACAGGATCCAGGCAACTATTTCCGATCCGGAGAGGCTCCGACCCTTGTCACTCTGGCCCCGCAGGCCAAGGGCTTCTTCGATCTGGCCTGGAACGTCGTGCCGGACGAAAGCCAGGGACAGACGGCTTGTCCTGCGGCAACCGCGGTCCGGGTCACGCCGCCCGCCGACACCGGCACACTGGATCTGGCGCAGGCGATCGAACCCTGTGGCGGTCGGGTGCGGGTCGGGCCTTTCCGACCGGTGCTAGAGCCTGTCGTTACGCCGTAAAAACATCTGCCTCCCCATAAAGGGGAGGGAGACGCCATCTGGCATCACCGGCCGTTTCAGCCTACCTAGCCGCCCCATGACAACGACCTTCCATGACCGTATCGCCGCCGAACTGACCGACATCGACACCCAGGGGCTGACCAAGCCCGAACGGATCATCGCCTCGCGCCAGGGGCCGGTGATCACCGTCGGCGGGCGCAAGGTGCTGAATTTCTGCGCCAACAACTATCTCGGGCTTGGCGGGGATCAGAGGATCGTCGACGCGGCCAATGCGGCGACCGAGCATCGTGGTGCGGGCACGGCCTCGGTGCGGTTCATCTGCGGAACGCTGGACATCCACAAAGAGCTTGAGCGGTCGGTCGCCGACTATCTGGGCTTCGAGGACGCTATCCTGTTCGCCGCCGCCTTCGATGCCAATGGCGGGCTGTTCGAGCCCCTGTTCGGGGCCGAGGACGCAATCGTTTCCGACAGCCTGAACCACGCCTCGATCATCGACGGGGTCCGGCTGTGCAAGGCCAAACGCTACCGGTTCGCGACTTCTGACATGGACGATCTGGAGACCCAGCTGAAGGCCGCTCGGGCGGACGGGGCGCGCGAGATCGTGATCGCCACCGACGGGGCCTTCTCGATGGACGGCTATATCGCGCGGCTGAAGGACATCCGGGCGTTGGCTGACAAATACCAGGCGCTGATCATGGTCGATGACTGCCATGCCACGGGGTTTCTGGGGCCGCAGGGGCGGGGGTCATATGCGTTTCACGGGGTCGAGATCGACTTTCTGACCGGCACCTTCGGCAAGGCCCTGGGCGGGGCGATGGGGGGCTTCATCTGCGCCAGCGCGCCGGTCGTGCAACTGCTGAAGCAGCGGGCGCGACCCTATCTGTTCTCCAATGCCCTGGCCCCCTCGATCTGTGGGGCGTCGCTGGAGGCGATCCGCATCGCCCAAGGGGCCGAGGGCGATGCGCTGCGAACCCAACTGTTCGCCAATGCCGCCCGCTATCGCGCCGCGATGACCGAGGCCGGTTTCGATCTGTTGCCGGGCGAGCATCCGATCATCCCGGTGATGCTGGGCGACGCACGGCTGGCCCAAGATCTGGCGGCGCGGATGCTGGAGCTGGGCGTCTATGTCATCGGCTTTTCTTTCCCGGTGGTGCCGCGCGGAGCCGCGCGCATCCGGACGCAGATGTCCGCGGCCCACACTTCTGAACACATCGACGCGGCGGTCGCGGCGTTCACCCAGGCCGGACGCGAACTGGGTGTGATCTAAACGGACAACCTGGCCGGTACGGGCGATCAGACTGAGCGGGCTCGCAGCCTCAACCGCATCGTCTCGCGCGACCGCAGGGTGATCTGGTGGACGGGACGGGGCTCGGCCGGGGTGATCGGTTCCACCTCGGCGACTTTCAGGATGGTGGCGAGGGCGATCATCGCTTCCTGCAGGGCGAAGGTCGCGCCGATACAAACGCGCGGTCCGGCGCTGAACGGGATCCAGGCATAGCGGTCGATCGACTTGCGATTCTCGGGCAGGAACCGCTCGGGTTTGAAGGCCGCCGGATCGTCCCACAGCTTTTCGTGCCGGTGCAGAACCCAGGGGCTGATGATCACCATGGTCCCGGCCTTGATGGCCTGTGGCTCGACGCCGGGCCCCTCGATCACGTCCGGCCCGATTGCGGTGCGTTCCAGCGTGGGGGCGGGTGGGAACAGCCGCATGGATTCCTCGATCACCGCCCGGGTCCAGGTCAGGCCCTCGGCCCAGTCGGGATCGGTGATGTCGAAACCGTCGGCCTCGGCCCGCAGTCGCGCGGCGACATCGGGCGTGCGCGAGATCAGATGCAGAACCCACCCCAGGGTCCGCGCGGTCGTCTCGTGCCCGGCCAGGATGAAGGTCAGGATGTTTGCCGCCACCTCCCGGTCCGACAGGGCCGAGCCGTCGGTTTCGTCGCGGGCAGAGAGCAGGGCGGTCAGCAAATCGTGCGGCGCAGCATCGCCCGCCTCGATCCGCGCGCGGCGGGCGGTAACCAGGGCCGCGACCCGTTTCTCGAAGAAGACCGCCGACTGATAGGACGCCAGCCGCCCCAGCCGGGGGATCCAGTTCGGCGCATCCAGCACGTCCAGAGGATCGATCCGCGCCCCGATCGACAGGTATCGGTTCAACGCCTTCTCGAACCCCGCCGCCTCGCCGCCCAGTTCGTCGCTGAACAGGGTCGCCGACAGGATCTCGAACGTCAGCGTCGACATCTCGCTGTCGATGTCCAGCACCCGCGCGCCATAGTTCAGCTGCCACCCGGCGACCCGCGCGGCACAGACCTCGGCCATGCGGGTCGTCAGATCGCGCATCCGCGCGGGGGTGAACAGGGGGGCCAGGATACGCCGGGCGCGGCGCCAGACATCGCCCTCGGTCAGCAGCAGGCCGTCGGACAGCAGCGGCCCCAGGATGCGGCGTTGCAGATCGCCCTTCTTGTAGTTGGTGGCATTGTCGGTCAGGACGTGCCGCACGCCCGCCGGATGGCTGACGACGATGACGGCGCCCAGCGGCCCCTCGCCATACAACTGGGGTTCCTCGAAATGGCGTCTGGACCACGTGCCCAGCGGATCACGCCAGCTGTGCCAAAGGAACGGAACCAGCGGCAGCGGCCCCTCGCGGCGCGGCGGGACGGCTGGGCGAAAGACGGGGGCGGACACGGTGTCGGTCATGTCGCCCATCCTAGACCTAGTTCGCGGCGGCTTCCGGTCCGGCGGGCGTCGTCGTTGCCGCAGGGGCGGGCGGCGTCGCGGGCGCGGGTTGCCAGGCCTGCATCTCGGCGATTTCGGCGGTTTGGGTGTCCTTGACCGTCTGGGCCATGCGCAGGATCGCCGGGTCCTGGGACTGGGCCAGGGCAACGTCGGCCATAGCTACGGCGCCCCGATGATGGGCGATCATCTTGGCGATGTAGGCGGCATCGACCGTGTCGCCGGTGGCCGCCGCCATCTCGGTGTGCATGGCGGCTTCGGACGCGGCGAAGGGCGCGTCACCGGCACCGGGTGTGACGCCCGCATGGCCCGCTGCGGCGTGATCGGCGGCGGCCTTGGCGGCATCGTCCGTCTTGTCGCCGTTCTGTCCGCAGGCCGCGAGCGCCAGGGTCGAGGCGGCGATGATCAGCAGGGCGCGCATGGGCGGTACTCCGTTCAATTCTCGATCCAGGTCGGCATCCAGCTTTCGTGCATTTCGCGCAGGTGCGCCAGCGGCAAGCGGAACAGATCGCCGGAAGCGAAGTCCTTGCCCACTGCATGGCCGACGACCGAGGCGTGGATGCCCGCCTCCTGCGCGGCCGCGATGATCTCGACCGGGTTGGGCACGGCGACCAGATAGCGGCCCTGGTCCTCCCCGAACAGGAAGATGTGGGCATGGGCGGCGCTCGTCGCGTCCAGTTCGACGCCGATGTCGGAGGCCAGGGCCATGTCCGCCGCCGCTCCGATCAGACCACCATCGGACAGGTCGTGCACACAGGTCAGCCGCCCGGTCTCGATCAGATCACGCACGAAGTCGCCGGTCTTCTTTTCCAGCGCCAGATCGACCGGCGGCGGCGCTCCGTCCTCGCGGCCCAGAACCTCGCGCAGATAGATCGAGGCACCGAGTTCGCCGACCGTCTCACCGATCAGGACCAAAGTATCGCCCTGCGCCATCGTCGAAAAGCCCGTAACGACATCATAGTTGGTCAGCAGGCCGACAGCCCCGACGGTCGGGGTCGGCGGAATGGCGACGCCGTTCGTCTCGTTATAGAGGCTGACGTTGCCGCTCACGACCGGGAAGTCCAAGGCGCGGCAGGCCTCGGCCATGCCGTCGATGGCGCGCACGATCTGGCCCATGATCTCGGGCCGCTGGGGGTTGCCAAAATTCAGGTTGTCGGTGATGGCGATCGGCCGCGATCCCACGGCGGTCAGATTGCGCCACGCCTCGGCGACCGCCTGTTTGCCGCCCTCGTAGGGGTCGTTCTGGACATATCGCGGCGTGCAGTCGGAGGTGACCGCCAGACCCTTGTCGGTGCCATGCACCCGCACCACGCCCGCGTCCGCTCCCGTTGCGGAGTCCTGCAGGGTGTCGGCCATGACGTGGCGGTCGTACTGTTCCCAGATCCAGCGCTTGGACGCCATGTCTGGGCAGGTCAGCACGGCCAGTACCGCATCGATCCAGCTGTCCGGCGCGGGCACCCCGGCCGGGTCCAGCCGGGGATGCAGCACCGGCTGGGTCCAGGGCCGGTCGTACAGGGGCGCATCGTCGAACAGCGGGGCCAGCGGCACGTCGCAGACGACCTCGCCATGGTGGTTCAGCACCATCCGCCCGGTGTCGGTGGTCATGCCGATGACGGCGGCGTCCAGACCCCATTTCTTGAAGATGCGATGGCCGTCCTCTTCGCGGCCCGGCTTCAGCACGGCCAGCATCCGCTCCTGGCTTTCGGACAGCATCATCTCATAGGCGGTCATGCCGGTTTCGCGTTGGGGTACGGCGTCCATGTTCAGCTCGATGCCGACCCCGCCCTTGCCGGCCATCTCGACCGAGGATGAGGTCAGGCCCGCCGCTCCCATGTCCTGGATCGCCGCGACAGCGCCGGACGCCATAAGCTCCAGCGTGGCTTCGATCAGCAGCTTCTCGGCGAACGGATCGCCGACCTGAACCGTCGGGCGCTTGCTGTCCGACTCGTCGTCGAACTCCGCCGAGGACATGGTCGCGCCGTGGATGCCGTCGCGACCGGTCTTGGAGCCGAAATAGACCACCGACATGCCTGCGCCCGGCGCGGCCGAGTAAAAAATGCTGTCGGCCTTGGCGATCCCCACGCACATGGCGTTGACCAGGATGTTGCCGTTATAGCCGGCGTGGAAATTGGTCTCTCCGGCCACCGTCGGCACCCCGACGCAGTTGCCGTAGCCGCCGATGCCCGACACCACGCCCTTGACCAGGCGCCTGGTCCTCTCATGCCCGATATCCCCGAACCGCAGGGCGTTCAGCAGGGCCACCGGCCGCGCCCCCATGGTGAAGACGTCGCGCATGATGCCGCCCACGCCCGTCGCCGCCCCCTGATAGGGTTCGATATAGGAGGGGTGGTTGTGCGACTCCATCTTGAAGATACAGGCGTCGCCGTCATCGATGTCGATCACCCCCGCATTCTCGCCGGGTCCGCAGATCACGCGCGGGCCAGTGGTAGGGAATTTGCCCAAGTGGATCTTGGACGACTTGTAGGAGCAGTGCTCGGACCACATCACCGAGAACACACCCAGCTCGACATGGTTGGGCTCGCGGCCCAGCCGGTCCAGCACGACCTGATATTCGGCGGGGGCCAGTCCGTATTCGGCGGCCAGTTCGGCGGTGGTCTTCTGCGCTGCGCTCATGCAGCGGGCTTCTAGCCGTGAACCGCTCGCATGTCAGTCCCCGACCGTCGCAAGATCAGACCCGCGCACGCTCCACGCCCGGCTTGACGCGAAAGACCAGCACGATCGCCACGATCAGAAGCAGCGCTGCCTCGAACGCGGTGACATAAGCCAGCACCGGGTTGCGCGCCTGCTCCGCCACCACCACGCCGGCCAGGCCCCAGACGATCGGCAGCGAAAAGGCCAGCAGCCGCGTCCGCCATGTCACCAGAACCCCGACCAGAACCACCCCCAGCACGGCCGCGAGCGCCCAGGCTGTCGGCGAAAGCATCGTCGGCAGGTCGCCGTTGCCGGTCGCGACCGTGACGATGTTCACAGGCGTCGCCACCGTCAGCCATCCGGCCAGAAGGGCCAGCGGCCAGGCCACCAGCCAGCGATCGCGATCTCCACGCGAAAGCGACCGGATCAGTCCGCCATGCCGCATCAGCGGGATCAGCAGGGCCAGCAGCGCCGTCGCGATGATGACGATGGTCGCCACCTCCTGATCGAAGGCGGCGGCGAAATTCCACGCACCGATGCCCAGGAAGGCGACGATCGACGGGATGCCGAACCGGCGGATCATGTCGCTCTCGCCCGTCATCGGCAGCACCTGCCGGATCGCATAGGCCGCCAGTCCCAGATAGATCAGCCCCCAGATCGCGAACGCGAACCCGACCACACGCAGCGTGGCATCGCTGTCGGCGGCGAACTCCGCCGGGGTCTGGCCGAAACCGCCCAGTTGCTGGATCTGGCCAGCGGCGATGGCGAAGACGGCGGCGACCAGGACGACGAACCGTCGCGTCTGCTGCGAGCCTGTCGGGCGAACGATGGATGACATTGTGGCTCCTGCACTGGGCCGAGCCGGCCAGCTTCAGCATTCAGGCCACCATACGCGCGACGGGGGGAAAAGGTTCAAGACTCGAAACGGGATTGGTCAGGTCGAGGCAACCGCCGCGCTGCCCTGACGTTGACGAACGAGAAAAGGAACCCGCCATGGCTGACCCTAAACCCCATTTCGAAACCGACGACGTCTCCGCCAGCCGCGCACGCGAACAGGGCCTGGGCGTCGGAGCCCGCGAACTGGCAGCCCAGCGCGATCCCGGCGATGTCCAGTCCCGCGACGACGAGAACGCCCGCACCGAAGCCGACGACGACGGCGAGCAGTTGTCGGATGCCAGCGACGCCTGATCCGGCTTGACGGCGGGTCGCGCTGTCGCTTCGATCGCGAGATGACGACCGACGCCTCGGATCACCTTCGCGCGCTGATCGTTAAAGGCGACAGCCTGACCGCGTCCGGCGATGTGCGGTCGGGCGTCAGCTTCTATCATCGCGCGATCCATATGGCACAGGGTCAGGGCCGGGTCCCGGCGGACCTTGCCGAGCCGCTGCGGCGTATCAACGATGCGATCAAATCCCACACCCTGGCCTATGACCTGCATCTCCAAGCGCATTTGCGGGCTGCGGGCTTCGACGCCGATCGATCCAGCGAGCGGTTTACCCTGTCGCTGGACTTGATGGCCGGACGCAAGCGCCCGTATTTTCAGGAACCACGCTTTTATCTGTTCCCGGGCCTGCCGCAGATCGAATACCATTCGCGAGGGATGCTTCCCTGGCTCGACGGGGTCGAGGCGGCGGCACCGGCCATCCGCTCGGAACTGGTGGCACTGCTCGCCGAACCGACCCTGTTCAAACCCTATGTCGAGGCGCTCGACAACCGCCCGAACGGTGATCAGGCGGGGATGCTCGACAATCCGGACTGGAGTGCAATCTTTCTCTGGAAGGATGGGGTCGAGCAGCCTGACATCGCGTCGCGCTGTCCTCAGACGATGCAGGCCTTGGCGTCGGTGCCGTTGTGCCGGATACCCGGTCGCACGCCGTCGATCCTGTTCTCGAAACTGGCAGCGGGGGCGCGGATTCCGCCGCACAACGGCATGATCAATACCCGGCTGATCTGCCACCTGCCGCTGATCACGCCGCCGGGATGCCGTCTGCGGGTCGGCAATACGGTGCGGGAATGGCAGGACGGCCAGGCCTGGGCCTTTGATGACACGATCGAGCACGAAGCCCGAAACGACAGCGACCGCGACCGCATCATCCTGATCTTCGACGTCTGGAAGGATGAGATCACGCCCGAGGAACGCGCCCTGATCACCGCGATGTTCGGCGCGATCGACGCCTATGCGCCGACGGCCGCCTGGGGCGTCTAGGCGGCGGCGTAGATGCTTCGGAACAGGGTCGCGCCGTCCGCCGATCCCAACTCGGCCTCGAACGCCCGGTCCGGATGCGGCATCATGCCCAGGACGTTGCCGCGCGCGTTCTGGATGCCGGCGATATTGGCCACGGAGCCGTTGGGATTGTCGACATAGCGAAACACGACCTGCCCTTCGCCTTCGAGACGCGCCAGTTCGTCCGGCTCCGCGAAATAGTTTCCGTCGCCATTGCCCTGGGTCATGATCACTTCGCGCTGGCCCTGATAGCCCGCCGTGAAACGAGTCTGGCCATTGGCGACGGTCAGGCTGATCGGCTTGCAGACGTATTTCAGGCCGGCGTTTCGCAACAACGCCCCCGGCAGCATCCCGGCTTCGCACAGGATCTGGAATCCGTTGCAGATTCCCAGGACGGCGACCCCGTCGTCGGCGGCCTTCTTGACGGCCTGCATGACAGGCGATTGTGCCGCCATGGCCCCGCATCGAAGGTAGTCGCCATACGAAAACCCACCGGGCAGCACAATCAGATCCAGGCCCGCCGGAAGCTCCGTCTCCTGATGCCAGACCATCTGCACCGGCTCGCCCGTCGAGCGTTCGACCGCGACCTTGCAGTCGCGATCGCAGTTGGATCCGGGAAAGACGATGACGGCTGCGCTCATGGCGCGGGCGTTTAGCAGGGTTCGCGACCGATGTCAGTCAGCCTTCGCCCGTGTTCTCATACGTCGCCGTGATCGAGGCCTTCGCCAGGGTGTGGAAATGCAGGTTGAACCCGTAGACAGCCCCGGAATCGTCGGCGGTGACCTCCAGCGTCTCGGTATCGACGGCGAAGACGCTGAAGATGTAGCGATGCGGCCCATGGCCAGGGGGCGGGGCGGCCCCGCCGAAGCCGGTCTTGCCGAAGTCGGTACGCCCCTGGATCGCGCCCTTGGGCAGGTCGCCGCCGGGTGACCCCGCACCGGTCGCCAGTTCGGTGACGTCGGCCCCGATGTTGGCCACCGTCCAGTGCCAGAAGCCCGAACCCGTGGGTGCGTCCGGGTCATAGACGGTCACAGCATAGGATTTCGTACCTTCGGGCGCGCCGGACCAGCCGAGATGCGGCGACGTATCGCCCTTGGCCTGGACGTGTGCTTCCGGCAGGGTCGTGCCGTCGGTGATGTCGTTCGAGCTCAGGGTAAAGGCCATGGTCGCTCCTGCGGTTGGTATCCGTCAGGAATGATCGGGGTGCCGGTCGGGTTGCCAGCTGAGTCAGCCGACCTCGACCCGGTAGCTTTCGATCACCGTATTGGCCAGCAGGGTCTCGCACATCCGTTTCGCCTCGGCGGCGGGATCGCCCTCGCCGTCGAAATCGAACTCGATCAGCTTGCCGACGCGAGCATTGGCGACGCCGCCCCAGCCCAGGTTCTGCAAGGCGCCCTCGACGGCCTTGCCCTGCACATCCAGAACGCCGGGCTTGAGGAAGACATGGACTTTCACCTTGGCCATCAGTGCAGTCCCCCCTGAATCACCGTCGGCATGTCCTTCATGATACCCAGGCGACGGGCGACCTCGGTATAGTTCTCGATGACGTCGCCCAGGTCGCGGCGGAACCGGTCCTTGTCCATCTTCTCGCCCGTCAGCGTATCCCACAGACGGCAGCTGTCCGGGCTGATCTCATCGGCCAGGATGACGCGGCTGAAGTCGTTCTCCCAGACCCGGCCGAACTCGATCTTGAAGTCCACCAAGGTGATGCCGACCGCGCCGAACATGCCGCACAGATAGTCATTCACGCGCTGGGTGGTGGCCAGGATGTCGTCCAGTTCGGGCCCGCTTGCCCAGTTGAACGCCGTGATATGCTCCTCGGTCACCATCGGATCGTTGAGCTCGTCCTTCTTGTAGTAGAACTCGATGATCGAACGGGGCAGGGGCGTGCCCTCTTCCTGGCCCAGACGCGTCGCCAGCGATCCGGCGATGACGTTGCGGCAGACG
>CALROO020000048.1:0-13793 GCA_943369795.1 Rhizobium sp. Q54 | reverse complement strand
GGGTCAGTTTCCCGCCCGAACGGTCGCAACGGATATCCATCTCCGCCGAGGGTTCGGTGAAGGGGAAATGATGCGGACGGAACCGGGCATCGACGTCGTCCAGCTCGAAGAACCGCGCCATGAAGGTGGTCAGGGTCGTCTTCAGATGTCCCATGTGGATGTTGCGGTCGATCACCAGGCCCTCGATCTGATGGAACATCGGAGTGTGGGTGGCGTCCGAATCCTTCCGGAAGGTCCGGCCCGGCGCGATGATGCGGATCGGCGGCGTCTGGGACATCATGGTGCGGACCTGCACCGGCGAGGTGTGGGTCCGCAGGACCTTGCGTTCGCCCGTTTCCGGATCGGGCTTCAGGAAGAAGGTGTCGTGCATCTCCCGCGCCGGGTGTTTGGGCGGAAAGTTCAGCGCGGTGAAATTGTGGAAATCGTCCTCGATGTCCGGCCCTTCGGCGACCGCGAACCCCATCTCGGCGAAGACGGCGATCATCTCGTCCATCACCTGCATGGTCGGGTGGACGCTGCCCCGGCGGCGCGGGCGGACGGGCAGGGTCAGATCGATGCGTTCGCTCAGCAGGCGTGCGTCCAGCTCGGCGGCTTCCAGTTCGGCCTTCCTGGCGGTCAGGGCGGCGGCGACCCGGTCGCGCAGGCCGTTGATGATCGGCCCCTGCTCGCGCCGTTGGTCTGGGCTCATCGCCCCCATGCCTTTCAGCAGGCCGGAGACCGCGCCGGTCTTGCCGAGGGCCGAGACGCGGATGGCCTCGACGGCGGCGACGCTGTCGGCGCTGCCAATAGCATTGATCAGGTCGAGTTCGAGTTGAGGCAGATCGGTCATGGTGGCGTTCGTCTAGCGGGTGCGGGCCCAAGCAAAAAGCCCCCCGGCGCGGGCCGGGGGGCTTTTGGTCGTTCCGGTTGCCCGAAAAGCCTTACTTCAGCGCGTCGCGGACCTTGGCGGCGATGTCGGAGAAGCCGGTGCCGTCCATGGCGATCGCGGCCAGAACCTTGCGGTCCAGCTCGATCCCGGCCTTGGACAGGCCGTGCATGAACTGCGAATAGGTGAAGCCTTCCTGGCGGGCGGCGGCGTTGATGCGCTGGATCCACAGGGCGCGGAAATTGCGCTTGTTCGTGCGACGGTCGCGATAGGCATATTGCCCGGCGCGGTCGACGGCGGCCTTGGCCGTGCGGATGGTGTTCTTGCGGCGACCGGAAAAGCCCTTGGCCTGTTCCAGAACCTTCTTGTGACGGGCGTGCGAGACGACGCCCCTTTTGACGCGAGCCATTATGTTTAGTCCCTTCGGGAGCCCCTATCGCGCGCGCCACGGGCGCTTGCTGCTTGAGGGGCCGAGTTTCAAATTCGATGCGGTGAGGAGGTCAGTGCTGCTTGGCTACGCTTACGCGTAGGGCATGTAGGACTTGATCTTCTTGGCGTCCGGGGCGGCCATGACCGCGGTCCCGCGGTTCTGGCGGATGTATTTGGAGTTGTGGCTGATCAAGCGGTGACGCTTGCCCGCAACGCCGGCCTTGACCTTGCCTGTCGCGGTGAATTTGAAGCGCTTCTTGGCGCCCGACTTCGTCTTCAGTTTCGGCATTTTCACTCTCTTTGTGGGCTACCGTCCTTCGGACTGCTTGAGCCCGTCGGAGTGATCGGTGGCGTGTGGTTCGAAAACCGCCAAGGCATGCCATTAGCCCGGCGGTTCGTAGGCGAAGGCGCGGCTAGTAGTCGAACCAGGGCCGAAAGGCAAGGTCAGTCTTTGGGTCGATGCGAACGATCTGTAGCCGGATCGTTCGACCGAAAATCGTCGCCAAATCTTCAAGAACGGCAAAGCTGGCGTTAAAAGATGGCGGCTAGAAGCGCCGTGTTCCGGAGGACGCATGGCCCGTATCGGCGATCATATCGAGGCCAGCGAACCCGTTCTGGCCGACACGTTTGGATCGGTGGTGTTCGACCGGTTCCAGGCCGAACCCAATACCCTGGCCATCGCCGTGGTCGATGATGATCATCGACCGATCGGACTGGTGGAACGCAATGCCTTCTGTCTGCAGATGGCCGCCGAGTTCGGGCGCGCCCTGTATGCCCGCAGGCCGATCTCTGCCCTGATGGACGATCAACCCCTGCTGGTCGATGCCGGGACGGGTGCCGAGACCTTCTTCAAGACCATCGACGCCGCCGAGCTGGGGGCCCTTTTGCGCGGGTTCGTCGTCGTGTCGGGCGGTCGCTACGTCGGCGTCGGCACAGCCTTGCAGGTGCTGCAGGCGGGCAGTGCCCTCTACCGTCGCCGGGCCGAGGAGATGAGCGAACTGGCCCGCGACCTGCCGTCGCCGAGGCCGAGGCCCAGGCATCGAGCCGGGCCAAGTCCGAGTTCCTGGCCGTCATGAGTCACGAGATTCGCACGCCGCTGAACGGGGTTCTGGGCGTGGCGGGTCTGCTGGACCGCAAGCTGGAGCAGGCCGAGCTGCGCCCCTATGTGCAGACCATCCTGGAATCGGGCCAGAGCCTGTTGCGGCTGCTGACCGACGCGCTGGACATGTCGCGAGCGTCGGCAGGGATGCTCAGTCTGGTCGAGGCTCCTCTGCACATCGATGCCCTGGCGGCCGACGTCGATGCCCTGTGGCGCGCGCGGGCGGAGGAGAAGGGACTGCACCTTCGAGTCATCTGCGAGACGGCGGGTCATGATCGGGTCATCGGCGACTCGATGCGGCTGAAACAGCTGCTGAACAATCTGATCGGCAATGCCCTGAAATTCACCCAGGCGGGCGAGGTCGTGGTGCGGCTGGCCTCGGGCCGGGACGGTGCCGAAGGCGGGGTCCGACTGGACGCGACGATCGATGACAGCGGTCCGGGCATACCCTCCAGCGCCGCTGCGACCATCTTCGAGCCGTTCAACACCGGCAATGCCGGGCGGGAAGGCGCCGGGGCCGGACTGGGCCTGGCCATCTGCCGCCAGATCGTCGAGCGGATGGGGGGCACCATCTCCGTCGCCAGTTCGCCCCAGGGCGGGGCGAGCTTCCATTTCAGCCTGCCCTTGGCCTGTGCCGAGGCGGCGGTCCTGGACGGGGTGCCGACCATGGCCGAACCGACGCCGCACGAGACCCTGCATGTGCTGGTGGTCGACGACAATGCCACCAACCGGTTCGTCGCGGGCAAGCTGCTGGAGATGTACGGCTGCACCTTCGAGAGCGTCGAGGACGGGGCCCAGGCCGTCGAGGCTGTCGCGACGCGACCGTTCGACCTGATCCTGATGGACATCAAGATGCCCGTCATGGACGGGGTCGCGGCGACGCGGGCGATCCGCGGCCTATCGGGACCGGCATCGAGATTGCCGATCGTTGCCCTCACGGCCAATGCGGAGCCCGGTGACGAGGCGACCTATCTGGCGGCCGGGATGGATGGTGTGGCCCAGAAGCCGATTCAACCGGATGTCCTGTTGAATGCGATGCGACTGGCGCTCACAGCCATGCCCCCGTCCGACGAGCAGATCGCAGCGGCGGCCTGACAAGAAAAACGCCCCGGTGAACCGAGGCGCTCCTTGTCGGTGGACTATCGCGCGGTCGCGCGGCTCGAGCCCGGTCGCTATTTCGGGGCCAGGATCATGATCATCTGGCGGCCTTCCATGCGGGGTGCATATTCGACCTTGGCGATCTCGTCGAAATCGGCCTGGACCTTGTTCAGCAGCTTCATGCCCAGTTCGGGGTGGGCCATCTCGCGGCCGCGGAAGCGCAGCGTCACCTTGACCTTGTCACCCTCGTCGAAGAAACGGTGCATGGCCTTGGCCTTCACCTCGTAGTCGTGGATGTCGATGTTGGGACGGAGCTTGATTTCCTTGAGCTCGACGACCTTCTGGCGCTTACGGGCCTCGGCCTTCTTCTTCTGCTCCTGGAAGCGGAATTTGCCGTAGTCGAGAATCTTGCAGACCGGCGGCTCCGACGTCGACACGATCTGAACCAAGTCCATGCCCGCCTCTTCGGCGGCTTCGAGCGCGGCGGAGGTCGGCATCACGCCCTGTTTCTCGCCGTTCTGGTCGATCAGCAGAACGCGGGGTGCGCGGATTTCCTGGTTCATGGGCGGCCCATCCTTGACGGGCGGCTGGTTCATCGGACGGCGAATGGGCGTCGTTTCCTTGTGTGATTAGGAGGGTCTCAGGTCGCAGAGGACAGCGCACGGCTGTCCGCCGCGTTCCCCAAGGCGACCCATATGCGCCCGAAACCCCGGATTATCAAGGCGAGCCGGGGGCGGGAGGCGCGATGAAATCATCATACAGGGCGATCACCCCGTCGAAGACATGGTCGACGCTCAGGTCCTCGATCGGGGCGAACTGGCCGCGCGTTTCGTTTGAGGCGACGGTGCGGGTCGTGGGGCCCCAAGGACCATACAGCCACCATTCGGTCGGGCCGAACAGCCCGAGCGTCGGCCGACCCAGGGCGGCGGAGACGTGCATCAGGCCGGAGTCGTTGCCGACGAACAGGTCCGCCCGGTCGATCAGGGCAGCAGACGCCAGGATGTCGCCGCGTCCAACCCCGTCGATCCCGCGCGGGCCAGCGGCGGCCAGGGCGGGCGCGGCGGGGGCGTGGTCGCCGGGACCGCCGACCAGCAGGAAACGCCAGCCGTCGAAGCGGGGCTCGGTCTTCAGACGCTCGACCAGGGTACCCCAGCGATCGGCGGGCCAGCTCTTGCCGGGTTGGTGCGCAATGGGGGCCAACGCCAGGATCGGGCCGGGGGCGGTGGCCAGCTGGGGGGCGAGGATGGCGGCGGCCTCGGCGCGGGCCTGATCGTCAAGGAAAATTTCCGGATCGAGCGGGGTGGGCGATCCCATCAGGGCCGACACCATCTGGACCTTGCGCAGGCCGGTCTCCCAGCGCCGCGTATAGACTGTGCGCCGCCGGGTCGGCACCAGCCAGGCCAGGGCCGAGCCCCTGATGTCGATGACCCAGTCCCACTGCGTGCCGACGACCTGTTTCCACAGATCAAGCCAGTGTCCGGCGGCCTTCTTCTTGTCCAGCACGATGACCCGCTCGACGCCGGGGGCGGAGCGGAAGAAGGGCGCGGGCGGGCGACCGACGGCGACCGTGATCCGCGCGCCGGGCATCTGGCGCTCGATCTCGCGCATCACGCCCGACGAGATGACGCAGTCGCCGATGCGGTTGGAGGTGACGAACAGGACTTTGGGCGGGGTCAGGGTCAAGGCAGGCCTTCGCGCGGTCAGACGCGTTCGCTATCAGGCGGGAGCGATTTGCGCGAGAGGAGCCCGGACATGACCGAAGCCGTGAACGACGACGAGATTCGGCATCTGACCCGCCCCGATTGCGAGACGATCGCCTATCGCCAGGTCGAAGGCGACGGGCCGACGGTGGTCTGGATCGGCGGGTTCCGCTCCGACATGGAGGGGTCCAAGGCCCTGGCGCTGGATGCGGCGGCGCGGGAGCGGGGCTGGCGGTTCCTGCGCTACGACCATTTTGCGCACGGCCAGTCTTCGGGCGACTGGCGGCAGGCGACCGTGGGGCGCTGGCGCGAGGATGCGGTGGCGGTGATCGACAGTATCGAGGGGCCGGTCGTCCCGGTCGGCTCGTCGATGGGGGGTTGGGTAGCCCTGTTGCTGGCCGTGGCGCGCCCCGAGCGGATGGCGGGGCTGGTGCTGATCAATCCGGCGCAGGACTTTACCGAGCGGCTGATGTGGCCCGGTCTGGCCGATCACGAACGACAGGCGATCCTGCGCGACGGCGAGACGACCGTCGTGGAGGACGGGTTGGGGTCGTATGTGCTGACGCAGCGCATGTTCGAGGAGGCGCGGGACTGGCTATTGCTGGACGGGGCGATATCGATCGCCGCCCCGGTGCATATCCTTCAGGGTCGAGCCGATGACGTGGTGCCTTGGCGGCATTCCATGGCGCTGATCGAGCGGCTGAAGGGCGACGACGTGCTGCTGGACCTTGTCGAGGGCGGCGATCACCGGCTGTCGCAACCGGCGGACCTGACGCGGATGATCAACGCGGTGGAGGCGATGCGGGCGCCGTGAGCGCCCGTGTCGTCAGCCCTGCGAGGCGGGACGCAGCCCGGGCACCGACGCCTGCATGACGGCGGGCTTCTTCTCGCCACCGGCGGCGATGATGCGGTCTATGCGGGCCTTTTCGGAGCGGAAGGCGGTCAGGTCGGCCCCCGCCAGGATCGTGCCTTCCGAGGTCTTGATACCGGCCGGATTGATCCGCTGGCCGTTGCGCCAGATCTCGTAATGCAGGTGCGGGCCGGTGGAGGCTCCGGTCGAACCGACATAGGCCACGACCTGGCCTTGGGACACGCGCTGACCGGCGCGGATGCCCGAGCCATAGCGCGACAGGTGGCCATAGCCGGTCTCCAGACCGTTCGAATGGCGGATGCGCAGCCAGTTGCCGTAGCCGCCCCAGCGCCGGGCCTCGACCACCACGCCGTCGGCGGGGGCGATGACGGGGGTGCCGGTGGAGGCCGCGAAATCCATGCCCTGATGCATCTTGCGATAGCCGGCGATCGGATGGCGGCGGAAGCCGAAGGATGAGGAGATGCGGAAGCCGCGATCCAGCGGCGTGCGCATCATGGTGGAGCGCATATTCTTGCCGGTGGCGTCGAAATACTGGGCTTCCTTGGCGCCTGCCGGCTGGAAGCGGTAATAGACCACGTCCTTGAGCTGGGCATACAGGAGGTCGTCGGTCGCGACGGTGCGGCCCGTCTCGGTGACCGAGCGGCCAAACACCAGTTTGAACTCGTCGTTGGCGCGAACGTCGCGGTCCATGTCCAGCTTGTGCGAGAACAGCTTGTTGGCGGCGCGACGGATCGGGGCGGAGGCCCCCAGGCGCTGGGCACTGGCGGTCAAGGAGCCCTCGACCTTGCCGCTCAGGACGACAGTCTCGGCGGTCACCTTTTCGTCGAGCGCGCGCAGACGAAGCGCGCCGTCGAAGCTGCGCGACACGGTCAGTTGGCTGGCCGGGCCGGTGCGCATGGTCAGGCCGATGAGGCGGGCATCACCCCGACCACCGCGCGGCTTGGAAATGGCGGTCTCGAAGCGCAGGCCCGCGCCCAGATCCTTGAGGTCGAAGGCGTTGGACAGGGTGGCGGCGACGGCACTGGCCTCGGCGGCCCCGATGCCGGTGCGGCGCATGGCCTGTTCGAAGGTTTCGCCGCGACGAATCTGGACCGGGACGGCTTCGGGTGCGGTCAAGCCTTGCGGGGCGGCGGCGGCGGCGAAGGCGCGCGCTTCGAGGATATCGACCTGGGTATCGGTCAGTTGGGGAACTTCTTCGGCGATGGCCGGTTGATGGACGCGCCCGGCGAGCATCGCCACCGACAGGGCCGCAGCGGCCGTGAACAGGTGAGGCGCAATGCGCGTCGGCTGGCGGCGTGGATCGAACTGAGCCATCGGTCCCCAAAAATCGACGACGCCCAACCGGCGCCAACCATCAAAAATACGCTGTCTGCGGACGACGTCCCACGTCAGCAGAGCAAGCCCTATAACTTCGCGAATCCCATTTTGGAAGGCCGAGGGTTACAAATGATTAATCGCGCGGTCGATAAGCGTTTTTCGCTATGTAGAACTGCGTATTCAACAGTGTCCCACAGTCGATTTCAGAACAGTTCGCGAACGATGCTGGCGCGTCGGAATCGTGATCAACGCGCGGTGACTGACCGTGGCGACGTTGCCACGGTTTGTTGCCAGAGTGACACGGGTTTTGCAGCTTGCGAAACTGTCGCGATGCTGAGCCTATCGCGGGCCTCCGTTCAGACTGCCGGACCGCCTTTCGCTTGACCGACACGACCGCCCCCGACGTCATCCCGCCGCGCCCCCGTCGCCCAAGACGCGGACCGACGCTGCGGCGTTCGATGGTCGGGCTGATGATCGCCCTGCTGGTCGTGGGCATCGCGCTCGGCCTGACCTATCTGAACCGGCGGGCCGCCGCGCGGCAGGTCCTGACCGGATGGCTGGACCAGCGGGGCATCGAGGCCCAGGTCGAGGTCGAGCGGTTTGAGGTCGACGGCTTCGTCGGCTCCATCCGCATTGGCGATCCGAACGACCCGGATGTGGTGATCGACCGGGTCGAGGTTGACTACGCCCTGAATCTGCCGTGGTCGCCGACGGGCACAGGCGTGACGCCCAGCCGCATCCGGCTGGTCCGGCCGGTGGTGCGGGCGTCGTGGCAGGACGGGGTGCTGTCGCTGGGATCGCTGGACCCGCTGGTGGAGGAGTTCACCGGGAGACCACCCCAACCGGATTCCACCGCGCCGATCGTGATCGTCGAGTCCGGTCGCGTGCGGCTGACGACCGAATATGGGCCGGTGCAGATTCTGGGCGACGCCCGGATCGAGGACAGCAAGCTGATGAGGTTGCAGGCTCGGATGCCCGCCGCCTCGCTGAAGAGCGGCGACATCGACGCGCGGTCGCTGGGCGGCACGATCGATCTGACGACGACGGGCGACCGGGTGGCGGTGGTGCTGGCCGCCTCGGCGGACGAGTTCGCCACACCCGCCGGGTCGGGCGAGGCGGTGCGGCTGACGGGCAGCGGTGACCTGCCCTATCCGGATCTCAAGACCCGGCGCGGCGACGGGCGGGCGGTGGTCGATCTGACGCTGAGCGGGCGCAGGCTGTCGAGCGGCGGGACCGATGCCCGCGACGCGGAGGCCAATCTGGCCTTCGACGGCGAGACCCAGGGCTGGATCGAGGCCTTCCGCATCCGGGGCAAGACGTCGGCGACGATGCGGGCAGGGACGCTGGCCCTGCCGGGGCTGGAGGCGCGGGCGACACGGGTGGCGGTGCCGGATGCCGATCTGACCCTGTCGCGCGGCGTCGCCGGTCTGGGCTGGCGGCTGGAGGGGCCGGCGACGGTGCAGGCGGCCTCGGCCCGGTCGGGTGAGCTGATGCTGACCACGACGACCTTGCAGGCGTCGCGGCTGGTGGCGGGGGGGCGCGATGGGGCGTTCGAGGCGTCGGGGCCGGTGGCGGTCACGGCGCGACGGTTCGCGTTCGGAGATCTGTCGCTGAGCGGGGCCAGCGGTACCTTGGACATGGACGTCACCCATGCGGGTGCGACCCTGGTCCAGGCGACGGGTGCTATGCGTGCGACGGGCGGGGCCTGGCCGTTGTTCGGTCCGGTGGCGAGCGACGACGTGCCGGAGCTGGCGCAGATGAAGCGGGCGCTGGGCGACTTCGCGCTCGATCTGCCGGGGATCAGCGTCACCACCGGCAGTCCGGGCACCGATGTGCGGCTGACGCGACCGGCCCGGCTGGTCCCGGCCAATGGCGGGGTGCTGACGCTGAACCCGGTGACCCGCGCTCTCTATTCCGCCGAACCCGGCCAACTGGGCGGCGGGGCCCTGACGCTGAGCGCAACGCAAGGGCAGGGGTTGCCCGAGGCGACCTTCGCCATCCCCGACTGGCGGCTGACCCCCAACGGGTTCGAGGCGCGGCTGGACGGCAGGGCGGCGCTGGATTTCGGCGTGGCGAGGGGGCTGGAGGTCTCGACGTCGGGCCTGCTGGCCAATGCGGGCGGTCGGCTGACCTATGTGGCCGACGACTGCCTGCCGTTCACGGTCGAGCGGCTGGAGCTTGACGAGAACGACGCCACCGACCTGTCGGGGGCGCTGTGCCCGAACTCGGGGCCGCTGGTGGCGGTGCAGAACGGGTCATGGCGCGCGACCGGGACGCTGAAGGACGTCGCAGCGACCGCCCCCTTCCTGTTCATGCGGATCGACCAGGCCCAGGGGGCGATGGTCGCGACGGGATCGCCGGCGGGGCTGGGGCTGGAGGCGACCATCGCCTCGGCCCGGGTTCAGGACACGATGGTGCCGACTCGGTTCCTGCCGATGACGGCCAGCGGTACGGCGGGACTGACCAACGACCGCTGGACCGGAACGTTCGACGTCGCGCGCGGGGCCACGCTGTTGGGTCAGGTGCAACTGACGCATGACGGACTGGCACAGGCGGGCGGGGTTACGCTGGACTTCCCGGCGCTGCGGTTCACGCCCGACGGACTGCAGCCCGACGATCTCAGCCCCCTGGTGTCCGACTGGGTCCAGTCGCCGGTGACCGGGTCCGCCGCTTTCACCGGACGGTTCGACTGGCGCGCGCCGGATGTCGCGTCCAGCTCGGGCCTGCTGACCATTGAGGACATGGATTTCGCCAGCCCGGCCGGGCCGGTCGAGGGTCTGGCCGGCCAGATCGCCTTCACCAGCCTGGCCCCGATCACCACGGCGCCCGGCCAGACCCTGCGGGTCGCGCGGCTGGATGCCATGGCCGACCTGACCGACGTCGATCTGACGTTCGAGCTGGACGCCACGTCGGTCAAGGTCGCGGGCGGGTCGATCGCGGCGGCGGGCGGCACCGTCAGCGTCGAGCCGTTCTCCGTCCCGCTGGACCGCACCCAGCCGTTCGGCGGCGTCATCGTGCTGGACCGGATCCAGCTGGGCGATCTGGTGACCGAGGCCGGGTTCGGGGACAAGGTGTCGATGGACGCGGTGGTGTCGGGCCGGTTGCCGTTCGTGTCGGACCCGGTGACGGGGGTGCGGATCACCGGCGGGACCCTGGCGGCGGTGCAGCCGGGGCGGCTGTCGATCAATCGCGCGGCCCTGACCGGGATTTCGGCGGGCGGGGGCGGGGCGGTGCCGCCCGGAACGGTTGAGGACCTGGCCTATCAGGCCATGGAGAATCTGGCCTTCGACATCCTGAGCGCCGAGGTCAACAGCCTCGACGAAGGCCGGATCGGGGTCCTGTTCCGCATCAAGGGCCGCCACGACCCGCCCGAGCGTCAGGAGCTGCGCGTCGGCATCGCCGAATTCATCAGCCGGAAATTCCTGGAGCGGAGCCTGCCCCTGCCGTCCGACACGGGGATCGACCTGACGCTGGATACGACCCTGAACGTCAACCAGCTGCTCAGCGACCTGCTGGCCCTTAACCGCGCGCGGAATGGGGAGGCGGCCGCACCGACGCCCGTTCCGACAGTGCCCGTTCCATGACCTTCACCGTTCAGACGGCGTTCACCGATGCCCTGTCAGAAACCGTGCTAAGACGTTCCGGCCCGCAAGGAAAACCGCCGCCATGACCATGCCCAGAAAGCTCCCCCTGCTGCGGCTTCTCGCCCTATCCGGCCTGATCGCGACCAGCGTCGCGGCCTGCACCCCCACGGTGCGGCTTCAGGTCGATCCGATCCAGATCTATGCCAAGCTGGACGCCGACGTCCGCGTGCGGCTGGATCAGCAGCTGCAGGACCTGTTGCGCGAAAATCCGAACCTGTTCTGAGTGTCCGCGTTATCCCTGAACCTGGCTTCCCTCTGGAAAAAACACAAATGACCCTCCGCAAGCTCTTCGTCATCGGCGCCGCGATCGCGGCCCTGGGCGTGGCCGCGGCTGCCGCCCCCGTCCCGGTCTTCGCCCAGACCGCTGCCCAGAAATCCCTGATCGACGCCGCAAAGTCGCAAGGCACGGTCGGCGAACAGGCCGATGGTTTCCTCGGCTTCCGCTCCGGCGGCGGCGACGCGGCGCTGCAAAGCGCGGTTGCCTCGACCAATGCCGCCCGCCGCGAAGCCTATGCCCGTCGCGGAGCCGAGGCAGGGACCAGCGCCGACGTCGCCGGGGCCCGGATGTTCGAGACCCTGCTTCTGCCGCGTGTGGCGTCCGGCGAATGGTATCGCAACGCCCAGGGCCAGTGGGTCCGGAAATAGATCGACCCGCGCGATCGGTCGCAACCGCGGCCCACGCGGCCGCTCCGGCTTTGTGCTAGGGCATCGGCATGGTCTCCCGGATCGTCCGTTTTGTGATGCTGCTCGGCCTGTCGATGTTCGTCGCGGCGGTGCTGACGTTCGGGCTGGGCCTGTTCTGGATCGCGATCGGCGGCGGGGCGATGTCGGTCCATGGCTGGATCGCCATGGGGCTGGGCGTACTGGGGACGGTGGGTCTGGCTTGGGTGCTGATGAGCTTGGCGTTCCGCTCGCACCGCGAGGGCTGGGACGATCGGGTCGACAACCGGCTCGATCCGGGCCGGGACGACCCAAAGGACATCTATTAGGCGGCGATACAGGCTGCCATCAGTGCAGGCCTCAGAAGCTGGTCCGATAGCGTGCGCACCACCGGCACGGCCACCGCATCCCCTATCAGCTTTAACGCCGCGCTCTCGCTGGCTGGCAGGACGTAGCTGTCGGGCAGGCCCATGAGCCGCGCCGCCTCGCGTCCGGTGAGGCGGCGGGCGCGGACTGTGCCACCGTCGCAGACGATCACATACTGACGCGACGAACCGCCCGATGGGGTCCTCAAACATCCCGCCAACCCATCGAACCGCAGTTCCAGCCGCTGGGTCTTGAGGCCGTTTTCGATCCGCACACGCCGGAATCCGGCGGCGACCCGTCGTTCACCCGAAGCCCGCGCGGCCTTCAGCCGTTCGAGATGCAAGGGGGCTAGCAGGGTGAGCAACCGCGTGGTCGGTTCGGCGTCGAACCAGCCGACGGCACCGTCGGGCTGCAGCAGGCGGGACAAATCGAGGTTGCGACGCGGCGGTGCAGCCAGGCTCCACCAGGCCCAGCGGGCGCGGACTGCAGCCGGTAGCCGATCATGGGCGGCGACCAAACGGTCGGTGTGGAACGGAGCCTCGGGACCCAGCCGCGTCGGTCCGTCCGCGTCACGCATGGCGACGACGAACAGCCGCGGGCGGGACTGGGGCAGCCATAGCGCTGCGTCCATTTCCAGCGCACCGATCCGGTACCCCGCCCCGACCAGGGCCGTGCAGACGGCAATGAAATCGCGGCCCTGTCCGGACGTCAGCAGACCGATGACGTTCTCGATCACGATAACACGGGGCCCTCGCGCTCGAGCGTCCAGTCCCTGCATCAACCGCCAGAAACTCCAGAAGGCACCGGATCGTCGTGCCTCCAGCCCGCCCCGCGCGCCCGCCAGGCTGACGTCCTGACAGGGCGAGGAGGCCCAGACGAGGTCGGGCCGTCCGGGCAGATCGTCGGGCGTCAGGTCCCAGACGTCGGCCAACCGGAAATCGCCCGTGTGATTGGCCTGCCAGCTGTCGGCCTTGGCCCGGTCGATGTCGTTGGCGAAGGCGATGCGGAAGCCGTTCAGACCCAGCCCCGCGAGCCCGCCTCCGGCGAAGAACTCGAAGGCCGTCGGATCGTGAGAGGAAGGGGCGGGGTCGCGAATCGCCATGGCGGGAGCTTAGGCGCCCGGGATCGCGGAGGCGAGCGCCCGCCCTTGACCTGTATTGCCCTTTGCGGTGGATGGCCGGGCACAAGAGAGGTTTCCCATGCGCGTCGCCGCCGTCCTTCTGGCCCTTCCGCTGCTGTTTGCCTGTTCGGGCGAGACGAGCGCACCGGAATCCGTCGCTCCGGTCGAAGCTCCGGAACCGGTCGTGCTGGCGGGCGTCGATCTGAACCAGCCGGTGCGTGCGGTCGGGACCGAGCCGTTCTGGGGTGTGGAGATCACCACCGACGCCCTGATCTACTCGGGGCTGGATCGGCCCGAACAAACGGCACCCAATCCGGGACCGCAGGTCCAGGGCACGACTGCCGTCTATGCTGCCGAAACCGCCGACGGCGCGACGATGACTGTCACCCTGATCGCGACGGAATGTTCCGACGGGATGAGCGACCGGGTCTATCCGCTGACGGCCAGCGTCGAGATCGGCTCGGAGACTCTGAACGGCTGTGCCCACTCGGCGGCGGCGCTGGCGGCCGAGCCGAGGCCCTAACCGCCCAGCAGCGGCCCGACGCCCGGCACGGTGCGGATGACGTCGCCCAGCAGGTCGCGACCGGTGGCGCGCGTGACCTGATCGCGGGCGACGGGCAGCAG
>CALROO020000047.1:0-13907 GCA_943369795.1 Rhizobium sp. Q54 | reverse complement strand
CACCGTCACCCTGCGCCAGCTGGGCAAGACCGAGACGGCGACCGCCATCGTCTTCTGGTTCTTCATGGCCTGTCTGATTGCGGGCGGGGTCGTGACCGCGATCGAAGGCCGGACTCTGAACTGGACGGTTCTCGCCATTCTCGCCGCGGGAGGACTGGCGGGTGGGCTGGCGCAGATCCTGATGACGACCTCTCTGCGCCATGCACCGGTGTCGGCGCTTGTGCCGCTGGACTATCTGCAACTGGTCGGAGCGGTGGTCTGGGTTGGGCCCTGCTCAGCGACGCCCCCACAATGGCGACCCTGGCCGGGGCGGCCCTGATCGCCGGCAGCGGTCTCTATACCGCCTGGCGCGAGCGGGTGCTGAGGCGCGAGATCACGCCCGCAGCGGGGTAGGCATCGGCCCTAACGCCCTGTGGAGCCGAAGCCGCCGGCACCGCGGACCGTCTCGTCCAGCGAATCGACCTCGACCACCTCGGCCTGTTCGTGACGGGCGATGACCATCTGGGCGATACGTTCGCCGCGGCGGATCACAAATGGCTCCTGGCCATGGTTGATCAGGATGACCCCGACCTCACCCCGATAGTCACTGTCGATCGTGCCCGGCGAATTCAGGCAGGTCAGGCCGTGCTTCAGCGCCAAACCAGAGCGGGGCCGCACCTGCGCCTCATGGCCGTGGTCCAGCGCGATCTTCAGCCCCGTCGGCACCAGCGCCCGAGCTCCCGGCTCCAGCGTCAGCGGCGCATCCTCCGGCACCGCCGCCCGCAGGTCCATGCCCGCCGAGCCGGTCGTCTCATAGGCCGGCAGGGCCAGGCCCTCTGCATGCGGCAGACGCTGGATACGCAGGGTGGTCATGAGCGGTGTCTCTCAGGCCTTGAAATGATCGGCGATACGGGCGGCCAGCTTGCGCGCCACCTCGACCTTGCTCTGGCGGGGCCACCGGTCGGGCTCACCATTGCGGGTGAACAGGGTCACGGCATTGCCGTCGGCCCCGAAGACGTCATCAGACACATCGTTGCCGACGATCCAGTCGCAGCCCTTGCGCGACAGCTTGGCCCGGGCATTGGCGTCCAGATCGGTCGTCTCCGCCGCAAACCCCACGACCAGCTTCGGCCGGCTCGGACCGGGTGCGGACACGCCCGCCAGGATGTCCGGGTTTTCGATCAGGGCCAGCGACGGCGGCCCGCCCGGCGCCTTCTTGATCTTGCCGGATGCCACGCCATCCACCCGCCAGTCGGCCACGGCGGCGCTCATCACCGCGATATCGGCCGGCAGGTTTGCCTCTACCGCCGCCTTCATGTCCTGCGCCGTCTCGACCCAGACGCGGGTCACGCCAACCGGTGCCTCGAGGGCAACCGGTCCGGACACCAGGGTCACCGTCGCGCCCAATCCGGCCAGGGCCTCGGCGATCGCATAGCCCTGCTTGCCGCTGGACCGATTGGTCAGGCCGCGCACCGGATCGATCGGTTCGAACGTCGGCCCCGCCGTCACCACCGCCGTTCGACCGGCCAGAGGTCTTCCGTCCAGCCCGCCCAGCAGGCCCTCGATGGCCGACAGAATCGCAGCCGGCTCGGCCATCCGCCCGGGGCCGAACTCCCCGCAGGCCATCTCGCCCTCGTCCGGCCCGACCACCGCCACGCCGTGAAAGCCCTCGAAACCCTTCAGCCGCGCGACATTGGCCTGGACCGCCGGATGCAACCACATCCGCACATTCATGGCGGGTGCCAGCAGGACCTTCTTGTCTGTCGCCAGCAATGTCGTGGACGCCAGGTCGTCGGCCATCCCGTTCGCGGCCTTGGCGATCAGCCCCGCCGTCGCCGGAGCCACCACCACCAGATCGGCCCAACGCGACAGCTCGATATGGCCCATGGCCGTTTCATCCTCGGGCATGAACAGCGCCTGGCGCACAGGATGGCCGGTCAGGGCCGCCAGCGACATGGGGGTAACGAACTCGGCCCCGGCCGACGTCAGGACACTCATGACCTCGGCCCCGGCCTTCTTCAGCAGCCGTACCAGCTCCAGCGCCTTATAGGCCGCGATGCCGCCACCGACGATCAGCAGGACCTTGCGGCCGTTCAGAGAGGGCTGTGTCATGTTTTTCCTCTAGCGAGGCCGGGCGGCAGCGTCGAGTGACGGTTGCGCGAAATAGAACATTGCAAGAACACTCAAGCTGTGTTTAGCCTGCTGGCGGTGGGTTCGAACGGGAGGGTTTCATGACGAACAACACGATCAAATCGGTGCTGGCGATGACCGCCGCCCTGGTGCTGGCAGGCTGTGGCAATGGCGAATCCGCTGTCGCAACGCGCGACCGCAGCGTGGAGGCGACCCAGGCGAGCATGACCAGCGCCCCTTTGGCCGAAGATGGCGCATCGACACCTGTCGCCGAAGCCAAGCCGGTCCTGACGGCCAATCGGCGCGAAACGGTGGATGCCAAGACCGCCCGCCTGTTCGAACGCAACGGCGCGGACTTCGACGCCGCGACGCCCGACGCCTATCTGGCCAAAATCGAACAGTTCACGCGCAATCCGCCGTCGGGGACCGAGCGGGTCGAGCGGCCCAATGGCGATGTCCTGCTGTATCAGGCTTCAACCAACACCTTTGCCGTCGTCTCGCGCGACGGCGTACCCAAGACCATGTTCAAGCCGCGCGACGGGGCCAGCTACTGGGCCGAGCAAAAGGCCGCGGCTCCGACCTTCGGTCAGCGCAGAACCTCGAACAGCTCGGAGTAGGGCGGAAAGACCCGCGCTCAGCCTTCAGACGGCTCTGGCCGCTCGGCCATGTCGCGGATGAGGTCCAGCGCCAGTTTCTGCTGACGGGTCGAGAGCTGGGGGGCCAGACGAGCGATTTCGATCGTGTAACGGGTGGCCGGTTGCTCGTGATCGAAGGCCGTACCCTCTTCGGCCATGCCCGTGGCCGTCGAGCCGTTCAGCCCCTCGAAGAAGTAGCTCGTCTCGACCTTGAAGAAGCGGGAGATGTCCCAGAGCTTGGAGGCCGAGATACGATTGGTGCCTTTTTCGTATTTCTGGATCTGTTGGAACGTCAGGCCGAGCGCGCGACCCAGGTCGCTCTGGTTATAGCCCAGCGCCAGACGTTTCTCGCACACGCGTCGGCCCACGTGCCGGTCCACGGGGTGGGGTCCGTCCTCGCCTTTGCCTCTCGCCATCATCGATCCGTTCTGCGTCTGAAAGCCGTGCCCCATGGTGGCACGGTCGTGTGTCATGGTTCATTATAATCCACGCGTCCGCGAAAAGACCATGGCACCGATTACATCGGTTCCCCGACCTCTTCGCCCATCACACGAACTATGGTCGTCAGCCGCCTTCAAGACGCGGGCGGCGGTGTGCGCGCAGCGGCGTCGTGGCCATCAGCCCCGCGCCTTTCTCGACCACAGCCAGAACAACAGACCGGCCAGCAGCCCACAGCCGGTCAGTAGCCAGAACAGAATGTCGCCGTATCGGCCATAGACCGTGATGCCGGCCGGCCGGGGCAGCACCGCATCGATGACGCCGCTTCGGCCGTTGTCCATACGCTGATCACCGATCACCCGGCCCCACGGATCGATCATGGCCGAGGTGCCCGTCGGTGTGGAGCGCACGACCGGCAACCCCGTCTCGATAGCGCGATAGCTGGCCAGATTGAGATGTTGCAGCGGCCCGGACGTGGCCCCGAACCACGCGTCGTTGGAAATGTTCAGGATCCAATCCGGCCGATTAACCCCCGCCGTCGTGAAGCCTGGATACAGGCTCTCATAGCAGATCAGCGGTTGGGCACGCGGTGCGCCGGGAATATCGATCGGGGCGGGACGGGGACCGGCGCTGAAATCCGTCGGCATATGGGTCAGGGCCCGCACGCCCAAGGCTCCCATCAACCGCCCGGCCGGCAGATACTCCCCGAAAGGCACCAGCCGGTATTTGTCATAGGCCGCCGACACCGCCGGTGACGGGCCGCCCAGATTCTGAACGACCAGCAGGCTGTTGTAATAGCGCCCACCCTCCGGCACCGACGGATCGGGCTCACCGATACCCGAGCCCATCAGCAGCGTCTGTCCGGGCTTGAGCGCGCTCTGAATGGCGGCGGCTTCCCACGCCCCGGCGGCGAAGACGTCATTGCCGGACGCGGGCAGAGATCCCTCCGGCCAGATGACTAGATCGGGCGTCACGGCGGCGGGCTGGGCGGTCAGATCGACATAGCGCCGCACGATGCCTTCATAGGCTTCGGGTGTCCATTTGGAGGCTTGGGCGACATTGGCTTGGACGATGCGGACCGTGGTGTCGGTCAGCTCCAGCCGGGCCTGCGACAGGCGAATCGCGCCGCCGACCACAAGGGCCGCGACGACCAGCGTGCCCAGGGCCGCCGTCACGATCCGTCCGCGACGCGGTCCGGCACTGAACAGGGGACCGAAGGCGGCGGCCGCCCCTACCGTCAGCACGCTGAGACCATAGACGCCGCCGATGGCCGCGAACTGCGACGCCGCAGAACCCGCCTTCCAGCTCGCCCCTGCCGGATTCCACGGAAAGCCGGTCAGCACATGGCCGCGCAGCCACTCCAGCAGGCAGAACAGGGCGGTGAACACCAGTACCCGCTCCAGCCCCCTAGGCCCGAACCGACGATAAAGCGCAGTAGCCGTCCCCCAGAAGAGGCCCAGCCCCGCAGGCAGGGCCGAGGCCGCGAACGGGGCCATCCAGGCCTGCGCCGGATTGACCAGAAACGCCTCGGCTACCCACCAGCAGCTGATCAGGAAATAGGCGAACCCCGCCAGCCAGCCCATCCAGAAGGCTCCGCGCGTCGTGGCCGATCGCTCGGACAGGATCATCAGCAGGGCATAGCCGAACAGGCCGGGCAGAATGCCGAACGGCGGGTGCGCCAGCGCCGCGCCCGCGCCCGCCACCAAGGCCAGGCCAATCCGCGCCCAGCGTTGGCCACGCCCCCTCGCACGTACGGCAGGCGGCGGCGTCAGTGATGCAGGGTCAGGCGCGGTCTGGCTCATCGGCCCTGTATGGGTCGGCGATGCCCAGGCTGGCAAGCAGGCGACGCTCCTCGGCCTCCATCGCCTCGGTCTCATCGTCAGCTTCGTGGTCATGTCCTAGCAGATGCAGCACACCGTGGATGGTCAGATGGCTGAGGTGATCCGACAGGGACTTGCCCTGCTCCACCGCTTCCGCCGCGCAGACGCCATAGGCCAGAATCAGGTCTCCCAGATGCGGGCGGGCGCTGTCCGGGGCCGGAAAGGACAGCACGTTGGTGGGGCGATCCTTGTCGCGGAATTGTCCATTGATCTGCTGCACATGCCCGTCGTCGGCCAGCAGGATGACGATGTCGCCGGCCGTGCCGCCCAGAGCCACCGATGCCGCGCGTTCCACTACGACAGCGACATCCGCGACAGCCTCGGACCAGGCCTCGTCGTCGATCTCGACCTCGATCATGCGGGGCCGGTGTCCTCGAGGTCGGCGGGCAGTCGTTTGCCCGCAGCGTCGGCGTCATAGGCCCGCACGATACGCTCGACCATGGCATGGCGCACCACGTCGGTGGCCTCGAACTCCAGCACGCCGACGCCCTTCACGTCGCGCAATATACGCAGGGCATGGGCCAGGCCGCTGTCGCGCGGGTTCAGCAGATCGACCTGCGAGGGATCGCCGGTGACGACCATCCGGGCCCCCTCCCCCAGCCGGGTCAGGACCATCTTCATCTGCAGGCGCGACGTGTTCTGCGCCTCGTCGACGATGACGAAGGCATGGCTGAGCGTACGGCCGCGCATGAAGGCGATGGGGGCGGCCTCGATCTCGCCCTTGTCGCGTCGGCGCTGGACGTCCTCGGCTCCCAAGATGTCGTTCAACGCCTCCCAGATCGGGGCCAGATAGGGATCGACCTTTTCGTTCAGATCGCCGGGCAGAAAGCCCAACTTTTCGCCCGCCTCCACCGCCGGACGGGTGATGACCAGCCGGTCCACCTGTCCGCGACGCAGCAGATTGGCTCCGTAGGCGGCCGCCAGAAAGGTCTTCCCGGTGCCCGCCGGACCCACGCCGAACGACAGCTCGCAGCGGGCCAGGGTTTCCAGATAGCGCGCCTGGGCATTGGTCTTGGGCACGATGGCCCCGCGCTTGCCGATGGGCAGGGCCATGGGATCGCTGGTCGACCGCCCGCCGCCGCGAACCTCGCCCAGGGCCGCGCGGACGTCCGCTTCGGTCACCGTGGCCCCCTTGGCCGCGCGGTCGGCCAGTGTCTGGATCACCTGTTTCGCATTGGCCCGATCGCGCGCCCCACCGTTGATCGACACGCCACCACCCGGAGCCTCGACCAGCACCTTGAAGGCATCCTCGATCAGGGCGACGTGGCGGCTGTTGGGCCCGTTAACCGCGCGGACAGCCGCATCGTCCAGCGCCAGAAACTCTGTTTCCCGAGCCATCAGTACCCTTTGTGTTCGCCGGGCAACTGCCCGGTCAGACTGTTCTGCTCGCCGCTGGCTATGAAGACCGGAACGATCTGACCGATCAGATGATCCGCGTCCTCGACATGGACCGACTGCAGATAGGGCGAACGGCCGATGGCCTGATTGCGCTGACGGCCCTTTTTCTCGAACAGGACGTCGAAAGTGCGCCCCCCCTGCGCCGCATTGAAGGCCGCTTGCTGTTCCAGCAGCAGGGCCTGAAGCGCGTGCAGGCGGGGCCGCGCCACGGCGTCCGGCACTTGCGCACCCATGGTCGCGGCGGGCGTGCCGGGGCGCGGCGAATACATGAACGAGAAGGCGCTGGCGTAGCGGACGCGTCGCACCAGATCCATCGTGTCCTCGAAATCGCGGTCGGTCTCGCCGGGAAAGCCGACGATGAAGTCGCCGGACAGGGCAATGTCGGGCCGCGCCTCGCGGATGCGGTCGATCAGGTCGAAGTATTTCTGACGTCCGTGCTTGCGGTTCATGAGCCGCAGGATACGGTCCGAGCCCGACTGCACCGGCAAATGCAGATACGGCATCAGTTGCGGCAGTTCGCCATGCGCCGCGATCAGGTCGTCGGACATGTCGTTGGGATGGCTGGTCGTATAGCGGATCCGGTCCAGGCCGGGGATGTCGGCCAGGGCATGCACCAGCCGCGCCAGGCTGGAGGGTTTTCCGTCCGCCCCCTCGCCATCATAGGCGTTGACGTTCTGACCCAGCAGGGTGACCTCGCGCACGCCCCGCGCCGCCAGTTCGCGCGCCTCGGCCAGCACCGCCGCGACGGGCCGCGACCACTCAGCCCCGCGCGTATAGGGCACCACGCAGAAGGTGCAGAACTTGTCGCATCCCTCCTGCACGGTCAGGAAGGCGGTCACGCCCGTGCCACCGCGCCCCGTCGGCAGGGCGTCGAACTTGTCGTTGGGCGCGAAGTCGGCGCCGATCCGTTCGCCCCGCGCCCGCGCCGTCCGGGTCAACAGTTCGGGCAGCTGATGATAGGCCTGGGGCCCGACGACCAGATCGACTGCGGGCTGGCGCCGCATGATCTCTTCGCCTTCGGCCTGGGCGACACATCCCGCGACGGCGATGGTCATGCCGCGACCGGAGGCAGCCCGGTCTTCCTTCATTTCGCGCAGCTTGCCGAGCTCGGAATAGACCTTCTCGGCCGCCCTCTCGCGGATGTGGCAGGTGTTCAGAATGACGAAGTCCGCGCCCTCGGCCGTATCGGTCGTGGCATAGCCCAGCGGACGCAGCACATCGGCCATGCGCTCACTGTCATAGACATTCATCTGACAGCCGTAGGTCTTGATGAACAGGCGCTTGGGCGCAGCGTCCGTCGTATCGGCCGCAGGCGGGACGAGGGTATCGGTCATGGGCGACTATCTAGTCGCAGACGACGCTGGACGCCATGCGTCGCCGAAACAGCCGTGGCTCAGCTGTCGATGGTCGCGGGATCGACCCGGGCGGCGTGACGCGTGAAGATCAGGCCCTCACGCCCCGACGGCTCGGCCCCCTCGATGGCCTTGCCATAGAGCTCCAGCTTGTGGCCGACCAGTTCGAAGCCCAGACGCTGGGCAATCTCGGATTTCAGCCGCTCGATCTCGGCGTCGAAGAATTCGATCACCTCGCCGGTCTTGGTGTCGATCAGGTGGTCGTGGTGGTCGTCGCCGGCCTCTTCATAGCGGCTTCGGCCGTCGCCGAAGTCATGCTTCTCGACCACGCCCGCCTCTTCGAACAGGCGCACGGTGCGATAGACGGTGGCGATGGAAATGTGCGGGTCGATCGCCGAGGCGCGGCGATACAGCTCCTCGACATCCGGATGATCCTCGGCATTCGACAGCACCCGCGCGATGACGCGCCGCTGTTCGGTCATGCGCATGCCGCGCTCGGCGCAGAGTTTCTCGATCCGGTCCATGGAGACGCAGGATAGTGGGCCAGGGCCGTCTAGGGAAGCGGTTGCGTCAGTGTCTTCGTCAGCACCAGGGCATCGATGCGCGACCCGTCCCGACGTCCGTAATATCCGGCCCGACGACCGGCCTCCGTGAAGCTTGCCCTGGCGTAGAGCGCACGCGCGGCGACATTGTCCTCCGCGACCTCCAGAAACAGGCGCGTCGCCCCCTGAGTGACCGCATCGACACACGCCTGCTCGACGAGGCGCAGGCCCAGTCCCGCCTGACGCGCCGTCGGACGCACTGCCAGGGTCAGGATTTCCGCCTCATCGGCTACGACCCGCATCAGGATGAATCCGTCGGCTGCCTCCAGGGCAAAGACGCCGGATTGATCCAGCAGATCGTCGAAAGCCTTTGCATCCCAGGGCGACTCGAAGGCCTGGGCATGCAGATCGGCCAGACGCCCCGCGGTCGCAGCCCCTCGCACCGCTGGCGCGATGGGCACGGTCACAGGCGGGCGGCCCTGGCCTGACCGGGAAGGCGGGTCGGCGGCGTCGCGTCCGGCGCACGGAGATAGAGAGGGCGAGGCGGATGGCCCTGTGGATCGGCGGCGGCCGTCAGTCGGGCGAGAGCCGCAGGATCAGGCCCCTCTAGCGAATGGATCACGACATGCCCCAAGCCCTCTCCGACAAGTGCAGCACCGGAGCCGACCAGATGGACGCGGTTGTCCGCTGCGAGAGGCGCATTCGTTTCGAGCTCGGCCACGAAAGCGCGCGCGTCATCGACCGCCCAGGCTTCGGCAGGGCCGACCGCGACACCCGCTCTCCACGCCCGACCATAGACCTGCCCGCGCCGCGCATCGATCAGGGCGACCACCGTCCGCGCATGCTCGACCGAGGCCTTCAGCGCGTCGAGCGACGAAAGCCCCACCACAGGAATACCCAGCGCCGCGCCCAAGCCCTGTGCGAAGGCCAGACCGACCCGCAACCCCGTGAACGATCCCGGCCCGACGGTGACGCCGATCCGATCCAGCGCCTGAAAGCCCCCGCCCGCCTCCGCCACGCCATCGCGCGCCATGCCCGCCAGCTTTTCGGAGTGGCCCCGCGTCATGCTTTCCGAGCGCAGACCCAGGGCCCGGACGTCGTCGCCATCGGCTTCGAAGACCCCGGCCGTGCACAGGCCCAGGGCGGTATCGATGACGAGCACCCTCATTCTGCGGCCCGCCCACGTGGGACCATCAGCGATCGATGATGGCGGTGTCCACCTCGCGCTGTGCCAGGGCCGCGACGACCGTGGCCACGGCCTTGCGGACATCCACCCGTTCGATCATCGGGAAATCCAGCGCTATGGCCCGACCGTCGGCCGTGGCCGTGAGCATGCGCAGAACCGCGCCGTCGCCCGCCCCCTCGCGCTCCACAGCGGGAAAGAAGCTCTCCACCGACGTGCCCAGGATCATCGCCACACGGTGCAGGCGCGAGGCCGAGATGCGGTTGGTACCGGTCTCGTATTTCTGGACCTGTTGAAAGCTGATCCCCAGTTGCCGCGCCAGGGCCGTCTGCGACAGGCCCATCGCAGACCGCCGAAGGCTGATGCGCGAGCCGACATAGGCATCGATGTCGTCGCGTTCGCCGAGATTGGGCATGGGAGACCATTCCGTATTGCAAACCGGATGCTTTCATACACAATCGTTCTGAGAAACAAAACAGTTTCATGCGTCCAGCCGTGCGACGACCGCCGAAATGGACTGTATCTCCTCGCGTCGAACCCTTTGCTCCGACCCAAACCCGTCCGGGCCGCCCCGCAGATAGAGGGTGGTCTCATCCGCTCCGTGATAAAGCCGGGCCAATCGTCGGCCATCCCGCAGCTCGACGATACAACCCTGATCGCGACGCGGCCAACGGCCGGGCTCATATTCCAGCACGACGCCCGAGGCCGCCCATGGCCACAGGTCGTCGTTCGACACCTGAAACTGCTGGCGACGGGCGGTCCCGGCGGCAGGCTGCACACCAGAGAAAGCCCGGCCTGAGCTGCTGACGCCGGTCCCGGGTGTGGACGGTGGTGCAGGATTCACCACGCCAGTCTGAAGGCTCAGCGCCTCGACTGTCGCTCCGATGGCCTCCGTCAGGCGCCGCTGGATGTCGGGGCGGAACAGGCCGGGTCGTTTGCCGCCTTCATACAGACCCCAGGCCTGGCTGGTCATGCCGGCGCGTGCCCCCGCCTCGGCTTGGCTCAGGCCCTGCTCGCGTCGCAACCGCGCCAGGGCCTCTCCCAACGCACGGGCTTCCACATCGCTTTCGAACCTCGCCATCGATACAGTCTGACAGCGTCAGGCGAAAAGATCGAGTTTCGAACCTAGCCGCCCTTGCAACCTGATGGTTTCAGAGCACCTGTTCGACCCGGGTCACCTCGGGCACGTAATGCTTCATCATCTGCTCGACCCCGGATTTCAGGGTGGCGGAAGAAGAAGGGCAGCCCGAACAGGCACCGCGCAGTCGCAGCGACAGCACCCCCGTCTCTTCGTCGAAACTGTCGAACAGGATGTCTCCGCCGTCCTGTGCCACGGCGGGGCGGATGCGGCTGTCGAGCAATTGCTTGATCTCGGCCACGACCTCTGTGTCGTCGCCGTCAGGGTTGGAGCTATTGAAATCGCCACCGCGCATCAGGGGCGCGCCCGAGACGAAATGATCCATGATGGCGGCCAGAATGGGTGCCTTCATCTGGGTCCATTCCAGACCCTGAGCCTCGCGCGTCACCGAGATATAGTCTTGGCCGTAGAAGACGCCGGTCACGCCCTCCAGCGCGAACAGGGCTTCGGCCAGGGGCGAGACCGAGGCCTCGTTGGACGTCAGGAACTCGTGCGGAGCGGTCGAGACGTCGCGGCCCGGCAGAAACTTCAGGACGTTGGGGTTCGGGGTGGGTTCGGTCTGGATGAACATGGTCGCTAAGTGCGCCCGGCACACTCAGCGTTCAAGTCCTTGCAGCAAACAGCCAACGCGCTCAAGCAGCAAGCGTCCGCATCGCGCGCGTTAGCGCCCCAAAAGCGCTAGGCCAGATCCTCGATGTCCTGCTCGGTCAATTCGCCGGGCACGATGGTCACCGGCAGCTTCCGGCCCGTGAACGCCGCCCCCTGCTTCAGCACGGCCGTGACCAGCGGCCCCGCGCCGCGAGACCCCTCGCCCGCGGCCAAGACCAGAATCTTGATCTCATTGTCCTCGCCGACGACCTTTCGGATGGCGGCCTGGGGTTCGCCGCGTTCGATCAGCAGGACCGGCATTTCTCCCGACCGCTGATGCGCCTGTTCGGCCCAGCCGTTCAGAAAGGTCTCGGCCTCAGCTCGCGTCTGGCGCTCGATCTCCTCGCGCACCCCGGCCCAGTGGGCATCGGACGCCGCTGGCGGAATGACCCGCAGCAGGGCGACCCGTCCCCCGGTCGAGCGCGCCCGCCGCGAGGCATAGCGCAGCGCCGCCTCGAACTCGGGACTGTCGTCCACGACCACCAGAAACTTGCGTGGCATCGAAAGGTCTCCCGTCAGCTCGGCGACGCTAGCACAGCCCTAAACAGAACCCGCAATTTCCCGGAGTACCGCATTGGCGATGGTCAGCTTGGCGAAGCTCCAGCCGGTGCCGGAAGCCTCGATCTCGTCGACCGAGGCGCGGACGCCCTCGACCGTCTTCTGGCGCGGTCCGATCCAGGCGTCGACGGCGGCTTCCGCTGAGGCCTCGCTGGCACCCACACCGACACCCGACGCCTTGGCCACGGCACGCGTCAGGACCAGCTGCTCGGCCATCAGGTCCTCGATCAGGCGACGCACGGCCAGACGATCGAAGTGATCCATGGACGGCACATTGCCCGCTGCGGCCCGCAGCCGGTCGAAGTCGAAGGCGGCCCCGACCTGGTGATACAGCATGGCCATGGCCGGTTCCGGCCAACCCGCCTCGCGCGCCAGATCGCCGATGTCGGCGGTGGCGACCAGCGGCCTCAGCATGGCGAAATCTCGCGCCATGGCCTCGCTGGCTCCCAGGGCCACAAAGGCCTGGACCCGGCTGTCCAGTCGGCCCTGCTCAAATCGTGACAACACCGATCCGCCCGCCGCGCGCAGGGCGTCGGCGGCGGGGCGATAGGCAGAGATCAGGCCATCGACGCTCGCGCCCGGCTGCATGGCCCGACGCGCCAGCCATGACGTCTGACGACGCAGGACGGTAGATATTTCGGCATACAGCGCCGTCTGGGCCTCCGCCGGGATCTTGCCGTCCAAGGCCGAAACCTGGGCCCAGGCCTCGTCAAGGCGGAACACCTGCCGAGCGGCCTCGAAGGCCAGGACCATGGCCCCGGTGTCGCACTGGGCCGAGATGCGCAGCCTTTCGGGGAAGGTCGCCCCGGCCATGTTGACGATCTCGTTGGACAACACCGTCGAGATGATCTCGCGGCGCAGCCGGTGGCGCTGCATGTCGGCCTCATATTTTGCCAGCGGAGCCGGGAAATAGTCGACCAGGGTTTTCTTGAAGAAGGGATCGTCCGGAGCCCCGGAGGCCACGATGTCGTCGAACAGCTCCAGCTTGGAATAGGCCGTCAGCACCGCCAGTTCCGGCCGGGTCAGGGCCTGACCCGTCGTCTTCATCTCGGCCAGGCGCAGGTCGTCGGGCAGGCCCTCGACCTTGCGGTCCAGTTTGCCCTTGGATTCCAGCCACTGCATGAACCGCTGCTGGGCATCCAAGGCACCCGCGCCCTCGGCCTGCTGCAGCGAAACCGCCAGGGTCTGGTCGTAGTTGTGGGCCAGCACCTTCAGGCCCACCTCGTCGGTCATCGAGGCCAGAAGCGCATTGCGATCCTCGGCCTTCAGCGCGCCGGAGGCGATGGCTGCCCCGGTCAGGATCTTGATGTTGACCTCGTGGTCGGAGCTGTCGACGCCGGCGGAGTTGTCGATGGCGTCGGTGTTGATACGCCCGCCTGATCGCGCATAGGCGATGCGGCCCGCCTGGGTCAGGCCCAGATTGGCCCCCTCGCCGATGACCTTGGCCCGCACCTCGGCCCCGTCGATGCGGATGGCGTCATTGGCCTTGTCGCCGGCCTGGGCGTGGGTTTCGTTCGGCGCCTTCACATAGGTGCCGATACCGCCGAAATAGAGCAGTTCGACCGGAGCCTTCAGGATGGCCTGCATCAGGGTGGCCGGATCGACGGTGTCCGCGTCGATCTCCAGCAAACTCTTGATCTCGGGCGACAGCTCGATCGACTTGGCCGAGCGCGGGAACACGCCGCCGCCCTTGGATATCAGGCTCTTGTCATAGTCCTGCCAGGACGAGCGTGGCAGTTTGAACATGCGGTCCCGCTCGACCCAGCTGGTGGCCGGATCGGGGTTGGGGTCGATGAAGATGTCGCGGTGGTCGAAGGCGGCGACCAGCTTGATCGCCTTGGACAGCAGCATGCCGTTGCCGAAGACGTCGCCGGACATGTCGCCGACACCCGCGACGGTGAAGGGCTCGGTCTGGATATCCTTGCCCATCTCGCGGAAGTGGCGCTTGACGGCCTCCCACGCCCCACGCGCGGTGATCCCCATCACTTTGTGGTCGTAGCCGACCGATCCCCCGGACGCGAAGGCG
>CALROO020000046.1:0-14437 GCA_943369795.1 Rhizobium sp. Q54 | reverse complement strand
TGCGCCTGACCAAGTTCGATCGCAAGAAGGTCATGATGGCCTCGCTGGACACACGCCGCCCGGCGGCGATGGAACAGCTGGCCACCCTGGGCAAGCAGATCGAGGTCGCCACCCTGCCGATCGTGGCGGGCGAGAGCGCGGTCCAGATCGCCAAACGAGCACTGACGTCTGCGAAACTGCAGGGCTTCGACGTCCTGATCCTGGACACCGCCGGGCGGATCACCCTGGACGAGGCCCTGATGGCCGAGGTGGCCGAGGTGGCGCGGGTGTCGAACCCGGTCGAGACGCTGCTGGTGGCCGACAGCCTGACCGGTCAGGACGCGGTGCGGACGGCCAAGGCCTTCCACGAGCGGCTGCCGCTGACCGGGCTGATCCTGACCCGGGCGGACGGCGACGGGCGCGGCGGGGCCATGCTGTCGATGCGGGCGGTGACCGGCCTGCCGATCAAATATCTGGGCGCGGGCGAGAAGGTCGATGCCCTGGATGTGTTCGACGCGCGGCGCGTGGCGGGCCGGATCCTGGGCCAGGGGGACATCGTCGCCCTGGTCGAGAAGGCGTCGCAGGACCTGGACCAGTCCAAGGCCGAGGCCATGGCCCGGAAGCTGGCCAAGGGTCAGTTCGACCTGAACGACCTGGCGGCCCAGTTGCAGCAGATGAAGAAGATGGGCGGTCTTCAGGGCATCATGGGCATGCTGCCGGGCGTGGCCAAGATGAAGGCCCAGATGGCCGACTCAGGCGTCAACGACAAGATGATCGCCCGCCAGGAAGCCATCATCGGCTCCATGACCAAGGCCGAGCGCAAGAAGCCGGACCTCCTGAATGCCAGCCGCAGGAAGCGGATCGCGGCGGGCGCGGGCGTCGAGGTTCAGGACATCAACCGGCTGCTGAAACAGCACCGCCAGATGGCCGACATGGTCAAGTCGATGTCCAAGGGCGGGGGCAAGAAGATGCAGCAGATGGCGGCCATGATGGGCGGCCTCGGCGGCGGTGCAGGCGGAATGGGCGGGCCGGACATGGCGCGCCTCAAGGCCCTGGGCGGCGGCAAGATCGAGCCTAGCGCTGACGAAATGAAAGCCCTCCAGGACCGGCTCGCCGGCCTGGGCGGCGGTTCCATGCCGGGAGGGCTTCCGGGCCTGCCCGGCTTCCCTCCCAAGAAAAACTGATTTTCTAGAAAGAGACTGAAAATGCTGAAGATTCGTCTGGCCCGTGGTGGTGCCAAGAAGCGTCCCTACTACTATATCGTCGTCGCCGACTCCCATGCTCCGCGTGATGGCAAATTCATCGAGCGCGTCGGCACCTACAACCCGATGCTGCCGCGCGATGGCGACAAGCCGCGCATCAGCCTGAAGGCCGACCGGATCGCCGAATGGCTCGGCAAGGGCGCCCAGCCGACCGACCGCGTCGCCCGCTTCATCAGCCAGAGCGAGGACGAGGCCCTTGTCGGCAAGGTCAAGTGGTCGCAGTCGAACAACCCCAACAAGGGCACCCCGGGCAAGAAGGCCCAGGAACGCGCCGCCGAACGCGCCCAGCGTGAAGCCGACCGTGCCGAAGCCGAAGCCGCCGCCAAGATCGAGGCCGCCGAAGCCGCCGTGAAGGCCAAGGAAGAAGCCGCCGCCGCCGCCGAAGCCGCCAAGAACGCACCGCCCGCTGAAGAGCCGGTCGCGGAAGACGCCGCGCCTGAGGCTGCTGCCGAGGAGGCTCCGGCCGAAGAAGCGGCTGCAGAAGAAGCTCCGGCTGCTGACGAACCTGCCGCCGAAGAAAAGACCGAGGCCTAAAGCGCTGTCCCTCTCCCGGCGGGAGAGGGCTTGAGCGCACGACGGCTTGCCGTCGTTCTGGCGCGAAAGGGTGAGGGGCAGGTGGTGCCACATCGGCACCGGCGGTCCCTCATCCGTCCGCTAAGCGGCCACCCGTCGGTCGATCGTATACGATCGACGCTCCACCCCACGGGAGAAGGAAAGGAGGATGAGCATGACCGATCCAAAACTCATCCTCGTCGGCCAGGTCGGCGGGGGCTTTGGCGTCAAGGGGGAGGTGAAGGTCACCGCCTTCACCGCCGATCCGCTGGCGCTGCGGTCCTATGGGCCCTTGCTGAGGGCCGATGGCTCGCCCGGCCTGACGCTGAGCGCCGCCCGCCCTACCAAGGAAGGCATCGTCGGTCGTGCCGCGGAGATCCAGACCAAGGAACAGGCCGACGCCCTGCGCGGGCTGAAACTCTATGTCCCGCGCGACCGGTTCCCGGCCCCGGACGAGGACGAATTCTACCTCGCCGACCTGATCGGGGTCGAGGCGCGCGATCCGGACGGCGTCGTGCTGGGTACCGTCCGGGCGGTACAGAATTTCGGGGCCGACGACATGTTGGAGATCGCGCCCGTCGCCGGTGGCCAGACCTGGTACCTGCCGTTCACCAAGGCCTGTGTGCCCGACCTGCATCTGGCCGAGGGCTGGGTTCTGGCGGTGCGACCCGAAGAGGTCGGCGAGCGCGAGCCGGATTAATCGACGTCGACGGTCTCGGCGTCGCCGACGTGTTTCTTGATCGATTCGATCGCCCGCTTGGCCCCCGACTTGTCGGAATAGCCCTCGGTCGAGAAGATTGTCTCGGCATTGTATTTGAACCGGACCCGGAACTCTCCGGCCTTGTCCTTGTAGATTTCGAACTTGTGCGCCACGTCGGCCTCCGTCGATCCGGCTCCCTCCCGGAGCCGACGATCAGCGTCTCACAGGCGGATGACGTCGCAAAGACAAATGTCGGCGACCGGACACAAGCCCGCTGATACGACAACCGCCACAATCTCTGCTATAGTGTGCGTCTTCCCATGATGTCAGGATATCCGTCTTGAGCCTCACGCTCGATCTCGCGCGCGTTTCGGCATCTGCTGCCAAGCCCCCCGTCAACCTGTCCGGTCTGACGCGTACGGGCCTGCGCCAGGCCTTGATCGACGCCGACATCTGTCCGCCGGAAAAGGCAAAGATGCGGGCCAGCCAGGTCTGGGGCTGGATCCACCATTTCGGCGTCACGGACTTCGCCGCCATGTCGAACGTGGCCAAGGACACGCAGGCGAAACTGGCCGCCGCCTTCACCTTGGCCCGGCCGGAGATCGTCGAGCGCCAGGTGTCGAACGACGGCACCCGCAAATGGCTGATCCGCACCGCGCCGGGCATCGAGGTCGAGGCCGTCTATATTCCCGACGTGGGCCGGGCGGGGGCGCTGTGCGTTTCGTCCCAGGTCGGCTGCACCCTGAACTGCACCTTCTGCCACACGGGGACGCAGGCGCTGGTGCGCAACCTGACCGCCGCCGAGATCGTGGCCCAGGTCCAGGTGGCGCGCGACGACCTGGAGGAATGGCCGTCGCCCAAGGAAGACCGCCGCCTGTCCAACATCGTCTTCATGGGCATGGGCGAGCCGCTGTATAATCTCGACCAGGTCGCTGACGCGATCGACATCATCTCGGACCCCGAGGGCATCGCCCTGTCGCGGCGCCGGATCACGGTCTCGACGTCCGGCGTCGTGCCGATGCTGGAGCCGCTGGGCACCCGCACCCAAGCCATGCTGGCCATCAGCCTGCATGCAACCAACGATCCCTTGCGCGACGTGCTGGTGCCGCTGAACAAGAAATACGACCTGGCCCAGCTTATGGAAGGCATTCGCGCCTATCCGGGCATCTCCAACGCGCGCCGGGTGACGTTCGAATACGTCATGCTGAAGGGCGTCAACGACAGCCCCGACGAGGCCCGCGCCCTGGTGAAGCTGATCGAGGGCATCCCGGCCAAGGTCAACCTGATCCCGTTCAACCCGTGGCCGGGGACGGACTATGAATGTTCGGACTGGAAGACCATCGAACGGTTCGCGGCGATCCTGAACAAGGCGGGCTATGCCAGCCCCATCCGCACGCCGAGGGGACGGGATATCTTGGCCGCCTGCGGGCAGCTGAAGTCGGAGAGTGAGAAGGTCCGGGCCAGCGTCAGACGGGCGGAGCAGGCGGCGGCTTGATCCGGTCCGCCTTCACGTAGGCGATGTGCTGGATCGTCAGGCCGACGACCCCACAAACAACAGCCAGCAGGATGTCGCCGACATCGATTGCAATGCCTTGTCGGGTGATAAAATCCAGAAGCGCGTTCAATGAAAGAAGCACGCCGGGGCCCAACAATCCCGCAGCGACCGGGCCTCTATGTCCCTGATTGTGCAGATAAACCCACGCGGGCACTGCAAAGACATTCAGTCCCATGCCAAATATGAACGTGGAAAAGGCTGAGAAAAGCAGCCAGCGACCGGTCAGGTCGGCGTAGGTTACGAACGTTGCATTGGCCGCGAAGTCTGCCGCCGCAAGAGGTGCAACGACCAGAATGCCGCCAATCGCCGCGCCCGCTATCAAGGCACGCCCCGGCCGCATGAGGACGTATCTGCTCATCGGACAACCCGCAAAGCGCGCTGTCTGCCCGCCATCGTCTCCGGTGTCCGCACGTTCCACGCCAGTCCCAGCCGCTCCAGCGCCTGGATGAACCGGAAGCCCCAGTCGCTCTGACCCGGATAGAGGCCGATTTTCGCGGAGCTCGGAAAGGCATGGTGGTTGCTGTGCCAAGCCTCGCCCATCGAAACCCATCCAGCCCAGGCCACGTCATTGCCATGGACTTCGCCCGAAACCTGCTCCTTGTCCGGGCGGTGAGCGAGATGGGCGATCAGCCAATAGCCCGTGGTCGATACCGCGACCCTGACGAAAATGCCCCAAACCACAAAGGGCAGGCCACCCAGACCCCATAGCAATGCCGCCAGGGGCAACTGCTGGAGCATCCACGTCCGTTCTAGGAAGACGAGGAAACGGTCGCGCTCCAGCGTGTCGAGATCGAAAGACGGCGGTTGAGCGAGGACGATCCGTCCATGAATGCGCCAGATCAGATGGGTCAGCGTCGAGCGACCGTGGGTGAAGAAGGGATGCGCCTGTGCCCTGTGCTGCGCCCAGTCGCTGAGGTGGTGCGAACGAACCATGCCGATCGGCCCGCCCAGACCGACCAGCACCCCCAGCCACGCGAGGAAGCGACGGGTGGGCGGACCGCATTCGAACGCCTCATGCGCAAGCAGCCGATGCAGTCCCACCGAAAGTCCGGCCATCAAGGTGATGCCGCCAAGCCCCAGCCCGACCAGAACGGCGGCGGGCGTCAGGGTTATCGGCCCCAGCACCACGGCAGCGACCAGCATCGTGCTGTTCCAGATGGACATGGCCGGATCCCAGCGCATGTCGCCTGTCACAGCGTTGGGTTTGGTCAGAATCTCGGTCTTATCGGCGCGGGACATCGCAAAGCCCTTCGGTATTTAAGGTAACACTTAAACACTGATCGAGCCCTCTGGCAAGCGGTTAGCAAATCGCTTAAATAGGTCGTCATGCAACGCGTGTTCGAAGCCCTGTCATCGACGATCCGGCGCCGGATCCTGGCCTATCTGGCCCATGCCGACCTGACGGCGGGCGAGATCGCGGCCCGGTTCGAGATTTCCAAGCCCGCGGTGTCGCAGCATCTGAGCGTGCTGGAGAACGCCGGACTGGTGACCTCGGAGAAGAAGGGCCAGTTCGTTCACTACAGTCTGGTCCCGGACCATCTGGCCAACACCTTGAACGCCTATGCGCAGGAGGTCTGTCCGGTGTCCAAGCCGCTGAAGGCCGAGAGCGCGGCCTTGGCCAAGGGGCGGGCGTCTGACTGACGCGGGGATTGTTTCCCCGTCACGGTTAGCCCCCGGACTGTCATCATGCTATGAGCCCCGCCCCTTATACAGGCGGGGTGACCGCCACGGTTTCGAGACGACGGGAGTGCGTGAATGAGCAGGGTGCTGGTGATCGGTGCGGGCGGCGTGGGGTCGGTCGCGGTCCACAAGATGGCGATGAACGCGGACATATTCTCGCACATCACCCTGGCCAGTCGCACGAAGTCCAAATGCGATGCCATCGCCGCCTCGGTGAAGGACCGCACGGGCGTAGTCATCGACACGGCGGCGATCGATGCCGACGACGTCACGGCGACCACGGCCCTGATCCGGGCGGTCAAGCCCGCGCTGGTGGTCAATCTGGCCCTGCCGTATCAGGATCTGAACGTCATGGATGCCTGTCTGGCGGCGGGGGTCAACTATCTCGACACGGCCAACTATGAGCCGCGCGAGGAGGCCAAGTTCGAATACAAATGGCAGTGGGCCTATCAGGACCGGTTCAGGGATGCGGGTCTGATGGCCCTGCTGGGATCGGGCTTCGATCCTGGCGTGACCTCTGTGTTCGCCACCTACACGAAGAAGCACCTGCTCGACCGGATCGACACGCTCGACATCCTGGACTGCAACGGCGGCGATACCGGCCTGCCGTTCGCGACCAATTTCAATCCGGAGATCAATCTGCGCGAAGTGACCGCTGCGTCGCGGCACTGGGAGAACGGCCAGTGGGTCGAGGGTCCGGCCCTGAGCCACAAACAGGTGTTCGACTTCGAGGGCGTGGGGCCCAAGAACATGTACCTGATGTATCATGAGGAGTTGGAATCGCTGGCCAAATTCTACCCGGAGATCCAGCGTATCCGGTTCTGGATGACCTTCGGCGACAGCTATCTGAAGCATCTGGAGGTGCTGGAGAACGTCGGTATGACGCGGATCGAGCCGATGATGTTCCAGGGCCGCGAGATCATCCCGATCGAGTTCCTGAAGGCCCTGCTGCCCGAGCCCTCGTCCTTGGGGCCGCTGACCAAGGGCAAGACCAATATCGGCACCATCGCCACGGGCCAGAAGGACGGGGTGGCCAAGACCGTCTACGTCAACAACATCTGCGACCATGAAGAGGCCTATGCCGAGACCGGCAATCAGGCCGTCAGCTATACCACAGGGGTTCCGGCCATGATCGGGGCGGCCCTGATGCTGACCGGCCAGTGGTCGGGCGCGGGCGTGTTCAACATGGAGCAGCTGGATCCCGACCCGTTCATGGACATGCTGAACAAGCATGGCCTGCCGTGGAAGGTGCAGGAGCTCGACGCGCCCCTGGCCTTCTGAGGATCGACCGATGGCCATGCAGACACCGGCTATGGAAACTCGGGCGGGCGACCCCGGAGCCTTCGCGCGGTTCGACCTGAACCGCGTGCCCTCGCCCTGTTTCGTGGTGGACGAGGCGGCGGTGCGGCGCAATTTGGCCGTGCTGAAAGATGTCGGCGAGCGGGGCGGAGCCAAGGTTCTGCTGGCGCTGAAGGCGTTCTCGATGTGGTCGCTGGCCGATGTCGTGGGCGAATACCTGGACGGGGTCTGCGCGTCCGGCCTGTGGGAGGCGCGGCTGGCGCGCGAGCACTATCGGGGCGACCTGACCACCTATGCGCCCGCCTACAAGGCCGCGGACCTGCCCGAGATCCTGCGGCTGTCGGACCATGTGATCTTCAACACGCCGGACCAGATCGCGCGTTTCGCGGACCTGATCGACGCGGCGCGGGCGGCGGGGGAGGTCTTCGAGATCGGGCTGAGGCTCAATCCCGAACATTCCGAGGCCGAGGTGGCCAAATACGATCCCTGCCAGATCGGATCGCGGCTGGGTTTCCCTGTGTCGCAGCTGAAGCCCGAGCATCTGGTCGGGGTCGACGGCCTGCATCTGCATGCCCTGTGCGAACAGGGCTACGAGCCGCTGGAACGGCTGTGGGCCTCGCTGGAGCCCAAGATCGCCGCCGTCGCCGGGTCGCTGAAATGGATCAATCTGGGCGGCGGGCATCATATTACCCGGGCCGACTATCGCCGCGACGACTTGGTCGCCCTGATCCGCGACATCGGGGAGCGGCACGGCGTTCAGGTCTATCTCGAGCCGGGCGAGGCGATCGCTCTGGACGCGGGCATCCTGGTCGGCGAGATCCTCGACACGCTCGACAACGGCCAGTCGGTTGCGATCGTCGACATCTCCGCGACCTGTCACATGCCGGATGTGATCGAGGCCCCCTATCGCCCGGCGATGCTGAACGAGGTCGAGGGCGGCGTTTCCATGCGGCTGGGCGGGCCGTCCTGCCTGGCCGGGGACATCATCGGAGACTACGGATTCTCCGGCTTGCCCGTGCCCGGCACCCGGCTCGCGTTTCTGGATCAGGCCCACTATTCGATGGTCAAGACCAACACCTTCAACGGCGTGCCGTTGCCAGCCATCGCCCTGTGGAACAGCGCGACAGATCATCTGAGGATCGTGCGGTCGTTCGACTATCCGGAGTTCCGCGACCGGCTGTCTTGACCGGTCAGGCGTTTCCGACCTGTCCCGACAGTCGCGCGGCATCGACGCCGATCCGGGCCAAGGCGCGGGTCCATTTGGTCTCGTGATCGCGATCGAAGATCAGGTCGTCGTCGGCATCGGACACCAGCCAGACGTTCTCGGCCAGTTCGTCCTCCAACTGACCATCGCCCCAACCGGCATAGCCCAGCAGCAGGGTGGCGCGGCGCGGACCGTCGTCCGGATCGACCATGGCCACTAGGGCTTCTCGCGTCGCCGTCATGGCCAGGGCCCCGCCGAAGGCGATGCTGGCCTCTCCGGCCGACCAGTCGTCGGTGTGCAAAACGAAACCGCGTTCCCGCTCGACCGGCCCCCCGATCATGACCGGGACACCATGTGTGGATGATGGAGCGGGCACCTCGAGCTTGGCCAGGACCGCCTTCAGATCGACCATGGGGGCCGGATGATCCAGCCGCAGTCCCATGGCGTGATCCGGCGCATGGGCGCAGATCAGGATCACGGCATGCTCGAAGCGCGGATCGCCGATCCCCGGCATCGCCACCAGCAGCCGCCCGGTCAGGGGTACGAATTGGTCCATGACGGGATGATTGGCATGCTCGTTGCGTCGCGCAAGGGCCTGCGTCACCGTCTGTCCCCTTGGCGACCCGCCATGGCGTCGCTATGTGCGGGCCACCGCAGCCTGCGGACCCCCTCCCGGAGCCTCCCCATGACCATCCAGATCGGCGACAGCCTTCCCGCCGCGACCCTGACCCAGGCCACCGCCGACGGTCCCAAGCCGGTCACGACCGATGACCTGTTCAACGGCAAGACCGTCGCCCTGTTCGCGGTTCCGGGGGCCTTTACCCCCACGTGTTCGGCGCGGCACCTGCCGGGCTTCGTCGATCATCTGAGCGCCTTCGCCGACAAGGGCGTCGATACGGTCGCCTGCGTCTCGGTCAACGACGCCTTCGTGATGAAGGCCTGGGCCGAGAGCCAGTCGATCGGTCTGGACGAAATCGTCATGCTGGCTGACGGCAACGGCGACTTCGCCCGCGCGATCGGCCTGACCATGGACGCCAAGGGTTTCGGCATGGGCGAGCGGTCGCAACGCTATGCCATGCTGGTCAAGGACGGGGTGGTGACCCAGTTGAACGTCGAGGCCCCCGGCGAGTTCAAGGTCTCGACCGCCGAGCACCTGATCGCCCAGATCTGACCGCGCGCCGGGATCAGGCCTTGGCGGGCGTCGCCTTGGCCTTTTTCGGCTTCCTGGGTTCGCTGGCCTTTTTGGCCAGCTTTTCGGCCTTCTTCGCCTCCTTCATCGCCTTCTTGGCGGCCTTGGCATCGGCCTTGGCCTGATCGGGAGCGGCGTCGGCGGCGGAGGCGAGTTCACCCAGCAGATCGAGGAAGCCGTCGCGCTTGGCCTTGGGCACCAGGGCCATGATCCGCTTGTCGGCGGCCTCGACGCGGGGGCGGGCGGCCTCCAGCAGGGCCTGGCCTTCCGCAGACAGACGAACGGCCTTGGCGCGCGCGTCGACCACGGAGCGTTCGCGCGACAGCAGCCCCTTGGTGGTCATCCGGGCCACAAGATCGGCCAGGGTCGAGCGGTCGATGCCGGTGGCGCGGACCAGGTCGGTCTGGGTCAGGCCCTCCTTGACCGAGACGGCCTCCATGACCGCATATTGACGCTGGGTCGGGCCGTCGGGACCGGCCTCCTCGGCATAGATGTCGAGCGAGAGTTGCAGCACACGGTGCATCAGATGGCTGGGCGAATCCGCCAGCGTCCCCGACCGTTTCGCCTGTTTGCCGGACTTGACCATAGCCTGTTCCCCATGCCGTGGACGGAGCGTTATCAGCGAGGCTTTACGGTTTGACGACAGTATGAGTTGGGCCTGCCGCCCTTCGGGCTACTTGAGGCCATGCTGGAAGGGGCCTACCGCCCTTCGGGCTACTTGAGGCCGATGTTGTGTGGGCCTGTTGGATCAGGGCAACGTTTCCGGTTCCGTTGGGGCCAGGACGTCCGGTTTTTCGTCAGAGACCAGATTGCGCATGATCAGGGGAACCTGGGACAGGCCGAACACGGACGAGGCGATCCACAGGACGCCGCGGAAACTGACCCAGACATCGGCGGGGTCCATGGGCGAGCCGATCTGGCGCGTGACCATGCCGACCAGGGCCTCGTTTCGGATGAGTTCGTTGGTCAGGGCGACACAGGCGAAATAGATGCCGTAGCGGACCGTCAGGATACGCCAGGCCCGGTCGTTGACCGGGATGACGGTGCCAAGGAGCGCCTTCAGAGGCTGTTTGCCCAGCCAGGCCCCGCCCAGCAGGGCGACGGCCAGGCAGCCGTTCAACACCGTGACCTTCAGCTTCACGAACAGGTCGTCGTTGAACACCAGGGTCAGCACCCCGAACACCAGGGCGAAGCCGCCGACCAGCAGGGGCATCAGGGCCAGTCGCTTTTCGACGAGCAGCCCGACGGTGATGGCCACGACCGAGCCGCCGACCAGGCCCCAGGTGGCGTGGACCAGCGCCTGATCGCCTGGCAGGCCGCGCAGCCGGAAGAACAGGAAGACGGCGGCGAAGGCGGCGAGCGCCCCGAAATCCACCACCTGACGTATCCAGGCGGGGTGTTTGGCGGCGGGCGATGCGGGTTCGGTGGTCACGGTCTCAATCCTCCAGCCCGACCAGGGACCGGGAAAACGCGCGCGCGTCGAACGGTTGCAGGTCGTCGACCCCTTCACCGACGCCGATCAGCTTGATCGGCGCATCGGACGCCTGGGCCACGGGGACCAGAACGCCGCCGCGCGCCGTGCCGTCCAGCTTGGTCATGACAAGGCCCGAGACATAGGCGGTGCGGCCGAAGATCTGTTCCTGGGCCAGGGCGTTGCGGCCGACCGTTGCGTCAAGAACCAGCAGCGTCTCATGCGGGGCGTCCGGATCGATCTTCTTCAGCACCCGCACGATCTTCAGAAGCTCGTCCATCAAGGCCTGTTTGTTCTGCAGGCGACCGGCGGTGTCGATCAAGACGACGTCATGGCCCTCGGCGCGGGCCTTGGTGAAGGCGTCGAAGGCGAGGCCCGCCGGATCCGCCCCGTCGCGGCGGCTCTCGAAATCGGCTCCGGCGCGCTCGGCCCAGACCTTCAGCTGTTCGCGGGCGGCGGCGCGGAAGGTGTCGGCGGCCACGATCATCACCTTGGCCCCCTTGCCGGTGAGGTCCGAGGCGATCTTGCCCAGGGTCGTGGTCTTGCCCGAGCCATTGACCCCGACGAACAGGACCACGAACGGCTTCACGCCCGCGCCCAGAGGATCGAAGGTCGCCTGACGGGGCAGCAGTTCGGCGGCCACGGCCTCGGCCAGGGCCTCCTTGATCTCGCGTTCGTCGGAGACCTTGCCGAACCGGAGCGCCCGGAACCGCTCGACGATCCGTGCGGTGGCAGCGGGTCCGAGGTCGCTTTCCAGAAGATGCTCTTCCAGCCGTTCCAGCGCCGCATCGTCGAGCGGCTCCTTGACGAAGGTCGAGACGACCGTCTCGGTCATCTGCTGGCTGGATCGGGCCAGTCCGGCGCTGAGGCGCTGGAACCAGCCCTTCTTGTTGGTGTCGCTCATGCGCAGGGCTTTAGACGTTCGGTTGAAGAGTGGCGAGCGCGGAAGGGCGATTAGGTGACGGTGGCAAAACCGGGAGTGGCAGGGGCGGACGAAAAACACCGTCCGGACCGTCCGGACCGTTCGGATACCTGAGACGGAGGCTGGCAAAGGAACTTCGCAGCGTAGCATAGACCCGGGCTCGGGCGAGGTCGCAGGCCGCGAACCGACCCCAATGCCGGTCAATCACTGGCATTGACGGGGGTCAGGTCCGAGAGGTCGACGGGTCGAACGCGCGCCGTTTCTCCTCAATCCGTCAGCAAACCCTGCTCACGCAAGGCATCCGCCAGTTCGCCCGGACCGGTCCAAAGTCGCGTGTATCCCGCCTCGCCCAGCCGTTGCAGTTCGGTGACCAGGTCGGCGCGGGGCGAGGCGGCGAAACGGGCGTCGAAACCGGTTCCGTCCGCGCTGATCCGGACCATCGGCCGACCCGTCTCCATCCGGTGCAGGAACCCTTCGGCCAGGACGGCGGCGCGATCCCCCATCAGCCCGGTCTCGACCACCAGGCCCGCCTGACGCAGCCGCTCGGTGCCCCGCCCCGCCGCGAAGGGCGACGGGTCCAGGCAGGCCACCACGACCCGCGCGACCTGGGCCTCGGCCAGGAAATGGGCGCAGGACTGACGCCCCGACGATCGCGCGCCGCACGGCTCCAGCGTTACATAGGCGGTGGCCCCGGCGACGTCGGGGCCGGCGGCGGGGACGGCCTGTTCCTCGGCATGGGGGCGGCCGCCTGCGGCCGTCGCCGCCTCGGACAGCACCTGCCCGTCCTTCACGATGACACAGCCGACCGCCGGATTGGGCCAGGTCTCGCCCATGGCCCCCAGCGCCAGATCGATGGCGCGGCCCATGAACCGTTCGTCGTCCGCGGTCGTCACGCGACGCCGGGCAAGGGGGTGGCCCGCCCCTCGTCCAGATAGCGCGCCGCCGTCGGCTTCAGATCGGCGTCGAGGTCGATCTCCAGCGGGTTGCCGGTCGGGATCTCGACCCCGACGATCTGGTCGTCCGGCACGCCGAACAGGTGTTTGACGATGGCCCGGAGCGAGTTGCCATGGGCCACGATCAGCACGTCCTCGCCCGCCTTCAGACGCGGTGCGATCGCCTCGTTCCAGTAGGGCAGGACGCGGTCCAGCGTCGTCTTCAGGCTCTCGGTGTCCGGGATGGTCTGGCCGACGTAGAGGGGGTCCTCGGCGAAATCCCAGGCGTTGCCACGCTCCATCGGTGGGGGCGGGACGTCATAGCTGCGGCGCCAGATCCGGACCTGATCCTCGCCGTGTTTCTCGGTGGTCTCGGCCTTGTTCAGACCGGTGAGGCCGCCGTAGTGGCGCTCGTTCAGCCGCCAGTCCTCGATCACCGGCACGTCGGACAGGCCCGCCGCCTGCAGCGCCAACGCCCCGGTCCGCTTGGCCCGTTTCAGCACCGAGGTGAACATGACGGCCGGTTTGAACCCGGCCTCGGCGATCCGCATCCCCCCCGACCGCGCCTCGGCCTCGCCCTGTTCGGTCAGGTCGACATCGACCCAGCCGGTGAACCGGTTCTCCAGGTTCCACTGGCTCTGGCCATGGCGCAACAGGATCAGTCGAGGCACGGGCGTCTCCGCAAATCTTTTCAGGCCCACCGGCCTATGCCGCACCCGCGAAGGGGTCAAGAGAATGGGAAGGGACATCACGCCTTCGTGGACGGGTGGCGTGGCCCGCCCGGCTTCGCTAGACCGTCGGCAACAACAAGACAGACGATCAGGAAATGCTCATGCGCGACATCCATCACTTCATCGACGGCGCGTCCTTTACCGGCGGCTCGGGCCGGTTCGGCGACGTCATGAACCCCAACACCGGCGAGGTGCAGGCCCGCGTCCAGCTGGCCACCGAGGCCGAGATGGACCGCGCGGTCCAGGCGGCCCAGAACGCCTTCGAGAGCTGGTCATCGACCAATCCCCAGCGCCGGGCGCGGGTGATGTTCGAGTTCAAGCGGCTGGTCGAGGCGAACATGAGCGACCTGGCCGAGATGCTGTCGGCCGAGCACGGCAAGGTGATCGCGGACTCCAAGGGCGACATCCAGCGCGGCCTGGAGGTGATCGAGTTCGCCTGTGGTATCCCCCATGTGCTGAAGGGCGAATACACCCACGGCGCAGGGCCCGGCATCGACGTCTATTCCATGCGCCAGCCTCTGGGCGTCGTGGCGGGCATCACCCCGTTCAACTTCCCGGCCATGATCCCGATGTGGATGTTCGGCGTGGCCATCGCGGTCGGCAACACCTTCATCCTGAAGCCGTCCGAGCGCGATCCCTCGGTGCCGGTGCGTCTGGCCGAGCTGATGATGGAAGCTGGCGCTCCGGCGGGCGTGCTGAACGTCGTGCACGGCGACAAGGCGGCGGTGGACGCCATCCTGACCCATCCGCTGGTGCATGCCGTCAGCTTCGTCGGCTCGTCCGACATCGCCCACTATGTCTATCAGACGGGCGCGGCCAACCATAAGCGGGTCCAGGCCATGGGCGGGGCCAAGAACCACGGCATCGTCCTGCCCGACGCCGACATGGACCAGGTGATCAAGGACCTGTCGGGCGCGGCCTATGGCTCGGCGGGCGAACGCTGCATGGCCCTGCCGGTCGT
>CALROO020000045.1:0-17607 GCA_943369795.1 Rhizobium sp. Q54 | reverse complement strand
GACCGGGGTGGCGACTTCGGCCTGGGTGTCGCCTATTCGACGCCGTTCGACGGACATCTGCTGAACGTCCGCTCCAACCGGATGAGCGCGGTCGAGGGGCGGCCCGACGACTTCGTGGACTGGATGAAGGCGCATCATCCCGACCGCGCCACGCCCGAAGGCTTCGCACCCCGGCGACTTTACGGCCTCTATGTGCAGGACCGCCTGGCGGGCATCGAGGCGGAGCATCCGGGCCTGATCAATCGCATCGTCGGAGAGGCCGCAGCGGTCGAGGACGCTGGCGTGCGACTGGCAGATAGTCGCCTGATCGAGGCCGACGCCGTCGTGCTGGCGACCGGCAACCCGGCTCCGAAGACGGCTGCGCCGGGTGAGGTCGAGGGCCGTGTCATCGGCAATCCTTGGGCCACCGGAGCGCTGGACCGGATCAAGGACGAAGACGACGTTATCATCGTCGGCACCGGGCTGACCATGGTCGACATGGTTCAGTGGCTCGTGGCGCGGGGCTGGAAGGGCAAGGCGACGGCCCTGTCCCGGCGAGGGTTGAAGCCACGCGCTCATGAGGCCCTGCCGGACACCCCTGCAACCCCGACTGGCATGCTCAAACTCGCCCCCGCCTCGCGTCGTCTGGCCGAGGCCCGGCGCATGGCGGGTGAGACCGGGTGGCGCTCGGTGATGGAGGGCCTGAGGCCGCTCACCGCAGATCTTTGGGCAGCGGCGGACAGCGATCTGAGGGCGCGGTTCGTGCGCCACCTGCGCCCCTGGTGGGATGTGCATCGACACCGCATCGCCGACAGTATAGCCGCCTCGCTGGAGGCGCTGGAGGCTCAAGGCCGGCTGACAATCGTGGCAGGGCGCGTCCGGCGCATCGACCAGGATGAGGGTCGCGTGACCGTGTACTGGCGGCCCCGTCGCGGTCCGGAGCAGCCGCCGATCACCGGCCACTGGCTGATCGACTGTACCGGGCCGGGGCATGATCCGGCCAAGGATGCATTGACCGGACCGCTGATCGCCACAGGTCGGGCACGGCTCGATGCGTTACGGCTGGGGCTGGATCTGGACGCGCATGGCCGCGTGCTGGATGCGGACGGCGTGCCGGACAACCGGCTGCTGGTCCTGGGGCCGCCGGCAAGAGCCGCCTTCTGGGAAACCATCGCCGTGCCCGATATCCGCAAGCGGATCGAGGATGTGACGGCGACGCTGGTCGCGACCATGACGGAGACGACGTAATGAATCGGATGGGTTCGGCCGGTCTGCTGGCGTTGGCCAGCCTGGCCCTGGCGTCGTGCGAGGCGCGGCTGAATGCGACCCCGGACTCCCTCGTCACCTCGGCTGCGGCACCCGAGACCTGCGTTCTGCCCGAGCGTATCGTCCTGCCCGAGATGGAAGACGTGCGACCGGACGAGGTCGTGGCTGACCGGACCATCCTGTTCCACATGCTGGCCGTCACCTGGATGCCCCAGACCTGCAAGACCAGGGGTGATGGCGCGGGCGATCTGGCCTGCGGCAGCGGCAACCGCTTTGGCTGGACCCTGCACGGCCTGTGGCCGAATGCGGACGGACGGCCCTATCCCCGCTACTGCCGCCCAGCAACGCAGGTATCCGAGACGACGATTCGCTCCAACCTGTGCCGCACGCCGTCGGCCAGTCTGGTCCAGCACGAATGGGCGGCGCACGGCACCTGTGGCTGGGACACGCCGGAAGCCTATTTCGCAGATGCCGCGCGCCTTTATGACGGGCTGAACCGGCCCGATCCGACGACCCTTGCCCCCGGCGCGCGCGGACCCACCGCAGGCCAACTTCGGGACGCCTTCGTGGCGACCAACCCCGGTCTGCCCCGCGATGCCCTCTATATCGCCGTGGCTTCCGGTAACCGCCTGCGCGAGGTCCGCGTCTGCCATGATCTGGAGTTCAAGGCGGCGCGGTGCCCGGTCGGCGGTCTGGGGACGCCGGACGATGTTGTGCTGACGGTCGAACCGGTCGGTGAGCGTTGATCATTCAATTCGCCCTGGCCTGCCGGAAGCCCAGGTCGCTGTGGATTACACTTCCGGCTGAGGCGGGGCGGTGATGACTTCGACGTTGTCGTTGAGCAGATAGACCAGTTCGTCCAGCGCGACGCGGCGCTCGGCGCTCGTAGTGGCGGTTTCAACAGCGGCGACCTTTTTGGGCATGTCCTCGGAAATGCCACGCAGGATGCATTTCAGGTCGCCGTCGGTGCCGCGCGCCTTGAGAACCAGATGGCCCTGCATGTCCATCTCGGCCAGCGCCGTGGCCTGAACCTTGAAGTCGGCGAAGGCAGAACCGGTCAGGAAGCCATCCTGCTCGATAAGGCCTGAGGTACCCCAGCCCTCGGCCATGGTCTTCAGCGTGGTCGACCGGGTCACGATATCGACGAACAGAGCCTCGCCCGCGACCGATACCGGCGCGGAGGCAACCGCGGGCGGCTGGGCTGCGGCCAGGGCCACGTTCGGATCGCTGAGCAGGAGGGAAACGGCCAGGGCGACACCACAGGACATGGCGAACCTCATCTCTATTCAGGCCGAATCACAAATCGGCGGTTGAACCCCTCTACGCCTGACCCGTAAACGAGGGTTTACCCGCCCCGTAACAGAGTGCTGCCCATGACCCCTCGCACCCAGGCCCTGGACATGCTGCGTGCCGTCGCACGCAAGGACGAGGGCACCCGCATCGTGCACCAGTTCGCCACCGATCCGGGCCGCGTTCAGCGCATGGGAATCGAGGCGGCGGGCCTTTACCTCGACGTCTCCAAACAGTCATGGAGCCTGGAGGGCTTCGAGGCGGCCCTGGATTTGGCCCGCACCTGCGATATCGAGGGGCGACGCGATGCCCTGTTTGCGGGTGAGGCGGTCAATGTCACGGAAGGGCGGGCGGTGCTGCACCCCGCGCTGCGGGCCGCCGACGACGCCAATTTCCACGCCCTGGGCGAGCCTGTGTCGAAGGAGGTGGCCGAGACCCGCAATCAGATCGCCGCCTATGCCCAGGCGATCGGTTCGGGCGCAGAGGTCGGCGGCACGCGCCAGCCGTTCAATGCCATCGTCCACATCGGCATCGGCGGCTCGGACCTGGGCCCGCGCCTGTTGTGGGAGGCGCTGAAGCCGCTGGAGCCGACGCTCCAGCTGCGGTTCGTGGCCAATATCGACCCCCGCGACATGGCCGAGGCCTTGGCGGGACTGGACCCGGAGACGACACTGATCGTGGTGGTGTCCAAGACCTTCACCACCCAGGAGACGCTGGCCAATGCCGAGCTGGCCAAGGCTTGGCTGGCCGAAAGCCTGTCGCCGCGCCGCATGGTCAAACATCTTGTCGGGGTCACGGCCGCGCCGGAGAGGGCCGAGGCCTGGGGATGCGGGCGGACGTTCGGGTTCCGCGACTGGGTCGGCGGGCGCTATTCCCTGTGGTCGTCGGTGTCGCTGTCTGTCGCCGTGGCTCTGGGCTGGGATGTGTTCCAGCGCGTGCTGGATGGAGCGCGGGCCATGGACCAGCATTTCCTGGAGGCCTCACCCGAGGTGAATGCGCCGATCGTGCTGGCTCTGGCCCAGATCTACAATGTCGAGGGTCGCGGTCGGCATGCCCGTACCGTCGCCCCCTATGCCCACGGCCTGCGTCGCTTGCCGGCCTTCCTGCAGCAGCTTGAGATGGAATCGAACGGCAAGCGGGTGAAGCGCGACGGCACCCCCGTCGATACCGCCACTGGTCCTGTCGTCTTCGGCGAGCCGGGGACGAACGGCCAGCATGCCTTCTTCCAGCAGATCCATCAGGGGCCGATGGTGGTCCCGGCGGAGTTCGTGGTGGTCGGCCATACGTCCGAGACCGCCGTGGACGCTCGCGAAGGCGATGCGCCCCTGTGGTCCAATGCCTTGGCGCAGGCCCAGGCCCTGATGGTCGGCAAGACCGAGGCCCAGGCGCGGGCCGAGCTGATCGTGGGGGGCGCGGACGAGGACGAGGCGGATCGCTTGGCCCCGCACAAAACCTTCCCCGGCGACCGACCCTCGACCACCATCCTGATGGACTCCCTGAGCCCCGAGGCGGTGGGGGCCCTGCTGGCGCTGTATGAGCACAAGACCTTCGTCGAGGGCGTCATCTGGGACATCAACAGCTTCGATCAGTGGGGGGTCGAACTCGGCAAGCAACTGGCCAAGGCCGTGCTGACGGATGTGCAGAACGGCGAGCCGTCGGAAGGACTGGACGCCTCGACGGCGGAACTGATGAAGCGGCTGATGGTCTGATCCGGATGCAGAAAGGGCGGGGACCCGAAGATCCCCGCCCCATCCTCGCCTTCGACGGCCGGTCCTACTCACGCGACCGACAGGAGGCTGTTACCAGCGACGGTCGTAGCGATAGTCGCGGTTATAGCGGCGCTCTTCACGACGATCGCGGCGATATTCGCGGTAGTCGCGGCGCTGTTCCCAGCGGGGCGCATTGCGGTCAATGCCGTGCTCGCGCTCCCAGTGGCCCTGGTTCCGATAGCAGCGACCACCGCGGTAGTAGCCGCAATCGGAGCTGTTGTTGGACGAGACGGCACCCAGGGCGGCACCGGCCAGCGCGCCACCGGCGATATAGCTGCCGTCACCCTGACCAATCAGAGCCCCGGCCAGACCGCCGACGACCGCACCAACCACGGCGTCGCGGCCCGTGTTGTTGTCGCGGTCGCGATAGCTCTGGGCATCGGCCGGGCTGGCCGATATCAAGGTGAGAGCCGCCGCACCGATGACGGCCGGCGAAGCGAGAGCGATCTTGGAGAACATGGTCATGATCATTCCTTCCGGACTGTTTCGTGCGGCACCATGCCGAACATGATCCACGTTCTAAACCGGTCAGCCTGAACGCCCCGCGAGGCGGTCGTTCATTGCGCGTTCATCGCAAAGTCACGGCGTAGAGCCGGGCTGATCGGCGAATGCGGGCAAGAATGCCCGGCGGCGCTTGACGTGCGCGGGTGCCCCCCCTACTTCCCCGGCGCGTTAGCACTCTCGGCTGGCGGCTGCCAAAACGGCCGATCCGGGGGAACTGGCGAAGAAACCTTAGAAGACTTCATCGGAGAACACACAGATGGCGTTTCGTCCTCTCGGCGATCGCGTGCTGGTCAAGCGCGTGGAAGAAGAATCCAAGACCAAGGGCGGGATCATCATCCCCGACACCGCCAAGGAAAAGCCTCAGGAAGGCGAAGTCGTCGCCGTCGGGCCCGGCGTTCGTGACGAACGCGGCACCGTCAATGCCCTGGAGCTGAAGGCCGGCGACCGCATCCTGTTCGGCAAGTGGTCGGGCACCGAGGTCAAGCTGGAAGGCGAAGACCTGATCATCATGAAAGAGTCGGACGTTCTCGGCGTCCTCTGAGTCTGGCTTAGGTGAAAAGTGAGGAGTGCTAGTGAGCCCTTGGCCACCAGCACTGACCCGCTTCTTCGCTCACCCCTTGCTCACTAGCACTTTTCACTACTTCAAAGGAGCTGCCTGATGGCTGCCAAACAAGTTCAATTCTCCACTGACGCGCGCGAGAAGATGCTGCGTGGCGTCAACGTTTTGGCCAATGCGGTCAAGGTGACGCTGGGCCCCAAGGGCCGCAACGTTGTGATCCAGAAGTCCTTCGGCGCCCCGCGCTCGACCAAGGACGGCGTCTCGGTCGCCAAGGAAATCGAGCTGGAAGACGCCTTCGAGAACATGGGCGCCCAGATGATCCGCGAAGTCGCGTCGAAGACGAACGACAAGGCGGGTGACGGCACCACCACCGCGACCGTGCTGGCGCAATCCATCGTGCAGGAAGGCCTCAAGTCCGTCGCCGCCGGCATGAACCCGATGGACCTGAAGCGCGGCATCGACAAGGCGGTCACCGCCGTCCTGGCCGACATCAAGGCCTCGGCCAAGAAGGTCTCGAACAACTCCGAAATCGCCCAGGTCGGCACAATCTCGGCCAACGGTGACAAGGAAGTCGGCGAGATGATCGCCAAGGCCATGGAAAAGGTCGGCAACGAAGGCGTTATCACGGTTGAAGAAGCCAAGACCGCCGAGACCGAGCTGGACGTCGTTGAAGGCATGCAGTTCGACCGCGGCTACCTGTCGCCCTACTTCATCACCAACGCCGACAAGATGCAGGTCGAGCTCGAAGAGCCGATGATCCTGCTGCACGAGAAGAAGCTGTCGAGCCTGCAAGCCATGCTGCCGATCCTGGAAGCCGTGGTTCAGTCGGGTCGCCCGCTGGTCATCATCGCCGAGGACATCGAAGGCGAGGCCCTGGCCACCCTGGTGGTCAACAAGCTGCGTGGCGGCCTGCGTGTCGCCGCCGTCAAGGCTCCGGGCTTCGGCGACCGCCGCAAGGCTATGCTGGAGGACATCGCCGTCCTGACCGGCGGCCAGGTCATCAGCGAGGACCTGGGCATCAAGCTCGAGAACGTCACGCTCGACATGCTCGGCAAGGCCAAGAAGGTCACCATCACCAAGGACGACACCACCATCGTGGACGGCGTCGGCGGCAAGGACGAGATCGAAGCCCGCATCGGCCAGATCAAGCGCCAGATCGAGGACACCACCTCGGACTACGACAAGGAAAAGCTGCAGGAACGTCTGGCCAAGCTGGCTGGCGGCGTTGCCGTCATCCGCGTCGGTGGCTCGACCGAAGTGGAAGTGAAGGAGAAGAAGGACCGCGTCGACGACGCGCTGAACGCCACGCGTGCAGCCGTTGAAGAAGGCATCGTCCCCGGCGGCGGCATCGCCCTGCTGAAGGCGACCAAGGCCTTGGAAGGCATGACCGGCGACAACGCCGATCAGACCGCCGGCATCGCCATCATCCGCCGCGCCATCCAGGCCCCGATCCGTCAGATCTCTGAAAACGCCGGGGTCGAAGGCTCGATCGTGGTCGGCAAGGTTCTGGAAAACAGCTCCGTCACCTTCGGCTTCAACGCCCAGACGGAAGAGTACGGCGACCTGGTCGCCATGGGCGTGATCGACCCCGCCAAGGTGGTCCGCACCGCCCTGCAGGACGCCGCCTCCGTGGCCGGCATCCTGATCACGACCGAAGCCGCAGTCGCAGACGCGCCCAAGAAGGCGTCCGGCGGCGGTGCCCCCGACATGGGCGGCATGGGCGGCGGCATGGGCGGCATGGACTTCTAGTCCACGCTCAGCTCACGCTGAACGAACAGGAGGGCGGGTCCGGAAACGGGCCCGCCTTTTTGCTGTCCGACGGATTCACGCGTCAGGCGCGTTGATGGATCGGGGGCGGCAAGGAGACGGCGGATGTCACAGAGTGCCAGCCTGAACGCAGCCATTGCCTTGACCCGGTTCGGGCTGGGGGCGCGAGCCGGAGAGATCGAGGCTGTCGGCGACGACGCGCTTGGCTGGCTGACGGCGCAGATCAGGCCGGGCGGTGCGCCGCTGCCGCAGGGTGATCTGCCGACGACCGACGAAAGGGTGCAGGACTGGCTGGCCTATCAACAGACGGGCCAGCAGAGGCGACAGGTGCGCCGCCGCGAAGCAGCGTCTTCCGCGCCCTCTGTCATGACAGACGACGCGTCGATGGCGGGCATGATGCCCGGCGACCAGTCTGCACAGGCCGCATCTCCGCAAGTGACGCCAATGTCCGCTGAAACCCAGGCCGCTTTCGACGCGCGACGCGAGAGCCGCCGTGATCTGGCGCAGGAGACGGCGCGGGAGTTCGTGGCCCGGGCCGATCTGGGGGCGACGACACCGGATGGCTTTGCGGAACGCTGGGCCCTGTTCTGGGCCAATGCCTTCACGGTATCCGCGACCAAGTTTCAGTCCGGCGTCTTCATCGGCCCCTATGAGCGCGAGGCGATCCGGCCGCATGTGTTCGGGCCCTTCGAGGATCTGGTGCTGGCGGCCGAAAGCCATCCCGCCATGTTGACCTATCTGGATCAGGCCCAGTCGGTCGGACCCGGCAGCGTCGCAGGCCAGAGGCGAAACGCCGGGCTGAACGAGAACCTGGCGCGGGAAATCCTGGAGCTGCACACCCTCGGCACCGACGGTGGCTACACCCAGGCGGATGTGACGGAGCTGGCGCGGGCCCTGACTGGCTGGTCGATCCCGACCAATCGCGCCCGAGGCGGTCAGGGCCAGGGACAGGGTCAGGGTCGAGGTCGGCGAGCTGCCGCCATGGCGGAGACTGCTAGCGAGAACGGCTTCGTCTTCCGTGCCATCGTTCACGAGCCCGGCACGCGGACGGTGCTCGGCAAGACCTACGCCGAGGGCGGGGCCGAACAGGGCCGGGCGATCCTGCGCGATCTGGCCAATGCGCCGCAGACGGCCCGCAGGCTGAGCTACAACCTGGCCCGTCATTTCGTGGCTGATGAGCCGCCGCCCGCTTTGGTTCAGAAGCTGGAGGCCGCCTGGACCGCGTCGCGCGGCGATCTGGCCCAGGTGGCGCGCGCCTTGATCGACGCTCCGGAGGCTTGGGAGCCGCAAGGCTCCAAGATCAAGACGCCCTATGAGTTCATCGTCTCCACCCACCGGGCACTGGGCACCCGGCCACAGCGACCGCAGCCCCTGCAGCAGGCCCTGATTCAGATGGGACAGCCGGCCTTTTCGGCTCCTTCGCCCGAAGGCTGGCCCGATACGGCGGCGGACTGGGCGGGTCCCGATGCCTTGGTCAAGCGCCTGAACTGGGCCAAGACTGTCGGCGACCGGGCCGCCGAAACCGATGCCGATTCTGTGGCCGCCGCCGCCCTGGGTCCGCGTCTGGGCGAACGCAGTCGCCTGGCCATTGCCCGCGCCGAGAGTCGCCCCGAGGCCCTGACCCTGTTCCTGATGTCGCCGGAGTTTCAACGTCGATGACCCAGATGATCCAGATGAATCGCCGCCTGCTGCTCGGCGGACTCGGTGCCGCCGGTGTCGGCCTGGCCTACGCCGGGCGCGTGGCGGCGCAACCGGCCTCGACCCGGCCCAAGCTGGTCGTCGTCATCGCGCGCGGGGCCATGGACGGCCTGTCGGTGACGGTTCCTTATGGCGATGCCAACTATCGCGCCTTGCGCGGACCGCTGGCCATTGGCGCGCCCGGAGAGGCGAACGGGGCGCTGGCCCTGTCCGAGGGGTTTGGCCTGCACCCGGCCCTGACAACCCTGCATCAAATGTATGGCGAGGGTCAGATGCGGTTCGCCCCCGCCGTCGCCATTCCCGTTCGGGTCCGCTCGCATTTCGATGCTCAGGACGTGCTGGAGAACGGTGGCGAAGGTCTGAGGGCGCAAAGCGATGGCTGGCTGAACCGCGCGCTGGTTTCGGCAAGCGGGCAAGGCGCGCTGAAAGGCCTGTCGATCGGGGCCCAGACGCCCCTGATCCTGCGCGGTCGGGCCGAGACCTCCAGCTGGGCGCCGGGCGGTCAGGTGAAGGGCGAGGACCGCATCGCCTCGTTGCTTCAGGACCTCTATGTCGAGGATCCCATGCTGGGCCAGAGCCTGGCACGCGGGCTGGAGACCGAGGCGCTGGCCTCGGCCATGAGCGACGGTACGCCCCTGCGCCGGGCCGATGTCGCCGGTCTGGGTCAGGCGGTCGCGCGGCTTATGACCGGCGAACAGGGGGCCGATGTCGTGGCCCTGTCGGTCGACGGCTGGGACACCCATGCGCGCCAGAATGCGCAGATGCAGACCCGGCTGGACGGACTGGACGCCCTGATCGGCGGCATCCGAACCGGCCTGGGTCCGCAGTGGAGCCAGACCGTGCTGGTGGTCGCCACCGAGTTCGGGCGCACCGCGCGTGCCAACGGCACCCAAGGCACCGATCACGGCACGGCCTCGTCCCTGCTGCTGGCGGGTGGAGCCTTGAAGCCCGGCCGGCCGATCGGCGACTGGCCGACCCTGGCCGACAATCGCCTGTTCGAAAACCGCGACCTGGCCCCGACGCTGGATGTCCGATCGGTGTTCAAGGGCGTGCTGCGTGACCACCTGGGCGTGGACCGGGCCGCGCTGGACGCCCGTGTCTTCCCCGACAGCGGGGCGGAGGCTCCCGCCCTGACCGGACTTGTCTAGGCCTCAGTCCTCCAGCGGTGGCAGGCCGGCTTCCTTGCGGGCGGCCGCGGCGGCCTTCTTTTCGGCCTTGGCGGCGGCCTTCTCGGCGGCCTTCTTGGCGTCGGCGCGCTCGCGTTCCTGACGCTCGAAACTGTAGTTGGGCTTACGGGCCATGGATGGTGGTCTCTCTATTTTCAGACAAGGTGGAGCAAGCGGTCGTCTGGGACAACCTTTGCCTTGCGCGGACGGTCAATCGACGGCGACGATCTCGACCGTCTGGCCCGCCACGACCGCCTCGTCGCCCACGCGCTTACCCATCAGGGCGACCGACAGGGGCGAGACGTGGCTGACGGAGCCGGCGGCCGGATCGGCCTCGTCCTCGCCGGTGATGTGCCAGGTCTGGGTGCGGCCGTCGTCGCGTTCGATCGTGACGGAGCCACCGAAGCGAACGCGACCGTCGGGCTGGGTTTCGACCAGCTGCGCCGAGGCGCGGCGGGCGGACCAGTAGCGCAGGTCGCGCGTGGCGCGGGCCATGGCGGTGCGGTCGACCTCGATATCCCCGTGCGCCTGAGCTGCGGAATAGGCGGCACGCGCGGAGGACAGGGCGTCGTCCATCGCGGCCAGGCCCGAGGGGGTGACCAGATTGGGGTGGGGCGAAATCGGACGGTCGGGAAGGTCGGCGGCCGTGGCCTCCAGATCCTCCTCGCGGGTGAAGGCGACGCTCATGCGACAGAAGATAGGCGTTGATGACGCTTGCCGCTAGGAAGACGACATGATCGACCCCGCCCCCTCAAACTCCACCGTCCACGTCATCGGGGCCGGACCCGCCGGGTTGATGGCGGCCGAGCGGCTGGCGCGGGCCGGTGTGGCTGTGGTGTTGCACGACGCCATGCCGTCGGTGGGGCGCAAGCTGCTGATGGCCGGACGTGGCGGGCTGAACCTGACCCATTCCGAAGGGATCGAAGCCTTCACGGCGCGGTACCGCGAGGCGTCAGCAACGGCGGCCTCGTGGCTGGAGCGGTTTTCGCCGACACATCTGATCGGCTGGGCCGAGGGGCTGGGCCAGCCGGTCTTCACGGGGTCGTCGGGGCGAGTCTTTCCGCGCGCTATGAAGGCCTCGCCGCTGCTGAGGGCATGGCTTGGACGACTGGCGGAGCTGGGCGTCGAGGTGCGGACCCGCTCGCGCTGGATTGGGCGGCGCGACGGCAGCTTCGTCTTTGCCACGCCCGACGTAGAGCGGATCGAGCGGCCGGGTGCGGTCATTCTGGCACTGGGCGGAGCCAGCTGGCCAAGGCTGGGGTCTGACGGCGCCTGGCGCGAGGGCCTGTTGGCGGACGGCGTCGAGGTCGCGCCCTTCCGGCCCTCCAACGTCGGCTTCGACGTCGCCTGGACCGAGATCTTTGCGGAGCGCTTTGCCGGTCAGCCGCTGAAGCCCATCGCCCTGACGCATGGTGGCGACACCGTGCGCGGCGAGGCGATGATCACGCGCTATGGGCTGGAAGGCGGAGCGGTCTATGCCCTGTCGGCGCGCCTGCGCGAGGCCATAGAGCGGGACGGCACCGCCGCCGTCGTGATCGACCTGCGTCCCGACCTGAGCGAGGAGGCTCTGGCCCAGCGGCTGGCGAAACCGCGCGGCAAGGACAGCGTCACCAACTGGCTGAGAAAGGCGGGCGGACTGTCGCCGGTCGCGGCCGGCCTGCTGCGCGAGATCCCCGGAGACCTGCCGCTGGGCACCGAAAAGCTGGCCAAGCGGATCAAGGCGGTGCGCCTGACCCTGACCGGGGTGCAGGGGCTGGAGCGGGCCATATCCTCGGCGGGCGGCGTTCGCCTGGATCAGGTCGACGACGGCTTGATGCTGAAGGCCCTGCCCGGCGTCTTCGTGGCGGGGGAAATGCTGGACTGGGAGGCCCCGACCGGCGGCTATCTTTTGCAGGCGACGATGGCCTCGGGCGTCGTGGCGGCGGACGGGGTGCTGGCCTGGCTGGGCCGGGCGCAGGCGGATTGAGGAGAACGGCATGCGCGGCATCGATCTGAGTTCGTGGGAAAGCGTGGTGGCCAGTCTGGTCGGGCTGGCCCTGTTCGCCCTGATCGGGGTCGGCATCCGCCTGGTCATGATGATGACCTTCCAGCAGCGCCAGCAGCGCATGAACCGCCAGATCAACGAGCGGCTGAAGACCCTGATCGCCGCCTATAAGGTGCTGGGCGGGTCGTTCACGGGCGACCTGGCCGTCGATCCGCGCCACATGCGCGACCTGAGGCGGGCTCAGGCCGAAACGAACGAAGGCGCAGCCGTCGACGCTTCGGCCAGTGGCTCTGATCGGGCCCGGCGCATCCGCGACGCGGTCGAGGCGGCCCTGTCCGACATCATCCTGCTGGGGACGGAAGAACACGTGCGGCTGGCTCAGAGGGCGGCGCTCGATCTGGTGGAGGGCCGACCTGCGCAGATGCATGAGCTGGTGGTGTCGCTGAGAGACTTCATCCGCCATGCCCTGGACCTCGATCCCATTCCCGCCGGGCTGACGATCCCGGCCCAAGGCCCGTCACGCCCATCCGGCTCCGGCGGGGGCCGAGGCGGCGGAGGTCAGGGCGGTGGAGGCGGTCGCCAGGGTGGCGGCGGTGGAGCTGGCGGCATGGGTGGTGGAATGGGCGCGTGCGGCGGCATTGGTGGCGGTGTCGTGCTGGGCGCCGACGATCGCACAGCCGGGTGACGTCCCGCCTTGCTGCGGCTAGAACCATCGCATGACTGACCTGCCTACAATCCAGGGTTTTTGCCCGCCGCGCTTCGACGCCGTGAACGACGCCTTCGCCGCCAACTTCACCGATGCGCCGGAGGGGCTGAACGAACAGGGGGCGCGGTTCAGTGTCTGCATCGATGGCGAGGTCGTCATCGATCTGATGGGCGGTTGGGCAGATGCCGCCAGGACCGTACCCTATGGCCCCGAGACCCTGACGCCGGTCTTCTCGACCGGCAAGGCGGTGATGGCGACGCTGATCGCCAGCTGCGTGGAGCGCGGGCTGCTGGCCTATGACGCGCCGGTCTCGCGCTACTGGCCCGCCTTCGGCCAGAACGGCAAGGACGCCATCACCGTCGGCCAGTTGATGAGCCATCAGTCGGGCCTGCCCGGCTTTTCGGAGACGGTCGATCCGACCATCTGGTTCGACCGGCAGGCGGTGCTGGATCAGCTGTGCGCCCAGGCTCCCATGTGGCCGCCGGGGACGGCCAGCGGCTATCACCCCATCACCATAGGCTATCTGGCGGGCGAGCTGTTCCGCATCGTGGATGGCCGAACCATGGGCACGGCCCTGCGTCAGGACTTTCCCGGCCTGGACCTGTGGATCGGCCTGCCCGAGGCCGAGCACGGGCGGGTGGCCCAGATGCGCAAGCCCGCCGCCGCCCCCGATCTGGGCATCATCGATGCGGTCAAGCGCGCGGCGTTTCTGGACAAGGGTTCGGCCCCCGGCGGGCGGGGCTCGACCGAATGGCGAACCATGGAGATTCCGTCGGCCAATATGCACGCCACCGCCGCCGATCTGGCGCGGTTCATGTCGGTGCTGACGACGGGTGTGCTGGACGGGCGGACGGTTCTGTCACCCGACACGCTGGACCAGATGCGCCGCGAGCGGATCGCGGGACTGGACCGGGTCGTGCCCTTCGACGTCAGCTGGGCCGCCGGGGTCATGCGCAACGAGCGGCTGAACATCTTCGGCCCCAATCCGGAGACGCTGGGACACTGTGGCTGGGGTGGCAGCTGCGCCCTGGCCGATCCGGGCGCGCGGGTATCGGCGGCCTATGTCATGACCCGCCAGTCGCCGCACCTGCTGGGTGACCCGCGGGCGACGCGCCTGATCGAGGCGCTCTACTCCGCCGTCTGAACTTTTCCTGGCGCCGTCAGGGCACCGATGACCCCGGCCAGGACGGCGCAGGCTGCGCAGGTCAGGATCACGACACGAAAGGCCATATGGAAGGCGTCGGTGGCGGTGCTGTCCAGATCGCCCCCGGCCATGACCTGGCCCAGCAGGGCGCGGGCGTCCGGACTGTCGGACTGCGAGACGAAGACGGCGGACAGGATCACCCCAAGCAAGGCCACGGCCAGCAGGCCTGCGACCCGGGCCACGGCATTGTTGACGCCGGACGCCACGCCGGTGTGCCCCGGCTGAACCGCCCCCATGACGGTGGCGGTCAGGGGACCTACGGCCAGGGTCATGCCGATAGCCAGCACCGTCATCCCCGCAAGCGGCCCATCGACATAGCCCGCGCCCGGTCCCGGCCAGGCCAGCAGAGCCAGACCGACGCCCGACAGGATCGGCCCGAGGCTGAGCGACAGTCGCGCGCCGAAGCGGTCGGCCAGCCGCCCGGCGACGCCCGAGAACAGGCCCATGACCACCGCAAACGGCAGCATGGCCGCCCCGGCCAGGGTCGCGCTGAATCCCTGCACCCGGATCAGGTCGAAGGGCAGGAAGAACATGGCTCCGCCCAGGGCGAAATAGAGCAGCAGGGTCAGGACGTTCACCCCGCTGAACACCGGCGAACGGAACAGGGTCAGCGGCATCATCGGATCGCTCTGCCGCGCCTGGGAGACCAGAAAGGCCGCCAGCAGAACGGTACCGCCCGCCATGCCGGCGAAAATGGCAGGGCTGGTCCAGCCCAGATCGGGCGCGGCGGTCAGGGACCAGGTCAGGGCAGCCAGACCTGCGACAGCCAGCACCGCTCCGATCCAATCCAGCCCCCGCGCATCGTCGTCCCGGCTTTCAGGTACGGCCTTCAGGGTGACGGCGATGGTCAGGGCGGCCAGCGGCAGGTTGATCCAGAAGATGAAGCGCCAGTCGGCCTGATCCGCCAGCCAGCCGCCGATCAACGGCCCGATCATGCCGAATAGAGCCCCCGCCCCGGCCCAGGTGCCGAAAGCCTTGCCCCGCTCTTCCGGCGGAAAGGTCGCGCCGATGACCGCCAGCGCTCCGGGCGTCAGCAGGGCCGCGCCGATGCCTTGCAAGGCCCGCCCGCCGATCAGCAGCTCGACCGTCGGGGCCAGGCCGCAGGCCAGCGACGCCAGGGCAAAGACAACGACCCCGATCAGGAAGACCCTGCGCCGCCCGAACCGGTCTCCTGCCGCCCCGCCGGTCAGAACCAGGGCACCCAGTGTCAGCAGATAGGCGTTGGACACCCATTGTACGGCGGCGGGGCCTGCGCCCAGATCACGCTGGATGGCGGGCAGGGCCACGCCCAGAGCCGAGCCGTCGATGAAGGTCAGGCTGGAGCCCAGGACGGTGGCGACCAGTATCCAGCGCTTGCGGGCGGCAGACAGGGCCTGCGTCGGCGGCGGGGCCGCCTGGACCTGGCCTTCGTCACAGGGGCTTCGGTGCGGGCCGTCCATGGCTTGTCCCCAATCGAGAGCCGAACGTTACGCCGCCTTCCCGTCGGTGGTCTAGCGTCCGGCCTCGCGGCTCCGGTCCTCGGCGGGATCGTCGATCAGGCCGGGCTCCGGGGCGACGACGGCCTTGCGGCGCGACCGGACGGCTCCGATGGCGAAGACGACGGCTCCGGCCCAGATGAAGGCGAACGATATGGCCCGCCGCAGGCCGAAGGGTTCGCCCTGGCTGACCCCGATGACGAAGACGATGGTGGGGGCCAGGAACTGCAGGAAGCCCATGGTCGACAGGGGCATGCGCCGCGCGGCCCACGCGAACAGCACCATGGGCACCACGGTGATCGGCCCGGCCGCCAGCAACCACAGGGTCGCCGCCGTCGATTGGCCGAAATGGCCCTGACCCTGGGATGCGATCCACAGCACCCAGGCCAGGCCAGGCCCGGCCAGCAGCAGGCACTCCAGGAACAGGCCGCTCTGGGCATCTACCGCCACGCGCTTGCGGATCACCCCATAGGCACAGAAGGTCGTGGCCAGCAGCAGCGATACCCAGGGCAGATGCCCCAGGGCCACGGCCTGAAGCGCCACCCCGCACCCGGCCAGGGCGATGGCGACCAGGCCGGTGCGTGAAATCTTCTCGCGGAACAGCCAGGCCCCCGCCGCCATGTTGAGCAAGGGGTTGAGGTAATAGCCGAGGCTGGCATCTAGCGTCCGGCCGTTGTTCACGGCGATGACATAGGTGGTCCAGTTCACCGCGATGAGCGTCGTCGACAGGGCGATCCAGCCCATGACGCGCGGCGAGCGCAGGGCCTGCATGACCTGCCCGCCCTGACGCACCACCAGGACCAGCGCCCCGGCCCACAGAACAGCCCAAGCGGTGCGGTGCGCCATGATCTCAAAGGCATCCGCCCCGGCCCGGTCCATCGCCTGGAACACCAGAGGGATGAAGCCCCAGATGGCATAGCAGGCGACGCCCGCGATCAGGGCCTTGCGATCCTCCCCGGCCGGGGCGGTGGTCACGGCCTCAGACCGTGATGGTGCGATAGCCCGAGGACGGCTTGATCATGCCGGTCTCGTCCAGCAGCTGGGCGATCTGGACGGCATTCAAGGCCGCCCCCTTGCGCAGGTTGTCGCCCACGATCCACAGCATCAGGCCGTTCTCGACCGAGGGGTCCTTGCGGATGCGGCTGACATAGACCGAGTGCTCGCCGGCGGCATCGACGGGGGTGATGTAGCCGTCGTGCTCCTGCTTATCGACCACCTGGATGCCCGGTGCGTCGCGCAGGATGGCGCGGGCCTCGTCCGGGGTGATCGGCTTGTCGAACTCCAGCGCCACCGCCTCGGAGTGGCCGACGAAGACCGGCACACGCACGCAGGTGACCGTCAGCTTGATGTCGGGGTCCAGCATCTTGTGGGTCTCGTCCCACATCTTGGCCTCTTCGTCGGTGAAGCCGTCGTCACGGAAGGAGCCGATGAAGGGGATGACATTGAAGGCGATCTGTTTGGGGAACAGCTTGGGCTTGGCGTCGCCCAGGCCATAGATGGCCTTGGTCTGGTTCCACAGCTCGTCCATGCCGGCCTTGCCCGCGCCTGACACCGATTGATAGGTCGAGACCACCGCGCGCTTGATCTTCGCCGCGTCATGCAGGGGCTTCAGCGCGACGACCAGTTGGGCCGTCGAACAGTTGGGATTGGCGATGATGTTCTTCCTGGACGCCAGCTTGATGTCGTCGGGGTTCACCTCCGGCACGATCAGCGGCACGTCCGGGTCCATGCGGAAAGCCGACGAGTTGTCGATCACCATGGGCCCGGCCTTGCCGATCTTCTCGGACCACGCACGCGAGGCGTCGCCACCGGCGCTCATCAGGACCAGATCGACCTGCGAGAAATCGAAGCTGTCGATGTCTTCGCATTTGATGGTCTTGTCGCCCCAGGACACCTCGACGCCCTTGGACTTGCGCGAGGCGACGGCGTGCATTTCCGAGACCGGAAATTCCAGCTCCTCCAGGATGTTCAGCATCTCGCGCCCGACGTTGCCGGTAGCGCCCACGATGGCGACTTTATAGCTCATATTGGTGTGTCCTTCGGACGCCCTATCGCTCGCCGCGCGCCGGCTCGCTGCTTGAGGGCTTTGGGGTAGTGCGGGAAGCTTCTGCATGTAGGCCTTCGCAGGCGCGAAGCAACGGTTTTTGGCGGTGAGCGTCCAAGTTCGTTGTCTGCTGGCATTTGGCGCCCTTATGCGGTGCGCCCGGCTTCCACCAGTGACCCCGCGCGGTTAAGCGAGA
>CALROO020000044.1:0-18839 GCA_943369795.1 Rhizobium sp. Q54 | reverse complement strand
CATTGGGGGCCGTGCTCTTATCCGCCGCATTCCCGTCGAGATACTCGTAGCCCAGGCCCATCGGCGTCGACAGGCCGTCGCGGGTCCGGAATTTGCCGGTCTCGCGATTGGTGGCGGTGACGGTGAAGGGGGCGAAGATGCGGTGGACGTCCTGGTCGATGTAGGAGCCGTCCGTGCTGGCGAAATATTTCTGCTCGTTGACCAGGAACAGCGAGGAGTTGACGAAGCTGGCGCCGGCATTGGTGGCGGCGGCGTTGACGCTCAGCAGCAGATCGACCTTCTCCTGGATCGGAACTTCCATGCCGTTGCGCCGGATCGGCGTGCGCCAGCTGACCTCGCCCAGGCTAGGCGTGGGGACCAGCTGAACGGGCGTGGTCTGGTTGCGGGCGTTGGCCTGGGCGATCTGGGTAGCCAGACGGGCCGATGCGGCCACCGCCTCGGCCGACATGTCATTGGTCGCGGCGAAGCCCCAGGCTCCGTCGGCGATGACGCGGATGCCGACGCCCGACGATTCGGTGTTGGTTATCCCCTGAACATTGGCTTCCCGCGTGACGACGAATTGGCGCATGTAGCGGCCGATGCGCACGTCGCAATAGGTCGATCCGGCGGCCTTGGCGGCGCTCATTGCGGCGTCGGCCAGGCGCTTTTTCACCGCGACCTCGACCGTTTCGACCAGCTGTTCGGCGGCGATCGCGCGGAAGCCCGGCAGGAGCAGCCCCCCGGTGGTCACGCCGCAGGCGGCAAGGAAATGGCGTCTATGCAAGTCTTCTCTCCCCGAGCGGTACCGCCATGTCCGGCGATCCAAAACAGACGTCCGGTGACCTTAACTTCTGCCACGGGAAAACGACATCGCGCACCATTGACCGGGCTTCGGCCCGGGTCAAATGGCCAAAACGGAATTCGACCTATCTGGATGGCCGAAGGCGGGAGTCACGCCGGGTCCGATGACGGTGGCGATTCACCGTCAGCCGACCGTCAAGGGCTGCACCCGACCCTCACGTCGCGTAACGCATCTTTTCATCGCTGCGGGGCTTAACTAGGTTGCGCCCCCTGACAGCGAGAGGGCCGCGCGAGAGCCCTCCGGAGGAGACGCGTATTGCCTAGGCCCGGCCTCGACCCAACGGCAGGCGAAGAGTCCCTCTTCGACGCCCTCGTCAACGCCCGCGACCGCTTCGGCGACAAGGAAATCCTGGAGGACCAGGACAGGAAGCCCCTGACCTATACCGGCCTGATCCGCGCCGCCCTGGTGCTGGGGCGCAAGATCGCGGCGATGACCCAGCCTGGCGAGCGGGTCGGTATCCTGCTGCCTGCGTCGATGGGGGTGGTGGTGGTCTTCTTCGCCCTGCACGCCTTCGGGCGGGTGCCGGTGATGCTGAATTTCACCTCCGGGGAGCTGAACCTGAAGGCGGCGACCAAGGCGTCGGGCCTGAAACGCATCCTGTCGGCCAAACGGTTCGTCGATCAGGCCAAGCTGGACGACCTGATGATCGAGCTGGGAACGGTGGCCGAGGTGACCTGGCTGGACGACGTGCGCAAGACGATCGGCTTCCAGGACAAGCTGTTTGGCCTGATGGGCGGAATGATGCCCAAGCGGTTCCGCACGGCGACGAAGCCGGACGACCCCGGCGTCATCCTTTTTACCTCGGGCAGTTTCGGCGCGCCCAAGGGGGTGGTGCTGACGCAGAAGAACCTGATCGCCAACTGCCGCCAGATCTCGACCCATATTCCGCTGGATCCGGCCTGGGTGATGTTCAACCCCCTGCCGACCTTCCACTGTTTCGGCCTGACCGGAGGGGCGCTGCTGCCGATCCTGTCGGGACTGAAGTCGTTCCAGTATCCGTCGCCGCTGCACGCCAAACAGATCACCAGCCTGTTGCCGGACGTGAAGGTGTCAGTGCTGTTCGCCACCGACACCTTCCTGAACCAGTGGGCGCGGGTGGCGGACCCCGAAGACTTCGCCAGCGTCAAATTCGTCGTCGCCGGGGCCGAGCGCGTCCGCGACGAGACCCACGCCCTGTTCGCCGCCAAATTCGGCGGGGTGAAGATCCTGGAGGGTTATGGCGCGACCGAAGCCGCCCCCGTGGTCGCCGTCAACCACCCCGACCGCAACCGCCACGGCAGCGTCGGTCAGTTGATGCCCGGCATGACCGCGCGCGTCGATCCGGTCGAGGGGATCACGCGCGGCGGGCGACTGTTCCTGCGCGGACCCAATGTCATGGCGGGCTATGTCTCGGCCGACGATCCCCGCAAGGTCGAGCCGCTGGAGGGCGGCTGGCACGACACCGGCGACATCGTCGAGATCGATGCCGAGGACTACATCACCATCCTGGGCCGGGTGAAACGGTTCGCCAAGATCGGCGGCGAGATGGTGTCCCTGAGCGCCGTGGAGGGCCTGGCCTCCGCCGTCTGGCCCGACCATCGCCATGCCGTGGTCTCCATCCCCGACACCCGCAAGGGCGAGCGACTGGTGCTGGTCACCGACCGCCCGAACGCCGAGGGCGGCGATCTGGTCGCCTGGGCGCGCGACAACGGCGTGCCGGAGCTTGCGGTGCCCAAGAAGATCGTCAAAGTCTCCGAACTGCCCGTACTGGGCACTGGCAAGACCGACTATGTCGCCATCCAGACCATGGTCGAGACCGACGCCAAGGCCGCCTGAACCCTCAAGGAACCGCCGATGAATTTCCTGACGCCCCATGCCCCCAAGGTGCTGTCGCTGCTGCGGATCGTGGCGGGGCTGATGTTCATCCAGCACGGCACGCAGAAGATCTTCAGCTTCCCCGAGGCCGCGCGGGGGCCGTTCGAGCTGATGAGCCAGATGGGGATCGGCGGGGTGCTGGAGCTGGTCGGCGGGGTGCTGATCGTGCTGGGCCTGTTCACCCGTCCGGTGGCCTTCGTCCTGTCCGGGATGATGGCGGTGGCCTATTTCCAGTTCCATGCCGGATCGAGCCTGTATCCGCTGGTCAACGGGGGCGAGACGGCGGCGCTATACTGTTTCGTCTTTCTGTATCTGAGCTTCGCCGGACCGGGGGCCTGGGCGCTGGACAACCTGACGGCAGGACGTCGGCGGCGGTACTGACAAAGAAGCCCTCTCCCGGCGGGAGAGGGCTTGAGCGCCCGAGAGCCGTCAGGCGATCGGACTTGCGCGACCCGAAGGGCGGCGCGTAGCAGCCAAAGGGTGAGGGGTTACGGTGCCAACCGGCTCCCACTGTAACCCCTCACCCTTCCGGCTTGGTGCGTCGCTGCGCTCTGCGAGCCTCAAGCCCTCTCCCAAAGGGAGAGGGACCGAATCCTACCCGTGTAGCTTCTTCGCGATCTCGGCGATATGGCGCCCCTGGAATTTCGCCCCTTCCAGCTCGTTCTGGCTCGGCTGACGCGATCCGTCACCCTTGGTGATGGTGGTGGCACCATAGGGGCTGCCGCCGGTAATCTCGTCCATGTTCATCTGGCCCTGAAACGCATAGGGCAGGCCGACGACGATCAGGCCGTGGTGCAGCAGGGTCTTGTGGAAGCCGGTCAGGGTCGTCTCCTGACCGCCGTGCTGCGACGCGGTCGAGGTGAAGGCTCCGCCGACCTTGCCGACCAGCTTGCCCTGGAACCACAGACCGCCCGTCGTGTCCCAGAAGGCCTGCATCTGGGATGCGAAGGTGCCGAACCGCGTGCCTGCCCCGACGATGATGGCGTCATAGGTCGGCAGGTCGTCCACCGTCACGATCGGGGCCTCCTGATCCAGCTTGTAGCCCGACGATTTGGCCAGGTCGTCCGGAACCGTCTCGGGGACGCGCTTGATGTCGACGGTGGTGCCCTCGACGCTGGCGGCGCCTTCAGCGACGGCCCCGGCCATCGTCTCGATGTGTCCGTAGGTCGAATGATAGAGAACCAGAACCTTGGCCATGATCGTCTCCTGATATGAAAGCCGGGCTGAAATCGGGGGACTGTTTGTAACAGTCACAGTTTCAGATGGGCGGCGCGACCGCGGACGTCAAGTCCCGAACGGCAGCCTCGACGCATAGAACGTCACCGGGGCCGGAACGGCTCCACCGCGCGACAAACGGAAGCGGTGCTCGACCATCATCGCCTGCTGTTCGATGTTCAGCCGGCACCAGTCGCAGCCGTCGTCGGTGGGATAGCGATACGACGCCGCACTGTCCCCTGCCTTCAGCTTGGCAGCCAGCAGGTTCACGCCGCACTGCGCCTGCCAGATGTGGACCAGTTCATGGATAAAGATGGCCTGCACGCTCAGCGGCGCGACGGCGAAATCCGTCGCCAGCCCCCGCCCCGGCCAGACGATCCAGTCGCGCCCGAACCACCGCCCCGCCACGAAGGCCCGATCGAACGGCCAGGGACTTTTCAGGAACCGCACGGTCTCCAGCCGGATCGCGTCGCCGAACACCCCGGTGGCAAGATCCCGCTCGCCGAGGGTCAGCGCCCGCATCATGGCCATGCCGGTGCCCCCACCCATTCCCAGTGCCAGGGCTCGAACACATAGGGGACGAAGCCGAACCGCCCTGCGTTCTGCACCAGCCAGCGATAGGTTGGGCCGCGGCTCATGTGCAGCCGGCTGGCGGGGCTGGTGTTGTCGACGCCCAGACCGGGGGCCTGACCCACATACAGATCGACCGCCGTCCCCGTCCGGTGCGGCGAACAGACGGCGCGGCGGACGCCGTCGCAGTTCCCTTGCGCCGCACACCGGGCCGCGTCGGCCTCCGGATCGCGGAAGCCGGAGAAGATCTGCAGCAGTTCGGGGTTGGCTGCGACCGCCGGAACCTCGGCTCGTGCCGCCGCGACCATCCGGCGGTAGGCCTCCAGCACGTCGCGCCGCAGCAGCCGGGTCAGCCGGTCGGCGTGTTCCTCCGGTGCTTCCAGATAGCCCAGCTCGCGAATTGGCGGCGGATCGGGGCAGATGTCGAGCAACCGCGCCCGGATGAAGGGCCGGCGCTCCTGCCACAGACCGCGAAAGACCTGGAATGTCGCCTGGTCGAACTGGCCGGTCGGGACCAGGGCGTATCGCCCCTGAAACGCGGCGAGGGCCACCGCGAAATCCGGGGTCGTCGGGGCGCAGTCTGTGCCGAGCTCCTTCTGGATCAGCGGCAGATAGGTCTCCCAGCCGGACTCGCTCGATCCGAACGGGGCCCACTCCAGCGAATAGACCGAGATGGCATTGGCGAAGGCCGGACCGGCCCAGGCGTCGCCGCCTGACTGACAGTCCTGCGCCCGCGCGGTGCCCGCGGCCAGTGCCAGCACCAGGCCGACGACGACGAGAATTTGCTTCATGAAACGGAGCAAGCCCTATCCCGCGCGCGGCGGCAAGGCTCAGGTCGCGCCTTCGGACCTCAGGAAGGCAGTGACGACAGCGGGATCGACGTCACGGGCGACGAAGGCCTCGCCGATGAGGTGGGCCAGGATCAGCGTCAGCGCGCCCCCTTCCGCCTTCTTGTCACCCGCCATCCGGGCCAGCAAGGCACGGGCATCGAACACCCCCGCCTGATCCAGCCGGGTCGGCAGGCCCGCCGCCGCGATGACGGTCTCGACGCGGGCGACATCGGCGGCCGGGCACAAACCCTGCGATGCCGAAAACCGGAACGCCATGGCGCAACCCAGGGCCACCGCCTCGCCGTGCGCCAGGGCCGCCTCCTCGAACCCGAGTTCGGCTTCGATGGCATGACCGAAGGTGTGGCCGAGGTTCAGCAGGGCGCGTCGACCGGCTTCCTTCTCGTCCTCCGAGACGATGGCCGACTTGATCTCGACCGACCGCACCACGGCCCGCTCCAGCGCCGCCGAATCGCCGGAGGCCCCGACCGCGCCGTCGCCCGCCAGCCAGTCGAAGAAGGCCACGTCGCAGATCAGTCCGTGCTTCAGCACCTCGGCCCAACCCGACCGGAGCTGCACCGGCGGAAGTGTCGCCAGCACGTCGATGTCGGCCAGCACCAGCCGCGGCTGATGGAACGCCCCGACCAGGTTCTTGCCACGCGGCGTGTCGATCGCTGTCTTGCCGCCGACCGAGGAATCGACCTGGGCCAGCAGGGTGGTCGGCACCTGCACGAAATCGATGCCCCGCATATACAGCGCCGCCGCCAGCCCGGCGAGATCGCCCACGACCCCGCCACCCAGGGCCACGATCACGTCCTTGCGGTCCAGCCTGTGGGCCAGCAGCCGGTCCATCAGCCGTTCCAGCTCGGCGAAGGATTTGGACGCCTCGCCCGCCGGGACGGTGATCAGGCCGGTGCGGATGCCCGCCGCCTCCAGCGAAGCCTGCAAGGCCGGGCCATGGATCGCCGCGACCGTCTCGTCGCTGACGATCACCGTGCGACCGCGCGTGAACGGCGCGATCCGCTGGCCTGCCTGGGCCAACAGGCCGCGTTCGACCACAACGTCGTAGGCGGCGAAGCCCTGACCTCCGACCGAAACCGTCGTCATGCCGCGCCCTCCGACGACCGGGCCCAGAAGGCATTGAGACCGGCGATGATCGCATCGACCGACTGGCCATGGGCCCCCAGGCCGACCTCGACCATCACATCAGCGGTGGCATAGACGGGGTAGCGCACCTCGGCCATGGCGCTGAGGGCCTGGACCGGGTCCTTGCCGCGCAGAAGCGGGCGGGTGTCGCGGCGCTGGACCCGGCTGGCCACGACCGCCAGATCGGCCTTGAGCCAGACCGTGGTGGCCCGGGTCGCCAGCAGGGCCCGAGTTTCGGCGTTCAGAACGGCGCCGCCGCCGGTCGCCAGCACCATGCGCGGAGCCTCCAGTAGGCGACGCATCACCCGCGCCTCTCCGGCCCGGAACTCGGCCTCGCCCAGTTCGGCGAAGATGTCGGACACGCTCATGCCCGCCGCCTCCTCGATCACCTCGTCGCCATCCTGAAACGGCAGGCCCAGCCGCGCGGCGAGCCGTCGTCCCACCGTCGATTTGCCCACGCCCATCAGCCCGACCAGCGCTATGGTGCGCTCCGGATAGGGAATCGGCCCCGCATCGGGCGCATGGGACGGCAAGGGGTCGAGCGAGGCAGGCATGATCGTCGCAACCTCTACACCAAGCCCCCCGCATGGCCAGACCCGGATCGCGCCATGAGCCCCCAGGTCGAAGCCTTTCTGGAGATGATGGCGGTCGAGCGCGACGCCTCGCCCCACACCCTTTCGGCCTATGCCCGCGATCTGGCCGATGCGGAGGGGTCCGTTGGCGATGGCGGCCTGATGCAGGCGGACGAAGGGGCGATCGAGGCCTGGTTCGCGTCGCTGGCTGTCCGGGGGCTATCCGCCGCTACGGCGGCCCGGCGGCGCTCGGCGGTACGGCAGTTCTACCGGTTCGCCCTCGGCGAAGGCTGGCGCACCGACGACCCGTCGCGGCGTCTGGATGCGCCCAAACAGGGACGGCCCCTGCCCAGGACCCTGTCGCGCGACGAGGTGGAACGGCTGCTCACCGCGACCGCCGCCACCGATGGCGCGTCCGGTGTCCGCCTGATCGCGCTGACCGAACTGGCCTATGCCTCGGGCCTGCGGGTGTCCGAACTGCTGGCCCTGAAGGTCGAGGCGGTGCGGCGCGACCCGGCCTATCTGATCGTGCGCGGCAAGGGCGGCAAGGAACGGCTGGCCCCGCTGAACACCGGCGCACGTGATGCCGTGAAAGCCTGGCTGACCGTCCGCGACGCCCGCCGCCCGCCCAAGGCCCCCGACAGCCCGTGGCTGTTCCCGTCGTCCGGTGCCTCGGGCCACCTGACCCCGCGCCGCTTCGCCCAGCTGCTGGACCAGGCCGCGATCACGGCGGGCATCGACCCCGCCCGAGTCAGCCCCCACGTCCTGCGCCACGCCTTCGCCACCCATCTGCTGGAGGGCGGAGCGGACCTGCGCGTCGTCCAGACCCTGCTGGGCCACGCCGACATCGCCACGACCCAGATCTACACCCATGTCGCCACCGACCGCCTGAGCCAGGTCGTCCACCAGCACCACCCATTGGCCAGGGACGAGTAGGCCCAGGCTCTCGACATCAAGCGGCCTCATGATGATGCCTCTGGTCCGGCAGGATCGCGATCTGGCGACAAAAAATTCTGGACCTGTCGTTTCCAAGCCAGCCTGCGTTGGGCGTCGGGATGGCGATCGGCCTGACCCGGTTACGAGCTGCTGCGCGTATGTTCGTTGAACCAGTCGAGCGTCCGTCTCCAGGCCTGCGCAGCCGTGGCTTCGTTATAGCGTTCCGGCGTTGCGTCGTTGAAGAAGCCGTGGACCGAATCCGGCCACAGGTGGCCTTCGTAGCGCACGCCGTGTCGCTTAAGCTCGGCTTCCTGCGCCGGATAGTCCGCGACCAGCCTTGAATCCAGCGCGCCATGATGGATCAGGATCGCGGCGCGGATATTGGGCACGTCAGCCGGCGGAGTCGCCGATCCGTAAAAGGGTGCAGCGGCGGCGAGATCCGATCCCAGGATGCCGGCCAAGGCGTTGCTCTGGGCCCCGCCGAAGCAAAAGCCGGTCGCCGCGATCTTGTCGTTGCAATCCGGGCGCGCCTTCAGCCAGCGGGCGGCCGCCACCAGATCCTGTGTCATCTTCGTTCTGTCGAGAGCCGAAAACAGCTGGCCGCCCTTGTAGTCATCCCCCGGATAGCCGCCGACCGAGGTCAGGGTATCCGGCGCGAACGCCATGAAATTGGCCAGGGCGAAGCGACGTGCCACGTCCTCCGTATGCGGGTTCAGGCCTCGGTTCTCGTGAATAACGATGACGCCGGGCAGCTTTGACGGCTGCGCGCTGCGAGTGTCGGCGCTGGTCGGCCTGACCAGATAACCCCGGATCCAGCCGTAGCCGTCGGGCGAAGGGATGGTGACGTATTCCGCCGTGATCCTCTCATCGTCCTTCTGGACCTGTTGACCCAGGGCATAGTTGGGCATGAGCGCCTCGACGATGGCCGAGGCCGTCAGACCCGCGACGGCATAGCGGCCGACCCCCTTCATGAAGGCGCGACGGCCGATTTCTCCGTGGATATAGCGCGTGTAGAGATCGACGGCGGCGGCGGGAATTGTCTTGCGGTCGTCACCCATGGTCGGCCCTCTCGTTTCCGGCGTCCATCGCCGCGCCTTTAGCCGATATCAGCGTTAGTGCAGTGAGACCGTCTCGAACAGAGCTCTGGAGATTGGGGGACGAGTTGACGCGGTGGCCTTGGCCGCAAGACGGAACCCACATCGAGAACGACGGGCATCAGTCTGGTGCAGCGCTGCCCGGCCAGATAGTCAGCCCTGGGTGGGCTTGCTCGGCGGTCGCGGAACGCAGACCTGCGCCCGGTTCCACAGCGACACCGTTCAGGCTGCCCACGCCCTTGTTGTGGTTCAATCACCAAGATCCAGAGGGATCGAACCGGCCATTGTCTCGTATCCAGCGTCCGATGGATGCAGCCGGTCACCGCTGTCGTATCGCGGCAGCAGTCGGGACGGACTGGCGGGATCCCGTACTGCCCTATCGAAATCGATCATGCCATCGGCTTCCCCTGCGGTGCGGATCCAGGTGTTGACCTGTCGCCTGACCGTTTCGCCCGCGTCGGAGAAATAGGGTGAGCCTTCGAATGGGAGAATGGTCCCGACCACCACCTTGATCCCTGCGGCGTGGGCGCGTGCGATGATCTGGCGATAGCCCGCGACGAGATCGTCTGCCGTGATGGCCTCGTGGGCATAGGCAGATCGCATGGGGCGGCCAATGTCGTTGATTCCTTCCAGCACGATCAGGCACTGGGTGCCGGGGACAGCCAGGGCGTCGGCATCCAGCCGTTCCAGACCAGACGGGCCTGACCCCCGATACAGAAGCCGATTTCCCCCGATCCCGGCGTTCACGACGGACCACGGCGACGATACGTCCACAAGGCGCCGAAGCAGGCGCTCGGGCCAGCCGCCGGGGCCGGCCGGAGAGGCGCTGACCCCCTCGGTAATGGAATCCCCGAAGGCGACGATCACCGGCGCAGGTCGCTCGGTGCGGACTTCCACACCGCTCAGGAGAACGCCGAGGCGGGTCGGCTCCAGGCCGGATGGGATAGGCTGACCCGTCACGTCGCCGTCTCGCGTCACCTGACGCAGACGATGCAAGGGCAGGAAGGTCGGTTCGGGATAGAAGACGCTGATCGTCAGGGTGGCCAGCCGATCGACCGGCAGATCGACGGGATCCGACAGGCGCGGCGCGCCCGCCGGGATGCGGACAGCTCGCTGGCCATCGAAGGTGACGGGCACGGGCGCGCCGTCGGCCAGGGAAACGGTGACCGCCCCCAGATTGACGGGCAGGGGGCCGTAAAGGTTCGAGAACCGGAGGCGCACCCCGGAACCGGAGGTGGCCATCGTCACGGTCTGGCTCAGCGTCTGTCCCCCGACCGATCCGGGTCCCATCGGACCGCGAATGTCGTTGGGATTGGGGGGAGACGGCACGACCAAGGGGCCCATCTCGGCGACGGGCGGGAAGGTCCAGCCCGAAACCCAGCGCGTTTGAGCGATGGCCCGGTCAGCGCCCAGGGCCGCGACGAGAAGGACCGCGATCAGGATCACGACGTGATAGGGTCGAAGCACGCCATTCGGTTCACGGGCCATGGTCATGACGGTCATCGTTCCTGATCAGTGAGCGTTGTCTGATCCCAATATGTGAACTATCATCCCGATATGCGTCGGTCAAACCGGCGCTCTTCATGGAGCCCTTGCCGATGATCCTCGCCGACGTCATGGACTATCGCGAGGCTGCGCGGCGCAGAATCCCGAGGTTCCTGTTCGACTATGTCGACGGTGGAGCCTTCGCCGAGACCACCCTTCGCGACAATATCGGGCGTCTTCAGGAGGTGCGGCTGCGCCAGCGGGTGCTGGCCGGGGCCGACAATGTCTCGCTGGCCGGGACGCTGCTGGGCCGGTCGGTCGCAATGCCGCTGGCGCTGGGGCCCGTGGGCATGGCTGGGCTGAACGCGCGCCGTGGCGAGGTCCAGGCGGCACGCGCGGCAGAAGTGGCGGGTGTGCCCTTCTGCCTGTCGACCGTAGGCGCCTGTTCTATCGAGGAGGTTCGCGCGGGCGTTCAGACGCCGCCCTGGTTCCAGCTCTATGTCACCCGCGATCGGGGTTTCATGCGTGATATGATCGCCCGCGCCCATGCGGCGGGCTCCGACACCCTGTTCCTGACCGTCGATATGCCGGCGCCGGGCCCGCGCTACCGAGACAAGCGGTCGGGTTTGTCGGGCGGAACGGCGATGCAGCGGCAAGTGGCGCGGATGGCCCAGGTAATGACCCGGCCGGCCTGGGCCTGGGACGTCGGTCTGATGGGGGGACCGCACACGATCGGGCATGTGGCGTCCGCGCTCGGCAGCGCGGCCGGCATCGACGACTACTGGTCCTGGATGGCCAGCAATTTCGATGCCTCGGTCACTTGGGACGATGCCGAGGAGATCCGCGCGCTCTGGCCGGGTCGGATGGTCATCAAGGGCATCCTCGACCTGGACGATGCCCTGGAGGCGGCGCAACGCGGCTTCGACGGGGTGGTCGTCTCCAACCACGGAGGCCGACAGCTGGACGGCACCCTGGCCACCATCGACGCCCTGGTTCCGATCGCCCAGGCGGTGGGGGATCGCATGACCGTCCTGATGGATGGCGGCATCCGGTCGGGTCTGGACGTGCTTCGGGCCATGGCCTGCGGTGCGGACGGGGTGCTGCTGGGCCGGGCGTGGGTCTATGGCCTGGCGGCCCAGGGTCAGAGCGGCGTCGAGGCGGTGCTGGCGCTGATCGCCGCTGAAATGCGGGTGGCGATGACCCTGGTGGGGGTCAGCACGCTGGACCAGATCGGCCCACACCTGCTGGTGTCCAACGGGTTCGCGGACCCTGACAAAGGTCGCTTGACCAATCCAACATTGTCACATTATGAGATAGGATAACAAAAAATGAGATAACGGCACTGAGACGGGTGGAGGACCTGCTGGTGCCGGGGCGCCCTGAACGCCGCTTGCTGCCCGACGCCGTCTGCGTACGGATCGTGGCCGACACTCCTGTAATCCGGACCCAGACCATGCCGAATCTCATGCACGACATTTCCAGAGCCGATATCGACCAGACCCTGGCGCGGCTGATCGACAACCTGGTGAACATCAAGGACGAGACCGGCGCTTTCCTGCTGAAGCTGGACGACGGTCGGGTGATCGACACCAAAGGCTGGAACGACTGGGAATGGACCCACGGGATCGGGCTATACGGCCTGTACCGGCTGTTCGAACAGACCGGCGATCAGGCGGTGATGCAGATCATGCTGGACTGGTTCGCCAACCGGTTCGCCGCGGGCACCCCGACCAAGAACATCAACACCGTCTCGCCCTTCCTGACCCTGGCCAATCTGTACGAGTACACGGGCGACGAGACCTATATCCCCTATCTCGACACCTGGGCCGAATGGTTGATGGACGGCCTGCCCCGGACCGAAGAGGGCGGGTTCCAGCATATCGTCTTCAACGACGAGAACCCGCAGGAACTGTGGGACGACACCTTGATGATGAGCGTCCTGCCGCTGGCCCGGATCGGCCTGCTGCTGGATCGGCCGCACTATGTGGAGGAGGCGAGGAAGCAGTTTCTGATCCACATCAAATACCTGTTCGACAAGAAGACCGGGCTCTGGTTCCACGGCTGGAACTTCATCGGTCGGCACAATTTCGCCGATGCCCTTTGGGCGCGCGGAAACTGCTGGGTCACCATCGCCATCCCCGAGTTCATAGAGATGCTGGACATGCAGCCGGACGATGCGCTGCGCCGCTTCCTGATCGAGACGCTGGAGGCTCAGGTGAAGGCGCTGGCGCAGCATCAGCACGAGAGCGGCCTGTGGCGCACCCTGATCGACGATCCGACCAGCTATCTGGAGGCCTCGGCCACGGCGGGGTTCGCCTATGGTATCCTGAAGGCGGTGCGCAAACGCTATCTGCCAGTCGAGTATGAGGCGATGGCGATCCGGGCGCTAAAGGGCGTGATCGCCAACATCGGCGAGGACGGCGAGCTGCAGCAGGTGTCGTTCGGCACCCCCGTGTTCGACACCTTGCAGGGCTATCGCGACATCCCGCTGACGTCGATGCCCTATGGCCAGTCGATGGCGATCCTGGCGCTGGGCGAGTTCCGGCTGCGGTTCATCTAGGCGCGCGAGGATGGCAACCGTGGAGATGCGCAAGCCCCGCTGGATCAACTACTGGGGTTGGGGCTCGGGCGACATGCTGGGGGCGGGGGCCCAGGCCGTCATCACCGGCTGGCTGTTCTACTTCTTCACCACATTCTGCGACCTGAGCCCGGTCGAGGCCGGTTTGATCCTGGGGCTGCCGCGCCTGCTGGAAGCGATCACCTGCCCGCTGATCGGCTATGTGTCCGACAATCTGCGCCATACCTGGATCGGGCGAAAGGTCGGGCGACGCAAGATCTTCCTGCTGGCGACGATCCCGCTTCTGCCCAGCTTCGTCCTGCTGTTCATCACCGGCCAGACCTTCACCTACTATCTGCTGGCCTTCATCTTCTTCGAGTTCCTCTACACGATGTTTCTCATCCCGTGGGAAACGCTCGCGGCCGAGATGACCAAGGATTACAAGGAGAAGGCCAAGTTCGCCGGCGCTCGGATGCTAGTGGCCCAGACGTCAGCTATCCTGGCGTCCTACCTGCCCACGCTGATTATCAACAATTTCGGCGGCAAGGATTCGCCGACCACGTTCCTGATCATGGCAGCGATCTTTGGCGGTATCTTCAGCCTGGTCGTGACCCTGGTCGTCGTGTTCAGCTGGGAGCGGCCCTATACCGAGGCGGAAAAGCTGATCCGCCCGCCGCCGCTCAGCCTCAAGCGCGCGGCGCTGATCCCGGTCACCATGTTCCGCGACCTGTTCTCGACGCTGAAGATCCGCGCGTTCCGTCAGCATCTGTCGATCTATCTGGGTGGCTATATCGCCCAGGACATCTTCAACACTGCCTTTCCGATCTTCGTGGTCACCGTCCTTCTGGGGGGGACGCTGATCATCTCGCAGCTGATGACGGCCATGTATGTGGCCCAGCTGATCTCGGTGATGATCGCCATCAACATCGTGATCCGCACGGGCCCCGTTCTGGCCTACCGGATCGCGATCTCCTTCTTCAGCGTGGCGCTGCTGCTGTATCTGACCTTCTATCTGGTCCGGCCCGCGGGCTTTGGCGAAGGACTGGCGGCGCTGGATGGGAATGTCCTGTCGGCGCTCAATCCATTTGGGGCAGCGTTCAGCCCGACGCTGGTGTTCTGGCTGTTCGCGCCGATCATCCTGGCGGGACTGGGTCGAGGCACCCTGAATTTCGTGCCGTGGAGCGTCTACAACTACCTGCCGGACGTCGACGAGGCGGTGACGGGGCTCAGGCGCGAAGGCATCTTCGCCGGGGTCATGACCCTGGTGCGAAAGGTGGCTCAGTCGGGCGCCATCATCGCAACGGGCTGGATCATCGGGGCCGGTGGCTATGTCTCGCCGACCGATGGCGTGGCGGTGGCACAGAGCCCGCAGGCCGTCACTACCATCGTCTGGCTGCTGATCGCCGGGCCGATCGTGGTGATGCTGCTGGGGGCGGTGATCTCCTGGCGGTTCCGGCTGAACGCGCGAACCCACGGCATCCTGATGGCCGAGATCGACCGCTTCCATGCCGGAGAGCGTACGCCATCCAGCGAGGCCGCGCGCGAGGTCGTCGAAGACCTGACCGGCTGGCGCTACGACCGGCTTTGGGGCGCGGGCAAGGGCATCGCCGCACCACCCCATACGCGCACAGGCCCGGACATCGATCCGGGCGTCGACCCCACCTGATCGGAGGATGATCATGCTGAACCTGACCAGACGCGCCGCTGCCGGTGTCTTCGTGCTGGCGGGTCTGGCGACGACGCGGGCCAAGGCTCCGACCGCGCCAGCCGGTCCGACCGTGTCCTCCTCCGCCGAGCCGCCGCGCGAATGGATCGATTCCGTCACCGGGCACCGGATCGTGCGACTGTCGGACGAGCCGGGCAGCTCCAGCCTGTATTTCCATCAGCGCGGCTATCTCCCGGACGGCCGCACCCTGCTGATCACGACGCCGGGCAGTATTTCGGCGGTCGATCTGGAGACCCGCGCCATCCGGCCCATCGTGCGCGGCGACAACCTGCAACTGCTGTTCGCAGGCCCCAGGAGCGGCGATCTTTACTTCACCCGTCGTGCTCCAGCCGCGGAAGGGGAGGGGGCGCAGCCGACGACCGTCTTCGCCGCCAATGCGACGACGGGAGCGGAGCGCGAGATCGGCACGATCGCCTCGGGCAGCATCGGTTCGATCAATGCCGACGAGACCCTGCTGCTCGGTCAGTGGGCCGAGCGCGACATGCCGCTGCAACCCCGCACACGGGGCCGTGACGGGCGCTACGACCAGGCCGCCTATGCCGCCAACTGGCCCGACGGCACGCCGATGACCTTCGCCGACGCCAAGGAGGTGCGGCTGAACGACCGGCTGGAAGCCCGCATTCCGATGGAGATCTTCACCCTGGACGTCCGGACGGGCGAGCGGCGGGTGGTGCATCGGGCGACTGACTGGCTGAACCATCTGCAGTTCTCGCCGACCGACCCGGGCCTGATCATGTTCTGCCATGAGGGGCCCTGGCACAAGGTCGACCGCATCTGGACGATCCGCACGGACGGCACCGGCATGGCCCGGGTCCATGCCCGCACCATGAACATGGAGATCGCCGGCCACGAATGGTTTTCCGATGACGGCAAGACGATCTGGTACGATCTCCAGACGCCACGCGGTCAGAAGTTCACGCTCGCTGGATACGAGATCGAGACCGGGGTGCGGACCCACTATCATCTCGAACGCGACGAGTGGTCGGTGCATTTCAACAGTTCGCACGACGGGGCGCTGTTCGCGGGAGACGGCGGGGACGCCGAGATGGTGGCGCGGGCGCGGGACGGCAAATGGATCTATCTGTTCCGGCCCGAGGCCATTACCGACGTGGCGGGGCTGAGCGCGCCCAATGCGGGCGAGCTGATCCGGCCCGGCATCCTCCGGGCCGAGCGACTGGTGAACATGGCGGCCCACGACTATCGGCTGGAGCCCAACATCACCTTCACGCCCGACAACCGCTGGCTGGTGTTCCGCTCCAACATGCATGGTGCCAACCACGTCTATGCGGTGGAAATCGCCAAGGCGGGATGAGGGCAACGCGCCTCGACGTCGCTCATCCAAGCTTCCGCCGGGATGAGCGGGATTGGGGTCAGGGCAAGTTCAAGCGATAGACGTTGGCCGCCGTCTCTGCGAACAACTGGCGGCGTTCGGCGTCGCTGAAATCGGCGGTTATGACGTCGTAGGCATCGAAGTGGTCGCTGAAGCTGCCGTACAGCCTGTCAACCGGGAAATTGCTGGCGAACATCGCGCGGTCAGCGCCGAACAGCGCGATTGCATCCAGCACGAACGGTCTGATCGATTTCATCGTCCAGGTCCGATCCACCATGGCCAGGCCCGAAATCTTGACCGCCACATTGGGCTGGGCAGCCAGCAGGGCCATGCCGTCTCGCCAGGCGTTCAGCCCGTCGACATCGCGGTCGGTGAGCATGCCTGCGTGGTTCAGGATCAGCTGCGTGTCAGGATGTGCGGCTGCCAGGCGCGCGGCCTCCGGCATCTGGGACGGATAGATCTGCAGGTCGAACGACAGGTCGTGACGGGCCAGAAGGGCGAACCCGGCCCGCCAGTCGTCGTCCTGCAACAGGTCGCGCGACGTATAGGTCTTCGCCGGATCGCCGTGCCAGTTGACGATTTGCCGAATGCCCCGGACGTTGGCGGACTGGCAATGCGCGACCAGCAGGGCATCGACCTCGGCGACCGGGCGGTTCAGGGCGGCGTAGGCGACGATGCCGTTGGGCATACCGCGCGTGTCGGCGATCGCTTGCAGCCAGCGGGTCTCGTCAAGCGCCTGATCCGCGTCGGCCCCTGCATCGACATGGACCGTGCCGACCACATTCCATCCGGCGACATCGGCCAGATAGTCGTCCAGGCCATAGGGCCGCGCGATCGGGGCGCAGTCGCCCGCCGGATTGTTCGGCAGCGGATGATCCATCAACCAGCCATAGTGGTGGCGGTCGAAATCCCACAGGTGCTGGTGCGGATCGACGATCGGCAGGTCGTGCGGCACCGGGCGTCTCCGTCAGTAGGTCGTGCGCCCGCCGGAAATGTCGAAGGTCGCGGCGGTGGAGAAACTGCATTCCTCGCTGGCCAGCCAGCAGATCAGCGAGGCCACCTCAGCCATCTCGCCCAGACGGCCCATCGGGATCTTGGACTGCATATAATCGATCTGGCTCTGCGGTAGCTGTTCCAGGATCGGGCTCTTGAAGGTGGCGGGGGTGATGGCGTTCACCCGCACGCCGGTCTGAGCCAGTTCCTTGCCCAGCGACTTGGTGAAGCCCAGCAGACCGGCCTTGGACGCGGAATAGGCCGAGGCGTTGGGATTACCTTCCTTGCCCGCGACCGACGACACATTGACGATCCGGCCATAGTCGTTCGCCAGCATGTGCGGGACGATCGCCCGGCAGCAGTAGAAGGCCCCGTTCAGATTGATGTCCATCACCCTGCGCCAGCTATCGATCGGGAACTCCCACACCGGCCCGGTGGCCCCTGTCACGCCCGCGCCGACGACCAGAATGTCGATCCGGCCCAGCGCCTGGGCGCTGGCGTTCGCGGCGCGGACGACGGCCTCGTGGTCCGAGACGTCCACCGCCTGGAAATTGCTGGCACCCGTCGCCTCGGCGACCTCGGCCAGGACGTCGGCGTCCAGGTCCCACAGACACACCTTGCCACCTTCGGCCACGATGCGGGCGGCGGTCTCTCGGCCGACGCCTGAAGCTCCACCGGTGACGACGGCGCAGCGGCCCTCGAAACGATTGCCGTAGACGGTCATGCGGCGGCTCCCGATGTGGCGGCGCGCCAGGGCACGACGGTCTGGCTCTGTTCGCCGAGGCCTTGGATGCCCAGCCGCATGACGTCGCCGGGTTTGAGGTAGATCGGCTCCGGCTTCTGGCCCAGGCCGACGCCCGGCGGCGTGCCTGTGGTGATCAGGTCGCCGGGCTCCAGCGTCATGAACTGGCTGACGTAGGCGACGATCTCGGCCACGCCGAAGATCATGGTGCGCGTGTTTCCGGTCTGCATCCGCTTGCCGTTCAGGTCCAGCCACATGGCCAGGTTCTGGACGTCGTCGACGGCGTCGGCGGTGACCAGCCATGGGCCGACCGGCCCGAAGGTGTCGCAGCCCTTGCCCTTGTCCCAGGTTCCCCCACGCTCGATTTGATAGGCGCGCTCCGACACGTCGTTGATCAGCACATAGCCTGCGACATGGTCCAGCGCGTCGGCTTGCTCGACATAGGATGCGGGCTTGCCGATCACGATACCCAGTTCGACCTCCCAGTCGGTCTTTTCGGAACCGCGCGGGATCATGACGTCGTCATTCGGACCCTGAAGGCAGCTGATGGCCTTCATGAAGACGATCGGCTCGGGCGGGATCGGCAGGTTGGACTCGGCGGCGTGATCGGCGAAATTCAGGCCGATGGCGATGAATTTGCGGCTGCCAACGACGGGGGTTCCGTAACGTACTTCGCCTTCGACGACCGGCAGTGTCGACGGGTCGATGGCCTGCAGCTTCGCCAGTCCCGCGCCATGCAACAGGTCCGGCGTGATGTCGGCCACATGCCCAGACAGGTCGCGGATGACCCCGTCTCCATCGAGCAGGCCGGGCTTTTCCTGCCCGCTCGGGCCGTATCGCAGAAGTTTCATGGCCGGTGTCCGGACGTCAGTGGGTGTAGGGGCGGTGGATCGGGATGTCGGGGTTCAGGGCAACACCGAAGCCGGGCGTGTCGGGCACCTTCAGCATGCC
>CALROO020000043.1:0-20010 GCA_943369795.1 Rhizobium sp. Q54 | reverse complement strand
AAGGAATACCAGATGCTGGAGCTGCTCTCGCTCCGCAAGGGCACGACCCTGACCAAGGAAATGTTCCTGAACCACCTGTACGGCGGCATGGACGAGCCCGAGCTGAAGATCATCGACGTCTTCATCTGCAAGCTGCGCAAGAAGCTGGCGACGGCCGCAGGCGGCAAACACTATATCGAGACCGTCTGGGGCCGGGGCTATGTGCTGCGCGACCCGTCGGAAGGCCAGCAGCCCGCCAGCGCCGCGGCCTGATCTACAGGGACGAAACACCAGAAACGACCCACGCCCGCCGGATCGCTCCGGCGGGCGTTTTCGTGTGTGCGGGGTGGGCCGCAAAGCGGACGGGCTGAATGTCCGCTAAGGGTGGGAAGCTGGCTCTGCCTATTGCGCGAAACCTCGGTTCTCTTAGGCCCCTGAATCGGTCATCGATTTGAAGCCGAGAAGTGGCGACGCCGGTTAGAGGTGCGTGCTGGACGCGTGCCTTTGCGGCCTGACGCTAATCGGCGGGTTGTAGCCCCAAAAGCGTCAGCGTCGTGCGCCGAACCGCCGCCCATCCGGATTCGCCGGGTGTGACGACGTCGATATGGTCAGCATTGGCGATAATCTCAAAGGCGACGTCATCACCAGCCGCGCGTGCCTGCCGTTCGAACATGGACATGACGACAGGCGGTATGACCTCGTCATCGCTCCCGTCGATCAACCTTATCGGTATGCCATAGGGCAGGAGCCGGCTGGGTGAGGCATCGGCGTAGATATCTGGCCGAGCTTCGTTCGGCTCGCCCATTACGCGCTCGAAGACTCCGGCTCCGCAGAAGTCGGTAGCCACTTGCCGCAGCGGCTCGATGTCGCCGGGAGCCGCGACCGCCACGACCCCAATAGGCTTCAACGGATCAGGGCGATGCAATGGGCTGGAGACAGGAAGGCGATCGCGCGCTGCGGCCCATAGGGCAAAGTGTCCGCCAGCCGAGTGACCAACGAAAACCACGCGGGTCAGGTCAAGGTTCAGTCGGGGTGCCTCTATCTTTATCCGGTCGATCGCGGTGGCGACATCGTTGAACAAGTCTGGAAAGGCAGCGTCCTCGTCCGTCCGGCGATACCCAACGCTCCAGACCGCGACGCCGTCGCGGCTCAGCGCGTCCAAGACCGGGCGGACCTGAGCGGGGCCGCCGTATTGAGTGATGTAGCAGCCGCCAGAGATGAAGATGACGACTGGCTTGGGGCCATCACCTTCCGGCAAGAAGACCTCAACACGCTGAGAGACCGCGTCCCCATAGGTCACAACTTCGTCGGGCGTCGGACCGCTCTGCGCAGCTACGCTGTAAAGCGGGTTCGCGGCGATCCTTTCGGGAGCGGCGGGCTGCGATCCATCTTGAGCCGACACCCCGCCAGCGATCATCATCGTCGCCAGTATCGTCACCGAAAAGCGCATTGAAGCCTCCCCCACTAACGACACGCTAGATGTGGAACGCTGTTTTGCCAAGGCCGGTCGCCAGTGTGATAGCAGCTGAAGTGGCCACTCGATCACTTCGCGAAAACTGGAAAAGACTCGGTCAGACCAATGTCTGCTATAGGCCGCAAGCTGTCTTTTCCTTGCCCTCCAAAACAAGACATTGTGGGCAACTTCCCCCTCCCAACGCCCACCGTTCGGTGACCAACTAAACATCGATCACCTTCGCGCGAGGCGGTGCTGTAGGCGTTGCAGCGCTGGGCGCGCTCGCTCATTCCACGCGGGCCTCCCCGGCACAGTTCCAGTTCCGCCGCCGATCCGATCGGTGCCGCGTTTCCGAAAGTCAGTCCCATGAACACGTCCCGCCTTCTTCTGGCCGGCGCGGCCTCGGCCATCGCCGCCGCCGCCGCATCGCCCGCTGCCGCCCAGGCCTATTATCTGCAGGAACAGTCCGCCCGCGCCGCCGGCCGGGCCTATTCGGGCGAGGCGGCCGATACCGGCGTGTCCTCCTTGTGGTGGAACCCTGCCGCCATCGCCCGCAGCGGACGCGAGGTGACGGCCAGCATCCATGCCGTTGCGGTCGGCTCCGAGGTCAGAAACACGGGCTCGACCCTGACCTATCCCGGCGACATCACCGTGCCGGTCGCGGGCAACAATGCCAACAGCCCGATCGAGAGCGGTCTGGTGCCCAACTTCGCCATCGCCACGCCCGTCGGCGACCGCTTCGCCGTCGGCCTGGCCGTCGCCGCGCCCTACAACTTCACCACCAAGTATCAGCCCGAGGCCTTCGCCCGCTATGACGCCCTGACGTCCGAACTGCGCTCGGCCAACATCGGCCTGGTCGGGGCGATGAAGGTGACGGACTGGCTGGACATCGGGGCCGGCTTCGACGCTCAGTATGCCAAGGCCAAGCTGACCTCTGCCCTGCCCAATCTGTCGCCCGCGCTACCGGACGGCTTTTCCTCGCTGGAAGGCGACGGCATCGCCTACGGCTGGAACGTGGGCGCGCAGGCGCATTTGGGCCGCTTCGATCTGGGGCTCAGCTACCGGTCCTCGTTCGAGCATGAACTGGACGGTGACGTCCTGATCTCCGGCCTGGTCGGGCCGCTGGAGCCCGCCAATGTCGATACGGCGGGCACGGCCGGTTTCAGCGTCCCGTCCTTCCTCGCCGCCTCGGTTCGCTATCGCGCGACGGACAGGCTGACCCTGAACGCCCAGGTCAACCGCATCGGCTGGTCAGAGTTTGACGCCATTGAAGTGGTCTATCCGACCGGTGGCCAGACCATCGTTCAGGACTACAAGGACGTGACCACCGGCGCGGTCGGCTTCGACTATGCCGCCACCGACACCCTGACCTTCCGAGGCGGGGTGGGCTATACGCCGACGCCGACGCGCGATACCGAGCGCACGGCGCGCATTCCTGACGCCAACCGCTGGCTGGTCTCGGGCGGCGTCTCGGTCAAGGCGACCGACCGGCTGACGATGGACCTGGGCCTGACCTATGTCGCCTTCGAGGACGGCGACATCTTCAGCGACCGCACGCTGTACGAGGGCACCCCCGCCGCCACCCTGTCCAGCCTGCGCGGCACCGCCGAAGGCTACGGCCTAGCCTGGTCGCTCGGCACGCGCTGGGCGTTCTAGGCGGCCACAGACCCCGGACACGACGACGCCCGCCGGATCGCTCCGGCGGGCGTTTTCGTGCGCGGAGTGGGGCAGAAAGCGGCCGTGTTGAAGGTCCGCTGTGGGTGGAAAGCGGACATCGGTTATACGGAATGGATCATGGCTCAGTTGTCTCAAAATCAGCGTGGCTTGGCCGCTGCCGCATTGATGGCGAGCCCGGTCCTCTTATCGACGGCATATCTCGTCGGACGCCGAATGATCCCCGGCCTCCCTTACGACGCCGACTACGTCGCTCTCGCCCTTGTCGTTTTGGTCGGCTGTTCGGGAGTGGCTTTGTTGCCAGCCCGGGACTTGGGCGCGGATCATTGCATTTGTGTTCTACCTGCCGTCAATTCTGATTGTCGTGGTTGGCTGGTCGTTAGCCTTTGTGTGCGGCACGTTTGGCAGTTGCCCCTGAAATTGTTGACGGCACAGCATGTCGAAGGTCCGCTTAGGGTCGAAAGCGGACGGTGGCTTTCAGCCTAGAACCAGACATCTCCTTGGCCGACGAGCGGACATTACGAGCGTCGGCTAAGGGTGGAAAGCGGACGTTGGCAGCAGTAAGCTCCTCTTAGTGACCTATTCGAGATTTACCGCTGCTTGTTTCATCATGGTCGGAGCACTGGGCTTCATAGCCGCTCTAGCCTTTGTTGGTGGTGCCTGCCTTCTAAGCCTACCTAGGCCCGGTTTGTGTTCCACCTATCAGTTAGAGGCACCGTTGCATGGCCTGTGGCTTGCTCCGCTAATCCTCGTCGTCGGCCTACTGCGGATGAGGCACCTAAACCGTCGGCTGCCCGATCAGGGCGGCTAGGCAGGGTCCGCTAAGGGTCGAAAGCGGACTGTCGTCTATGGGCGGAAAGCGGACTATCGCACCTCGGTGCGAACAAGGCTGCACTCGCCGCGTTCGAGCACCAAGTAGAACTCTTGGTCTAAGCCGGGAGATACATAACCGATCGGGCAGGCCGCTCGAGAACCATCGCCTAAACGCAGCCGAACTTCACCGACCCCTTCACATGTGATCGGTACCACAGCGATCAAATGATCTCCGCGCACGGTCAAGGGTGTGTCCTGTTCGCACAAGACCACCATGCCCGAGACATTTGGCGATCCCGACGTGTCTATATCGACCGAGTTCTTGGCGGGCACGCACGCCGCAAGTGCCACTGAGCCAATCAGGATGCTGAAGAAGGTGCGCTTCATCAGCAAACTATCATCTCTGCCCCCAATGTCCGCAATGGGTCGGAAGCGGACATCGCCTTCTGATCGCAAATACGACAACGCCCGCCGGATCGCTCCGGCTGGCGTTGCTGTTCTCAGGTCGCTTCAGGCTCAGCCCTTGGCGACATAGCCCTTGCCACCGTTGGAGGGGCGGCGGTTGCGGGGGCGGCGCTTGATCTCGCCGGCGGGCTTGCCCTCGGCGGCGGGGGCGCTGGTGTGGCGCGGATCGTTGTTCGTGTGACGCGGACGCTCGCGCGCCAGCGGATCGAAGGCGCGTTCCGGCGTCGGGCGGGCGTCGCGGCCCGGACCGGCCTTGCGGACGCGGTGCGGCTGACCGCCGCCTTCCAGCTTCACACCATCACGGCGCGGGTTGCGCGGGCCGCGCTGCTGCTGACGATCGCCGCGCCCGTCGTCGGGCATAGAGGCCTTGGACTTGACGCCCGAGGCCATGATCGACTGGTCCAGCAGGGCCAGCGACTTGTCGTTGCGACGGTCGGTGGCCGGGATCTTCTGGCGCGTGACCTTTTCGATGTCGCGCAGCAGCTTCATCTCGTCGCCGGCCACGAAGCTGATGGCCGAGCCGTCCTTGCCGGCGCGGGCCGTCCGGCCGATGCGGTGGACATAGGCTTCCGGCACATGCGGCAGTTCGAAGTTCAGCACGTGCGAGACGCCGTCCACGTCGATGCCGCGCGCGGCGATGTCGGTGGCGACCAGGACGCGCAGCTTGCCGGCCTTGAAGGCGGCCAGGGTGCGTTCACGCTGGGGCTGGCTCTTGTTGCCGTGGATGGCGCCCGCTTCGACGCCGCCGGCCTCCAGATAGGCCGCGACCTTGTCGGCGCCATGCTTGGTCTTGGTGAAGACCAGGCAGCGCGTGTACTCCGGATCGGCGAACATCTCGGTCAGCAGGGCGCGCTTCTTGCCCTGTTCGATGTGGATGATCGACTGGTTGATGCGCTCGACCGTGGTGGCCTGGGGCGTGACCTGGACCTTGACCGGATCCTTCAGCAGCTCACCCGCCAGCTTGCCGATCTCGCTGGGCATGGTGGCCGAGAAGAACAGGTTCTGGCGCTTGGCCGGGATGCGCGACACGATCTGGCGGATCGGCTTGATGAAGCCCAGGTCCAGCATCTGGTCGGCCTCGTCCAGGACGAAGATTTCGGTCTGCGACAGGTCCAGATTGCGCTGTTGCAAATGGTCCAGCAGGCGACCGGGCGCGGCCACCAGGATGTCCAGACCCTGGTTCAGGGCGCGTTCCTGACCGCCATACTTCACGCCGCCGAAGATCACCGCGACGCGGAAGCCCAGGTGCTTGCCATAGGATTTAAAGCTCTCGCCGATCTGGGTGGCCAGTTCGCGTGTGGGGCTCAGCACCAGGCAGCGCGTGGTGCGCGGCACCGGCGCGATGCGGTTGGCGGCCAGACGGTGCAGGATCGGCAGGGCAAAGGCGGCCGTTTTGCCGGTACCCGTCTGGGCGATACCCAGCAGGTCCTTGCCGGCCATCACGTCCGGAATGGCCTGGGCCTGGATCGGGGTGGGGATGGTGTAGCCTTCACTGGTCAGCGCCTGCAGCAGGGCCGGGTTCAGACCGAAGGATTCGAATGTCTTGTTGCTCATGTGGAGCCGTTTCTTTCGCGTAAGTGGCGACGCGCAAACGGCCATGGCTCAACGCCGAAAAGGCCGCGCACCGCCAGTCCCGATAGAGCCTCGAAGTCGAAGCCGCCGGGGTGGTCGGGCACCGCCCCGCGTGTCCGGGCAGCGAATGAATCTTGAGGGCCGGCCGCTGCTACAGTCAGGTCTTCGATAGACGGAAGACCCACACGCGCTGGAGCGCACCGGATATCGCTTTTGTGCGACGCAGCGCAAATGGACGCTCAATACGGCCAAGTCAAGGCGCGGGTCAGTTTCCGCCCAGCAATCCGACGGCCAGATTGACGGTCAGCGCCACGACCACGGTGTTGAAGAGGAAGGCCGTCACGCTGTGAACCGTCGAGGTGCGGCGCAGGCCCTTATCGGAAATCTGCACATCCGCCGTCTGGGCCGCGACCCCGATGACCAGCGAGAAATGCAGGAAATCCCAATAGTCGGGGTCGGCATCGTCGCCGGGAAACATAAGGCCGCCGCGATCTTTGCCTCGAGCATCCGACGCATAGAAAATGTGGGCATAGTGGAAGGCGAAGATGACGTGCACGAAGGTCCAGGACAGGGCCACGGTCACCAGCGCCAATACCGCCGCCGTGCCCGTCGAGCCGCCGTCCGAGGCCACCCGCACCGCCTCGCCGATCACCACGACGATACTGGCCAAGGCAGCGATCAGGGCCAGCGGAAGGACGGCCGGTCCGGCTTCATCGATGGCAGCAGCCCTCACGCGGATGTCGGCAGTCGTCCTGCGCCGGCCAAGTTGGATCGCGCTTTGCAGCAAATACAGTCCGACCCCGACATCCCAACTTGTCGCCATACGTGATAGCCACCCGCCGGGTATTGGCCAAAACAGGCTGGACGCGACGACGGCGATCAGCAGCAGCAATGGCCAGTGCAGGCGGATCCAGTTGGTGGGCTTCATGCTAGGGATGATGCGCCGTTGCTCGGCCGTAGCAAGGCGAAGATTTCCCGTTAGCGTCACCCACGACAATTCGTGAGCGCGAACTCTGCGCGATAGTGGCTAGGGGTTCCGGCTGAAGACCCGCACATAATCGACCTCCATCCGCTGCGGGAATGCGCGGTCGTCGATTCCCTCGGCCCCGCCCCAGTCGCCGCCGACGGCGATGTTCAGGATCATGTAGAAGGGGGCATCGAACGGCCAGGTGGCGCGGTCGCTGCGGCCGTCGTTGGCAAAGCGATAATAGCCGACGTCGTCGATGCCGAAGTTGATGCCCTCGGGCGTCCACAGCACCTGATAGCGGTGAAAGGCATCGCAGGCGTCGCGAACGCGCTTCCTGCCGCCGCGCTCGGTGCCCTGAGTGTGGTTGTAGCGGGTCGTGTGGACCGTGCCGTGGACCTCGCCGCGCTCATGGCCGACATGTTCCATGATGTCGATCTCGCCGCCGGCGGGCCATTCGGCCTCCGCGACCGGCAGCATCCAGATGGCGGGCCAGCTGCCGCGACCGCAGGGGATTTTGGCCTTCACCTCATAGAAGCCATAGGTCCATTCGGCCTTGCCGCGCGTGATCAGCCGGGCGGAGGTATAGGCCTGTCCCCCGGCATCGGCGACCTGTTCGGACGTCAGGGTCTCACGCCGGGCTTCGATGATCAGATGACCGTTCTCGACGCGGGCATTCTCGGGTCGGTCGGCGGAATAGTACTGGCGCTCGTTGTTGTACCAGCCCTCGCGGTTGCGATGGATGTCATAGGACCAGCGGGTCGGGTCGGGCGGGCCGTCAGTGTTGAACTCGTCGTTCCAGACGAGGCGATAGCCGGTCAGGCTGCCGTCCTGCGGCGGGGGAGCGGGTGCTGGCGCGGGTGCCGCACCAATACAGACCAGAGCGGCCAATGCCCCAAGCGTCGGTGCCAGAACTCGCATTGCGTCCTCCCATGATCATTCTGCGACGACCTGCACTCAGGCAATCGCGGTTTGACAACGTTGTCAACTCCCGACACCTTGCGGGAAAAGACGACCACAGGGACGGAACACATGATCAACCTCTCCTGCAAGCGTGGCCTGGCCACGGTCGCCGTGTCGCTGACGGCGCTCATGATGACCTCGGGGACGGCACTTGCCCAGACGCCGCCACCCCCTGCGGTCGTCGATCTGACCGCCTGGCCCAGCGCCCGCAGCCCCGAGGCCATGACCGATGCCGCAACCCTGGCCTTTGTCGAGGATCTGCTGGCCCGCATGACGGTCGAGGAGAAGGTCGGCCAGGTGATCCAGGCCGACATCGGCTCGATCACGCCGGCCGATCTGGCGACCTATCCGCTGGGGTCGATCCTGGCGGGCGGCAACTCGGCCCCCGATGCCGACGAGCGGGCCCCGGCGCAGGCCTGGGTCGAGCTGGCGCAGGCGTTCCGCGCGGCGGCGGCCCAGCGACCGGGGGCGAAGGTGCCGCTGATGTTCGGCATCGATGCGGTGCATGGCCACAACAATGTCGTCGGCGCGACCCTGTTTCCGCACAACATCGGCCTGGGGGCGACGCGCAATCCCGATCTGATCGAACGGATCGGCGTGGCCACGGCGCTGGAGGTCGCGGCGACCGGGGCGGACTGGACCTTCGGGCCGACGGTGGCGGTACCCCGCGACGACCGCTGGGGCCGGACCTATGAAGGCTATGGCGAGGATCCGGAAATCGTCGCGGCCTATGCCGGGCGGATGACGCGGGGTCTTCAGGGCGCGCTGGGCCGGGGGCATCTGGCCCCGGGCCATATCGCCGGCTCGGCCAAACACTATCTGGCTGACGGCGGCACGCTGAACGGCAAGGACCAGGGTGATGCCGTCATCTCCGAACGCGAGCTGATCGACGTCCATGCGGCGGGCTATCCGCCGGCGATCGACGCCGGGGTCCTGACCATCATGGCCAGCTTCTCCAGCTGGAACGGGGTCAAGCATACGGCCAATCCCGACCTGCTGACCCACGTGCTTCGTGGGCCGCTGGGCTTCGACGGTTTCGTGGTCGGCGACTGGAACGCGCACGGCCAGATCGAGGGCTGCACCAACGAAAGCTGCGCCGCCGCCTTCAATGCCGGGCTGGACATGTTCATGGCCCCGGACAGCTGGAAGCCTCTGTATGAAAACACCCTGGCCCAGGTGAAGGCGGGCGAGATCACCATGGACCGGCTGGACGAGGCCGTGCGCCGCATCCTGACGGTCAAGGTCAAGACCGGGGTGTTCGAGGCCGAGCGACCGGTCGAGGGCCGGGTCGAGGTGCTGGGCTCGCCGGAGCACCGGGCCCTGGCGCGCGAGGCGGTGCGGCAATCGCTGGTGCTGCTGAAGAACAACGGCTCCACCCTGCCGATCCGGCCGGGCGCGCGCGTGCTGGTCGCGGGCAGTGCCGACGACATCGGCCAGGCGGCCGGCGGATGGACCATCAACTGGCAGGGAACGGGCAACACCCGGGCCGACTTCCCCAATGGCCAGTCGATCTGGGAGGGATTGAAGGAGGCGGTCGAGGCCTCGGGCGGCACGGCCGAGCTGAACGCGGCGGGCACGTTCGAGACGAAACCCGATGTGGCCATCGTCGTGTTCGGCGAGGAACCTTATGCTGAATTCCAGGGCGACCTGTCCGATCTGGACTTTCGCCCGCGCGAGCCACTGACCCTGCTGCGCCGGCTGAAGGCCGAGGGCGTACCGACCGTGGCGGTCTTCCTGTCTGGCCGTCCCCTGTATGTGAACCCGGAGATCAACGCCTCGGACGCCTTCGTCGCCGCCTGGTTGCCGGGGTCGGAGGGTGGCGGGATCGCCGATGTGCTGGTCGCAGGCACGGAGGGCGCGGCGCGTCACGACTTCAGGGGCAGGCTGTCGTTCAGCTGGCCCCGCAGCCCGGATCAGGCGCCGCAGAACCGGGGCGGTCCGGACTATGATCCCCAGTTCGCCTATGGCTTCGGCCTGACCTATGCGGCAACGGCCGAGACTCCCGCGCTGGCCGAGGTGGAGGAAGGGTCGGAGGCATCGTCCATGCGGTTCTTCGCCGACGGCCGGTTCGTGACGCCCTGGTCGCTCGTCGTGCGCGACGAGGGCGGCGAGGCGCGGATCGCGGACGGGGCGCGGGGCGTCAGCCCGCGGTCGGTGGTGACTGTGGCACCGGTCGATGGTCAAGGCCAGGAATCCGCCAGACTGCTGACCTTCACCGGGCCGGGACAGGCGATCGTGACCGGCCCGGCGATCGATCTGTCGGGGCCGGACTATGCGGGTGTCGCTCTGACCTTCCGCTACCGTATCGATGCGGGCCATGCCTCGGCGCTCAGCCTTGGGCTCGGTAATGGCGTGGTGCGGTTGGGTGGCGGACAGGGCTGGCAGCAGGCGTCGGTGCCGCTGCGCTGTTTTGCGTCCGGTCAGGGCGGTCTGACCGGCGTGGACCGGGCCTGGATCCTGTCGGCCACAGCCGCGGCGACCGTGGCGGTCGAGGACATTCGTCTGGACACGGCCGCGCCGGACACCTGTCCTGCATCGGTAGATTAGAGGCTTGATCAGGTCCGGGGCGCGGTCGAGCCCCGGACTTCCAGCCCGAACGGCAAGAGGTGATCGGACGGGCTGGCCTCGCCCGTCCTGCTGACGCCGATCAGCAATTCGGCGGCCCTGGCGGCCATCTCGGAGATCGGCTGGCGCACGCTGGTCAGGCCCGGCACGCTGAGACGGACGCCGGGTGTGTCGTCGAAACTGACCAGCGACAGATCGGGCACGCGGAGGCCGTGGCGGGAGGCGACGTGCAGGGTTGCCAGCGCCATTTCGTCGTTGCTGGCCAGGATGGCGGTCGGCGGCTCAGGCCGCGACAGCAGGGTCTCGGCGGCGGCGACACCGCTCTCGAAAGTGAAATCGCCGGGGGCGATCAGGTCATCATCGATCGCGATACCCGCCTGCATCAGGGCATCGCGATAGCCGTCGCGTCGCTGGCCGCTGGCCTCGAAGCGCGGGCTGCCGGCGATGAAGCCGATCCGGCGGTGACCGAGGTCTATCAGGTGTCGCGTCGCCTCGGCCGCCGCCGCCCGGTCGTCCATGAAGACGCCGAAGCCGACACCCTCGCCCGGCACGCCCATCCGCACCACCGGCACGTTTCGGCGCGTCAGCATCTCGACCAGCGCCAGGTTCTGGGAATGGGGCGGGGTCAGGATGACCCCGTCCGGCTGAAGGGCCGACAGGATGGCCACCACTTTGCGGTCCAGATCGGGCGATCCCGCCTCGACCAGTTCGAACAGCATGCGATAGCCGTGCGCTTCGCAGGTCAGCATCGCACCGTGCAGCATCTGGTCGATCCAGTCGTTGCCGCGCCCGCTCTGCCAGTTGTTGATCGTGTTCTGACGGTCGTTCAGCGCGACCAGCAGATAGGACCGGCTGCCGCCCATGCGCCGCGCCGCCATGCTGGGGACATACCCCAGATCCTCAACCGCCTTCATGACCCTGTCCTGCAGGTCCTTGGTGACGTTGGGCTCACCATTCATTACGCGCGACACGGTCTTGACCGCGACGCCCGCGGCTTCCGCGACGTGACGGATGGTGACCTTGGTCATTGCACCTCCCCTGGAGCGGCCCTGCTCCCGGAGCGAGCCAGGCGCGTCCTGCCCGTGTTGCACCAATCCCACCCTCCGACGCCAGTCGAAAAACGACCGTTGACAACGTTGTCAAACAATGGCGCATTAAAGGCAAGCGGAATGACCAACAATCCGCATCGGGAGGATTATCGAATGCGCAATCGCAAAACGGCGCTGCTTTGTGGCGCGACCCTGGCTTTTATCCTCCCCGGCGTGGCGCTGGCGCAGACGCCTGCGGAGACACCGCCGCAAGACCCGGCCAACCAAGAGGTGGGCAGCCCTCAGGCCGAGGATCCCGAAACGACGCTGGATGATATCGTCGTGACCGTCGAGCGGCGCGAACAGAACCTGCAGGACTATGCCGGTACGGCCGTGGCGTTGAGCGGCGCGGATCTGAAGGCTGTCGGCGTCCAGGACATCACCGATCTGGAAGGACGCGTGCCCGGCCTGTCGGTCGCCAACAACGGCGGCAATATCGAAATCTACATCCGCGGCGTGGGCTCCTCGAACAATACCGAGCTGGGCGATCCGGCAGCGGCCACCCACTATGACGGCGTCTATCTACCGCGCCCGGCGGGCATCGGCTCGGCCTTCTTCGACATCCAGCGGGTCGAGGTGAACATCGGGCCTCAGGGCACGCTGCGCGGTCGCAATGCCACGGCGGGCTCGGTCAACATCGTGACCTGGAAGCCGGGTCTGAATATCCTGGACGCCAGTGCCGAATTCGAGCTCGGCAACTATCAGCAGCGCGTCTTCCAGGGGATGCTGAACCTGCCGGTCGGCGAGACGGCCGCCCTGCGCATCGCCGGTTATCACCTGGAGCATGACAGCTATTACACCGATGTGGGCCCGGCCCAGGTCGGTGTGGCCGAGGCCGAAGACAACAGCGCCGGTCGCATCCAGTTCCTGTGGGAGCCCGACAGCCGCTGGAGCATCCTGCTGGGGGCCGACTACATCCGCGAGACTGGCAGCGGCTACACCGGCACCAACTATGCTAACCCCCTAGGCGAAGGCATCGATCCGGACGATATCGAAGATCCGCGTCGCGTCGTCGCCCGTGCCTTCACGCCGGAACTAAACACCCGCCACTGGGGTGCGCGCGCGCACATCAACTATGACGGCGACCTGTTCGACATCGAATACACCGCCAGCTATCGCGACCTCGTTTACGACTATAAGGCGGTGACGCCCCTCTCGCCCTTCTATCCCGGCGTGCTGGAGAATCTGACGGGGCCGGGCGGGCTGGGAGAGACGCTGGACAACTTCTCCCAATTCCAGTCGATCACCGACAGCCAGTCCAAGACGCATGAGCTGCGCTTCTACGACAACGAGGGGCCATGGATCTGGAGCGCCGGGGCCTTCTATCTGGAGGAAGATCAGTATTCCTTCCTGGGTTCGACCGGTGACCGCGGGCTCTTCTTCCAGGGCGTGGAGTTCAACATGCCCGACGTCGATACCTCGTCCTATGCGCTGTATGCCGACACGACCTACAGCGTCACCGACCGGTTCCGTCTGACCGGCGGCCTTCGCTACACCGAGGACGAAAAGAGCCGTCGTGGCGTGGCGGCGCGGTATGGTTTCGCCATCGGTGGCGACAACTTCTCCTGCTGCGGCGGCGTGCGCGTCGGTACCGAAGGCTTCGAGTTCGCCGGACGCCGGCGCAGCATCTTCAACCCCGACACCGACGGCAATGGCACCATCAGCGATCAGGAAGTCCTGAACTTCTACTTCAACGGCGTCTCCCGCTTCGGCGCGCGCGACAACGTCCAGACCATCTTCGGCAACGGCCCCGTCCCGGGCGGTGCCCCCAACCGTCCGCCATGCCTGGACACCATCACGGGCGACTTCTTTGTCTGTCCGCCCGACGGCACGGTCAGCTTCGCCGTGCCCTTCGCCGGTCAGATCTTCCAGCAGGTCGGCGAGAGCAAGGTCGACTTCGTCGACTGGCGCCTGCGTGCGGAATACGACCTGTCGGACGACAACCTGCTGTATGGTCTGATCACGACCGGCAACAAGTCGGGCGGGTTCAACGACAACATCGGCAACGCCGGCCTGGCCCCGACCTATGGTCCCGAGACCGTCACACTGTACGAGGTCGGCTCCAAGAACGAGTTCTACATCGGCGACTACAAGGCCCGACTGAACGGCTCGCTGTTCTACAACGACTACAGCGATCAGGTGCTGACGTCCCTGCTGTCCGTCGCCCAGATCGTGGACTTCCTGGGCGGGCCTCAGGAGGTGCCGGTGCCCGAGGACTCCTCTCTGGCCCTGGTCGTGTCCTATTCCTACAACGCCGCCAAGTCCCGCATCTATGGCGCGCAGTTCGAGGGCGGCATCGACCTGCCCTGGAATCTGGGTATCGATTTCAACCTCCTCTATCTGAAGGCTGAAGTCACCGAAGCCGAAGAAATTCAGGACTTCCGCTTCCAGGCCGACGTCGCGCCGACCGAGGCGGTGTTCCGCTCGATCGAAGGCAAGACCCTGCCCCGCACACCGGAATGGCAGTTCAACATCAACCTGACCCAGGCCTTCCCGACCGAGCGCATGGGCCAGTTCGACTATGTGATCTCCAGCGGTTACCGCTCGTCGATGTTCACGACCATCTTCAACGGCGAGGATTATCTGCAACCGGACAATCCGCGCCGCCGACTGGACGACAAGGTGGATGGCTACTGGACGTTCGATGTCGGCTTCGGCTGGACCCCGCCCGGCGACGGACGGGTCAGACTGGAAGGCTTCGTCAACAATCTGACGGACGAGCAGAACGAGGCCGCCATCATCATCACCCAGTTCGACAATACACGCTTCTTCACGCGCCCCCGGACCTTCGGCGCACGCCTTCGCGTCCAGTACTGATCCGCTGCCTTCCTGAGCGGCCCTCTGGCGGTGCCTCCCGAACGGGAGGCGCCGCTTCTTTTGTGCGGTGACATCGACAGGCCGAACGGCCAAGGTCGCGGCGCATGCCTCGCGATACGCCTCAAGCCAATACGTCTCTGCCTGCGGTGCGGCCGGGCTTCGTCGCAGCCTATATGGCGGCCCAGGTCGGTGCCTACATCGCCTTCATTCCCCTGCTGACGATCCTACTCCCGCTCAAGGCCGCGGCGATCGATCCCGCAGGACGGGCGGAGGTGCTCAGCCAGGCGGCGCTCTGGGGGGCCATGACGGCCGGTCTGGCTGGCGTCGTGGCCGGCATGATCGGCGACCGTTCCCGCCACTGGCCCGGCGGCCGGTCGCTGTGGCTGATCGGCGGCCTGATCGGCACCGTCTTCAGCTACGTCCTGATTCACCGCGCGGCGACCGCGCCGTCCCTGATCGCGGCGATCATCGTCTTGCAGATCAGCCTGAACTTCATGCTCAACCCCCTGGCCGCGGTCCTGCCCGAGCGCGTGCCGGCCCATCAGCGGGGCATGGTCGCCGGCTTCACGGGTCTGGCCTATCCGCTGTCCAATCTGTTCGGAGCCGTGGCGATCGGCCTTTGGCTGACGGTCGAGATCGACAGGTTGGTCGCCGTCGTGGCGGTGACGGTCGCGATGGTGCTGCCCTTCATCGCGACCACTGTCCGTGCACCCTCGCTGGGCGTCGTTCGCACAGGTCGGAGCGTGTCAGTCACGGCCCTGGCCGATCGCGACTTCCTGCTCGCCTTCGCGTCGCGCCTGCTGGTCCAGACGGCCGTGGCGATGAATGTGCTCTATCTGCTGTTCTTCCTGGATCAGGACACAAACATCTCGCGCGTTTTGCCATCGGTGCGCATCGAGGTGGTGGCCGGGGGCTTGCTCATCGTTTCCACCGGTCTCGCCGTCGTCGCGGGTCTGGTCGGCGGACGGTTGTCCGACAGGATCGGAAAGCGCCGCCGGATCGTGTTCACCGGTGCCGCTCTTCTGGCTGCGGGAACCCTCCTGATGGCGGCGTTCCCGCAGTGGCCGGGACCGCTGATCGCACAAGCCGTCTTCGGCATCGGCGTCGGAATTTACGGGATAACCGAGGCGGTTCTTGCCGCAGAGGTGCTGCCCAGCCCAGAAGACGCCGGCAGAGACCTCGGCCTGATGAATGTGGCCTCCACCGCTGCACAGATGCTGGCACCCGCTCTGGCGCTGGCCGCCCTGGCCTGGTGGAGCGAGGATTTACGGATTGTCTATCTGGCAGGATCCGCATTGGCGATGCTGGGCGGATTTCTGGTGCTGGGCCTGTCTCGCGTGCGCTGAACGGTTGGCGGCTCCCTGATCCCTTAAGTCGAGCCCATCGCGAGAAAGGCGCGCCCGGCGCTGAAATCACCAGCGATGAAACGCGCCGTCGCCACGCTGCCGTCGCGGAAGTGGAACTCGACCAGAAAGGGTTCGCGTGGGTCCAGCGCCGCCAGCGCCGAAGTCGTCTGGGCCGGGAAGCGCCAGGCCTCGCCCGAGCGGCGCTCGGCAGCCAGAAGACCTTCGTCCGCTGGCGACACGCCCGTGGCCCACAGGCTGGTGCGGACCGACACGGGTGGGAGAGTGTCATTCAACAGCCACGGGCGCGGCAGGAGGGACGCGTCGCGCATGACGACACGCGCCGCGACCGGGCGGGGCTTGCCCGGGAAGGAAACGACCGTGCTGAGCACCGGATCGGTGCCCCCGAACCCGAACTGAACCGGGGCCGCGCCGCTGGCCGAGGCCTGCATCAGACGCCAGGTCGGGGTGGAGTAGCTGCCGCGATTGGCCGACCAGCCTTCGAAATCCATGCGCGGCATGCGCGACCAGCCGGCGAAGGCATGGTCGACGCGGGCCCTCACCGTCTTCAGGTCCGGATTGGCGCACGAGATCGCGGCGGCGCGCGAGTGGGCCCGGGCGGCGGTGGCGCTGAGGTCGGCATGCGCCGCCCCTGAGCGCAGGGCCGCGCCCCGGGCCTGATAGGCGGCGGCGGTCAGGGCGGCATTTACGCGCGGCTGGAACAGGTCGCAGCGGGCATCGGCCGCCAGGACGAAGCTGCGTTCGTAATAAGTCTGCGCCGGATCGGCCAAGGCGGGCGCGGCCACGGCCAGCATTCCGCCCGCCAGCAGGGCGGTGCATACAGCGCGCACGAAAAGTCCGTCGCGCTTCGTCTTTTCGGCGTTCTGCCCTATCGTCATGGGGCGACCCTTAGACGCCCATGCGTTCCGGTCCGGTTTCCGAGCAGGGTGAACGAATTGCTTCTTTCCAGCGATCTGTGGGTGTCCGCCCTGATCCGCCGCGCCGAACTGGCAGGCTCATTTGCGACCGTGGCGCGCAAGGGCGACGCGCGCGCCGGCACCGTCATCGTCAAGGCCTTCAACACCTCCACCCGCCGCGCCCGTCTTTATAGTGAAGCCTTCGGCCCCGACGGCGAGCGCCTGTGGTTGCAGCCGGTCGAGAGCGAGTTCGAGAGCGAGCTCGACGCCTACATCCAGCGCCAGATCGGCTATGACCCCGACGTCTGGGTGGTCGAGATCGAGGACCGCGAGGGACGGCATTTCATCACGGAAAAGGTGGCGGGCGACGCCGGCTGATCCGGTGGTGGTGTCTTCCGGCCCGGTGCGAAATTCTTAACCGCGTTCGCAAACGGAACCGCAAGTGCATCGCTCTAGGGTCACGTCCAACGGGCCAGAACGGTCCGGCCTGTGGTGGTGTGTCCCGATGCTGTTTCTTCTGAACGACGTGGTCTTCGACCTGGACGCGACCTGCCCGGTCACGCCTGGCGACGCGCGCCGTTTCGAGACGCTGGGGCTGGACTATGTGCTGGAACTGGGCTGCGAGCTGTTTGCCGAGGACCCGTTGCTGCATCTGAACGATCCGCAGCGCGCACGGCGTCTGGCCTGGCTGATCCACGACCGCAGCCCGGAGGTGAACGCCGCCCTGTTCGCCGCGCCCGAGGCCGGATGCGACCCCGATCTGGTGGAGCCGCGCTTCTGTGCCCTGCCCGCCATCGTTCTGGGCCAGCTTCAGCGCAAGAATGCGCGCGGCAAGCTGGACGCCGTCGCGGCAGACCGCGCCGTCTGGAACCGCTTGGCGGCCTGACGTTCCTGGGCGCAAACAGTTACGCTTGAACCCTATGTTGCCCGCCTGTTAGGCTTTGGTCACAGGGGGCTGGACATGATCACACTCACGCTTTTGCGCGCTGTAAAGTTAGCGCTCGTCGCGCTGATCGTCAGCTTCGCGATGCCTGCCCATGCGGAGTGGCGCAAGGCAGAAAGTCCCCATTTCGTCGTGTACGCCGATGCCAGCGAAGGCGCGCTACGCAACTATGTGCGCAAGATCGAGCGGTTTGATGCACTGCTACGGCTCTATCTACCGCCCCCGCGTTCGACAATTCCTTCACAACCTCTCACGATTTACCTGGCCGACGGGGCCAGTGATATGCGTCAGGCTTGGCCGGCCGTGCGAGAGGGTGTCGGCGGCTTCTATTCCGCAGGCCCAGAACGCATTTTCGCAGTCGTCAGTGGACGTGGGGGTAGCGAAGACTCCGTACTGTTTCACGAATACGGCCACCACTACATGTTCCAGAACTTTCCCGGTGCCTATCCGGGCTGGTTTATCGAGGGCTTCGCAGAATATTTCGCCACGGCAGAGGTCAACAACGATCGCGTGGTCGTCGGCAACTTCAATCCCGGCCGCATGAATTCGCTGACATCGGTCGCCTGGCTTCCGATCGAAACGATCTTCGAGTCCAGAACATCGACGCTGACACGCGGTCAGGGCCCGACCTATTATGCTCAGGCGTGGGCCATCACCCACTATTTCATGAGCACACCAGACCGCCAGGCCATGCTGGGCCGCTATCTGGCCGCCGTAGGCAGGGGCACAAGCTCTATGGATGCTCTGCAGACGGCGACGGGACAAACCCCGCGTCAGTTCGAAGCAGAAATCCGCAACCATCTGATCCGGTTCAACGTATCGGTTCCGCAGGTGGATCTGGGGCGACCAGATATCAAGATAACGACGCTGCCGCCCAGTTGGGGCGAACTGGTCTGGCTAGACTTGCGTCTTGCGCGGTTTGTTCCAGAAGAAAGCCGCGCCGCCAATCTGGCCCAGGCTCAAGAAATCGCCGCTCGTTATCCCGGCGACCCAACCGCTGCTCGCATTGTGGCGATGGCTGCGCTGGACATGAAACGACCCGAACTGGCGATCTCCGTATTGGAGCCTGTTTCAACGTCCAATCCCAACGACGCCGAAGCCTTGCGATGGCAAGCCATCGCCATGATGGATCAGGCCGATGCTCTCGAGGATCAAGGGTCTCAGCAAAGGCTTGCACTTTATGTTCAGGCTGAGACGGCATTGGGCCGAGCCCTGCAACTGAACGGGACCGACTACCGGGTCTACACGGCGCTGGCCCGCAACCGGGCTGACGAGCCGGACTATCCCAATGACAATGATCTGGAAATACTGCGCGTGGCGGCGGCGCTGGCACCACAGGTTCAGACCATTCGCGTACAGGCGGCCAGGGCCATGATGGAACGCGATATGTATGAGGACGCCATTTTCTATCTGTCGCCCGTAGCCAACAACCCCCACGGCGGCGAAGGTCTGAACGAGGTTCGGGCCATGCTGGCGCAGGCGCGCGAGAGAGCCGGCCGGCCTGCCGTTGACGATGGGGAAGCAGCCCCTTCGGAGGACGCCGAAGACATGCCGAACACCCAGTCCGGCGAATAGGCTACAGCACCCAGCGGAACACGGTGTGCACGATCACCGCTGCCGTGATGATCACGCCGAAGCCAGTCATCAGGCAGATCGCCGGATGCGGGCCGTCGCGGTGGGTGTTCGGGGGTTTGTGGTCGTGGATCAGGGCCATGTCCGTTCCTTCGTTTCCAAAGGCGGCGCCCGATTGCGTGACCGGAACGTCTCGCCTGACAGGACAATGGACCCGATAACCCTGTCTTGCCAAGGGGTATTCGCTGTCACCTGCAGACCGGGTCTGCGTCGCCGCATCGGGTGACATTCAGGGCGGTCCGCGCTAGGTCGCGCGGCTCCAAGGAAGACCCATGTCGAAATTGACCATCGAACAGGAAGCCGGCCGCCGTCGGACCTTCGCCATCATCGCTCACCCGGATGCGGGCAAGACGACGCTGACCGAGCATATCCTGCTGGCCGGCGGTGCCATTCGTGCGGCCGGGGCCGTGCGGGCGCGCGGCGAGAACCGGCGCACCCAGTCCGACTGGATGAAGATCGAGAAGGAGCGCGGGATTTCCGTCAGCGCCTCGGTCATGACGTTCGAGCACACCACGTCCGACGGCGTGGCCAAGATGTTCAACCTGCTGGATACGCCGGGCCACGAGGACTTTTCCGAGGACACCTATCGCACCCTGACCGCCGCTGACTGCGCCATCATGGTGCTGGACGCCGCCAAGGGGATCGAGCCGCAGACGCTGAAGCTGTTCGAAGTGTGTCGTCTTCGGGATATCCCGATCATCACCTTCATCAACAAGCTGGACCGCGAGGCCCAGGACCCGATGGCTCTGCTGGACGAAATCGCGTCCAGACTGCAGCTCGACCCCGCCCCGATCTGGTGGCCGGCCCAGAGCGGCAACCGCC
>CALROO020000042.1:0-20162 GCA_943369795.1 Rhizobium sp. Q54 | reverse complement strand
CGGCGTCGCGCTGGCGGTCTGGAGCGGGTGGTGGCTGTATCTGTCCGATCAGGTGCGGACGCGGCTGGACGCCCAGATCGCGGCCCTGCGCAGCGACGGCTGGGTCATCACGCATGACGGCACGAACATCAGCGGCTACCCGTTCCGTGTGCGGGTCGCCTTGCCCCAGGCCGACATTCTGGCTCCGTCCGGCCACGGTATCGCCGCGCCGGAGCTGGTGGCCGAGGCCAATGCCTGGAACCCCGACCACTGGGTCATGATCGCGCCCGACGGCCTGACCCTGACCCGCGCGGCCAAGGGTCGGGTGAAAATCGACGGCGACGGCCTGCGGCTCAGCGTCAGCGACCTGCGCGCCCGCTTCCCGGACCTGCGGGTCGAGATGATCCGCCCAACCTTCACCCCCCTGCCCGGCGCCGAACCCTTCCCCATCGCCTCGGCCCGCCACATCCAGCTGGAGACCCGTCCGGCCCAGGCACCGACGGCAGGAGACGACTCTGTCGACGTGCTGTTCCGTCTGGTCGAGGCCAGGGGCCGTCCCGGGGGCCCGGTCGAGGGCGCGACACGCCAAGGCGAACTCCGCCTGGATCTGGAGACCACGATCGTCGGGGCCAGTCATCTGCGGGCTATCGACGGCCGGGGCGTCTTCGCCGCCTTCACGGACGCAGGGGGCCGGTTCGCGCCCGTGCGTGGCGAGATCCGCGCCGGTGACAGCCGCGCGCGCCTGTCCAGCGCGACCCTGTCCGCCGATGCAGACGGCCGCCTGACCGGCACCCTGGCCGTCGTCGCCGAACAGCCCATGCAGGCCATCGCGGGTCTTGCAGGCTCCCAGACCGGGGCCGTCAACCGTCCCGCCGCAGCGGGTGCCGCCGTCGCTGCCGGAGCCGAGCAGGCCACCCAAGGCGAGGAACCGGTCGAACTGACCGTCGACTTCCGCGATGGCCGCACCTGGCTGGGCCCCTTCGCCCTCGCGCCCGCGCCCAAGCTGTTCTGATGCCCGTCGGATGCTGACGGAGCCGGAGACCGACGCCGCTCTCATGGCAATGGACCGGGCGGTGGCCGAGGCCGTGCGCGATCGCCTGGCCGCCCCGGCACATGTCCTTCCGGACGCCCAGGCCATCACCCTGCGTCAGACCCTGGCCGGTCTGACGGCCGCACAGAGCGCCGCCGTCCGTGCCGTCCTGGGCCGCATCGACGCCGCAAATGGCCTGCCGCTGGTCGTCTGGGGACCCTCGGCCCAGGTTCTGGCCGCTGACCGGTTCGGCCTCAGCGCTCGCGTCGCCGCCGAGCCGGAACAGGCCCTGGCGGCCGCCCGCTCCGGGTCCCGCGCCATGCTGGACCTCACCGCTGCAAAGCCATGGTGGGGGCGGCTGCTGGCCGAGCCGACCTTGCGCATCGTCGGTGCCCTGCCCGACGACCGGCACGGCATGCCCCGCGCCCTGATGGTGCAACAGACCCCGCCCGGTCCCACCGGCGACGACCGCACCTTCTGGGTCACCGACAGCCCCGCTGCTGATACCCGCATCGTCGAGGCCCTGTCCGCTGCGGGCCTCGCCGCGACACCGCTGATCGCGGCGGGCGGGTTGAAGCTGTTCACCCTGGCGGGCTATGTGCAGGCTGAAGACGTCCGGTTGATCGACGCACCGGGCACACTGAACGGCATCATCGGTGCCGCCCCCCTGTTCTGATTTCTCGAGGATCCCCATGACTCAAAGCCCCGCTCCAAAGCCCGGCATCCTCGACATCGCGCCCTATGTGGGCGGCAAGTCCTCCATCGCCGGCGTCGCCGAGCCGATGAAGCTGTCGTCCAACGAGAACGCCCTGGGGGCCGGCGAGAAGGCCCGCGCCGCCTATGAGGCCGCGCTGAAGAACATCCACCTGTATCCCGACGGCAGGGCCGGAAAGCTGCGCGACGCGGTCGCCGAGCATCATGGTCTGGAGCCCGAGCGTCTGATCTTCGGCAATGGTTCGGACGAGGTCTTCGCCTTGCTGAACCAGACCTATCTGACCGCCGGGGACAATATCGTCAGCGGCCAGTACGGCTTTCTGGCTTACCGGATCAGCGCCCTGGCCAATCAGGCCCAAGTCAAGCTGGCCCCCGAGCCGGAGTTCAAGGCCACGCCCGAGGCCCTGCTGGCCCAGGTCGATGACCGCACCCGCATCGTCTATGTCTCCAGCCCGGCCAATCCGACCGGCAGCTACAACACCGCCGAGGAAATCCGCCGCCTGCACGAAGGCCTGCCGCGCGACGTGATCCTGGTCGTGGACGAGGCCTATGCCGAGTTCGTGACCGCGCCGGACTGGGAAACCAGCTTCGGCCTGGCCCGCGATGCGTCCAACATCGTGGTCACCCGCACCTTCTCCAAGATCCACGGCCTGGGCGGGCTGCGCATCGGCTTCGGCTATGCGCCGCTGGCGATCTGCGAGGCGATCGACCGCATCCGCCTGCCGTTCAATGTCTCCGTGCCTGGGCTGGACGCCGCCACCGCCGCCATCGGCGACGAGGCGCACCAGCAGGCCTCGCGCGATCTGGTCGAGACCTGGCGGCCCCGCCTGACCCAGGCCATCAAGGGCTTCGGCTTCGAGGTCTTCCCCTCCGCCGGCAACTTCGTGCTGGTCCGCTTCAAGGATGTCGAGCAGGCCGCCGGGGCCAACGACTATCTGAACACCAAGGGCATCATCGTCCGCGCCGTCGGCGGCTACGGCCTGCCCGAGGCCCTGCGCATCACCATCGGCACCGAAGATCAGAACCGGGCGGTCATCGATGCGCTGAGCGAGTTCGCGGCAGGCTGAACCGGAGACTACCGCCGGACCGGCTGCATCCCGTGGCCATCGGGCGTCGTGTCGTTGACGGTACCTGTCGTAGAGGCGGGCCAGTGCGCCTGAATGATACCCATCATGCCCTGGCCATACTGCGGTGAGGCGAAGTCGCGCCCGAGGTCGGTCAGGATGGTCAGCCAGCCGCCGGTGACCGCGCCGGCATCCCTCATTCTGGCCAGGGCGTCCTGCTCCGCCAGGCTGGCGTTCGAGCCCGAAACGTCGCTGATGACATAGACCTTGTAGCCGTCGCGCAGGAGGTCCAGCGTCGTGTGCAGGGTGCAGTTGTCGATCGATATGCCGCCGATCACGATGGTCTTGCGCCCTGTAGATGCGAGCCAGGCCTTCACCTCAGGCGTGTATCCCGACACCTGCGTGCGATTGAAGCGGTGCACGTCGTGCGTAACGTGCTCGGTGATCTCCGGCAGAAAGGTGCCGTAGTAATCGTTCTCCTCGCCCAGCACGATCGTCGGTGTACGGAACAAAGGATTGAACTTGGCGAAGGCGGTGATGTTGTTGCGGAACTGAGGTCCCGGAATGGTCGTGATCAGATTGTCCAGCCCGGTGACGTAATCGACGTAGATCAGGACGGTGTCGGACACATCGGGCTGGGCCAAGGCCGCCGGACGGGTCGCTTGTGCATGGGCCAGATCGGGTGCAACCATCTGGATGGAGACGGTGGCGGCGACGGCCAGGGCAAATGAACGCATCATTGAGGTCTTCCTCCGAGCTTGCCCGCGTGGCCGGGCGCTTGACACTCGCCCAGCCGCGTCCGGCGGTCGCGCCCGTCCATGCTGTCGAACAGCCCGCGCTTGCGGTTCCTCTGGATGGCGTCACCCTGACGCGGCTGGATAGACCCAAGGGTCCCGTCGATATTCAGTCGGGCGAGACCCTGACCGTGGTGGTGCGGATCAATCGCGTGGCTCGCGCGCTGCGCACCGGTTCGCCGAACGGGTCGTGTCTGGAGCAGTGTTTCGCGCCGGATTTCATCCTGATGGTCGGACCCGGCGGCCAGTGTAAACTCGCGGCACATGCCGATCAGGACCTGCTGGTCGTGCGCGCGACCATGCCGGCAATCGAACGGCTGACGGGCCAGCCATTCCGGATGCCCGGCCATCTGGAGCAGCCCTTGGCCGACCGTTTCCTGACCGATCTGGTCGAGCGCGTCTTTGCCGGCGACGCGGCCCTTGCCGAGGCCTTGCTGAGGCCCCTGTTCATGGAGGTGGTGATGGCGTCGACGACGACGCGACGCCTGCCCGTCAAGGGAGGTTTGAGCCTCCGGCAACTGTCTCGATTACGGGACCATGTCGAAACCCGCCTTTCGCAGCCCTTGCCCAATACCGAACTGGCGCAGTTGGTGCAGTTGTCGCCATTTCATTTTTCCCGTGCGTTCCGGAACTCGATGGGTGCCGCCCCTGCCACCTGGATCCGCATGCGCCGCCTCTCGGTCGCCCAGAAGCTGCTGACTGATCCGAAACGTTCCATCATCGATGTGGCGGCAGCTGTCGGATACGAGAGCCCGAGCCGCTTCGCCACGGCCTTCCGCGGCTTCACCGGCTTGAGTCCATCGGCCTGGCGCCGTGCGGCGGGATGATCAGTCCCGCTTGAACACCCGGCTCGCCGCCCAGCCCGTGAAGGCGGCCAGCAGGACGCACAAGATCCCATAGGTCCAAGGCCGGGTCTGCGAGAATTCGTAAATGTCCCGCTCGATGCCGACCTTTTCCACGGTCAGGTCCAGCTCGGTCGCGCTGACGGGTTGGCCGTCCTGGAATAGCCAGACCTCGGCCTCGTACTTGCCGGTGGGGGCCACGGCCGGCAGCTCAATCTGGGCCCGGAACAGGCCGCGGTCCACGAATGTGACCCCGGTCGGATCGGTGTTGTACAGCGCTGCATCCTCGCGCAAGCGGATCACCGCGCGGCGCCAGTCCAGATAGTCCTCGCCCAGGCGGCTGACGACCACGTCGCGTACGCCATAGCGGGTGACAGTCCGGCTCTCCTCCGGCGCATTGATACGCAGGTGATCCAGGCCGATGCCCTCGCGACGTAGCTGGCCGAAGTCGGCGATGTCGGACAGGGGGCGGCTGGTCGCCGTCATGTAGAAGCCGGGCGCGCCCTCGAACAGCACCGGGCGGCTGTTCAGCCAGACGCCCGTGTTGCGGGTCTTCTTGACCAGACGCACCGGACCGTCAGGGCCGCGCACCACCACCACGACATCGGCGGGCGTGTCCGTCGGATTGAACACCGCGCCGTAGAGGACGATCGACGCCCCCCGGAAGCTGGAGTCGACCCGCACCTCGGCATTGGTCAGGGCGGCGGCGACGCGGACCTGCTGGGTCGTAGCGACCGACGGCTCTGCCGTGGGCGCAGGTGCTTCGACGGCGGGCGGGGGTGGCGGCAGTTGCATCATCACACCCTCCTCAGTTCACGCCGGGGGCAAAGGCGAACAAGTCGCTGGGCCGTACGAACAGTTCCAGCCCCATCTGGATCCCGACCAGCAGGACGATCAGCCCCAGGACGGCCCGCAGCTCCTCGGCGCGGAACTTGCCCGACCAGCGGGCACCATATTGGGCCCCGACGACCCCACCCAGCAACAGGATCGTCGACAGCACGACATCCACCGTCTGGTTCCGTCCGGCCTGGAGCACGGTGGTCATGGCGGTCGTGACGATGATCTGGAACAGGCTGGTCCCGACCACCACACTGGCCCGCATGCGCAGGACGTACAGCATGGCCGGCACCAGAATGAAGCCGCCGCCCACGCCCATGATGGCCGAGAGGATGCCCACCAGCAGGCCCAGACCCAGCGGTGGGATGGCGCTGATGTACAGGCCCGAGCGCGGAAACCGCATCTTCAGCGGCAGGCCGTACAGCCACAGCGGACGTCGCCGCTCCTTGTGCGGCACCACCTCGCCCCGCACGCGGCGCAGGATGGCCCCCAGGCTTTCGTAGAGCATCATCAGGCCGATCGCGCCGAGGAACAGCAGGTAGGACAGGGCGACCGCCAGATCCGCCTGTCCCAGCAGGCGCAGGTAGCGGAACAGCTCGACCCCCAAGAGGGCACCCAGCACCCCGCCGATCGCCATGACGCCGCCGATCTTGAAATCGATGGCCTTCTTACCGGCGTAGTTGATGACGCCCGAGGTCGAGGAAGCGACGACGTGGCTGGCCTGGCTGGCGACGGCCACGGCTGGGGGGATGCCTAGAAAGATCAGGATGGGGGCCATCAGAAAGCCCCCGCCGATGCCGAACAGCCCGGACACGAAACCGACCATCGCCCCCAGCAGAACCAGGAACGGCCAGTTCACCGAAACCTCGGCGATCGGCAGATAGATATCCAAAGGACGCGCCTTCGGCTGGAACGGAAATCAAACGCCCGAAAGCGACGGTGAAGGTCTCAAACGCATAGACGCGTCAGATGTTTACCGCCACCCGCCGCGCCCGGAATAACTGCCGCCAGGCTTACCCGAGGGGCTCGACCTGAAACCGCTCGGCCTCGGCACGGGCCTGTCCGCGAACCTCGGTCGGCACGGTCGCCTTCAGACGCTCGACCGAGGCCTGGGCGTCGCCGTCACCGGAACGGGCGGCGATCAGATACCATTTATAGGCCTCCGACAGGTCCTGGCCGATGCCGTTTTCGCCGGTCTCGTACAGTTTGGCGACATTGTACTGGCTGTCGACCAGACCTTGATCGGCCGCCCGACGTAGCCAGGTCAGGGCCGAGGGGCCGTCTTGCGTGCCGCCGAAGCCTTCGAACAGATACATGCCATAGGCGTGCATGCCCCGGGCATCGCCGCCCTCAGCCGCGCGCTTGGCCCAGAGCCGGGCCTGAACCGGATCGATGTCCAGTCCTTTGCCGCCGTCCTGATAGAGGCCCGCCAAATGCAACTGGGCCTGGCCAAAGCCGAGGTCTGCCGCCTGCTTCAGGGTGTCGACACCGGTCGCGTCGTCGGCATCCAGCTTGGTGATCGCCTCTTCATAGAGGATTTCGCCGCGGGCTAGGTCGGCCTCTGACGGTGCCGCCGGCGTCATGGCCAGGGCCGCCGTCGGGGTCACGGTCGCGCCGCCACCGGTAAACCGGTCCAGACCGGGAATGGCGATGCCGTTGCCCGTCATCTGACCATAGGCGACCACGCCCGCCACGGTCAGTGTCGCGGCCAGGGCCGAAGCCCCCAGCGCCTTGCGCATCGTGCCGCCCGACTGCTTGTCCATCCGCTCCTGAAGCCTGGACTTGCCGCCGCGCTTCAGTCCGAAGGCGGAACGCGGGGCCTCGACGTCGGTCGGAGCCATCGCCGCACGGGCCGCGTCGATAGTCTGGCGCGTATCCGACGAGCGGACCGTCCGATCACTGACGAAGTCGGTGCCGGCGTCGAAATCCGTGCCGAAGTCATCGACGTCGTCGTCCAGAATATCGGGCGCGGTCGCGGCCAGAGCGTCCGACACATCGGCCCCGCCGAAGCCTTGGCCGAACGGTGTGGACGTCGGTCGAGGTGCAGGCGCGCTTTCGAAGGTCGGCACGACCGGTGGCTCGGCATCGACAGGCTGATCGACCTCGGTCTCCAGAGCCTCGTCGCGGTCCTGCGACAAGGGCCCGTGCAGAACGGCGTCCAGAAGGTCGTCGGACACCATGGCGGCCGATGTCCCGGTCGTCGGCGCGACAGGATCGTCGGACTCAGACTCGGCGCCGATCGATGCCGGGGTTTCGGCCTCAACGACTTCATCGGCCCATGCGGTCTTGGCGGTCTGGGTAGACGGGGCTGCGTCCTCGAACATCGGATCAGCGAACGGCGATTCGACGCCGCCGAAGTCCGCCTTGCCGAAATCGGAATCGGGAAAGGCTGCGTCGGGGAAGCTGGCTTCAGGATAGGCTGCCGTGCGCCAGTCGGGCACCGACTGATAGACCGGAGCTGCGACCGCAGGCTTTGGCTCGACCCGGCGCAGAAGGGTGTCACGTGCCTCGCTCAGCAGGGCCGCCGTACGCTCTTCGGACTGGCGCATGCGCTCGGCCAGTTCGCCGGAGGCGCGGTCGTAGCGCTGCTCGATCCGGCCCGAGCTTTCGCTCAGCCGCTGGCCGATATCGTCCAGGGCCTGGGCCGAGCGGCGCTCGGACTGGGCGATACGCTCGCTGAGGCGGTCGGAGATGCGCGTGATCTCGCTGCCCAGAGTTTCCAGGGCCAGCGCGTGACGATCGTCCGATGCCGTCAGGCGGCGCTCGACCCGCTGGTCCAGCGACTGCGTCAGGGTCTGGGTCAGGGCATGCGACAGCTCGCCCATCTCGGCTTCGACCTTGCGTGTCGCCGCTAGGCTGGCGGCCTCGACGATGCGGTCCAGACGACCGGCACCCTCAGCCTCGACGGCCTCCACCCGCCCGTTCAGGTTCTGGGCGATCTTCAGGACTTCGCGGCCCATGGCCTCGACGGCACGAGCGGCGCGTTCCTCGGAAGCCTTGACCTGATCGCCGATGGCCTGGACGGCGCGTTCGATCCGGTCGATCCGGCCTTCGGTCTCGGCGGTGTCGAGCCGCCGCATCATCTCCGAACGGCTGGCCTCGACCTGACGGGTCAGGGTTTCGGCCAGCTTCTCGAAGCGGGCGGCCTCGCGCGCGCCTTCCGGCTCGACCCGCCCCTCCGCCGCACGCATGCGCTGGTCCAGGCCGGCAAACGACCGCTCTAGCCCGCGCAGGGCCTCGGTCGTGCGCGCCTGAGCCTCGTCCAGCCGCGCGCCGACCTGGGCCAGCAGATCGGTTCCGACGCCGGGACCGGCGGCCTTTTCGATGGCCTCCATGCGCCGACGCAGGTCTTCGGTGCCCGCCCGCTGACGCTCCTCGATGTCATAGAGACGGCCGGTGATGGCCCCGACCGAGGCCTCGATCTTGCCGAAGGCATCAGCCGTCTGAGGCCCGACTTCCTGCTCGAACCTGCGTAGCCGCTTGTGGCCCTCACGCAGTTCCTCGGCGATGTCGTCGATACGGCGCGCATAGGTCTTGCCGGTCGCATCCTGCCCGTCGAGACGGCGCACCAGGCCGCTGACCGCCTGATCCACCCCTTGAATGGCCACGGTGGAACGACGCTCTGCGGCTTCCAGACGCGCGGCGATGGCGTCGATGGAGGCCCCCAGACGCTGCCAGCCCTCGTCGCCCGCACCGTAGGCATCGTCCAGGCGGCGGCTGCGCCCGCGGCGCTCATAGGTGTCGGAGACGTGCGGGCGGCGCGCCAGCGGTACGACGCCGTCATCGTCGTCGCCGTCTTCCAGGATCATGGTGTTCAGCCATTCGCCCAGGGTCATGCCCGAGCGACGCGCCAGGTCCTTGGCGATCTCACGGGCCTTGGGTTCGATCCCCTTCACGCTCCAAGGCGCCGCTGCGCTCACTGATTCGTCTCCCCACCTTCACGCCGAACGCTAATCGTCCAGATCGTGGGTGTAAATGCGTGGTTAACCGCTAGATGTTGCGTCGTCACGAACTTCCTGTGGACACCGCCGCACGCAGACGATTTCTCGCGCCGATGCGGTTAATGCGCCGTAAAGATTAACGGCCCGGCAAGGAGTCATGCCCTTGCGCCCGACAGGCCCACAGGCCACTTGGCCCGCATGTCCCTGAGCTTCACCCTCGCCCTGATCATTGCCGCGGTGGCCCTGACGGTCTTCGCGGGCTGGCGTGGGGCGCGGCCGTGGGATCCCCGAAAGGGCGTACGCATGATCCCCTGGCGTGTCATCATGCTGCTGTCCGCCACCGCCGTTTTCATCCTGGCGATCCATCTGGCCGCCCTCATGGGTATGCCGATGAGAACATACTGAGGGCTAGCTGCGCGGAACCTTCGCCGGGGCTGGGTCCTTCTCCTGTCCGTCCCCGAACGATCAGGAGCCCGCCATGAGCGACAAGACCCTCACCCCCGCCGAAGCCGAAACCGAATTCTGGAAACACTTGAAGTCGTCCAACACCGGCATGCTGGGCCTGGACCGGCCCGGCTATCACAGCCAGCCGATGACCGCCTTCCGCGACGAGGAGACCAGCACCATCTGGTTCTTCACCCGCAACGACACCGACCTGGCCCGCGACGTCTCGGGCGGGTCCCAGGACGCCATGTTCACCTATGGCTCCAAGGACCAGGAAGTCTGGGCCTGCTTCCACGGCAAGCTGTCGATCGATCACGACCAGGGCGTCATCGACCGCAACTGGAACCCCATCGTCGCGGCTTGGTATCCCGAGGGCAAGGACGACCCGCACCTGAGCCTGTTGCGCTTCGACGGCGACGACGGCCGTGTCTGGGTGTCCAAGAAGGGGCCCGTCGGCTTCTTTTACGAGATCGCCAAGGCTAATCTGACCAAGACCGCGCCCGACGCCGGCGGTGTTGCGGACGTCAATCTGCGCTGATGAATCCACGGGGGCTGGTCGCGATCAGCCCCCGAAACACCAGGCCAGAACGGCCTTCTGGGCATGGATGCGGTTCTCCGCCTCGTCCCAGACCAGCGAGCGCGGGCCATCAATGACGGCGTCGGAGACTTCCTCACCGCGGTGGGCAGGCAGGCAGTGCAGAAAGACCGCATCGGGTGCCGCCGCCTCCATCAGGGCTTCATCGACCGTGTAGCCGTCGAAGGCCTCCAGCCGGTCCTCATAATCACCGTCGCCCATGGACACCCAGGTGTCGGTCACGACCACGTCGGCACCTTTCACCGCATCACGCGGATCACTGGTCAGGGTCACATGCGCGCCGCCCTTGGCAAGATCGTGCAGGTCGGGATGATAGTCGGCTGGACAGGCGACCTGCAGATGGAAATCCAGTTTCGCCGCCGCATGCATGAAGCTGTGGCAGACGTTGTTGCCGTCCCCGACCCAGGCCACCGTCTTGCCGGCGATCGGCCCGCGATGTTCCTCGATGGTCAGGATGTCGGCCAGGATCTGGCAGGGGTGCGACCGGTCGGTCAGGCCGTTGATCACCGGCACGGTCGAGACCCGCGCGAACCGCTCGACATCCTCATGATCGTTGGCGCGGATCATGACCGCATCGACCATGCGCGATAGCACCTTGGCCGTATCCTCGACCGGCTCGCCCCGGCCCAGCTGCATGTCTCCCGCATTGGCGATGATCGACGATCCCCCCAGCTGGCGGATGGCGGCATCGAAGCTGAAGCGCGTGCGGGTGGAGTTCTTTTCGAAGATCATCGCCAGGACGCGATCCCTCGCCGGCGCATCGGCATCGACGCGCCCCTTGAGCCAGCCCTGACGCGCGGCCTTGCGGGCATGGGCGTCGTCGAGGATGGCGCGCAGGTCCTCGGCGGACAGGCGATGGATGTCGAGGAAGTGGCGCACCATGATGAACTCCTCCCGCCGTCAGGCGGTTTGGCGCGTTCATGCTGTCAGACTGGGGGAATGGCAAGCGGGAGATGCGCGGTCACGGCGCCCGTCGAGCCGCGTTCTGGACACTGACGCTCGCCGATGTTTAGCTGGCTCTGTTGTGAATGCACGGGGATCATCCATGACCTTCCAAAGCTCACCCGGACGCTTGACCCTGGGACAGGGCGTCGCCATTGGCTTGGTGACCTTCGGCCTCATGGCGTGTGGCTCTGAATCCCGCGCAAATCCCGAGACGGCGGTGGACAGCGGCGCGACGGCACCCAGCGTTCAGGATCGACCGGCGGTCCCTCAAAACGAGATGACGGCCATCATGACCGCTGCCGGTTTCGACCGACCGCAAGGCGACAACCAGTGGCGTTTCAGCGAGGACGGCTGCGACACCGTCTATGCCGAAATTGAACAGTATCGGGATTTGAACAGTGACGGTCGATCCGATGCGCTGGTCAAGAGCGACAGCGACGACTGCTATGGCATGAACCAGCGCCGCATCACTGTGCTGACTCAGCAGAGCGGAGAGTGGCGGACCATCGCCGACTTCAGGGAAACCTTCGGACACTACGCATTTCATGCTCGCCCCGGGCTGGCATGGCCGGACATCGAAATGGTCAACGGCATGGATGAAGACGGGGGGTGCATCGAATTCCTGCGATGGAACGGCCGCGAATACGTCCTGGGCGGGACCAGCGACAAGGGGCAGATCTGCACTCTGACCGACGAGGGACGCCAGGCCGCGGCGTCAACCGCCCCGACCGCATCATCGTCTGGCGGTGCTCTGGCTTTTCCTCCGTTAGAGAAGGGCTATTACGCCATCGGCCAGACCTGCGCCCAGGCCATCGCGAATGGCGGCGACATGATCAGCTATTTCGACGAGCGTACGCTGGCCTCGTTCGACGGCGCCATCACCATCGACGCCTTCGAGGCGCTGGGCGGCAACCGCTATCGGATCAGGGCCTCCAGCCGCAACGAGCTGGATCAGATCGACCGCGCAGACTTCGACATCGTCGTCAACGGGCCCGGCAGCTTCTCGACCGTCGAATACGGCGATCGCTACACCCACTGCCCTACCGGACAGGTACCCCGTTCGGTCAGGCAGGATCTGGGAGGCGGCTGAAGTCGCGTCTCAGGCCGTCGCCATCTTGCCGCGCGCGACCTCGCAGGCCTTCTCGAACCGCTCGACCGCCTCGCGCGCTTCGTCCAGTGTCAGGTTCAGGGGCGGCAGGATGCGGACCAGATTGTCGCCACCCCCGGCCACCAGCAGTTGCGCCTCGTCTCTGGCCCAGCCCATAAAGTCGCGGTTGTTGGGGATCAGCTTGACCCCCATCAGCAGGCCCTTGCCGCGCACCTCGACGATGACGTCGGGATAACGGTCCTTCAGCCCGTTCAACTGCTGCTTCAGATAGCCGGCGATCTCATTGACGTTGGCCAGAGTCTCGGGCTTCGAGACCTCGCCAAACGCGGCCAGGCCGACCGCCATGGCCAGCGGATTGCCGCCGAAGGTCGAGCCATGCACGCCCGCGACCATGCCGCTGGCGGCCTCAGTCGTCGCCAGACAGGCCCCGATGGGAAAGCCGCCGCCCAGCGCCTTGGCGATGGCCATGATGTCGGGCGTCATGCCGCCCCACTCATGCGCCCACAGCTTGCCGGTCCGGCCCATGCCGCACTGGACCTCGTCGAAGATGATCAGCACCCCGTGCTCGTCGCACAGCTCGCGCAGGCCGCGCAGGCAGACTTCCGGAATGGCCCGGCATCCGCCCTCGCCCTGCACGGGCTCCACGATGATGGCGGCCGTGGTCGGGTTGGCGATGGCGGCCTTGATCGCGTCGTGATCGCCGAACTTCAGCTGGTGAAAGCCTTCCATCGGCGGGCCGAAGCCGTTGGTATAGCTGGGGTTGGCGGCGGCGTTGATCGCGCCATAGGTCCGGCCATGGAAACTGCCGTCGAAGCCGTAGATGTCGATCCGCTCGGCATTGCCCTTGGCCGAGTGGTATTTGCGCGCCGTCTTGATCGCGCACTCGACCGCCTCGGTGCCGGAGTTGGTGAAGAAGACGACATCGGCGAACGACTTCGCGCACAGGGCGTCGGCCAGGGCCTCCTGGCCCGGGATGCGGAAGATGTTTGAGACGTGCCACAGCTTTTCGGCCTGGTCCTTGACCGCCTGGATCAGGACGGGGTGGGCATGGCCCAGGGCATTGGTCGAAATGCCCATGACGCAGTCCAGATATTCGGTCCCGTCCTTGGCCCACAGACGGGCGCCCTGACCGCGATCGACCTCCAGCGGCGCGCGGTTGTAGACACCCATCAGATGTTCGGTGGACACGGAACAGACCTCCTGAAACGAGATGGCCCCGGCGCGGGCGGCGACGGGACCGTTAGGAAAAAGGGTCAGGCCTTGTCGAACGCAGGGGCCACATAGTCAACACCAGCCGACGGATCAGTCACGGCCGTGCGACCGCCGCATCAGCATCCGGCGACGCTGCCGGCGGCATGGCCCACTCGCCGCGCCAATCGTACGAAAGCTCGACACAGTGGCGGTAGGTGCCGTCGGTCCAGCGCCCGACCGCATGCAGGGTCAGGGGCCGCCCCAAACGCACCCGCCCCAGCACCAGCCAGGCCTCGTCGGCACTGGGACACAGGGCGCGGCTGAGGCCGCGTCCGCCGCCTTCGGGACTGATCGTATAGACGCTGGTCTCGCGCGAGCCGTCTGGCAAGGCGCGCCGCACGGCGTCAGGACCGCCGCGACGGATGTCGGCCGAGCCGCGGTTCGAGGTGGAGATGATCCGCCGCACGCTGATCGCGCCAAACAGGCCCCGGTCCGCCTCAAGCGTCACCCCGCGCGTCAGGGCCTGGGTCACGCGATTGGACGCATCGAACGCCAGATAGCGCGTTTCAGCCATCGCCGGTCCGGCAAAGGAAACGAAGGCCAGAAGCGGGATCAGAAGGCGGTTCATGAGGCTTGATCCTCAATGCATGAGGCAAAACGGAGGCACGTCGCCGTGCCTCCGCCCTGTCGTCACTAGTCCAGCGTGCGCTTGATCTCTTCGACCGTGAAGCACTCGATGTAGTCGCCGGCCTTGATGTCCTGGAAGCCCTGGAAGTGCATGCCGCACTCCTGGCCCGACGGGACCTCGTTGACCTCGTCCTTGAAGCGTTTGAGCGTCGTGAGCGTGCCCAGTTCCAGAACCACGACGTCGTCGCGGATGATCCGGACCTTGGCCCCCTTGCGGACCACGCCCTCGGACACCCGGCAGCCGGCGATCTTGCCGGTCTTGGAGATGTCGAAGACCTGCAGCACCTGGGCGTTGCCGAGGAAGGTTTCGCGCTGCAGCGGGGCCAGCATGCCGGACAGCACGCCCTTCATGTCGTCCAGCAGGTCGTAGATGATCGAATAGTAGCGAATCTCCACGCCTTCGCGATCGGCCAGGTCCTTGGCCTGTTTCGAGGCCCGGACGTTGAAGCCCAGGATCGGCGCGCCGGCCGACTTGGCCAGTTGCACGTCGCTCTCGGTGATACCGCCGGCACCCGAATAGACGACGCGGGCGCGGACCTCGTCGTTGCCCATCTTCTCCAGTGAGCCCTGGATGGCCTCGCCTGAGCCCTGGACGTCCGACTTGATGAGGACCGGCAGTTCGCTGATCTTCTTGGAGCCCAGCTTGGCCATCATGTCGACCAGGCTGACCTGGTTGATGCCGCCGGTCGCCTTTTCGCGCTTCTGACGGGCACGGAACTCGGTCAGTTCGCGGGCGCGCGCCTCGTTCTCCACCGTGGCGAAGATGTCGCCGGGCGACGGAGCCTCGTCCAGACCCAGGATTTCGACCGGGACGGACGGGCCGGCCTCGGTCAGCTGCTCGTTGCGCTCGTTCAGCAGGGCGCGAACCTTGCCCCAGGCCGAACCGGCCACGACGATGTCGCCGCGCTTCAGCGTGCCGCGCTTGACCAGGACGGTGGCGACCGGGCCGCGGCCCTTGTCCAGCTTGGCCTCGATGACCACGCCTTCGGCCGAGCGTTCCGGATCGGCCTTCAGGTCCATGACCTCGGCCTGCAGCAGGATGGCCTCGATCAGGCCGTCCAGATTGGTCCTGGCCTTGGCCGAGACTTCGACGATCTGGGTGTCGCCACCCAGCGCCTCGCCGATGATCTCGTACTGCAGCAGCTCGTTGACGACCTTCTGCGGGTCCGCATCCGGCTTGTCGATCTTGTTGACGGCCACGATGATCGGGGCGTTTGCCGCCTTGGCATGCTGGATGCTCTCGATCGTCTGGGGCATGACCCCGTCGTCGGCCGCCACCACCAGGATGACGATGTCGGTGACGTTGGCACCGCGTGTGCGCATGGCGCTGAACGCGGCGTGGCCGGGCGTGTCCAGGAAAGTCACGGCCTCGCCCGAAGGCGTCTTCACCTGATAGGCACCGATGTGCTGGGTGATGCCGCCGGCCTCGCCCGCGGCCACATCCGTGGTGCGCAGCGCGTCCAGCAGGCTGGTCTTGCCGTGGTCGACGTGGCCCATGATGGCCACGACCGGCGCACGCGGCGTCGTCGCCTCGTCATCGACTGCATCCGACAGGAAGCCCGTCTCGACGTCGGACTCGGACACCCGCTTGACGGTCATGCCGTATTCGTCGGCCACCAGCTCGGCGGTGTCGGTGTCGATGACATCGTTGATCTTCATCATCAGGCCCTGCTTCATCAGGAACTTGACGATATCGACGCCGCGCACGGCCATCCGATTGGCCAGATCGCCCACGGTGATGACGTCGGGAATGACGACCTCGCGCGGACGGTTCGGCGCATCGGTCGATCCACCCTTGCGCTTTTCCTTCTCGCGTTCGCGGGCTCGGCGGACCGAGGCCAGCGAGCGCATGCGCTCTGCGGTATCTCCATCACCGGCCAGGGCCGAGATGGTCAGGCGGCCTTCGCGGCGCTTGGGCTCGCCACGCGTGCGCGACACGGCCTTGCCGGCGTCGGAGAAGCGTTTGTCGCGGTCGTCCTCGCGGCTGACGGGGCGGGCAAAGCCGCCGCCGGGCGCACGGCTGGGACGCGCCACCTCGGCCTGGGCCGGCGGGGCGTTGGGCGCAGGGCGACCACCGGGGCCGGTGCGGGCACCACCCGGACGGGCCGCACCCGGTGCCGGGCGCGGGTTCAGGGCCGAATAGCGGACAGGTTCAGCCGGCTTGGCCGGACGACTGGACGGCGCGGCAGGACGGTCGGAATAGGACTTCTCGCCGCCGCCCATCGCCTGTTCGCGGGCGGACCGACCGCCGAAGGCCGGACGCTCGGCAGGCGCGCGCGACGGATTGGGGGCCTTGGGCACGCGCTGGCCGAAGTTGACGACCGGACGGGCGGGCGGTGCCGGACGCGCCGGTGCCGCAGGCGCGGGGGTCGGTGCCGGCGCGGCAGGCGCTGGCGCAGGCGTCGGGGCCGCAGCGACGGGCGCGGCCGGCTTGGCGACGGGCTTGGCGGGCGCAGGCGCGGCAGCCGCCAATTTGGAGGCTTCGGCTCGGGCGGCTTCGGCGGCGGCGCGGGCAGCGGCGGCCTCGGCCTGGGCGGCATTGGCGGCCTGTTCGGCGGCGGCGGCCTGTTCGCGGGCGGCAGCGTCGCGGCGCGCCTGCTCGGCGGCCTGGGCGCGGGCCTTCTCGGCCTGGGCCTGGGTGGCCAATTCGATGGCGCGGCGACGGGCTTCCTGTTCCTCGTTGGACAGGCGACCACCGGCAGGACCCGTCGCAGGCGCAGCAGCCGGACGCGGCGGCGGGGCGACCTCGGTGCGCGGGCGCGCGACATCGAAGCCCTGCGGACGCTGATGCCCGGGCGTCGCGCCGACGCGGCGCTTGGTCTCGACCACCACGGTCTTGGTCCGGCCGTGGCTGAAGCTCTGCTTGACGGTGCCGGCCGAAACCGCTCCCGCCTGGCGTGGCTTCAGGCTCAGCGGCGCGCGCGGTCCCGTCTGGGAGGGCGTCCCGGTCGGAGCCTGCGATGCGCCGTCTTTGGTCTTGTCGTTCTCGTCAGTCATTCGGTCGCTTTACTCGGGGCGGCAGGACATCCGCCACCCTCTCGTTCAAACACAAAAAGCCGCGCGTCGCCCCGCCCCCTATGAGGGAACGGAACTCCGCCCGTCAGAATCCTTGCTCGGGCCCTCAGCCGCTCCGACACCCCAATCCGTGGGTATCAGCGATCGAAATCCCGCCAGTCGCTCGACCTCAATGGTCCAGCGATCGGCCCGCCCGCCTGTCAGCAGGACGGCATGTATCGCATTTTCCAGCCCAAGGGCCAAACTCAAATCGTCGGCGCTGAATGTGCCGCACACTTTCGGGGGCGGCGACATGTGCCCGGCCAGAGCCAGCAGCTTGCCACGTCCGTCGGCGGAACCGTCCGACGCCTCCACGATCCAGGCCACTTTTCCGGCGCGGATATTGGCCAGCGATTTTTCGAAGCCAGAGATAAGCACGCCCTCGCGCCGGGCAAGACCCAGCTGATCCAGACAGCGCCGGACCAGCAGGGTTTCGACCGTATCGGCCAGATCGGCCGCCGGCTTCAGCGGGGCCTTGGCCGCGCGGCTGAACAGGTTCTTCTTGACCGCCGCCTGGATGGATGCGCGATCGGCGGCGACCCAAAGGCCGCGCCCCGGCAGCTTGCGTGCCAGATCGGGGGCGACCGAACCGTCCGGGGCGGCGACGAAGCGGATCAGGCGAGATTCGTCCATGACCTGGTGCGTCACCAGGTCCCGGCGGTCTCTATCGATCGTCGCGTCGCGCAACCCCATGAACGATCCGGTCTCCCATCACGCGTCGCGCGTGTCGTCGGAGTCCTCGGCGAGGACCTCGTCGGCATCGGCATCAGCGGTTTCGGCATCGGCTTCGGGTGCATCGCCGAACACCGCGTCGGCGTCATATTCGCCCTCGGCGTATTCGACCTCTTCCTCGTATTCCGGCTCGGGCGGCTGAGGCAGTTCGGACGCGTCGATCCAGCCAGCGGCCACGCGGGCCTGCAGGATCAGCATTTCCGCCTCTTCCTGGGCCAGGTTGAAGCTCTCCAGCACGCCGGGCACCTTCACGCGCTCGCCGTTCTTGACCTCATAGCCGCCACGGATTTCGTCGGTGGCCAGGTCGGCCAAGTCCTCGACCGTCTTGACCCCGCCTTTGCCCAAGGCAACGGCGATGGCACCGGTCACGCCCGGCACGGCCAGAACGGCATCCTCGACGCCCAGTTCGACGCGCTTGGCATCCAGCTCGGCGGCCTGACGGTCCAGGAAGTCGCGGGCACGGGCCTGCAGTTCCTCGGCGGTATCCTCGTCGAAACCTTCGATCTCGGAGATTTCATAGGGCTCGACAAAGGCCAGATCCTCGACCGTGGCGAAGCCTTCGGTGACCAGCAGCTGTGCGATGACCTCGTCGACGTCCAGGGCCTCCTGGAACAGGGCCGTGCGCTCGCCGAACTCCTTCTGACGACGTTCGGAATCCTGGCTTTCGGTGATGATGTCGATCTGCCAGCCGGTCAGCTGGGAGGCGAGGCGGACGTTCTGGCCGCGACGGCCGATGGCCAGCGACAGCTGCTCGTCCGGCACCACCACCTCGACCCGGTCGGCCTCTTCGTCCAGCACGACCTTGGAGACCTCGGCCGGGGCCAGGGCGTTCACGATGAAGGTCGGCTCATCGTTATTCCACTGGATGATGTCGATCTTCTCGCCCTGCAGTTCAGCGACGACCGCCTGAACGCGCGAGCCGCGCATACCGACGCAGGCACCGACGGGATCGATGGAGCTGTCGTTCGACAGCACCGCCATCTTGGCACGCGAACCGGCGTCGCGGGCGGCGGCGCGGATCTCGATCACGCCGTCGTAGACCTCGGGGACTTCCTGGGCGAACAGCTTGGCCATGAAGCCGGGGTGCGAGCGTGACAGCATGACCTGCGGGCCCTTGGCCTCGGCGCGGACGTCATAGATATAGGTGCGGATCCGGTCGCCGATGTTGAACACCTCGCGCGGGATGGAGTCGTTGCGGCGCATGATGCCCTCGCCCCGGCCCAGATCGACGACGGTGTTGCCGTATTCGACGCGCTTGACCGTGCCGTTGACGATCTCGCCGACGCGGTCCTTGAACTCTTCATACTGGTTGGCGCGCTCGGCGTCGCGAACCTTGCCCATGACGACCTGGCGGGCCATCTGGGTCTGCACCCGGCCGAAGTCGAACGGCGGCAGGTTCTCGACGTATTCCTTGCCGACCTCGGCTTCCGGATCGCGCTTGGACGCGTCGGTCAGGCGCACCATGGCGCTGTCGTTGAACTCTTCCAGTTCGTCTTCCGGCTGCCAGTCGTCGGGCACGATGGTGACGTGACGCGTCAGGCTCAGCTCGCCGGTCTTGATGTCGATCTTGGCGCGGATGTCGTGATGAGCGCCGTAACGCGACTTGGCACCCTTCTGGATCGCCTCCTCGATCGCCTCGACGACGATCTCCTTGTCGATGTTCTTCTCGCGCGCGACCGCATCGGCGATCTGCAGCAGTTCAAGACGGTTCGCGGAAACGCCGGCAACAGCCATGTCTTTAGTCCTCGGTCTCGGTTGTATCGTTGTCATTGCGGGCGGCGCGCTTTTCAGCCCCCGCCTTCATCAGTTCGTCGGTCAGCACCAGCTTGGCATCCACCAGCCAGTCGAAGGGGATCAGGGCGGTGTCCTCCTCCCCGTCAAGATCGATGGCGATGTTCTCGCCGTCGGTGCCGGCCAGGATACCCTTGAAACGCTTGCGGCCCTCGACCATCCGGTCGGTTTCCAGTCGCGCCTCATAGCCTTCGAACAGGTCGAAATCGGACTGGCGCGTCAGCGGACGGTCCACGCCCGGCGACGACACCTCCAGCAGATATTCGCCCGCGATCGGATCGGCGGCGTCGAACACCTCCGACACCGCGCGGCTCAGGCGGGCGCATTCCTCGACGGCGATGTCGTGGTCGCTGGGCCGCTCGGCCATGATCTGCAGGCGGCGACGCAGAGTGCCGCCCATCAGCCGCACCCGCA
>CALROO020000041.1:0-20446 GCA_943369795.1 Rhizobium sp. Q54 | reverse complement strand
CGCGCGACCTGGTTGGGCTCGCCCTCCAACACGGCCAGGATCTCGGCCTCCACCTCGGCATAGGCTTCAGCCTTGTCGGCGGGGCGGTCGGGACGGGGGACATAGGCCATGGTCGGCTCCGAAGCGGGCGTCGGGATATAGGCCGAACCGGACGGGTCGCCAATGTCGAAGCGCGGGCGCGGCATGGCGAGAATGTGTCCTGATTGCCACAGGTGCGGCGCTCGAATCCCTGGCAGTCCTCTGGGGCGCATCCGGACGATCGCTGGTCCGTAGCTCAGCCTCGGCACGTCCGACATCGGACATTTCTGGAGGAAGCCATACCATGACGATCCGCACCTATCTGGCCCTGAGCGTGGCCTCGACCGTTCTGCTCGGTGCCAGCGCCGCCGCTGCCCAGGATTGGCAGGGCTTCTATGCCGGTGGCTTCGCCGGCTACTCCAAGGTCCAGGGCCAGGACGACGAGCGCGTTCTGTTCGACACCAATCTGGATGGCACCTTCAACGACACCGTGCGGGCGATGAATGCCACGACCGGGCCGGACGCCTTCTCTCCCGGCTTCTGCGACGGCTCTCCGAACGGCAACAACGCCGGCGCAGGCTGTCAGGACGACAAGGACGACGGCGGCGAGATCGGTGGCCGCGTAGGCTATGACTTCCAGTCCGGATCGTTCGTGTTCGGGGCTTTGGTCGAGTTCGGCAAGCCGGACGGCGAGGACAGCGTCACCGCCTTCAGCACCACGCCCGCCAACTACAGCTTCGAGCAGCAGCTGGACTATCTGGCCGCCGCGCGGGTTCGCCTGGGCTTCGCGACCGGTCGGTTCCTGCCCTATGTCACCGGCGGCTTCGCCAGCGGCAACCTGAACTCGACCTATGCGACCAGCAACACGGCCAATGCCTTTGCCCCGCTGAAGCAGGACGACACGGCCGAGGGTTTCCAGGTCGGCGGCGGCATCGAGACCAAGGTGGCCTCCAACATCAGCGTGGGTGTGGAATACATCTACACCGATCTGGACGTCGAACCGCACACGGTCCGGGTCAGCCAGGGCACGGCACCGGGGACCAACCCCTTCCTGCTGCGCAACCCGATGGGCACCGACCAGCGGCGTTCGGGCGACAGCTTCGAACTGCATTCGTTCCGCGTGACGGCGGCAGTGCGGTTCTAGGCGACACGGCGATCGGGAATCCCCGGTCGCCGACTTCGCTTAGCGATGAAGGGGATGGCGTCGCGAAGCGACGATCTCGCTCGGACCCAGATCGGGGAGGTCCGTCGCTGGAGTTGGCTTGAGCGTACGATCAGCTTCGATACGCCAGAATGACAGACCTTGCGCGACCATCCAGTCCACAAAATCCTGAACGGAAGTTCGGGACTGCATCTGGTACACCATCCACTCCATGCACAGGATGATGTCAGGGTTCGTCGAAATCAGGCGTTCGGCCCCCCGCATCACGAAGGGCTCGCAGCCCTCCGCATCGACACGGATCATGTCGACCCGATCATGGCCCAGGTCGTCCAGTCTGACGGCTTCCACCTCGTTGAATACGCCATCGACATGGACGCTGTCGTCCCAGATGCTGACGTAGCCACCACCGGATTGGGTGCGGGAAGTCACGAAAGATATCGTGCCCGGCTGATCCATGGCCGCCTTGTTTACGATCGTCACACGCTCCGCAAAGCCGTTGATCCGCATCGAGCTGGCAAGGAGGTCGGTCATGCGGGGATTGGCTTCCAACGCCGTGACCGATCCTGTGGGCCCAACCACAGCCGCCATGCCGACGGTGTGGTAGCCGACGTTGGCACCCACCTCGATGACGATGTCGCCGGGGCTCACCAGGGACACAACGACCGCGTGGACGACCGCCTCCCACTGGCCATAGAGAATCAGCTGGGCGCTGATCTGCTCGTCCTTGGGGTCCACGAACAGCACCATACCGTTGCGCAGCCGGACCATCGCCCGGTCCGGACCCAGGAGATAGTAGGGCGTGTCGATCGATCCGGCCCTGTCAGATCGGTCCATCGCCTTCGACGGTCGATCCGCGCCGATCAGCAGGCGCAAGGCGTCGAACTGGGCGCGTCGGAAGCGGGCGAGACGTTTTCTGAAACTCATCGATGTCTGCTGCTGCCGCGAACGAACGTGTGCGGACCTTTAGCGGGATACGGCGATGAGGCCCACAGGGCGCGGACGATTTTCTCCTCGCCCGAATTGGGTCTAAATCAGTCGAGAAGGAGCGGCGATGATTGATCTGTATCGCAGCGACAACCTGGTGGTCCGGTGCATTCCGGGATCGAACCGGGATCGTTGGGTGATCACGTTCGACAATTTCGGGATCGGTCACGGATTCGATCGGCAGGGCTTTGGCGAAGAGTTCTTCCGCGCGCGCGACGTATCGGCCATCCATGTGATGGGCCGGAGCGAGGACTGGTACCAGTATCCAGACATGGCCGACGCCCTTGCGACCGTGCGCGAGGCCACCGCCGGATCGGCGCGGGTGATGACCTATGGATCCAGCATGGGCGGCTATGCGGCGATCCGGTTCGCCGATGCCGTCGGGGCCCATGCCGTCCTGGCCCTGTCACCGCAGTATTCGATCGATCCGGCCAAGCCGCCGTTCGACGACCGCTGGAGCCAGCATGCGCATGCGATCGTTTGGCTGCCGGAAATCGACGGCAAGGTAAGGTGTGAGGCGCGTCCCGTCGTCATCTTCGACCCGAAAAGCGCTGACGGCATGCATGCAAGACGATTAGCGCAAGACATCGAGATTCAGGCCATCCCCCTGGCGAATACGGGGCATCCGGTCACGACCTATCTTCGCGAGGTCGGACTGCTCGAAAGCTTTGTCGTCGCCGTTCTCGATGACACCTTCGAAGCCGAGAGGGCGCGCGATGCGGCATGGGCCGCTCGAAAAACCAGTATCGCCTACCTGAATGAAATGATGCGTGTTCAACCGCCGAGTCGTCCGCGAACGGCCATCGGTCTGGCTCGCCTGGCCTGTGAGATTGCGCCCGACGATCCAAATGCGCTGTCTGCCCTGGCAGAACGCCTTTCCCTCGATGGGCAGCACGACCAGGCGTTGGCCCTCTTCGAACGTTCGCTTTCAAGCGCAGGACGGCTGTCGTCGCTGCTGATCCCCTATGCCAACGGACTGATCGCTGCGGGCAGGCCCGATGAGGCGCACGCAATCGCCACCGAGGTGCTTCGCGAAATGCCCAACCTCGCCTATCTTTGGGCCTGGTATGCGCATATTTGCTGGTTGAACGACGCTCCACGCGAGGCACGCTCGGCAATCCGAACCGCGATTTCTCTCAATCCGACCCATGTCGCCTATGTCGCCCAGACGGCTATCTACGGGGAAGAGACGGCTGACGTCGTCCCGCTGAAGTACCGGCCCAAGGCGACCTGGATCCGGCGAGGTCGCATCTGGGCACGCCGACGTTATCTGCGCATCAAGATCCGGCGTTCCAGGTTGGAACTGAGATCATCTTAGTGAGGTCCCGGCGGATCAGTTGGGTCCGCGCTGGACGATGATCCCGATCGAGGTTGTCGAATATCCCATCAGGGCGACCTTGAGGTGAGGGTGGTGGCGATAGGGTGGCAGATCGATGTAGTCGTCCATCGGCAGGCTGCCTGGGTCGAAATCGAATGCCGCGACGTGATGACCTTTCGCGCGAAGCCTGTCCGCCAGACCTTCCAGATCGCTCTTGCGGAACAGGACGGTGTCCATGTTGTCCACGGTCGTGGTATTCGAGCTGAGGTTGTATTCGGTCGTGTGGACGGCCCACCCGCCCGGTTTCAGGCAGGCCAGAGAGTTTTCAATGAACTGAAGTCCCTTCTCGATCGACCCGAGATGTTCCAGCGCGCAGGCTGACCAGCAAAAGTCAAAGTCGGTCAGGTCGGTGGGGATCGCGTTCATGTCGCACTCGCGAAACTGAACGTTCCGGTCGAACAGGCTGTCGGGACAGACGCTGGGGCGTCTTAACGGTTCGCGGCCATCGGCATGCTGGTTGGTGGCGGCCCACCCGATGTCAACGGCGGCAGCGGCATCCATGTCCGTGGCGACGATCTGGCATTCCTGAGACGCGAAATAGGCGGTCAGCGGTTCAACCCCAACTCCAAAACCCAAGCCGCGCGCGCCTTGACGCAGAATCTGGCGCTCCCATAGGGCCTGGCAAATGAAGACGAATTCCCAGATTTTGCGGTGATAGCGAAGGCCTTCAACAAGCCGGGCCGTCCAGTAGGCGAAATAGGGCGCGTCGAAACTTTCCTGCCGACATACGACGGAGTTGGGGAACGCATTGGCAGCGGGTTCGGCCGCGACCATTTCCGGCTTGGTCATCCACAGGGCGCGATCGGGCAAGGCGATGTTCGACAGCATCATGCGAACCTCGCGACGATGCTCGTCCAGTTGCGCCGCGATGTTGGTGACCTGGCGCCGCGTATGGTGAGTGTCGCGGAAGAAGGTGTCCGCATCGCCAAACAGCTTTTTGATGCGGCGGTAGCGCTTGCGCCAGAAAGAACCAAACTTCGACATCAAGAACTCGTGGTCAAAAGGCATTCGCCGAAAACGAATGACAAGGCTTCCGTAGGCCCGGAGGGACTCGAACCCCCAACCAGACCGTTATGAGCGGTCGGCTCTAACCATTGAGCTACGGGCCCCCGGCAGGGGAAGAGGCGACGGCCTAGCAGGCGGGGCGGCGGGGCGAAAGGGGGAGGGGCGGTCGCTGTCCCGGCGACCTGTCGGCGATGTCATGTCGATGAACGGTTTCTGTCGCAAGGCGCGGCATCGCGTTCAGCCCCACGGCGTCACGGTGTCGCCATGGCTCCGGCGCACCAGACCGGACCGGATCGCTTGATGGAGACGCGACGATGACGAAAACCCTTCCTGCCGTGATGCTGGGCTCGGCCCTGATGGCGCTGTCGGCCCCGGCCGCCCTGGCCCAGAGCGCCCCCGCGCCGTCTGGCCCGCTTCAGGTCCATGCGATGGCCCAGACCCCGGCGCTGAACCTGACGGCCTCGGGCGAGGTGCGGGTACAGCCAGACATGGCCACGATCACCTTCGGCGTCGTGACCGAGGCCGCGACGGCGCGCGAGGCCATGGCCCTGAATGCCACCCGCATGACGGAGGTGGTCGCCGCCCTGCGTCGTGCAGGCATCGCCGAGCGGGATGTGCAGACCTCGGGCCTGAACCTGTCGGCGCAATACGACTATGTGCAGGACCAGCCACCCCGGCTGCGCGGCTATCAGGCGAACAACCGCGTGACGGTGCGGATCCTCGACCTGGAGAAGGTCGGGACGACTGCGGATGCCGTGGTCGCGGCGGGCGTGAACCAGATCGACGGCATCGGTTTCGGCCTGGTCGATCCCAAGGCCGCCGAAGATCAGGCACGGGTGCTGGCCGTGCAGGCGCTGCAGGCCAAGGCGGGGCTGTATGCCCAGGCCCTGGGGGTCACACTGGGGCCGATCCGGTCGCTGAGCGAGGGCGGAGGCTACAGCCCGCCGCCGCCGATGCCGATGTATGCCATGCGGGCGCAGGCGGCGGATGCGTCCACGCCCGTCAGCGCGGGCGAGATGGTGGTCCGGATCGACATCACCGGCACCTACGACATCGGTCGTTGACGCGAGCGGACGGGGGAGGGAACGCCGCTAGCGATCCTTCTCCCGCTCGACGTTCAAGGCCGCCTGGGCCGCGGCAAGACGCGCGATCGGCACGCGGTAGGGCGAGCAGCTGACGTAATCGAGGCCCACGGTCTCGCAGAACGCGATCGACGATGGATCGCCGCCGTGTTCGCCGCAGATGCCCATCTTAATGTCGGGACGCGCCGCCCCGCCGCGCTCGGCGGCGATGCGGATCAGGTCGCCGACGCCTTCCTGGTCCAGACGGACGAAGGGGTCGGTCTCGAAGATGCCCTTGTCCATATAGGCCTGGAGGAAACGACCGGAGTCGTCGCGGCTGATGCCGAAGGTGGTCTGGGTCAGGTCGTTGGTGCCGAAGCTGAAGAACTCGGCATGCTCGGCCAGGTCTCCTGCTCGCAAGGCGGCGCGGGGCAGTTCGATCATCGTGCCGACCAGATAATCGACGCGGTCCCCCGCCTCGGCGAACACGGCCTCGGCGGTGCGGTCGGTCAGCTCGCGCAGATATTTCATCTCCAGACCCATGGCGACCAGCGGGTGCATGATCTCGGGGATAGGGGCCTCGGCGGCGGTTTTCTTGACCTCCAGCGCGGCTTCGAGGATCGCGCGGACCTGCATCTCGTAGATTTCGGGATAGGCCACGCCCAGTCGGCACCCGCGATGGCCCAGCATGGGGTTTGTCTCGTGCAGTTCCTTCGCCCGACGTTTCAGCTTGTCGGCGTCGAGACCTGATGCGGCGGCCAGGGCGTCGATGTCGGCATCGGTATGCGGGATGAACTCGTGCAGCGGCGGGTCCAGCAGCCGCACCGTCACCGGCAGACCGGCCATGATGGTGAACAGCTCGACGAAGTCCGACTTCTGGAACGGGGCGATCTTGGCCAGGGCCGTGCGGCGACCGGCCTCGTCGTCGGCCAGGATCATCTCGCGCACGGTGGCGATGCGGGCCTCGTCGAAGAACATGTGTTCGGTACGGCACAGGCCGATGCCCTCGGCCCCGAAGCCACGCGCGGTCTTGGCGTCCAGCGGGGTCTCGGCATTGGCGCGGACCTTGAGTCTGCGCACCTTGTCGGCCCAGGCCATCAGGGTCTGGAAGTCGCCGGTCAGCTCCGGCTCGATCATGGCCACGGCACCGTCCAGCACCTCGCCCTTGGAGCCGTCGATGGTGATGACCTCGCCAGCCTTGAAGGTGCGACCGCGCGCGGTGAACGTCCCAGCCTTCTCGTCGATGCGGATTTCACCGGCACCGGACACGCAAGGCCGTCCCATGCCGCGCGCGACGACCGCCGCGTGGCTGGTCATGCCGCCGCGCGCCGTGACGATGCCGCGCGCCGCATGCATGCCGTGGATGTCCTCCGGGCTGGTCTCCTCGCGGACGAGGATCACCGCATCGCCCAGCTGGTTCAGCCGCTCGGCCTCGTCGGCGTCGAAACAGATCTTGCCGGTCGCGGCCCCCGGCGATGCGGGCAGACCCGCCGCCACGACGTTGCGGGTCGCCGATGGATCCAGCGTCGGGTGCAGCAACTGGTCGAGGGCCGAGGGTTCGACCCGGCTGATGGCTTCTTCCTGGGTGATCACGCCTTCGGCGGCGAGATCGACGGCGACCTTCAGAGCGGACTTGGCGGTGCGCTTGCCGTTACGGGTCTGCAGCATCCACAGCCGACCCTGTTCGACCGTGAACTCGATGTCCTGCATGTCGCGGTAATGGCTTTCCAGCTTGCCCACCACATCGACGAATTCGGCGAAGACGACCGGCATGGCCTCCTCCATCGAGGGGGCGGTCTCGCCCATCTCCTCGCGACCGATCCGGGTCAGGGACTGCGGCGTGCGGATGCCGGCGACGACGTCCTCGCCCTGGGCATTGATCAGGAACTCCCCGTACAGCCGCGCCTCGCCGGTCGAGGGGTTCCGCGTGAAGGCGACGCCGGTGGCCGAGGTCTCGCCCATGTTGCCAAACACCATCGACTGGATGTTGACGGCGGTGCCCCAGCTCTCGGGGATGTCGTGCATGCGACGATAGAATTTGGCCCGGTCGTTCATCCAGCTGGCGAAGACCGCCGAGGCGGCGCCCCACAGCTGTTCGTGCGGATCCTGGGGGAAGGGCGTGCCCAGCTCGCGTTCGACGACGGTCTTGTATTCGGCGACGATCTTTTCCCAGTCCGAAGCGGTCAGGTCGGTGTCGACGGTGACGCCGAGACGATCCTTGTGGTCGTCCAGAACCTCCTCGAAGTCGTCGTGGCTCAGACCCAGCACGACGTTTGAATACATGGTGATGAAGCGGCGGTAGGAGTCGAAGGCGAAACGCCGGTCGCCGCTGAGTGTCGCCAACCCTTCGACCGTGGCGTCGTTAAGGCCCAGGTTCAGGACCGTATCCATCATGCCGGGCATGGAGGCGCGGGCGCCGGAACGGACGCTGACCAGCAGCGGGTTGGCCGCATCGCCGAAGGTTTTCCCGACGACGCCCTCGATCTTGGCCAGACCCGCCGCGACCTGATCGTGCAGGCCGTCGGGGTATTGCTGGCCATTCGAATAGTAGTGGACGCAGGCCTCGGTCGTGATGGTAAAGCCGGGGGGAACGGGCAGGCCCAGCGACGACATCTCGGCGAGGTTCGCCCCCTTGCCGCCCAGCAGATTCTTCATCGACGCGTCGCCGTCGGCGGACCCTCCGCCGAAGCCGTACACCCACTGCGTCATGTGTTCGTCCTGAGTTAGCCAGTTGGTCTGTCGAGGCGTGCGGCGGGTGGTCCCGCTCGCGATTGCAGACTGACTAACGCGCGTCGCGGCGAAAGGCGAGGGCGGTTGTTACACCGCGTGATCGTGGCCGCCCCCTTCGCTCGCGCCGAGGAAGGGGGCGTGTCGAACTAGAGGACCCCGATCATCGAGGCGACCAGCGGGTGGCGAACGATGTCTTGTTCCGCCAGGCGGACGACCGAGATTTCCGGCACGGCTTCCAGTCGGGTGGCGATGTCGGCCAGCCCCGACAGCGAGGGCAAGAGGTCGGTCTGGCCGGGATCGCCCGTGACCACCATGGTCGAATGCCAGCCCAGCCGGGTCAGCAGCATCTTGAGCTGGACGTAGGTGCAGTTCTGGGCTTCGTCGATGACGATGAAGGCGTTGTTCAGGGTGCGACCGCGCATGTATCCCACCGGCGCGATCTCGATCAGCCCCTCGGCCATCAGGGCCCCGACCCGTTTCATCGTCAACCGGTCGGACAGGGCGTCGTAGAGGGGGCGGAGATAGGGGGCCAGCTTGTCTTCCATGGCACCGGGCAGGAAGCCGATCGACTCCCCGGCCTCGACGGCAGGGCGCGACAGGACGATGCGGCCGACCTTGCCGGCTTCCAGGGCCTCAACCGCCTTGGCGACGGCCAGATAGGTCTTGCCGGTGCCTGCGGGCCCGAGCGCCACGCACAGGTTGGAGGTGTCGATGGCGTTCAGCAGGGCGGCCTGGCCCTCCGACTTCGGTTTCAGCGTCTTGAGGTAGCCCTGTTCGCGACCGTCGTCGTTCGACGGGTTGGGCGACCAGCCCCGGTTCGAGGCGGTGGGCAGACGCCGGACCTTGGAATCCGACCCATAGTCCGGTCCGTCGAAGGCTCCGCCTTCGCGAGATTGACGCTTGATGGCTGCACGCTTGGTCATCACGGCCTCATGGCTTTAGGAGACGCCGTCTGGATGATCCGGTCGGCGCGGGACAAGAAAAAAGGCGATGCCAGAATGACAGCGCCTTCAGCGGTTTGGGGGAGGAGATCAGAGGCACGGACGCCACATCCGGGGTCGGGAGAAGAACCAGCTTCCAGTGGGCGAACCCACCGCCGAACCCAACGCGACACTCGCGTCTCCTTGCGGCTTGACCGGACCGGGCTTGATCCGGCTACGGATCCGAGGCCAGAACGGGCGGCCTCGAATCGCTAAGACACCTTGATGCTAACGTGGTTTACGAAGGCTTAAAGGCCTCATTTTCCTGAGTTGTGACGGTGATGTGATGACGATCTATACGCTGGGCGACAAGTCTCCACAGCTTCCGAACGCGGACGAATACTGGATCGCGCCCAATGCCGTGGTGATCGGCGACGTGGTGCTGAAACGGGGAGCCAGCGTCTGGTTCGGGGCGGTGCTGCGGGGCGACAACGACCCCATCACCATCGGCGAGAACTCCAACATCCAGGACGGCAGCGTGCTGCACACCGATGCGGGCGAACCGCTGACGATCGGGCGCGGGGTTACCGTGGGCCATATGGCGATGCTGCATGGGTGCGAGATCGGCGACAACACCCTGATCGGCATCGGGGCGGTGGTGCTGGGGCGGGCGAAGATCGGGAAGAACTGCCTGATCGGGGCCAATGCCCTGATCACCGAGGGCAAGGTGATCCCGGACGGATCGCTGGTCATGGGTCAGCCGGGCAAGGTCGTGCGGGCATTGGAGCCGGGCCAGTTCGCGGTGCTGGAGGCCTCGGCCGAGCACTATGTGCAGAACTGGAAAAGGTATGTGCGGGATATGAAGCCGCTTTAGGCCACCCGCCGCCCGTTCACCGCCGCCAGCACCAGGGGTGCGCGACCCATCGGACCGACCCCGATCGCCATGCGGGCGGTCAGGTCGCCGACGTCCTTGGCCGCGCGATCGGCGGGTCGGGTCCATTGGTACAGGCCGACGACCCGATCGGCGGTGCCATCGGGTCCGCGCAGAGGGGCGATGACGATCTCGACCACGGCGCTCATCCGCTGGGCCCCGGCGGCCAGGACGACGGGGCGGGCTTCGCGGAAGGCCTGGACGACGCTGGCGTGGACGAGGGGGCGGCTGTCGGATGCCCAGACGCTCAGCCAGTCCAGGCCCTTCAGCGGCTGGCCGTGCAGGGTCTCGATCCAGCCGCCAGAGAGACGGACGGGCAGGGCGGCCAGACCGCGCTCGACGATCAGGGCCTGGGGCAGCAAGCGACCCAGCGAGACCGGATCGAAATCGGCCCGCATCGGGATTCGACCCGCGTCGGGCAGGTCGGACCACAGGTCGATCAGTCGTTGTGTGCCGGAATGGATCATGATCCTCGCCTTCACGAGGTCACGCCGCAAAAGAAGTGCCGTCCTTGGCAACGGAAACCTAAGGCTTTCCTGTTTCAATGCGGGTTCGAGAGCGGCACGCCTGTTGCATGGCGCTTCCCGGATTTGGATTTTCAGGAGCCAGCCCATGCGGGTGCGGATCAAGACCTGGGTATCGGCCGCCATCGGCGCCGCAGCCCTCAGCGCCATCGCCGGCACGGCATCGGCCCAGTGCACGGGCGGCTGTCAGCCACCCCCGCCGCCGACCTACCCGCCGTCGCATCCGCCGACCCAGCCGCCGGTGTATCCGCCCACCCATCCGCCGGTGTACCCGCCGACCTATCCGCCCACCTACCCGGGCGGCGACATCAATGTGAACGTCAACGTTCGCAACAACGTCAATGCGAACGCCAATGCCAATGCCGAGGCCCGGTCGAGCCTGAACGCGCGTTCCGTCAGCGCCGCGACCGGTCGTTCGTATGGCAATATCGGGGGTGGCGCGGGTGGATCGGCCTTCGTGTCGGTCGAGCAGCCCTATCCGACCGCGATCAACGGCCTGAACGTCGAATCGGCCGCCGTCGCCCAAGTGATCCGCGTGCCCTACGAGGAATACCGTCGCTTCGAGAAGCGGGTGGTGATCCAGGCCGTCTGTATCGACGACCGCAACGTGCCGCACCCGGCGTCGCAGGTCCGGCCCGATCGTGAAGTCCACGGCGACTACGAAGGCGAGTTGTTCCGCTGCATCGCCGGCACACGGTTGCAGGTGACGATCGCGGAATATCTGGACCGCGTCAGCTTCGACGGCGGTGACATCATCGCCTGCGACAAGGGCCAGGCCCTGTGGCACGGTCGCGGTGGGTTCGTCGAATGCCGCACCCAGAAGCGCGAACGGGACTGCAACGAACGGTCGCTGCTGCGTCGCTATGGGGCCGGGATCAAGATCCTGACCATCATCCGCGAAGAGAAATACACCGCCTACCGCGAGGAAGTCGTCCAGGCGGCGGGCGTGTCGGTGATCAACTCGTCGATCGTGCTTGACGGTGGCGTCGGCGGCCGCGTGTTCTAAGGCTGAATGACCGAAAACGACGCGTTCAGCCTGGCGACAGGCCGGGCCGCATAGGATCGATCGTCGGCTCATCACCGGCGATCCTGATGGAAACGAACTGGCCCCGGCGCGTGAGCGCCGGGGCCTTTTTTCGTCCTACTGCGCTGCCGGAGCGGCTGGGGCCGTCGCCGGGTTGGACGACGTCACCTGGGCGCGCCAGGCCGTGTCAGGCTTCAGATAGGCCTGGGCCACGCGCTGGATATCGGCGGGGGTGACGGCTTCCAAGTCGCTGATGGCGGTCCGGATGGCGTCGATGTCGCCCGGCTTGGCCTGGACGGCCGACAGGTTGGACAGCCAATATGGGTTCTGGGCCTGGCTGCGACGGATTCCCTCGACCGAGGAGAGCCGGGCGCGGTTCAGCTCGTCGGCTTCGATCGGCGCGTCCCGCAGCGATGCCGCGACCTCATCCACCGTCTGGAACAGCTGGGGCAGGTTTTCCGGCGGCACCTCGGCCTGGACGAAGGCATAGCCATAGTCCGGGAAGACGGTCGAGGACTGCGCCGAGGCCCCCGGCGAATAGGCGATGCCCAGTTCTTCGCGGATCTTGTCGGTCACCCGAAGCTGCAGCACCCGGGCCAGAAGGCTGACGGTCCGGCCTTCCTTGCGGTCCTCGATCGAATCGGTCGTCGGCCAAGCCACGTAGGCCAGGGCCTGGGTCGGCAGGCCGGTATGATTGATCTGGACCGGTTCGGGCGTCGGGGCCGGGAAGCGCCGAACCAGGGCGTCGGCTGTCGGCGCGACCGCCGCCGAACGGGCGGGGAGGGCACCGAAGGTCTCGCCGACCGCCTTGATCGCGGCTTCGACGGTCACGTCACCGACGACGGTGATTTCGATCGGCCCCTGCGCGATGCCGGTGTCGATCGCCTGGCGCAGGGTGGACAGCTCCGCCGCGGCGATCTGCTCCTTGGTCGGAAGGACGGCGAAGCGACGGTCGCCGCTCGATAGCATCGGGAAGGCATCCAGAGCCAGGGCACCACCGGGCGTCGCGCGGATCTGGTCCAGTTGGGTCGGCAGCGAGGTCTTGATGACGGCGAACGGTTCCGGCCTCCAGCCCGTGTCCGTGAAATAGGCGGCCAGAAGCTGCATCTGCAGGTCGAAATCCTCGGGCCGCGTCGTGCCGCCGTAGGCATAGGAGTCCTGACCGACGCTGAAGCTCGCGCCGACCACGTCGCCGGCGATGATCTGCTCCAGCTGCGAGGCCGTCAGCTTGCCGAGGCCCCCTTCTGTCACGGCGGTCCCGGCGGCGAAGGCGGGCACGGAGCCGTCCTTGGGCAGGTCCAGAGTGCCGTTGCCGACGCGGACGTTCACCAGGATCTGCTCGTCGGTGAAGGTGGTCGGCTTGACCGTCAGCTTCACGCCGTTCGGGAAGGTCACCAGGGTGGTGCCCAGGTCGGCGATCTCGGTTTGGGACGACGGCTGGGTCGGGGTGCCGAAGCTGGTGTAGGGCCACTCCATGACCTCGGCGACCACCGGGGCGGTCACAGCGACCTGACGCGAGGCCTCCAGCGCGGCGGTGATGGCGGCCTCGCCACCCTCGATCGGGACCGGCGTGCTGACGAAGGCCAGGGGACCATTGCCGGTGAAGGCGTCGCGCACGGCGGCGTTGACGGTGTCGGGCGTGAGGCCGGCGACGGTGGCCTCGAAGATTTCGAGATTGGTCGCGGGCGTGCTGAACACCTCCCGGTCATTGGCGGCGCTCAGCAACGTGCCGGCCAGTGCGGGCGTCTGGCGCGTCGCGGCCGCGGCGACCTGGGCCGTCAGCGATGTCCGGATTTCCGTGATCTCGCGATCCAGCTCGGGCTGGGTGACGCCGTATTGTGTCAGGCGACGCTGCTCCTGCTCCACGGTCTCGAGCGCGCGTTTCCATTCGCCGGGATTGTAGGCGACGTTCAACGTCCCACCCTCCGCCGCTCCATACAGCTCTTCGTAGCCGGCACCGGCCCCGAGGAACGGCGGATTCTCGGCACGGGCCAGTTCGTTGAGACGACGGTTCAGGACGGCCATGCCCAGCATACGCGTCCAGAATTTGCTCCGCTCGGCGACGGTATCGCCCGTCTCGACGAACGGCTTGGTCCAGAACATCTGCGTGGAGGACTGGACGCCGGGCTCCTGGAAAATGCGGGCTTCGGTCTGGCGCGGCTGAAGGTCGCCCATGACCGGCTCGGGGCCGTCGGGGGCCGGGTTGTCCCAATTCTCGAAGGCGGCCTTGATCTGGGCCTCCATCTTGTCGACGTCGAAGTCGCCGACGGCGATCATGGTGGCGCGCTCGGGGCGATAGTATTTGCGGTAGAAGTCGACGAATTCGTCACGCGGCGCATTGCGGATGATGTTCAAGTCGCCGATCGGGAACCGGTCGGCCAGGCGCTGGCCGGGGGCCAGGAAGGCGAACTGGGCCTTGATGGCGCGCAGACCCGGCGTGTCGCGCGTGCGCTCTTCGCCGACGATCACGCCGCGCTCGGCGTCCACGGCCTCGGCATCGAACAGCAACTCGCTGGCGGTCTCCCGCAGCACGAACAGGCTGGTCTCGACGACCTCGTCGGTCGTGTTGGGCAGGTTCAGCGTATAGGCGGTCTGGTCGAAGCTGGTGAAGGCGTTGGTGTCGCCGCCGAAAGACAGTCCCAGGCGCTCCAGCCGCCTGGTCATCTCGCCTTCTGGGATGTTGTTCGAGCCGTTGAAGGCCATGTGCTCCAGGAAGTGGGCCAGACCCTTCTGGGCATCAGTCTCCGACAGGGAACCCGCATCGAACCGCAGACGCAGCGCCGCCTGGTTGGGCGGGGTGGCGTTCTTCATGATCGCGTATTTCATGCCGTTCGACAGGGTGCCGAAACGGACCGCCGGGTCCGCCGGGATGTCGCTGATCGTCTGGCCCCAGGGATCGGACGGCTGGCCATCGACCGGGGCCATGGCGGCAGGGGTCTGGGCAATGGCGATCGCGGGCAGGCCTGCACCGGCGATGACGGCGACGCCGGATGCGGCGACCAGGAGCAGACGACGGAAGGAACGCATGGGGACAATTCTCCGGCTGGCGGACGTCATCCCTGATGCGTCTCGCCTCATGATGGGCGAGGCGACCGAACTCACACGCGTCGGAAACCCCGCCCTCACTCTTAGAGCGAGGGCGCGGGCTCTCAAGTTACCGATCGGTAATGCAAGGTCTCTTCCTTCTCCCCTCGTGGGAGAAGGTGTCAGGCGGAGCCTGACGGATGAGGGGGCGGTCGATCCACATGCCGCCGGATGGCGTCGAGCACCTCATTGGGATTGTTCAACACCGCCTCGTTGCCGAAGCGAAGCACGGTGAAGCCACGGCGTCTGAGGTCGGCGTCACGCGCCTTGTCTTCTTCTTCACGCAGTCGGTGGATGCCGCCATCCATCTCGAGGACCAGCCTGAGTTCGTAGCAGCAGAAGTCCGCGATCCACGGACCGATCTGGGTCTGCCGACGAAATTTATGGGCCTCGAAGCGGCGACCTCGGAGCAGCGTCCACATGGCCTTTTCCGCAGGCGATCATGGTCGATCGGAGACGTCTGGTCTGGTTCGACATACCCCTCATCCGTCACGCTTCGCGTGCCACCTTCTCCCACAAGGGGAGAAGGAAGCCATAGATCGTTACTGACCTGGACGGGTGATGTGGAAGGTGGCGGCGTTTCCGGTCGCGCTGGAGCCGGTGAGGACCGACCGGCCGGAGGAGACGATCGTCGTGTTGGCGATGGCCGAGACGTTGCCGGTGTTGACCTGGTTGTTGGTCCCCGCGATCTGGGCGGCGCAGGTCGAACAGGCATAGGCGGAGACGCTGTTGCCGACGGCGGTGGCGTTGACGTAGGCGTCATAGCCCGCGCCCGACCCGTTGCCGGTGAAGCTGGCCTCGACGTCCACACCGCCGGAGTTCAGCTGGTTGTTGTCGATCTCCAGATAGACGTCGTTGTTGGTGACCTCGACCTGGTTGCCGGCACCGGACGCCTGGGCGTAGGCGGCCCCGAAGTCGTAGCTGGTGGTGATGGCGCGCGAGCGGACCTGGGACTGGTTCTCCTGATCGGTGGAGACCACAACCGATCCACCGCCGTTGTAGAAGGCGGCCTGGTTGGCGGCGGCGTGCGACTGGCTGGTCAGATCCCAACCGTTGGCGGCGTTGGCGCTGGTGTCGGCCTCGACCAGATCGCCGGTCGAACGCTGGCGGGTGGCCAGAACCTGGTTCGAGGCGCTGGGCGAGTTCGCCGAGACGCTGTTGGCGACGGCCTGGCTGGAGAAGACCGCGCGGGCAGGGACATAGCGGGTCTCGGCCAGGTTTCCGGCGCGGACGGTGGCGGCTGAATCCTGTGTCACCGACCCGTTGAGGCTGGCTCCGGTTCCGCCCAGGAGAGTGGTGTTCGCCGTGGCGACCGCCCCGACCGAGCCGCCTTGCAGCAGACGGGCCTCGCCGCCGCGGATGGCGGTGTTGGCGATGATTTCGCCCGTGCCCGTGGTCTGGGTCGCGTCGATATCCAGGCGCGTGTTGGTCGCGGTGGCGGCCAGATAGTTGCCGCCCGCTTGGGTCGTCGAATGGACATAGCCACCCGTGTCACCGTTCAGGCCCAGCTCGGTCGTGGCGCGGGCATTGCCCTGCATCGACTGGCGCGACACGACATAGGCGGCGACGCCGTCCGTGGACCCCGCCAGGCTGTTGCCGACGGCCGAGTTGGTCACGGTGACGCGCTCGCGCACGCCCTCGACGTTCAGCACCTGTCCCGAAATGACATCGCCGAGCTGGAGCTGTTCGTTCAGGACGTCGGGACCGTCCTGGGCCGCCGCTTCAGTAGCGGCTAGCGCGAACAGCGCCGTCGCGGCCAGCGTGCCAACGATTCGGTTCTGCGCGGGTCTGACCATTGTTCTGATCCAGGTTGTTGTAAGCGGGGTAATAGCCACCGGTCGGTCCGACGGGGCCGAGCGGGTCGTTCGAGGCGTTCAGGCAGACTTCGGGGCCGGGCGCGCCATACAGGTTGGCCATCATCTCCAGCGTCGCGCGCTCGATCAGGGCCCGGACCGCCAGCTGGGTCGGCTCCATGCCGCCGGTGCCGGCCGAAATGTCGAAGACATTGCCGTTCAGGAAGTCGAATACGCCGGCCGAGATCTCGCGGCCGATGATCTGCTTCTGGTAGGAGACGACATCGACAACCTCGAGCGTGGTGGTCTGGACCATGCGCAGGTCCAGCGCGATGTTCATGACGAAGGTCTTGCCCGAGACGATGCCCGAGCCGCCGTTGTCCTCGACCTCGCCGCCGGCGATGTCGAACCCGCCCGAGCGGATGTTGTAGTTCACCTCGGTGATGCCGCCGACGATGTAGAAGTCCGAGCCCGGCACCTGACCGGCCAGGATGCGGCGATAGTTGGGATCGTTTTCCCCGCCGCCTTCGTCCGAGATCAGCTTGTTGTTGGCGTAGCGCAGTTCCAGCTCGGAGATCGAGGTGTCGAACCGCTCCACGATGTGCACCCCGGCCTTGGCCAGGGCCGAGTTGGCCATAAGCGAGGCCCCGCCGGTGATCTGGCGGCCGCCATCGGCAGCGACCGTCCCGGTGTAGTCGCTGATTCGGCCGATCGCGATGCGCGGCGAGGGCAGGTTGTAGTTCCGGGCATAGTCGGCCAGGCAATACAGTGCTGGCGTATAGGGTGTCGGGTTGGCCGTGACCGGGGCATTGCCGATCGGCGTGGCGTACAGACCCTTCGGTCCGGCCACAGGGCTGACGCAGGCGCTCAGCAAAGCCGAGACCGCGCAGACGGCGGCGACGGGGCGGAGGCGGCGCATGAGGGTGCGATCGATCATTGTGCTCTCGGGGTGCCGTTCACGTTGGTGCCGGCCGTGACATTGCCGGAGTTGTTCTGGGTCGAGTTGACGATGACGGTGTTCCGGTTGCCCTGGACCACCACATTCAGATTGTTGCCGATCGCCGTCGATCCGCCGGTGTAGCCACCTTGGCCACCCACGCCGGAATAGGATGAGGAAACCCCGCCAGACTGACGCGTATAGGAGGAGGCTCCGCTCTGGATGATGCCGTCGACGATGATGCGGTTGCCGTTGGCGTCGCGGGTCGAACCCGTCGCATTCTGGGACGTGGCGTAGCGGGCGTTGCCGTAACCCGCCTGATAGTTGGCCGAGGACGCGGATTGCGCGGCAGCAGGCAGCGCCAGCGTCAGAGCGGCCAATGTGGCCCCCGCAGCGGCGATCTGTGTCATCCTGAGGCTGGTCATATGCATACTCCGTCGGACGATCCCGTTGCCGGGACGCTTTGCAACTGATGTGCCAGACTGCACGACGGGTCTTAAGAACGGCTTGAGATTGCGGGACTTGCCGCCCATCTCTCGAAATATGGATCGAATCGACACGCCTCAGAACGAGCGACTGTTCAATGCGCCGCTTCTGGCCGTGCTGGTCGCGGCCTCGATGCCGGCGCTCTATGTGTTTCAATCCGGGGCACCGGACCAGTGGATCGACCTGGCCTTCGTGCCTGCGGATCTGGAGCGGGGGGTCTGGGGCGGACTGGTCTCGTCGATGCTGCTGCACGGCAACTGGCCGCACGCGATCATGAACGCGATCGCCGCCCTGACCTTTGGAGCGCCGGTCGCCCGACTGCTTAGAGGGCCTGCGGGGGTCGGCGCGTTTTTCACCCTATATATTGTATCGGGTGTGGTCGGAGCGCTGGGCTATGCCGTCGTGCACTGGGGCAGCGGCGATCCGCTGGTGGGGGCATCCGGTGCCATCTTCGGCCTGATCGGGGCAGCGACCCGTCTGCTGGGCGGGCAGGGGCGGGTTCTGCCGCTGACGGCGCGGCCGGTGGTGACGGCCTCGATCGCCTGGATGGCCGTGAATGCGGTGATCGGCCTGATCGGGTTCGCGCCTGGCGTCGAGGGCGCGAGAATCGCCTGGGAAGCGCATGCGTTCGGCTTTCTGACGGGGCTTTTGCTGATCGGCCCGCTGGCTCGCCTGTTCGGGACACCCCCTCCGGCATTTGATTCGCGGGCCGATATGGGTGATCCTTTGCCTTAGAAGCGGCGTCGCGCCGATCCACGGCCCGGGGCCTTCTCTGACAACGACAGAGACGAGGAACGCCGATGCTGGTTTCACAGATACTCAAGGACAAGGGCGGCGCGGTCTTTTCGATCGCCCCGGACCTGACCCTGGCCGAGGTGTGCCACGAGCTGGAGCAGAAGCGGGTCGGTGCGCTGATCGTCTGTGACGGCGACCGGGTCGTCGGCGTGGTGTCCGAACGCGACATCGTCCGGGCCGTGGCCAGCGATGGTGCGGCCTGCCTGACCCGACCCGTGTCCGACTATATGACGCGAGACGTCGTGTTCGCCGAGCCGGCCGAGACCGTCGCCATCCTGATGACGCGGATGACCGACCGGCGGATCCGGCATCTGCCGGTGCTTATGGATGCAAGGCTGGCGGGGGTAATCTCGATCGGCGACGTGGTGAAATGCCAGATCGCCGAGGCCCAACACGAGGCGGATAGCCTGCGCAGCTATATAGCGGCGGGATAAGCGTAGCAGGAGACAAGGGTCATCGAGCGAGAGTCCGTGAGAAAAACGGCCTGCCCAGAAAAAGCCGCTTGCGGACGAAAAGGCGCCTACGTATAGAGCCGCCTCGCTCGGAGACGGGCTGGCCGCCGGGGCCGCGGAGACGAAAGTTTCCAAGGTTCCACGGAAAACGGAAGCCTCAAAAACTTCTTGCTTCTGCGACCCAGTCCACATAGTCTCCGCGCTCCAATCGAATCGTCGGAAACGATACAAGAGGGAAGCCTCTCGCTTCTCCCGACGGTTTTTTGCGGCCCGGAGGCTTCGGTCTCCGATCTGCGAAATGGCTGAAAAAGCCCGGTTGACACGGAGATCGGCCTTCTTTAGGAAGCCGCCTCCGCCGCCCTCCGGGGCGGGGCCGCAGACAGAAAGTTCTTTTTGAAAAGAACGACTTGACGCGGAAATCGGAGGCGACTAATCAGCCGCCTCCGCCGACCTCCGGGTCGGAGCGGCCCAGGAAGTTTCCTCCAAGAAACTTCTTGACACTATCTTCCGAGGCGACTACATCGCCGCCTCCGCCGACCACCGGCGCAAAACAGTGGGGTCCGGTTCTTCCGGTCCTGGTCTTTGAAATCGTTGATTTGGAAAGAGAAACGCAGGCGGCGGTATCCTAGCGAATGACTTCGGTCATTACGACGATACTGACATTTGCGGTCTTTTTTGAAGATACCATGTCGTTCATTCTTCGGAGTGAGCGAAGTGGTTCTCGTCAAGAATACGTAGAACTAATGCCAATCGGATTTCGGTCCGATCTGCTTAGGTCAGATAGTCAACTCAACCTGAGAGTTTGATCCTGGCTCAGAGCGAACGCTGGCGGCAGGCCTAACACATGCAAGTCGAACGGACTCTTCGGAGTTAGTGGCGGACGGGTGAGTAACACGTGGGAACGTGCCTTTAGGTTCGGAATAAGCTCGGGAAACTGGGTCTAATACCGAATGTGCCCTTAGGGGGAAAGATTTATCGCCTTTAGAGCGGCCCGCGTCTGATTAGCTAGTTGGTGGTGTAATGGACCACCAAGGCGACGATCAGTAGCTGGTCTGAGAGGATGACCAGCCACATTGGGACTGAGACACGGCCCAAACTCCTACGGGAGGCAGCAGTGGGGAATCTTGCGCAATGGGCGAAAGCCTGACGCAGCCATGCCGCG
>CALROO020000040.1:0-20773 GCA_943369795.1 Rhizobium sp. Q54 | reverse complement strand
AAGGCGCTCACCGCCGGGTTCCGGCGAGAGGGTCCAAACGAACGTCCGCCAATCGCCTGCTGCCGTCAGCAAGCGATCTTCGAGCAGAGCCGGCTGCCCCGTCTCCTGCATCTCCGCCAGCAAGCGGGCGATCGGCTCAATTTCATCAGGATGCAGAATCTCAACGTAAGGCCGGCTCAGCAGGGTCTGTTCGTCCCATCCCAGCACGCGCGTCCAGGAGGGATTGATCCGCTCCAGACGACCATCATAGCTGACGACCGCAAGCAGGTCGGGACTCAGCTCCCACAGCCGATCTCGCTCGGCCTGGCTTCCCGTCAACAGTCCCGAAAGGATGTCGTTGACCCGTACCAGCTCCTCGCCCTGCAGCCGTATGTCGTGGATATCGCTGTTGGCACCCACCCAGCCGGTGAGCGTCCCGGCATCGTCTCGGACCGGTTCCGCCCCGACGACGAACCAGCGCCACGCTCCGTCGGCGCGACGGATACGGAACTCTGTGCGATAAACCTCACCGGTCTCCAGCGCCTTGGCCCAGACTGCGGCCGCGTTGGGAAGGTCCTCGGGATGGACGATCTTGCCCCATCCGGCGGGACCATTCAGCGTTCCCTCCGACAGGCCGGTGTAGGCGTAGACCTGACTGTTGAACCAGTACAGCTCGCCGTCGGGGCGGCTGGCCCAAACCTGATTGGGTACGGCCTCGGCGAATGCGCGAAACTGCGCTTCGCTGGCGCGAAGGGCACGTTCGGTTCGAGTGCGTTCGGTAAGGTCCTTGAACAGGATGGCGACCTGCTTGCGCTCGGCGGGCTCAACGCGAAAGGCGGACAGTTCCAGCCAGCGCCCGGTCGATTGAAACGCCTTCTCGAACCTCATGGGCTGGCCGGTTTCGAGCACGTTTCGATAGAGATCGATCCATTCGTCGGCTTCGCCGGGGGCAAGTTCGCGTATTCTGCGCCCTGCCACACCAGTAAGCCCGACCTGTTCAGCCGCCGCTGGATTGGCCTCGACATGGATGTAGTCGTCCAGCGGCCCCGATGGACCATCGACGAATTCCACGACACAGAAGCCTTCGTCCATCGTTTCGAAGAGGGTGCGATATCGCGCCTCGCTGTCCTCCAGATTGGCCGCGGCACGGGCGCGTTCGCTGGCGGTGCGGACCCGTTCGGCGACCTCGCGCACAAGCGCGAGGTCTTCGTCTGACCAATCGCGCGGCGTGGCGTTGTTGACGAACAGCAGGGCAACAACCTGGCCCCGTTCGATCAGCGGCATGTTGATCAGGGATGTCGCCCGAATGCCGGCGAGCGCCGCACCGCCATCCTCGACACGCGGATCTTGCGCCGCATTCGCGAAGATAACCGTCTCACCGCGCGTGAGATCCTCGATGTAAGAACCGAAGTCACGGAACCGGATGACGCCGGCGAGGCTCAAGACACCGGGAGCGTTGTAGTCGCGCGCGATGGTCACGGTCTCGGCAACCGTGTCCATGACGCCGTAGCCGACACGGCTGACGCCAAGGGTCTCAGCGAGAATCTTCGAGGAGGCGTGCTCGATTTCGGCGGGATCAACCAGGTCCCGGATGGCGTCGTTCAGGTCGAGCAGGGCCTGCTGGCGCGCCTCAGTCTGTTTACGCTCCGTGATGTCGGTGAACAGGAGGGCGACGCGGCGCATCTCGGGATCGCCGATGCGCAGAGCTTCCACGTCATGCCAGCGGCCGAAAGCGTCGGCGGTCTGTTCGAAACGGACGGTCTCGCCCGTCAGTGCGACCTTGCCATAAAGATCGAACCAGCGCTGTTCGAGGCCGGGCGCGACGTCCGACACCCGTTTGCCATTTGCACCGTGCAGTCCCGTCATGTCTTCGAACGCCGGGTTGGCCTCGACGATCCTGTAATCGACGGGCCGCAGATCGGCGTCGAATTCCATCTGTAGGATGCAAAAGCCGGTGGCGGTGGCGTTGAAGAGGGCGTCGTACCGACTCTCCGTTTCAGCAAGGACCGCATCGGCCTCGCGCCGCTCCGTGATGTCGAAGGTCACGCCAGGAAAGCGCACCCGGCCGTCCGCATCCGTAACGATCCGCCCCTCGGCGGAGACCCAGCGAACCTGGCCGTCGGACTGGATCAACCGATACTCAGATCGGAAGGGCTTGCGGGTCTCCAGGGTCTGCTGGACTTCGCCGGCGACGCGCTCTGCGTCGTCAGGATGCATCGCCTGGAAAAACTCGGAAAGGGACGCACCCTCCCGCGCGACGGTCGGATCGACGCCGTAGATTTCGGCGAACCGCGCGTCGGCCACGACCCGGTCGGCCGTGACGTCGAAATCCCAGGTGCCAACGCCGCGACCGGCGGAAAGCGCCAGTTGCAACCGCTCATTGGTCACCGACCGAACCCGGTCGGATTCGACCCGGGCGGTGGTTTCAACCACGGTTGCGATGACCCCTCCGGGCCGGCCGCTCTCGTCCGGAACGGGCCAATAGTCCAGGTCCATCCAGACCTGCTCAGGCTGGCCGGTGCGGTAGAGGGTGAGCTCCTGATCCTTGTAGGCGAGCGTTCCTCCCGCCAGCCCGACCTTCATGACGTTGTCGTTGAAGTCTGCGACCTCAGGCCAGCCCTCGCGGACATTGGATCCCAGCAACTGCGGATGACGACCCCCAGCAAAGACCGAATAGGCATCGTTGTAGATCATCACTCCATGCTCGCCCCATAGTAGGACCATGGGCACGGGGGCTGCGATCAATAGGGAAACGGTCGTGCGCAGGCTCTGCGGCCATCTCTCGATCGACCCCAATGGTGTTGAGGACCAGTCGTGTCCGCGCACCCGTTCGGCCATCTCTCCGGAGCCGCCCGGGAAGTCGGACGGACGATCTTCGTTGGAGTTTGTTTCAAACAGCGGTCAGCCCCCAGGACGGCATCGTCACGATCGGGTCTGAACGCGTTAAGGCTTGGAACGGTTCACCTGCGAGCGCTGAGGTCAATTTTCGAGGCGAAGCGGGTTTGTCCCGGCTCCTGGCAAAGTTCAGCTGCGGGTAAGCGGTGCTGGACCAACCGCTCCTTCGGGCGCGGAACTGGACCCCTCTATCTCAGCGCCGAGATCATGGCTGAGGCCTCAGCTACATCAGCCCGCCTCGACCGAAACGTGGGCGGCCACGCCGTCGGTCTTGCCGGCCAAGCCAGGCACCTCATCCAGTTGGCGGAGACTGGTGTAGCGACCACGCTCCTCGCGATAGCGAACGATCTCGAAGCCGTGGCCACGCAACCCTTCGATGCCGTCGAGGTCTTCGGCAGTCGCGGTGTTGAGGTCAGCTCTGGCTCCCGCCGGGAAGCCCGGTTGGACGATGCCCAAGCGCGAAATCGATGGCGTCGATATCGACCTTAAGCTTGACCAGATCGCGGATGTATTCGTGGTCTCCAGATGCTGCCGCGTCGACGGCCGTCAGCCAGACCTTGGCTTCCAAATCCTCGCGGATCGCCAGGAGTCGGGCGGCTACCGCTGCGTTTTCAGTGGTCATACTGAACTATTTCAGGTCGGCAATCGCCTCGCCGGCCTCTTCTTCTTCAAGGAAGGCGGCGTTATCGGCGTTGGCGGACAGGCGAACCTGATTGCCTTCGACCTCGGCGACCAGACCGCCGGAGAGGTAGTGGTGATGGTCGCTATGCGACCCGCTGTCGGCCTTGGTCAGCTTGATTCGATTGCCTTCGACCTTGTCGACTGTGCCCAGGTGGACACCGTCGGCGCCAATCACTTCCATATGCTCTTTGATCTGCGAGAGGTCGGTCATGTCGGGTCTCCTTGTGGCTGAATTAGCTAACGGCGACTGAACCGTGACGTTCCCAAGCGCCTAACGGAGAGCCGCAACTGAGGGCTGGCGATGCTTGCGATGGTGATCGTGCTCCAACCCCGCTGTCTGACACCTCGGTCGGTTCTCGAATCAAGAGGCGGTGGGGCAAAAGCTGTGCCTAGGCTGAACATGACGACGCCCAGGTCGCATTCCCGGCACGGGTCGAAGGGCCATTTTGGTGCATGGCTGGCATATACCAGGTCGCTCGCGGCTCGGTCACGATGATCAGGCCTGACATGCCTGTGACGCTGGATCGTTGTCGAAACCCGGTCAGCCCCGCAAACACTCCAAAGTTATACCGACTCGTGTTATCCGTTCACGGAGGATCAGCGCTGAGTGGGCAGGCGGGCAGATGCGCAGTGATGTCGCAAGGGTCATCGCGGTCGCGGCAGAGATCGACAGGGTCGATCGACCCAACGACCTGCTTGACTGCCTGCAGGACGTTCTGGCCCCGTTCGGCGTGGCGACCCTGTCGGTCAACCTGATCCAGAGGCCCGGCTCCGACATCCGCCCCAGAAGTCTTCTCGATCGGGGTTGGAGCCGCTGGTCTGACGTGTACGGCCGACGTGGTCATGCCCGGAACGATCCGGCCGTTCACATGCTGATCCACCAGACCCGACCGTTCACCTGGGCGGAGGCGCTTGCAGCGCGCGACACCCCCGCAGCCCGCCACGTGATGGAGGATTGTTGGACCGTCACGGGAAGTCGCGAAGGGTTCGTCGTGCCGGTGCGCGAAACGGATGGAGCCCTGCTGACCGCGGCCTTTTCGGGCGAGTCCCTGGACCTCTCGGCGGAAGCCCGACCCGCGCTGCACCTCGCTGGCTACTATTTCGCGACGCGCGGCCGGGAGCTGGTCGATGGCATCGGTCTGGCAGGTCCGTGTCCGCTGACCGAGCGACAGCGGGAATGCCTGCGGTGGGTGATGGCCGGGAAAAGCGATTTTGAGATCGCGATGATCATCGGGCGGTCGCCGCGGACGGTGCACAACCATGTCGAGGCGGCCAAGACCATTCTGGGCGTCGGCAAACGTAATGTGGCGGCCTTCGACGCCTGGCGCCGGGGCTGGCTCCACTAGTCCCAACAGACCATGGCCGTCTGCGGCCTGGCGACGTCAGATCATGGGATCGAGCCGGGAGCCGACCCATGATCCACCTGATCACCGCCGCGAACCGCCACCTCTACCGCGACGAGATTGCCGCGTTACATGCGGAGCGCCGCCGCGCGTTTGTGGAAGAGCGCGGATGGGACCTCACCGTGGTCGGAGAGGGCGAATACGACGCCTACGACGACGATCTCGCCTCGCACCTCGTGGGCTTCGACGACCAAGGCGGCATCGCCGTCTTCTGCCGCATCAGGAGCACGCGAACAGGCGGTGTCATTCCCGACCATTTTCCGCATCTGATCGCCTCTGGAGAGGCGGATCCCCGGGCCAACGGCGTCTTTGAGACGACGCGCTATTATTGTGCGCCGCATCTGCGCGGGCCCTCGGGACAGGCCAGGCGCGCGGACCTGCATGTTGCGATGATCGAACACGTCCGCGATCGCGGCGGCCATCGCCTGCTCGGCTTCGTGGACCTGCCGCTGCTGACCCATCTGAGGCGGTTCAGCGGCCTCGCCCTGCGACCGGTGGGTCTGCCCGCGCCTTACGGAGACGACCAGTTCACGATCGCTTTCGAGATCGGGGTGAGCGAGGCGGATCTGGCGCAGACACGCGATCGGCTCGGGGTGACTGGACGGCGCTTGCTGGAGGCCGACCCCTGGTCCGATCCCGATTTCGATCCCCACCTTTGGGAGAAGGCGATCCTTGGGATGACACCCTCGGCCGAGAGCGCGCGATCGATCGCACCCCCGGCCGAACCGGCGTCAGCGCCGGAGCGGTTGCGCGCCTGACGCTGCAGAGACGGAAGATGGGCTGCACACGCTTCAGATCTGGGGACGAGGTTGACGGTCCCTTCGATCCTGCCTCCGCCTCACGCCGTGACCGAACTCGGGTCTGCTGACATGACGGGCCGGATCGTGGCGTTGATGGCGGGCGTGCTCGTCGGGCTTCAGGGGGCCACCCAGCTGGTCGCCTGGACGTACAGTTTTTCGCCCTTGCTCGGCCCAGCCTGGTCGCCGGGGGCGCAGTTGCGGATCTATGCGCCGTGGGGCCTGTTCGACTGGCGGACGCGATTTCCCGAACAGGCCGATGATATTCTGTCGCGCGGATTGCCGGTCTTGATGCTCGGCGTGGCAGCCGGCATTCTCTTCGGAGACCGGCTGCTTGGCCCGACAGCATCCTCCCGCGTTCGGGGGTGGGGCGGCCTGGGCGAGGCTGCGGCCGCCGGCCTTCTGGCCCGAAGTGGTGCGGTCCTCGGTGTGATGCGGGGCCGGCTGCTGGCGACGACGGACCTGCGTCCCACCCTCGTCACGGGCGGGACACGGTCGGGCAAGGGCAGGGGGCATGTGGTGCCGACCCTGCTGTCCTGGGCCGAGAGCGTCTTGGTGCACGACCCCAAGCGGGAGCTGTGGCGGGTGACGGCGGGCTGGCGAGCGGGATTCACCCATGCCCTGTTCTTTGATCCGCGCGACCCGGCCTCGGCGCGGTGGAATCCGCTGGCAGAGATCCGGCCGGGGCCGGGCGAGCTGGCTCAGGTCCAGCGGCTGGTCGCGATCCTGTCCGATCCGGGCGGGGCGCGCGACGACGAAGCGATCTGGGACAAGGCCGCCTCGGAAATTCTCGAGGCCGTGATCCTGCACGTCCTCTATGCCGAGCCGGACGAGGCCAAGACCCTGCTGCGGGTTCGCGAACTGCTGGCGGACCTGGACGACACGGCGGAGGTGATGACGCGAACCCTGCACTGTGACGGGGAGGACGGGGCGGCCGCGACCCATCCGTTCATCCGCACTGCGGTGATGGGCTATGCGGCCATGCACGACCGCTTCCGGACCTCCGTTCAGGGCACCGCGCGCTCCTATCTCAAATGGCTGGCGGGGGAGGATCTGGAGCAGGTGCTCTCGGTCTCCGATTTCGCCTTGGGCGACCTCATGTGCGCCGAGGCACCGGTGTCCCTGTACGTCCAGGTGGCTCCGGCCGATGCGGCGGCGCTGCGACCGCTGGTGCGGTTGCTCTTCTATGCGGCGGCCCAGTCTCTGACGGTCGAGGAGGGTCGGGACGCGGCAGGACGCTTGAAACGCCACCGTCTGCTGATGGTGATGGACGAGTTTCCGCTGCTCGGTCGGGTGGCCTTCTTCGAAAAGTCCCTGCGGCTCCTGAGCGGTTACGGGGTCAAGGTGATGTTTGTCGCCCAGTCGCTGAACGACATCGTCGAGACCTACGGACAGTACAACACGATCCTCGACAACTGCTCAGTCTACACCGCCTTCTCCGCCCTCGATCCCCTGACCCAGGACAAGGTGTCCCGGCTGACCGGGACGGTCACGGAGACACGCGTGAGCCGCAGCGGTCCGGCGGGGCTGGGGCGCGGGCACAGTTCGGTCTCCCGGTCCCAGGTCGAGCGGCCGCTGCTGGAGCCTGGCGAGATCCGGGCCCTCCCCGATGATGAGCAGCTCGTCTTCGTCGCAGGCCACCGGCCGCTTCGCACCCGAAAGCTTCAGTACGACCGACGTCGGCCGTTCCGGGACCGGGCGGGCAGGGTCGCGCCGGATCAGGCGGAGCGCGTGGATACGCCCGGTCGCCCGACACACCCCTGGGCCGGACGCCGGGCCCTTGGGGAAGATGCCGAGGCGTCGCTGCCTTTGTTCAAGGAAGTGATCGCCGCCATGGACGACAAGAAGGCTGCGGCACGGGCGGCCGACATCTACGGCAAGGTCGCGCAGGAGATGGCCGCCCAGCAGGCGGCGCTGGACCAGTTGCAAGGGTTGGGAGAGCGATGATGGAGCGGAACGGGGCATCGACCTGCCGGGTGCAGGTTTATCTGAAGGACAAGAAGGTCATCACCGGCCTGAACCGCGAGGCCCGCAGCGGCCGGATGCCGCTCAGTCAGGCGGCGGGCCGAGCCATCGCGCGCGGGCTACAGAACCATCCCCGGGCGGATCCGGACGACCGGCTCCTGACCCTGGAGCGATCGCTGCGGGACCATATGCGGTCCAGCGCCCGCGACATGCAGATCGTCCAGGAACTGGTGGTGGAAGTGGCCCGGGCGCTGTTCGTCCGCCTGCCGGACAGCGTCCTGGACGAGGATCCCACCGTCCAGGCGGCGGTCGAACAGCGGATCGAACGGCTGCTCGACCATACGGCCGCTCGGATCGTGGCGGGCCGCCGCCGGCCAGATCAGGCGGAGACGACGGGATCCGGTGTGGACGCCGGGCTGGCATGAGCGTCCATCCGATCGTGGCGGAGCGCAAGCTGGACGCCCTGCGGCACGCCCTGGGTCCGACGATCCTGGCGGCCCTGGTAGAGCCGACCGTGGTCGAGATCCTTGCCAACCCGGACGGCCGGATCGTGCTGGACCTGGTCGGGGTCGGACGCCAAGACACCGGTGAGCGGTTGGGGGTCGAGGCTCGTGAGCGGGCGATCCGGCTGATCGCGGACTATGTCGGGGAGAGCGTCGTGCGGGAGGACCCACGGCTGGCCGGTGTTTTGCCCGCGACCGGGGAGCGGTTCCAGGGCCTGATGCCGCCCGTCGCCACGGCGCCGACCTTCTCCATCCGCAAGCGGCCAGCCGTGATCTGGACACTGGACGGATATGTCGGTGATGGCATCCTCAGTTCGGAGCAGGCGGATGTCCTTCGGGACGCCGTGTCCGAGCGGCGCAACATCCTGATCTCGGGCGGCACCGGATCGGGCAAGACGACGCTGGCCAATGCGGTGCTGGCGGAGCCGGCCTTCGCGGCGGATCGCGTCTTTCTGATCGAGGATACGCCGGAACTGCAATGCTCCGCCTGGGATCAGGTGTCGGTCCTAACCCGGCGACAGCCTCGGGGGATCGGGGTGGTCGATCTGGTGCGCGACGCGCTCCGCATGCGTCCGGATCGAATCGTGATCGGGGAGATTCGTGACGGGGCGGCGGCGCTGGAGACGCTCAAAAGCTGGAACACAGGCCATCCGGGCGGGCTTTCGACGATCCATGCGAACTCGGCTGAGGGCGCGCTGCGACGTCTGGAGGACCTATTGGGCGAGGTAACCGGGATCTTGCCGCGCCGGATGATCGCCGAGTCGGTCGAGCGGATCGTGCACATCGCGCGCACGCCTGCGGGCCGGCGCGTCGAGGCCGTCATCGCGGTGGAAGGCATCGAAGCCGAAGGCTACCGGACCCACCGCATTGACTGACGGAACGACTGGGCGTGGGTCAGAAGAACCGCCCGGCGGCGAGGCCGATGGCGAGGACAGGGATGTAGCCCACCATTCCGCCGAGCTGCAGGGCGGCCGCCAGAAGGATCGCCTTGCCGAAGCCGGCGACCGGCGATCGCCACCAGCGCCCGGCCCCCATTCGCAGAAAGGCGGCAATGCCGAGGGCGAACAGGGCCACGGTTGCGAGCTGGCCGATGGGACCGCGGTCGAACGACCACCAGGCGAGGGGCAGGAGCGGAACCGTCCAGGCGCACAGATAGGCGAAGGCAGCCCGGAATCCGCGACGCCAGCCCAGGTCATCGGGGTCCCACCAGCGCAGCAGCGGAGCCGCCGCGCAGGCGTAGCCGAGCGACAAAAACGGCACCATGACGAGGGTCATCCACCCGTCCGCGTCGGCCAGGAACCCGTCCCGACTCTTGCCGGATGCCGCGATCAGGTCGGCGATCTGGGCCTCCGGTATACCCATCATGAGCAGGGTCGATCCCCCTTTCAGAAACAGGACCAGCATCAGGATGGCGTTCAGCGCCAGGTACAGCCGCAATGGGCGCGCGTAACGGCCGTGACCGGAGGATCCGCCAGCCATCCAGGCCTCCAGGACCTCGCGCGGGCGGATCAGGACGGCCTTGGCTGTCCGAAGCTCCAACCCCCCGAATCCCAAAGTATCGTCGGACAGGTGATCGACGGCGACGCGTCTTTCGTCCCGCTGTCCGCCCATAGGTTCCGTCATGATCGGCCCTCTCGCCAGGACGATGGCACAGGCCGGGCGAGCCGAACAGAGATCTGCGGTCGGCGATGCGTCCAGCGATTGAAACCGGCGCGTCAGGCGTCCGGGTAATCCGGCGTGGGAGGCTCAGGAAAATGGCGTGATTACCGAGATTTAATCGTGGAGCCCGGACCTTTCCGGCCGCCCGCAGCTTTAGTCTTCATGACGGATAGGCACCGACATCACGAAGCCGAGGCGATGCGCATGGCGCGGCTCAGTCCGTTCGCCAAGGACCGTGAGGTGTTTGTCAGGCTGGCGGCAGAGCACCGGGCGAAGGCCGAGGCGGATGACGCGACGCGGACCACTCCGTCCTCGTCGGTTATCGCTCCCGAGGACCGTTCATACTGTCCCGCGCCAAGGCGAACTTTTTCCGGCTTCTTAGGTAGACATCTACGCCGGTGAAGTCGGGACCAAGCAGGAGCCGGATTTCGGCCAGGGTCTTGGCCTCGACGTCGTCGGTCGCGGACACGATCTCAACCGCGGGCGTCGGCCTGTCCCGCTGGTGGAGCCTGAAGCTGTAATCGGGCATCGCCTTCCCTCGCACGCGGCGGCCGGTGCGACAAAATTGCACATTTCCGGGTCGGACGTCCAGCGTGGCCGTTGCTGTTGCGCGGGCCGCTACAGACGATCGGGCCCCGTGACCGGAAAGCGATACAGGGAACCTGGGCCTCGGGCGCTTCTTCAGCCTTCAGCTGCGGACAGGATGACCGCGCCACGATCGGGATTATTGCCATGGACGATGAGGCTATGCCCGTCATCATGATTGACGAAATCAGATACGGATCTCGAAACGGCGAGCTCAAGCTCGTCGAGGTGGCTGCTCAGGGACAGTCTTTGACCTTGTGCCTCCTTCCGGCGACCGCGGCCGAGCTTGCCTTGGCACTCATGCAGGCGGGCGGGGAGGACCGTGTCGGTTTCGAGGCTCACGCGGCCACGCTCGAAGTAACGGATGAGGGACAGCCCATGATAACCTTCAGCTTCGGGGCTGAAGGTGTTCTGAGCATTCTCCTGTCTCCCACCGCCGCCGCATCGGTCGCCGGCCTCATGCCGGAATCGACGATTATCCAGTGAGCCCATCTGTACCGGCCGGCCATGATGGCAGTGCCCAGCGCCATTACGGTTCGACCAAACCCGTCGGCAGCGTTGTTCAGCGATTGTCGGGGCCAGGGTCTCCGTCATGCCTCGCCTCCGCTCCGCTGCCTTGGGCCTTGCGTCCATAATGCACCTTTAGCCCGAGCACGATCGCGGCCATACACAGGGCGGCAGAGTTGGCGAAGGTCACGGGCCAGGCCGCGGTCATCACGCCGTAGATCACCCAAAGGACGAAACAGGTCACGGTCAGGCTGTAGGTCTTGAGGCTTATCGAAGACGCGTCGCGGCTTTCCCGAAGCTTGGAGATCTGAGGCGCGAAGCTCGTGATCGAACACACAGCCGCTGCGGTCCCTATGATGTTGGCGATGAGCGTGCTCATTCGGCTGCGGGCGATTCTGGAGGACGGGCACGATCAATCCGTGACGGACGGTGGCGGTTGCCAAGTGTCCAATCCCGGGCGCTGGCGTGGCTGGCAACGCGTGAGGCGCGCTTCTGAGGGATAGGGGGGTGGGATGGCTCTGAGATCCGCCATGAGGGATCTCTGGGGACTTTCAAAACGAACCGCTCTGGTTCGATTGGATCAGGGATAACTTCTTACCCAACCAGACACTGCCGTAGCCCCGAGCCGGTCAGTCCAGGCCCTTCTTGCAGGCTGTGTACTTGGCGCTGTCGTCGGGAAACAGAGCCGCACAGCGCTGCTTCTCGCGCTCGTACGCCTCAGCAGACATCGTGTGATCGAGGAGGCGGTCGCGAAATGCAAGATGCCAGACGACAGCCGGGTCCGAGGCCTCGTAGACATGAAGGTGCGCGATACGTTCGCCTGTGGCCGGGTCGTCCCACGTAAAATAGCATCGGCCATCAAATCCGTTGCTCCCGCGCCAGCGATAGCCAAGGTTTTCCATGGTCGGGTGATGCACCACTGGCTTAGTTTGCTCATTGACGGTGCAATGGATCACGACAGGTTAACCCTCAATCGTCCCTAGGCACCAGTCGAAACGCGACGACGCCTTTTGTCGAACAGAGCCCCCGGCCCAGGCGGGTCAGGTCGTTCTCCGTCACGGAGCTGATCCGCCAGCTTCGGCGCACGAGTTGGCCACTCTCGATCAGTTCGAAAGCATGGGGCCGGGCATCCACATCGATCGTCCGCAATTGCGTTTCGATGGTCGGCTCTAAGGCATGATCAGACTTCAGCCAGCAGATTTCGACCTCGACCACCGTCCGTATGGGAAGCTGACCACTGATTAGTCTAAGGCTGATCAAGACCGCTGCGGTGATGATCGTACCGGCCGCGCCAAGGCCATAGAGGCCCGCACCGAACAAAAGCCCCAGAGCGGACGTGACCCAGAGAGAGGCGGCTGTTGTCAGCCCGTGGATGGAAAACCCGGTGCGGAAGATGACGCCCGCGCAAAGAAAGCCGATGCCGGTAAGCACCCCGTGGGCCATCCTCGTCGGATCGGTGACGATGTTCTCGTCGGGAAGGGCCCGGAAGGCCCAGTCCGCCTGGGAGACAGCGGCCAACATCAGAAGTGCGGATGCGAGACTGACGAGAATATGGGTTCTAAGCCCGGCAGGTCGCCCTCGCCATTCCCGCTCCAGCCCGATAACCCCGCCGGCGATCAGCGCCCCCAGGATTGGGTAAAGCGTTCCCTCAAAATCGATCATAACACGGAGCAAACGACAGTCTCCCTGCGGCGTTCCCGTGCAGCCACTATTGCGCGGTCCCGCATGCGTCGGGGGGCATCAGTGATTCACACCACGGTCACCGCGATCCCTGTGGGATGCTGCCTCGCAATAGTCGGCGGACAAGGATTGTCGGAAACAAAATGACGAGCGGGAGCGCGTTGGCTTATTGAACGGATGGCCCGTTACCTCGTTTGAGAGCAGTCACACACGCGCACCCGACTAGATACAACGAGATTTCGAACATGTTCAGTATGTCGCCTCGAGCAATGGTTCCAGTCGCCCTGGTTCTAATCCTGTCCGCGTGTGGGGAAGACGCGGACGCACCAGACAACGTGGCCACAGCAGGCGCTGGCACAACGCCCGCAGCCTCCTCGGGTCCTGCCGGCGCGACCACCTCATCCCTGTGGCGCGGTGGCGAGCAGGTACCACTCGACATCCAGGTGCCTCATCCGAACGGCACGGTCCTGCAACTGACCTCGCTTCAGTCCCGTCAAACCGAGACCGTCCTGGGGATCCGGGTCATCAACGGGGATGACCGCGAGATCCAGCTCAATCGATTCAACAACAATCGCAACGGCTATATTGTGGTCGACAGCGGCGAGCGGATCTATCTGTCACCTCCAACAGGAAACAGAAACCTGGCCATCCAGGCTGGCCAGACCATGGAAGGGGAACTAATTTTCCTTGGTCGCCTGCCGAAGGCCCAAAGCGGGATCCTGATCCTGAATGAGAACAATTCCGCTGAGAACGAATACACGAACACTCCTGGCTTCCGAATCAACCTGCCACTGGGCGATGGGCCGGGCTTTGCGACGGCCGGAGAGGCGCAATGATGCCCAATGCCTCGCGCCGTGCCGCCCGACCGCTGGCGTTGGCCGTGGCCCTGGCACTGACGGCCTGCGATGGAGGCGGGTTGGGTTTGGGCAGGGGAGGCGAAGGCGCACCGCTGGCGCTTCAAGTGGCGCACTCTAACGGCGTGGTACTTCAGGCTCTTTCGGCGCGGGTGGGTCGCGAGAGGACACTGGTCGGTGTCCGAATCATAAACGGCCGTGATCGGGAGATCGAACTCAGCCCCGGGACCGACAACTCCTATCTGCTGACCGACAGTGGCAACAAGCTGCTGCTCATTGCATCGACCACAAATGCCAATCTGGCGGTTCCTGCCGGTCAGACGATCGATGCTGCCCTGGTGTTCTCGGGGGAACTGGACCGACAGGGCACCGCAACCCTCGTTCTGAACGAGGATGGGTCGTCCGATAGCGTCAACTCAAGCCGACCCAAATTCCAGATCGCCATGCCATTGGACGGCGTGGCGAGAGGGGGCGCTATTCCCGACGCCTCGGCTCTATCCAACATGCATCCCAACGCGGTTTCGACGCTGCGTCTCGCCACGTCTGGCGGATCCTCCCTAGGCGCGGGGGGACAGGCAACCAGCAACCTGCAGGCTGTTGAGGCGCTGAAAACAGAACTCGGCGCGGTTGAGACAGACCGGGGCACAGTTGTCTCACTGCCCGGGGATGTAACGTTCGATTTCGACAAGGCAACGATCCGTGCTGATGCAAGCGGGACGCTGGACCGTCTTGCCCAACTGATCCAGGCCGGCGGGGACGGACAGATTACGATCGAGGGTCACACCGACGCCAAGGGCGACGACGCTTACAACAAACGGCTATCCGAACAGAGGGCGGCGGCCGTCCAAGCCTATCTGGTTGCCAAGGGCGTAAGTGCTGCCCGCGTGCGTACCGTTGGGTCGGGCGAACTAAGGCCCATCGCTCCGAACGCGAAGGCTGATGGTACCGACGACGAGGCTGGCCGCCAGAGCAATCGTCGGGTCGAAGTCATCCTGCCCGGCGCACCAGCTGGCTCTGCGACGTCTCCCGACGCCCAAAATACGGTCTCAACGCTGAGGCCGGTCCCCTGACATCCAATAGGCGCTGAGGGCTCGGGCATGGAGCCATCTCTAAACCCTGCGCAGGGGACCGGCCGCTAGCCGGACATGGCCAATGCAATACGTGGCGACGTCGGTATTCTGAAACCGCGCGATCTCTATCCGGACTATCTGGCCCCCAGCGTTCTCACCGGGGAAGTCGGGGTCGGGAGCTCGCCCTGGCACTCTGGGCCTGCCCTCGTCCAAGAAGGCTCTGTTCGACGCGGCGACGAACCGCGCCGACAAGCTGAAGGGTCGAGGGCAAGGACGTGGATGTCCCCACCTGCTGGAACAGGAGCCTGACAGCGGCACCACCCATGTGCGCTATACCGTGAGCAGCCATTGGCGTCCCTGGCTGTCCTGCCAACTGCTGCCCTGGTGCCCTTACGGCCTGCAGCGAGCCGGGGCGCGACGCGGACGGCCGCTATCGCCCGATCTGGTTCAGCCTCCCGGGGGACGTAACCTTGGCCTTATTCGCGCGCGTCCATGAGCGCGGCTGGAGCTGTGTTGCAAGATCAAGACCGGGGCGTAGACAGGCGATGCGTTTGCCCTCCTTGACGACGCAGCCCAATGCCGAGGTCGGTGCGGTCTATCCCAAGGCCATGTCCGCCGTTCTGACAGGCGAGGCCGCGCGAGAGCTGGCTCACGACGTCGTGGGAGGACGCGAGGCACTTGCAGCGGCCTTTGGCCTAAGGGAGTCTTCGCATCGTCGAGCGAACTGCCTCGGATGCAGGCCACGCGGGTGTTTGACGGGCTGCCCCGCGCCCTCCGCGCGCAAGTCGGGTTGACCCGCTTGCAAGTCAGGCGCGACGCCCTCCAAAGTCGATTGTAAGTCACTGAAATTAGTAAATATTTCCTGTTGACAACCTGTGGAGGGATTTGCTTGCGTTGAGTCGCGGCGCTGTTGGAACGCGCTGAAAATTCACGGGGAATCCAAATGTCGTGGAGACGCGCACATCGCCTTTTTGGCGCATTGATGACGTGTGGCCTGATGCTGGCCGGACCAGCCCTGGCCGGAGGTTCGGGAATGCCCTGGGAAGGGCCCTTGCAGCAGATCGTCCAGTCGATCACCGGCCCGGTGGTGCAGGCGGCGGCCGTGGTGGCCGTGGTCATCTTCGGGGCCGGGATCGCCATGAGCGAGAACGGATCGTCGATGCGACGGGGTCTGGGGATCATGTTCGGCCTCACCATCGCCTTTGCCGCCTCGACCTTCTTTCTCGACTTCTTCGGCTTCGCCGGTGGGCTGGAGGTCGGGTGATGGACCCGCGCCCCGAAGGCTGGGATCTGCCCGTCGCCCTGGCCCTATCAGAGCCGGTGCTGATGGCGGGCATGCCCCGCGACTACGCCATCGCCATGGGCACGATCGCGGTCGTCCTCGGTCTGGCGCTGCGGATCTGGTGGTTGGGCCTGGCCTGGTGGGCCGTGTCGCACGCCATCGGCCTGTGGGCGGCGCGGTCCGACCGGCGCTTCTTCGACGTCCTGCGTCGGCATCTGGCGATGCCCGGCCATCTGGACGGGTGAGACCATGCGGTTCCTGGACGAGCATCGCCGACGCCCTGCCTGTCTGTCGGACCATCTGCCCTGGGCCGCCCTGGTCGCGCCGGGTGTGGTCCTCAACAAGGACGGATCCTTCCTGACCGGCTTCCGCTTCCGGGGACCGGACCTGGAATCCGCGACCGAGGACGAGCTGATGTCCGTGCGCGCCCGGCTCAACAATGCCCTGAAACGGCTTGGAACGGGGTGGTGTCTGCATGTGGAGGCCCGGCGTCGGCCCGCCGCCGCCTATCCGGAGAGCGCGTTCGATGTCGACGTCGCATGGCTGATCGATGCCGAGCGCCGCGACCGCTTCGAGACCGCCGATCCGGCCTTCGAGACCGACTTCCGACTGGCCCTGACCTGGCTGCCGCCCGCCGACCAGACCCGTGCCATGGAACGCTGGCTGTTCGATGGCCTGGCCACGCGCGGTCTGGACTGGCGGCTGTCGCTCGACACCTTCCGGCGCGAGGCGGACACCACCCTGGACCTCCTGTCCGATGCTCTTGCGGAAATCGTGCCGCTCGACGACGCCGCGTTGCTGACCTGGCTGCATGACACGGTCTCGGATCGGGCGATGGTCGTGCGTCCCCCGGAGACCCCGATCTTCCTGGATGCCTGGCTGTCGGACGCGGCACTCACAGGCGGCCTGTCGCCCCGGCTTGGGGAGCGCTGGCTGAAGGTGATCTCGGTCCGGGGTCTGCCGTCCCTGACCCGACCGGGGCTTCTGGACGCGATCGGCAGCCTGCCATTTCCGTGTCGCTGGAGCGCGCGCTGGATCGCGCTGGACAGAGCCGAGGCCGAGCGAGAGATCGTCAAGCTGAGGAAACGCTGGTTCGCCAAGAGGAAGGGCGTCGGCGTCCTGCTGCGCGAGGCCATCACCAAGGAGGAGGTGCCGCTTCTGGACACGGACGCGGCGTCCAAGACCGGCGAATGCGACGGGGCGCTGGAGGCCCTGGGCGCGGACAGCTGCGCCTTCGGCTATCTGACCTTGACCGTCACCGTCGACGATGCGGACGAGGGCGTGGCCCTGGCGCGGGCCCGGGCGGTCGAGGCGGCGCTCAACGCCCAGGGTCTGGTCGCGCGGATCGAGGACCTGAACGCGGTCGAGGCCTGGCTCGGCTCCCTGCCGGGAGAGCCCTATGCCGATGTCCGGAGGCCCCTGGTCTCGACGCTCAATCTTGCAGACCTGCTGCCGGTCTCGGCGGTCTGGGCCGGTCCCGAGCGGGATGACTGTCTCGATGGTCCGCCCCTGGCGACGGCCCGGACGACGGGTGCCACGCCCTTCCGCCTCGTGCTCCATGTCGGGGACGTCGGCCACACAATGGTGGTCGGGCCCACCGGCTCGGGCAAGAGCGCCCTTCTGGCCTTCCTCGCCCTGCAGTGGTTCCGCTATCCGGACGCGCGGGTGGTCTTCTTCGACAAGGGCCGCTCGGCCCGGGCCGCGACCCTCGCGGCCGGCGGACGCTGGCGGGCCCTGGAGCCGGGCGCTGCCCTGTCGCTCCAGCCCCTGGCCGGGATCGGCAATGAGGGCGAGCGGGGTTGGGCAGCGGAGCGGAGTGTATCGCCGAGACCGTGCGCCTCGCCGGGGTTGATCCCGTGCCGCGCGTTCGCGAGGAGATTTGGGCCGCTCTGGGAGCCCTGGCCCAGGCCCCGTTGGCTCAGCGCACCCTGACTGTCTTCTGCGCCCTGGTTCAGGACCGGGCGGTCGCGGCGGCGCTGGAGCCCCTGACTCTCAGCGGTCCGCACGGCACCCTGCTCGACGGCACAGGCGAGGCCATGGTGCCCAGCCGGTTCGACACCTTCGAGCTGGAGACGCTCATGGCGACACCCTCGGCGGTGGCCCCTGTCCTGTCGGCCCTGTTCCATGCCCTGGAAGCCTCCTTCGACGGACGGCCGACCCTCCTGGTGCTGGACGAGGCCTGGCTGTTTCTGGGCGAGACCGCCTTTGCGGCGAAGATCCGCGAATGGTTGAAGACAATGAGGAAGAAGCGGGTTGCCGTGGTGTTCGCGACCCAGAGCCTCGATGACGTTGCGGCGTCCGCCATCTCGGCCAGCCTAATCGAGAGCTGCCCGACCCAGGTCTTTCTGCCCAATCCGCGCGCCCTCGAACCGGCATCCGCCGAGCTCTATCGCAAGTTCGGGCTGAACAGGCGTCAGCTGGAACTGATCGCCTGGGCCACGCCCAAGCGATCCTACTATTGGCGACAGCCGAGAGGGAGACGCCTGTTCGACCTGCGCCTGACCGGTGTGGCCCTCGCGCTCTGTGGCGCGGGCTCTCCGGAAGATCAGGCCCTGATCGACACCGTCCTGGCGCGCTCCGGCGCGACCGGCTTCGCCAAGGATTTCCTCACAGCCAAGGGAGTGAAGAATGTCTCGTCCATCCTCGACGCTTTCGCCGAACCGCTCGCGGCGGAATAGGCGTCTGGCGATTCTGGCATCGTTGCCGCTCCTGGGATTGTCCTGGCCGGCCCAAGGCCAGCAGGTCGTGTTCGACCCGCGCAATCATCTGGAGAATGCCCTTCAGGCGGCCCGCCAGCTCGAGAGCCTCGCCAACGAGGCGCGCAGCCTGGCCGCCTCTCCCTACAGCCATCTGGTGGGCAACAGCCAGACGCTTCGAGACATGGCGGACCTTGCCCGGTCGGCACGCGGCATCGCCACCTCCGTCGATGGGCTGGAGCGTCAGTTCGAGAGCCTCTACCCGGACGATCTCGGAGGCGCCGATGCCCTGAGGCTTCTTGAACAGAGCCAGGCCCGGACCGCCAATGCCCGGCGGACCGCCGAGGATCTGGCGCGCACGGCCGCCGAACTGGAACGGCTGGGGCAGGGCCGCAACGTGCGGCTCGCAGGGGCCCTGTCGGCCAGCCAGACCGCATCGGGACAGACAGCCGCCGTCCAGTCCTCCAACCAGATGCTGGCCGTGCTGGCCGAAGACCTGGCCGCGATGCGCACCGCCCTCTTGGCCCAGTCGCGGCTGATGGCCGAGGCCACGGCCCGCGAGGCTGCCGAACGCGCCGCCGGGGCGGAGGTGCGGCGGCGGGCCTGGGGTCGGGCGGTGACGCCGCCGTCGGCACCGGCGTTCGATCCCTTCTCCCGCGACCGGAACTGAGGAGCGGATGCCATGGCCGTCGGCGTGGAGACCCCCAATGAGCTGATGGTGGAGTTTTCGGACACCGTCACGGCCGGGTTCGCGGCCCTGCAGGGCTCGGTCAATGGCGTGTTCGGCCTCCTCATCGTCCTGGTCGTGGCCCTGACCGGGATCCAGTGGGTCCTGTCCCCCAACCGCGAGATCCTGGCCTCGGCCTTCGGCAAAATCCTGCTGATCGGCGCCTTCGCCTGGCTGATCAACGACTGGCAGGCCCTGTCCGAGACCATCTACTCGGGGTTCCTGGAACTGGGCCTGACGGCGGGGGGCGGTTCACTCTCGGCGTCGGAGTTCCTCAATCCCGGGGCCATCCTCGCCCAGGGCTGGGAGATCGTGAAGGCGCTCGGCGAGACGCCCGCACCCGTCGACAATCCGCTCGACATCGCCGGCAACCTGACCGACGCCCTGATCCTGGGCCTGGCCATGATCGGCATCCTGCTGGCCTTCGCGGTTCTCTCGCTCCAGATCATCGTCTCCCTGCTGGAGTTCAAGATCGTCACCCTCGGCGGCTTCGTCCTTCTACCGTTCGGCATCTGGAACAAGACCGCCTTCCTGGCCGAACGGCCGCTGGGCTATGTGGTCTCGTCGGGGTTGAAGGTCCTGGCCCTGGCCATCGTGGTCTCGGGTGCGCGGACGATCTTCGATCAGCTCCAGCCCTCGATCAACCCGGACATCTACGAGGCCCTGACCATCCTGGTCGCCTCGCTGCTCCTGGCCATGCTGGCGGTCTTCATCCCCAACCTGGCCTCGGCCCTGGTCACGGGCGGACCGGCCCTGGGTGCCGGGGCGCTGATGACCGGCGGTCTGGCGGTCGGAGGTGCCGGAGCCCTGGTGGCGGCCGGGGTCGCGGGGGCCGGGGCGATGGCGGCGGGCGGCGCGGCCCGGATGTCCGCTCCGGCCCGCGCGGCCGCCGGGGCGGGATCGTCGCGAGGGACCGGAACCGCCCCCGGCGCAGGGCCAGGAGGAGGACCGGGATCCGGGGGGGCGGCGGGCGGATCCACCCCGCCTCGGCCCTCCAATGACAATCCCCGTCCCATGGCGGGGCAGGGCGTCGGGGCGGGTGCAGGAGGACGCGGTTCGTCTGTCGCTTCTGCGCCCACTCCGGCAGGGGTCGCGGAGCCTGCGGCGGCCTGGTCGCCGCCTGTTCCGGACGCCACGACCGCGCCGCCTGCCGCCGCAGCCGGGCTGGCGGGCGCACCGACGTCGGGCGCACGCTCGCGGGACCGGATCGCGGGCGAGGCCGAGCGGGCCCGGCAGGATTTTCACAGGGCCGCCGCCTCCCGGCCGGAAACGCATCCATCCCGCCCCACCGGCCGGTCACCCGCACTCCAGGCCTTCTTCGTCGCCAATGCCGGCCGAGGGCTGATGCCCTCCGGCGAGACCAGCGGCAGCCTGTCCCCCAACCTTCGCAGCGAGGAGAGCTGATCCATGCATCCCTTCTTTCGACCGAAACGCACCCTGGCCTCCGCCCCGGAGACCACGCCCTACCAGCGCGCGGGCCAGGTCTGGGA
>CALROO020000039.1:0-20775 GCA_943369795.1 Rhizobium sp. Q54 | reverse complement strand
GACGACCGAGACGCGGATCTTGCCGTCCAGAGCCGGGTCGAAGGCCGCGCCGAAGATGATGTTGGCGTCGCCGTCCACCTCGGCCGAGATGGCATTGGCGGCCTCGTCGACTTCCAGCAGGGTCATGTCGAGACCGCCGGTAATGTTGACCAGCACGGCCTTGGCACCCTTCAGGCTGGTCTCGTCCAGCAGCGGGTTGGCAATGGCGTTCTGGGCCGCCAGCAGGGCGCGGTCGTCGCCCGAGGCCTCGCCCGTGCCCATCATCGCCTTGCCCATCTCGGACATGACGGCGCGGACGTCGGCGAAATCGAGGTTGATCAGGCCGGGCAGGATCATCAGGTCGGTGATCGAGCGGACGCCCGAATGCAGCACCTGGTCGGCCATGCCGAAGGCGTCGGCGAAGGTCGTGCGCTCATTGGCGACGCGGAACAGGTTCTGGTTCGGAATGACGATCAGGGTGTCGACATAGCGTTGCAGCTCGGCGATGCCCGCATCGGCCAGACGCATGCGGTGGCGGCCCTCGAAGGTGAAGGGCTTGGTCACGACGCCGACGGTCAGGATGCCGCGATCGCGCGCGCATTTGGCAATGATGGGTGCCGCGCCGGTGCCGGTGCCGCCGCCCATGCCGGCGGTGATGAAGATCATGTGCGCGCCTTCCAGGTGCGCGTGGATCTCGTCGGCGCTCTCCTCGGCGGCGTTCATGCCGACTTCGGGGTGGGCACCGGCGCCGAGACCCTGGGTGATGGTCTCGCCCAGCTGGATGCGGCGGTCGGTCTTGGCGAAGGACAGGTGCTGGGCGTCGGTGTTGGCGACGACGAACTCGACGCCCTCCAGACCCGCATCGATCATGTTGTTGACGGCATTGCCGCCGGCCCCACCCACGCCGAACACGACGATGCGGGGCTTCAATTCCGTGGCCTGAGGCCGAACCAGCGAGAGTGACATGATTTCTATCCGACCTTCGACCCTTGCCCTTCAACAAACCACGGCGAGGTGCCCCGCCGAATCGCCATGGTTATGAGCGCGTTAAGGAAAGCCCCAACTTCGTTAATGGAGCGTTACCCGATAGCGTGAGTCGTGAATCACGGAAGGTGAAAGTTCAAGCGTGGCCGCAAGATAGGTCGATGCGGGCCGAGATTTTTGGGGATGCGCAAAGAAAAAGGGCGGCTCCGAGGAGCCGCCCTTGATCCGGTTTCCGTGTTCTGGATCAGAAGGCGCGGAAGTTGATGCCGACGTTGAAGCGACGACCGTAGGGGTCGAAGGTGCTGGCGAAGCCCAGGTAGGGGGGCGGCTCGGCATCGAAGGCGTTGGTCACACCGGCCCGCAGGGTGATGTCGTCGGTCAGGTTGTACCGGACCGTGAAATCGTTGCGGTAGAAGTTCTCGGTGGTGTTCCAGGCGACCGGGCGACCGTCGATGTTGCCGGTGGCCAGGATGTCGCGGGTCTTCAGGATGTCCTGCGACCCCATCCAGTCCAGCGTCCAGGCCAGCGACAGCTTGTCGTTCGGCGACCAGCGCACGGTCGAGGTTCCTTCCAGACGGGGGAAGAAGACGCTGGTCGTCGAGTCCGTAAAGATCGCCGGGTTGGTCGGGTCGAGGAAGTTCTTCTGCTCGATCAGCCACAGGCCGCTCAGGGTGTAGTCGAAGCGACCGATGTTCAGGCCGAACATCTCCTCGGCATCGAAGCCATAGTTGATCTGGAAGTCCAGACCGCGGGTCTGCAGCTTGGCGCGGTTGACCGGGGCCAGGATGAAGCCGCCAATCGGGTCGGCAGCGCCCGCACCGACCTTGAACACGTCGAACGGATCGTTCGTGGTCGGGTTGTTGCGGAACACGAACTGGCAGGTCGCCTGGTTCAGGGTCGGTCCGGCGCTGACGCAGTCGTCGGCCAGGAACTGGCCGGACGGGGTGACGATCACGTTCGAGACCTCGATCTCGTAGTAGTCGAGGACGATCGAGAAGTTCGGGATGAAGCGCGGACGCAGCACCGTCGAGAAGGTGAAGGACTCCGACGTCTCGGGAGTCAGCGTCGGGTTGCCGCCACCGACCGAAGCGATGCCCGCCGGATAGACCGGGAGGTAGTCGTCGGTCGGCGTCGCCGTCGTCTGGCCGAAGTCGTAGTTCAGACCGCGTGCCTGGGCCAGGGTGGTGCAGTTGGCGATCCGGTTGGCCCGGACGTTGGCCGCATCGGCCCCGGTGAAGTTGGCGATGACCGTCGAGGAGCAGGGATCCACGAAGGCGTTCACGAAGGTCTGCGCGAAGGGCTGGAAGTTTTCCGACAGGTTCGGCGCGCGGAACGAGGTGTTGAAGCTGGACTTGAAGGTGATGTCGCTGATCGGACGATAGATCAGGTTGACGCCGTACACGTCGCCGCTGCCGGCCGTGGTGTAGTCGAACGCGCGGTACGAGCCGCTCAGCTCGGCGAACTCACCCAGCCAGCTGTCGCGAAGCAGCGGGATCGCCAGTTCGGCGAAGGCCTCTTCGGATTCATACTCGACGTAAGGCTGATCGGCACCGGTGTTCAGCTGCAGAACACGACCGGCGGTGTCGCGGCTGCGACCCACACCCTCGGTCCCTTCGCGACGGTACTCGACGCCCAACGCGACGCCGATCGGACCGGCACCCCAGAAATCCCAGAGCTGACCCGAAACCGAGCCGATCGCGCTTTCCTGCACGTTCTGCTGGCGGACCGCGATCGAGGTGCTGAAGAAGTTCAACGCCTCGGCCGACTGATTGCCCGCACCGAAGATGTTCAGTGGCACGCAGCCCGCGATCTCGGGGTTCGTGGCGCTGGCGTAGGTAGTCGCGGCGGTGTTCGGGTTCTGCTCCTGAACGGCCAGACCGCGGGCGGCGATCAGGCGCACCCGGCAGACGACCTCGCCCGGACGACCGTTGACCAGACCGGCCGTATCGACAACTGCATCAAGCGCATGACCGAAACGGATGGCGTCGGGGCCGGCCTCACGGTTGATGTTGTTCATCTCACCGTAGGTATACGAAGCGCTCCACGCGAAGTTGTCGATGAAGCCGACGCGATCGTAGTTACCTTCCAGGGCCGCGACATAGCGCTGGATCTCGCGGTTGTTGGTCTGATTGCGATCGATCCCGAATCCACGGTGGTTGGCGATCGCCGACGCGACGTTGGTCGCGCGAACCGAACCGGGATCATTTGGGGTAGTCGCGCTGGCGTTGTTGTAGCGCGTGAAGGTATTGTTGCGGATGGCGGTCGCGACGTTCGACGGAAGGAAGGCGTTATCCAGCCGCGTCGTGAAGAGGCTGGTTCCGGAAATGATACCGGGCTGGTTCACGCCGGTATAGCCGTCGGTGATGTAGACGTCCCAGAACGAAGCCTGACCTTGGTCGAAAGTATCTTCGGTCGTGTACTTGGCTTCCAGCAAGGCGCTGATGTTGTCGGTCAGCTTGAAGTTCAGCCCCACCTGGTAACGCTGAGCTTCCTGCTCCGGGAAGCGCGAGCGCTGGTCGAACGCCGTCAGGTTGGCCGTCTCGCCGTCGCCGCCGATGTTCCAGGGACGGTTGGTCCCCGTGTTGCCGATGCGCTGGCCGAAGTTAGCCAAACGTGCCGTCGTGCCGTCGTACCAGTAGGTATAGGCCGGATCGACGTTGAAGCAGCCGGCCGCTGTCGTCAGGTTGCCGCCGGCGCAGTCCGCGAAGGTCACGTCGGGATCGGACAGGGGGCTGGGCCGCTGCATGTTGGCCAGGGTGGTCGAACCCCAGAACGGGCGATCCAGACGGCGCGCGCCATAGAACTGCTGGAGATCGACGAAGCCGTCGCTGATTGGACCCAGGGTGGCGTTGGCCGGATCGGCGTCGATGCCCAGCCCGATGCGACCGTCGCGCAGCCAGTTGATATAGCTCGAAAAGACCTCGTCGGCCTTTTCATACTCGGCGTGAGCATAGACGTTCAGGCGGTCATCGAAGAAATTCTTGCCGACCAGGGCCGACACGCGGCGGGTGTTCGCGTCGCCGCCCTGAACCAGCTGGCCATAGTTGGCGTCGATTTCCAGGCCCTCGAAATCCTTGCGCAGGGTGTAGTTCAGCACGCCCGAAACGGCGTCGGCGCCGTAGACCGACGAGGCACCGCCCGTGACGATGTCGATGCTTTCGATCAGCAGGCGCGGGATGACCGAGACGTCGACCTGGAGCGTACCGGCCTGCGAGCCCACGTGGCGGCGTCCGTCGATCAGCGTCAGGGTGCGGCCCGAACCCAGCGAACGCAGGTTGGCGAACTCGAGGCCGCCGTCGTTCAGGTTGTTGCCGGTGGTGTCCGAAGGCACCAGCGAGTTGGACAGGGCCGGGATGGTGGCCAGGTAGTCGATTACGGTCGCCAGACCGGTTTCCAGCAGCGCCTCGCGCTCGACCGTGATGATGGGCGTCGGCACACTGGCCGGGTCGCGACGGATGCGCGAGCCGGTGACGACGATCTCGTCGACCGTCGTCTCGCCGTCCTGTGGCGCGGGCGGAGCCGACTGAGCAAAGGCGGGCGCGGCCATCGACAGGATCCCGGCGAGGACCGTCGTGCCGAAGAGATACTTGCGTGTCGAAATCATGAAACCCTGCCCCTGAGAGAACGAAACATCGGCAGCCCGTCAAACACGGGTCACCTATCCAGGGTCACGCTAGGCAGGAATGTGGCGGCGATCAACAAGTAGGGCCGTTTATGGGCCATTCCGCGACGATGATGTTACAATCGGGTCACACTGCGGCGACCTGGACGCGCCATTGCCTCATTTGACGGATCGCCGGATTGCGAGCGTCCCGCCTGGCCGGAGCGACGGCGGGGGCCTCAGAGGTTTTCGCGCAGCCAGCCCGCAGCCCGGGCCAGGGGATTGCCGCGATGGACCCGCGGGGCGTCGGCGGCAGTGAGCTGACGCGTCATCAGCTTGCGGGCGGACACCGCCTCTCGCGGGCCATAGGCGGCGCGCAGAAGGACGCCCGCGGCGGAACAGAAGGCCGGACCGGACGCCGCGTCGGCCAGGTGGGGCGCGCGCTGCGGCTTGCCCAGGCGGACCGGGCGATCGAACACCCGCACCGCCAGTTCGCGCACGCCGTTCAACTGACTGGCCCCGCCGGTCAGCACCAGGCCGGCCCCCGGCTCCAGACCGACACCCGCGTGACGCAGGCGGTCGCGCAGCAGTTCCAGCGTCTCCTCGACGCGGGGGGCGATGACTGTCTTCAGCATGGCGCGCGGCACGATGACCGGACCGGCGGAGGGGTCCTCGCCGCGCGGCGGGGCCTCCAGCATTTCGCGGTCCTCATTGGCCGAGGCCATGGCCGAGCCGTGCAGGGTTTTGAGCCGTTCGGCCCCCGCCTTGGACGTCGACAGGCCGCGCGCGATGTCGGCGGTGACATGGTCGCCCCCGACGTTCAGCGATTCGATGTGAAGCAAGCTACGTCCGCCCCAGACGGCGGCGCTGGTCGAACCCCCGCCCATGTCGATGCAGACGCAGCCCAGGTCCATCTCGTCCTCCTCCAGCGCGGCGAGCGAGGCGACGATGGGGGCGGCGGCGACGCCTTGCAGATCCAGGTGGGCGAGTTCGAGACAGTGGCTGAGCGAGGCGAAGGCGCTCTCGGCCATGGAGACGACCAGCAGGTCGAGCCCCAGCGAACCGCCGCGCATCGAGCGGGGATCGTGGACCCCCCTCGCCCCGTCCACCGACCAGGCGATCGGCAGAACATGGATGGGCCGGCGATTCGGAAGCCTGATCTGGGCCAGGGCCATGCCGATGGCGCGGGCCAGTTCGGCGTCGCCGATCGGGTTGGTGCCCAGCGACACGCGCGCCTGGACCCGGTGGCTGGCCATCTGGCCGATAGCGGTGGTGACGATGACGCCGGAGACAGGCGCGCCCGCCGTGCGTTCGGCGCGTTCGACCGCATGGCCGATGGCCTGGGCCGCCTCATCCATATTGATGATGGCTCCGCCGCGCACACCCTTGGACTGGACATGGCTCGCACCCGCGACGCGGATGGTGCGGTCGGCGTGGCGGACGCCGTCGGGCTTCATGATGAAACAGGCGACCTTGGACTGGCCCAGGTCCAGGGCGGCGACCACCGGGGCACGACCGGCGGCGGCACGCGTCGCGTCGTTCGCGGTCTCGGGAGTTTTGCGTCCGGCCATGGGGGGGCGTCTCTCTGATTCGACTAGATGGCGTCGGGCGATGGTGTGGCGGCGGTCGTCGCAGGCTCGGACGGCTCGGCGGACGGACGAACGGCGATGGCTTCGGGCGTGCGCAGATCGACGCGCGAGAAGCCGAGGTCCAGCAGCCGCTCGCGCTGGTCCATGGCGTCCAGCTGGATCAGGGCGGCTTCCTGCTGGGTGGCCGGCAGCTGGATCAGGCTGCCGTCCTTGAGCCGCAGGTCCCAGCGCCGCTGATCCACCCGGACCAGGGCATCGACCCGGCCCATCAGGCGCGGACGCTGGTCCAGGAGCGGCAAGATTTCGGACGCGGCCTGATCCGCCCCCTGCCCCACGATCAGCGGCAGGCGCGGATAGCGACCGGGATCGGCACCGGGGATGACCTTGCCGGAGCCGTCGACGACGAACGCGCGACCGCCCGTCTGCCAGACGGCCAGACGGTCATGCTCGACCACCTCGACGATCAATGTATCGGGCAACAGGCGGACCACACGCGCAGACTTGACCCACCCCACCGACTGGACGCGGCTCTGAATCGCAGCGAGGTCCAGGGCCGTGATCGGCTGGCCGGCCTGAACCTCCAGCGCGCGACGGATAGAAGGCGTGGCCTCGTCCGAGGCTCCGGTGATGTGGACGCGGTCCAGCGTCAGCCCCAGTCCAGCCGCGACCGAGCCGACGCCGTGATTGATCGAGGCCCCGATCCGGTCCGCCCGCGCGCCCGTGGCCAGGACCACGCCCAGCACGACGACACCCGCGCACAGGGAGATGACGACGGCGCGGGGCGACAGATCCAGCTTGCCGATCGCGGCCACCTTGCCGGGGGTCGCGGGGGCGTTACGCGGAGCCCCGCGCGCGCCACCGGTCGGCGCACCACGTTTGGGGGCGGCACTGTTCTGTCGCCGACCGCCGCGGACTATCGCGGGCATGAGGCGTCCTCCACGATCCAGCGGACAAGGGCTCGGTAATCCATCCCGACGAACGCGGCCTGTTCGGGCGCGAGCGAGGTCGGCGTCATGCCGGGCTGGGTGTTGACCTCCAGAAGAACGAGATCGTCCTTAACATCGTCATAACGAAAATCGGATCGCGAGATGCCCCGACATCCCAGCGCCGTGTGTGCCAGCTCCGACTGACGCAGCGCCGCCTCGAAAACATGGGCCGGCAATTCGGCCGGCAATTTGTGGATCGAGCCCCCCGGCGCGTATTTGGCCTCGTAGTCGTAGAAGCCCTTGGTGGGGGTGATGTCGGTGACGGTCAGGGCGCGCGGGCCGGTCGTCTCCCCGATCACGGTGACGGCCAGTTCCTTGCCGGCGATGAAGGGCTCGACCATGACCTGATCGCCATAGGTCCAGTCGGTCGCGCCGACGGCGGCGATCGGGGCCTCGCCCTCCAGCACGCGATAGACGCCGACGGACGAACCCTCGGCATTCGGCTTGACGATATAGGGGGGCGGAATGACATGGCCGGTCGCCACGGCATGCCGGTCGAACAGCCCGCCGCCGGGCACGGCGATACTGGCGGCCCGCAGCACCGCCTTGGACTTGTCCTTGTCCATGGTGATGGCCGAGGCCAGCAGGCCGGAATGCGTATAGGGTATCTGGAGCGTCTCAAGGATGCCCTGGACACAGCCATCCTCGCCCCATTCGCCGTGCAGGGCGTTGAACGCGACATCGGGTTTCAGATCGGCCAGCACCTGCGCCAGATCGCGCCCGGCATCGACGCGGGTGACCCGTGCGACCTGCCCCTCCAGCGCGTCGGCACACTGTTTGCCCGAAGACAACGACACCTCGCGCTCGGACGACAGACCGCCCATCAGGACGGCGACGTGAAGATCGGAGATCGGGCGGGTCATGATCGGCTCCGGGCATCCTGGGTGCCCCCGATCCGATTGCCGTGCGGAGGGTTAAGAAGCCTTAACCAAAGGGGCGGTGACGGTGGATAAATTTGGCGAAGTCAGCCCCTTCGCCCGATCCTCTTGATCTCCCACTCCAGCTCCACCCCCGTCTTGGCCAGCACATCGGCCCGCACGGCGTCGCCCAGTCCCTCGATATCGGCGGCGGTGGCCTCGCCGGGATTGATGATGAAGTTTGAATGCAGATCGCTGAACATCGCCCCGCCACCGGTCACCGAATGCAGCTTGCCGCGCCAGCCCGCCTCGTCGACCAGCTTCCACGACGAATGGCCGGGTGGGTTCTTGAAGGTGGAGCCGCCCGTCTTCTCGCGGATCGGCTGGGTGGTCTCGCGCCGGGCGGTGATCTCGTTGATCCGCGCGGTGACGGCCTCGGGCGTGTCCGGTGTGCCGCGGAAGGTGGCCTCGATCCAGAGGATGTCGGCAGGGGCTTGGGAGTGGCGATAGGTGTAGCCGAAGTCGGCCAGGGCGTAATCGACCCGCTCTCCCGCCCGCGTCAGGCCCCAGGCCGAGACCAGCACGTCCTTGGTCTCCGCGCCGTAGCAACCGGCGTTCATGGTCAGGGCCCCGCCGATCGTGCCGGGAATGCCCGCATAGAACTCCAGCCCGGCGATGCCCGCCTTGGCCGAGGCCTTGGCCACCATGGCGTCCAGCGTGCCCGCGCCCGCCGTGATCGTCTGGCCGTCTGTGGTGATCCCGGCAAAGGCCCGACCGGCCAGACGGATGACGACACCCTCCACGCCACCGTCGCGGACGATGACGTTGGAGCCCACGCCGAGGACAGTGACCGGAACCGCCGGGTCCAGCGCCGTCAGAAACGCGGCGAGGTCGTCGGCATCGGCAGGGATAAACAGGACTTCGGCAGCCCCGCCGACCCTGAACCAGGTGAATGGCGCCAGAGGCTCGTCGTGCAGGAGTTTGCCACGGACGGGCAGGAGTTGGTCACGCCAGGTCATTCAACTTTCGATCCCGCTTTCCTTCTCCCGGCGGGAGAAGGTGGCTCGCGAAGCAAGACGGATGAGGGGCGGACCTCAACGGGTGAGCACCGACCCCTCACCCTTTCGCGCAAGTCCGATCGCCGACGCTCTCGGGCGCTCAAGCCCTCTCCCGCCGGGAGAGGGATCAAGACAGCGCCTCCAACTGCCCCGGCAGGGCGTAGGCCCAGGTCGTGATGTCCCCGGCACCCAGCAGCACCACCACATCGCCCGCCACGGCCTCCGCCGCGATCACGCCCGGCAGGGCTGCCACCCCGTCCAGCGCCGCGACATGGCGGTGCCCATAGCGGCGCACGCCATCGACAAGGGCCTCCTTGTCCACGCCCTCGATCGGCTGTTCCCCTGCCGGATAGACGTCGGCGATGATCACCGAGTCCGCGTCGGAGAAGCTGGTCGAGAACTCCTCCATCAGGTCGCGCAACCGGGTGAACCTGTGCGGCTGCATCACGGCGATGACGCGGCCTTCGGTGACCTGACGCGCGGCCTTCAGGACGGCGGCGATCTCGACCGGGTGGTGGCCATAGTCGTCGATGATCCGGACCCCACCGACGATGCCGGTGGTGGTGAACCGCCGCCGCACGCCGCCGAACCCGGCCAACCCGGCCTTGATCGCCTCGTCCGACACATCCAGCTCGCGCGCCACGGCGATGGCCGCCAGCGCATTCGACACATTGTGCCACCCGGCCATCGGGAGATGCAGCCCCTCGATCCGGTGCGTCTCACCATTCTGGATCACGACGTCGAACCGGCAGCCGTCGGCGGCCATGTCACAGTTCTCGGCCCGCACCATGGCCTGGGGGTTGATGCCGTAGGTGACCAGCCGCCGGTTATCGACCCCGGCCACCAGCTTCTGCACCTCGGGGTGATCCAGACAGACGGCGGCGAATCCATAGAAGGGAATGTTCTCGACGAAATCCACGAACGCCTTCCGCACCGCGTCGAAGTCGCCGTAGTGATCCAGATGCTCCGGATCGATGTTGGTGACGATCGCCACCGTCGATTTCAGCCGCAGGAAGCTGCCGTCCGACTCGTCCGCCTCGACCACGATCCAGTCGCCGTCGCCGACCTTGGCGTTGGTGCCATAGGCATTGATGATCCCGCCGTTGACCACGGTCGGGTCCAGCCCGGCCGCGTCCAGCAGCGCCGCCACCATCGAGGTCGTCGTGGTCTTGCCGTGGGTCCCGCCGACCGCGATCGAGAATTGCAGCCGCATCAGCTCAGCCAGCATCTCGGCCCGGCGGACCAGGGGAATGCGGCGGGCGCGGGCGGCGATCAGCTCGGGGTTCGACGGCTGAACCGCGGTCGAATAGACGACGGCCGACACCCCCTCGCCCACATGGTCGGCGTCATGGCCGATAAACACCCGCGCGCCCATCTGCGCCAAACGTTCGGTATTGGCCGATGCCTTGGCGTCCGAGCCCTGCACCGAATAGCCGATTTTCAGCATGATCTCGGCGATGCCGCTCATGCCGATGCCGCCGATGCCGACGAAATGAACGGGACCGAGGTCGAACGGAACGGGGCGAAGGCGAGCGATCATCAAAGCGTCATAGCGAGGGTCAAACCAGATTGCACCACCGAGCCGAAACTTGAGTTTGTCGAGTTTTTCGATATTCTCAGCCTATGACTCTGACCGTATCCGCTGGCGATTTCCTGAAGGCTTACGGTCGTATCAGTGATGCGGCGATGCGCGAGCCTGTGTCGATCACAAATCATGGTCGCGAACGATTGGTTCTCCTTTCGGCGGATGAATACCGCCGCCTCAAAGCCAACGACCGCCAGCCCCTGTATCCGTGGGAACTGAGCGACAACGACATCAAGGCGCTCTCTGTATCAGAACCGCCGCCTGGTGCCCGCGCCTTCGATCACGAGGTTGAATAGACTGTGGCGCTGCCCGAGCCCGTCCCCGGACTGGTGATCGGCTTTTCCTACCTCTGGCGTAACGAAGCCCTGCGTGGACTTGAAGAGGGTCGAAAGGATCGCCCCTGCGTCATCATTCTTGCGGTCGAGACCGAGGCGGGTCGCAAAGTCGTGACGGTCGCGCCGATCACGCATTCGCCCCCCATCCACCCCGACAGCGCGATCGAAATCCCCTTGGCAACCAAACGTCGCCTCGGTCTTGACAGTCAAAGGTCCTGGGTCGTCGCAGCAGACCTCAATCGGTTCATCTGGCCTGGGTTCGATCTGCGACCTGTTCGGCGCGGAGCCGACACCTGTGCCTACGGCCTTTTGCCCGACAGCCTGTATCGGCAGGTCCGCGATCGCGTGCTGGCTCTGGCGCGATCGGGTAGAGCAAGCCTCATCAGCCGGTCGGAATAGCGGTCGGGACCAGCGCACCTAAACCCCCCCTTAACCACAAGGATTCACCCTGTCGGCTCAAGCTGCGCAGGGCCGAGTTCGTGACCGATCTGAAGACCGACATCATCCACCGGGGCGATTGCCTCGAGATCCTGCGCACCCTGGCCGACAAGTCTGTGGACATGGTCTTCGCCGACCCGCCCTATAATCTTCAGCTGGGCGGCGATCTGCTGCGGCCGGATAACTCCAAGGTCGATGCGGTCGACGACGACTGGGACAAGTTCGACAGTTTCGCCGCCTATGACGCCTTCTGCCGCGACTGGCTGACCGAATGCCGCCGGGTGCTGAAGGACGAGGGTTCGATCTGGGTGATCGGCAGCTATCACAACATCTTCCGCCTGGGCACGGCGATCCAGGACATCGGCTACTGGGTGCTGAACGACATCATCTGGAGGAAGTCCAACCCGATGCCGAACTTCAAGGGCACCCGGTTCACCAATGCCCACGAAACCCTGATCTGGGCCGCCAAGTCGCGGGATCAGAAACGCTACACCTTCAACTACGACGCCCTGAAGGCCTTCAACGAGGACACCCAGATGCGGTCCGACTGGACCCTGGCCCTGTGTACCGGCGAGGAGCGGATCAAGGGCGAGGACGGCAAGAAGGCCCATCCGACCCAGAAACCCGAAGGCTTGCTGCACCGGGTCATCATGGCCGCGACCAAGCCCGGCGACGTCATCCTGGACCCCTTCTTCGGCACCGGCACCACGGGGGCGGCGGCCAAGCGGCTGGGTCGGCGGTTCGTCGGCATCGAGCGTGACGCTGCCTATGCCGACGTGGCGGAAAAGCGCATCAAGGCCGTCATCCCCGCCAAGCCCGAGGACCTGGTCGTCATGGGCTCCAAGCGGGCCGAGGTGAAGGTGCCGTTCGGGGCCTTGGTCGAGGCGGGCTTGCTGGCCCCCGGCGACACTCTGTATTGCCCCAAGGGTCATCGCGAGGCCCGCGTGCGCGCCGATGGCTCCCTGGTCTCGGGCGAGTTCACCGGCTCGATCCACAAACTGGGTGCCATCCTGGAAAACGCCCCGGCCTGCAACGGCTGGACCTATTGGCGCTTCAAGACCGACACGGGGTTGCGATCCATCGATATGCTGAGGGCCGAGGTGCGGGCGGGGATGCAGTAGGGCACTTCGCCGCATCGGCTACCGCTGTTCTTTCACTCGACGTAGCTTCGCCCTCAACAGAGGGAGGTGAATGTGCGTATTGACCGACGGGTACTGTTTGGCGGGGCGGGAGCTGCCGCCGTCGTGGGCTTTGGTGTGCAACAGGTCCAGCAAGAGGGGTTTCAGCCCCAGTCGACTGTGGCCTACCAGGCGACGCCCAAGGAAGGGCGACGTTGTAGCGGTTGCAAGCTGTTTGTCCCCGCCAAGGATCCGGCAGCCGACGGAAAGTGCATCGTCGTAGCGGGCGTCATCAAGCCGTCGGGATGGTGCGTTCTCTACGAAGTTCGCTAACGCCAAGCCCGGATTGGATTGACCTCTTTTGCCGCCGCCGTCACGGTCGGTCTCAGCAGTAGGGGATCGATTGATGGTTGAAAGCGCGCTGGAAATCCGCGGGTTGCGGAAGGTCTTCACGCGGCCGGCGGTGGACGATCTGGATCTGACGGTGCGGGCGGGCGAGCTCTATGCGCTGCTGGGTCCGAACGGAGCGGGCAAGACCACGACCCTGCGGATGGTGGCGGGTCTGACCCAGGCGGATGCGGGCTCGATCCACATCTTCGGCGTCGACGCCCTGGCCGATCCGGTGGCGGCCAAGCGGCTGGTGGCCTGGCTGCCGGACGAACCGATGCTGTACGACAAGCTGAACCCCATGGAGTATCTGGAGTTCGTCGCGGGCCTGTGGGGCGTTCCGGCCAAGGCCGCCCGCGCCAAGGCTCAGGAACTGCTGGAATGGCTGGCCCTGTGGGAGCACCGGGCCGAACGCTGCGAGGGCTTTTCGCGCGGCATGAAGCAGAAGGCGGCCCTGGCCGGGGCCCTGATCCACGATCCCAAACTCCTGATGCTGGATGAGCCGCTGACCGGGCTGGACGCCGCCATGGCGCGTCAGGTCAAGGACTTGTTGCAGGCGCGGGTCGAGGCCGGTGCCACCGTCATCCTGACCACCCATATCCTGGACGTCGCCGAGCGGATGAGCGACCGGATCGGCATCATCCAGTCGGGCAAGCTGCTGGCCGAGGGCACGCTGGACGAACTGCGCGCCCGGTCGGGCCGCGAGGGCCGAACGCTGGAGGACGTGTTCCTGGACCTGGTCGGGGCCGACGTCGCATGATGCGGTTCCTGCCCGCCGGGTCGGCGATCTGGCTTCTGGCGCACGAGATGCGGCTGGGCTGGCGTGGCATGGGCCAGCAGACCGCCGACGGCAAGAAGGCCAAGAAGGGGGCCAGCCAGGTCGCCCTGATCGGCCTGGCCATCTTCGGCATGGCGGTGATCGCGATCGGCGGCATCGGCCTGGGTTTCCTGGCCTGGCGGTTCCCCCTGCCCCAGACGCCGCTGGTCGCACTGATGGTCACGGGCGGGGCCTTTGCCTTGTTCACCCTGATGCTCTCCCAGGCCATCAACATGAGCGTCCAGGCCCTGTTCGAGCGGCGGGATCTGGACCTGCTGCTGTCCTCGCCGCTGAAGCCACGGGTCGTGCTGACGGTGCGGGCGGTGTCGATCGCGCTGGTGGCGGTCATGCTCTACGCCCTGCTGGTCACGCCCTTCATCATCACGGCCAGCCTGCTGGGTCGGCCCGAGTGGCTGGGCCTCTATGTCCTGCTGATCGCCCTGGCGATGGTCGCCACGACGTTTGGCATCATGCTGACGCTCGGCCTGTTCGCCGCTATCGGCCCGCGCGCGACCCGGACCACGGCCCAGGTGCTGGCGGGCATCACCGGCGGTATCGCCTTTCTGGCCAGCCAGATGTGGAACCTGACCCGCCCGGCCGACGAGGACGACGGGGCCGGACCGCTGTACGATGCCATGCAGGGCATCCTCGGCAGCGGCCTGTTCGAGCCGGGCCAGCCCCTCGCCTGGCCCATGCAGGCCCTGACCGGCGACGTCATGGCATTGCTGAGCCTCGGCGCGGTCGCCATAGCCGGGTTCGCGGCCGTCAGCATCGGTCTGGCACCCCGGTTCGCCGCCAATGCCACCGAGGCCGTCGGCGGCAAGGCCCCCGCCCCGCCCCGCGCCGGTGCCGACAAGCCGTTCGCCGAGGGGCTGACCCGGATCATGGTCAGGAAGGAACTGCGGCTGCTGGCCCGCGACCCGCAGCTGGTCAGCCAGGTCGTGCTGCGGCTGATCTATCTGCTGCCACTGGGGTTCGTCATGTTCCGCGATGCCGGCAGCGGCGCGACAGTGGCCTTCGGGGGAGCGGCGATCGTCGTCATGGCCGGGCAGCTGGCGGGCAATTTCGCATGGATCATCATCTCGGCCGAGGACAGTCCGGACCTGCTGGGTTGCGCCCCGATCGACCGGGCCGCCGCCGACCGGGCCAAGCTGATGGCCGCACTGGTGCCTACGCTGGGCCTGACTGGCCTGGCCCTGGCCGGTTTCGCGTTTCTGTCGCCGCTCGCGGCCCTGGTCGTGGTCATCGGCTGCGTCTGTTCGGCGGCCTCTTCCGGACTGATCCAGCTGTGGCAACAGCGTCCGGAGAAGCGCAAGGCCTTCAACCAGAACAAGCGTGGCTCCATCCTGATCGGCCTGGCAGAGTTCATCGTCCAGGCCTTCTGGGCCACCGCCACGGGCCTGGCCATCGCCGGAATGATCTGGGCCGTGATCCCTGCCGTCCTGGCTTTGGGCACGACGCTTCTGCTGCGCCGCCCGGCCGCGCGCCGGTACGCCACCGTACGCCCGCAGCCAGCCGGGAACTGATTGATGTAACGTGTGTTTGGGACTTGGCGCGTGTGTCAGATCGCCGGAAGAATTCCCATGAAAATCGCCCAGGTCACCCCCCTCTACGAAGCCGTTCCGCCCAAGCTGTACGGCGGGACCGAGCGGGTCGTGGCCCACCTGACCGATGCCCTGGTCGATCTGGGCCACGACGTCACCCTGTTCGCCAGCGCCGAGGCCCGGACCCGCGCCCGACTGATCCCGGTGCGCGATCAGGCGATCCGGCTGGACCCCGCCCCGCTCAAGTCCGACCTGGCCGCCCATCTGTCGATGCTGGGCGAGGTGATGGAGCGGGCCGATCAGTTCGACGTGATCCATTTCCACACCGACATGATCCATTTCCCGATGTTCAGCCGGTGCGCGGACAAGACGATCACCACCCTGCACGGCCGTCTGGACATGAAGGATCTGGCCCCGGTCTATGAACGCTGGCCCGAATTCGGTCTGGTCTCGATCTCCGACGATCAGCGAAAGCCCCTGGCCTTCGCCAACTGGCAGGCGACGGTGCATCACGGCATGCCCGGCGACCTGTACAAATTTTCGCCCAACACCGACGGCTATCTCGCCTTCCTGGGTCGCATCTCGCCGGAGAAGCGCCCGGACCGCGCCATCGAGATCGCGTTGAAGCTGGGCAAGAAACTGAAGATGGCGGCCAAGGTGGACGCCGCCGACAAGATCTATTTCGAGACGAAGATCAAACCCCTGCTCGACAATCCGCTGATCGAGTTCATCGGCGAGATCGGCGACCATCAGAAGTCCGAGTTCCTTGGCAAGGCAGACGCCCTGCTGTTCCCCATCGACTGGCCCGAGCCTTTTGGTCTGGTGATGATCGAGGCCATGGCCTGCGGCACGCCCGTCATTGCCTTCAAATGCGGCTCGACGACTGAGATCATCGAGGACGGGGCCACCGGCTTCCTGGTCGACAGCATGGAGCAGGCGGTCGAGGCCGCCGGTCGCGCCCACCTGCTGGACCGCGAGGCCATCCGTGCCCGGTTCGAGCTGCGGTTCTCGGCCACGGCCATGGCCCGCCGGTACCTGGATGTCTATGGCGACCTCCTGGCCCGTCGCCCGTTCGGCAAGGTGGTCAACGACGAGATGACGATGCGTCTGGGCGAACCCCGCAGCTTCGCCGCCAACGCGTAATCAGCGGAACAGCAACCACCCCGCGACCGCCGCGACGGCCAGCACGGCCGCGCTGGCATAGCGGCTTTTCCAGACCCACACCGTCATCAGGGCGGCGGCGAATATCGCCAGGGCCGCCGGTACCGACGGCACCCGCTCCAGCGTCGCCCACCCCAGTTGCAGCAAGGTCGCCGCGATGATCCCCACGACGGCGGCGGCCACCCCTGCCAGCGCCCGGTGCAACCGCACATCGGCGACCACGCCTTCCAGCCGCTCATAGAAGATCATCGAGAAGGCAAACGCAGGCAAGAACACCCCCGCCGTCATCGCCAGCGCCCCGGCCCAGCCCCCGACCACGAAGCCGGCGAAGGTGCAAAAGATCACCAGCGGTGCCGGGATCACCCCGGCAAGGGCGATCCCGTCCAGGAACGTCGCGTCCGACATCTGCCCGCGCCCGACGGTGTCGGTCCGCACATAGGGGATGGCCGTATAGGCTCCGCCAAAGGTCAGCAGCCCGGCCTTCAATCCGGTCCAGAACATGGCCAGGACGCCGGTCGTCGTCGCCGTCGCGCCGACCACGATCTGGTCGGGATCGGTGCCGGACGTCAGCGTCAGCAACGCCACTCCGACGGCCACGACACCGATCAGGCCCGCGACCCGATACCGCCCACCCTTGATCGCCGCATATCCCGCCCCGCCCGCCAGCAGCACGATCCAGAACCCGATCCCGGCCACGGTCGCCCCGAACCCGACCACCGCCACACCCCACAGCCAGCGATCCTCCAGGATGTGCGAGCCGATCTTGTGCACCGCCCGCACGATCACCGCGATCACCGCCGCCTGCACGCCCAGGAACGCCCCGGCCAGCAACCCCATCGCCGGGCTCAGCGACACATAGGCCCAGGCGATCGCCATCATGATGACGAAGCCCGGCAGCATGAACCCCAGCCCCGCCAGCAGCCCCCCGATCCGCCCGCGCGCCCTCATCCCCAGATGCACGCACAGCTCATGCGCTTCCGGTCCGGGCAGCACCTGCATCACGGCCAGCAACCGGTTGAAATGGGCACCGGACATCCAGCCCTCGCGCTCCACCAGCTCGCGCCGGATCATCGCGATCTGCGCCACCGGCCCCCCGAAGGCCAAGAGGCCGAACGTCAGGAACCGCACGAACAGCGCGGGATAGGTCAGATGAGGCGGCAGGGGTTCGCGCTCGGCATCGCTCATCGTCACGGCTCCAGTCCACGCCGACTGCGTGGGTTGAGGAGCGGCCCTTGGACGAAAACCCGTCTGATCGGGCGTCCGCATCGGCCCGAGGGGATTACGTTACGGCGGTCCCCGCCGCCTGCCAAGTCAGCGAACCCTGACACGAAAGAACTAGCCGATGAGGCGCGGCGCGACGGTCCAATCGTGAAGCGGACCCGCTGAAGGTCCGAGATGGGTGGGGAGCGGACATTAAATCGGCCCCGCCGATCCCAGCGGGGCCGTCTTCCCTAGTCAGAAGGCGAGCGTCAGGCAGCCATTTGGCGGCGCTGGATATACAGAGCTGCGCCGCCTGCGAGCAGCACACTGAAGAAGATCATAGCCCATTCCGACATCGTGGGGATGGCAGCGGGTGGAGTTGGCCCGGCGGTAAACGTCACAGAGAACGTCGAATCAGTAAAATCTTGCGGGCTAAACGTATCGCTGCCGGGCGCGACAACAAACAAATCGGATTCGGGAGTTGGGTTGTCAAATGCGAAGTAAATGGAATCGGTTGTTCCATTTACGGTAAACATGAGCGCATACTGATCACCCGCCGTGACAGGAATTATTCCAACCGGGATATTAATGTCGGTTTGTTCAGGATTGGTCTCTGTACTCGCCATTACAGGATCACCAACAAAAATTGGTTCACCAACAATCGACGTTCCATCCCACATGTAAATTTGCGGGGTCACCGAGCTATTGGGGAACGGTCCTATCCTTGTGCTCCACGCCGAAAGTTGATCGGCGGGCGCGGTTACAATCTGTCCGTACCGAGTCCCATCTGGGGCAGCGAAGCCGCCATCGACACGATTGTTGCTGATCGTTTGTGCCACTGCAGGCGCTGCGGCGAGGACGAAGATTGATATGCTGAAAAGCATTATCGTTCTGAGCTTCTCAAGCATATAGGACTCTTCACTATTAAACACGCCGTAGGCAGCGTTCAGGTTTAGTGGGAGTAGCAGCATTTGTTCAGCGAGACTAACAAATCGGTGCTTACTAGGGGTGCGTTTTGTCCCAAAATCACGATGTAAACGTACGGTCCTGATGTCCGGCGCGGGTCGGCCCATGACATGGGTTTCGGAAGCGAAACCGGACATTAAGTGATCTGTCGGCGGGCGAGCGCCGGCTCTCCTGTTCATCAAGGGGTCTATTGCCGCCCTCACCGCAAGTTCGGGAAGTGGGCTTTTCGCTACCTTCACTGGACCCAGACAGACAATGGCTGGCGACAATCGGTAACCGGACGCTCCACGTCGCGTTGAGGGGGTGCCGCCTCGTTGACCCCTCCGGAGAGCCATGCCCGAACCCTACATACTGATGCTGTTCGTATTGGGAGCACTTGTCGCCCTGGTCGCATGGCTGCCGCTGGTGTTCCGGCGTGCGCCGCTGTCGCTGCCGATCGTCTGCGTGGTCTTGGGTGCCGGGCTGTTCAGCCTGCCGCAGGTGGGGTTCGATCCGCTGCCGCAGACCTATCCGGAGATCACGGAGCGGCTCACGGAATTCGTGGTCATCATTGCCCTGATGGGGGCCGGGCTGAAGATCGACCGGATCTTTCATTTCAAGCGATGGGGCGTCACCTGGCGGCTGCTGGGCGTGACCATGATCCTGTCGGTGGCGGCCATCACCCTGCTGGGCTGGACGGTGCTTGGGCTGGGGTTGGCCGGAGCGGTTCTGCTGGCGGGGACGCTTGCCCCCACCGATCCGGTGCTGGCGTCCGACGTCCAGGTCGGCGCACCGAGCGAGGGAAGAGAGGACGATGTCCGGTTCGGTCTGACGTCGGAGGCGGGGCTGAACGACGGCTTGGCGTTCCCGTTCGTGAATCTGGCGATCGCCCTGGCGCTGGTGGCATCGGGGGAGAAGTCCGACTGGTTCATGGAATGGCTGACCGTCAGCGTTCTGTGGGAGATTGGGGCCGGGCTGGGCATCGGCTGGGCCATCGGTTGGCTGTTTGGCTGGCTGACCTTCACCATCCCGGTCAGCACGCGCCTGGCGGCGACGCGCGACGGCTTCATCGTGCTGGCGGCGACCTTTCTGTCCTACTCGGTGACGGAGATGCTGCACTGCTACGGGTTTCTGGCTGTTTTCATCACGGCGCTGGCGTTTCGGCACGCCGACCGGGACCACGATTTCCATGTCGAGATGCACGACTTCATCGAACAGATCGAGCGGATGGCGATGATGGTGGTGCTGGTTCTGTTCGGCGGGGCGCTGGCGTCGGGCCTGCTGGCACCGTTGAGGCCGCTGGACGTGCTGGTGGCGGTGGTGATTGTGCTGGTGGTGCGGCCTTTGACGGGGATGATAGGCTTGATTGGCTGGAAGCGGCCGATGCGCGAGAAGCTGATCTTGTCCTTCTTCGGCATCCGGGGCGTGGGGTCGTTCTATTACCTGGCCTATGGGCTGAACGCCGCGCCCTTCGAAGGCGGCGACCGGCTATGGGCCATCGTTGGCCTGATCTGCGTGATGTCGATCTTGCTGCATGGGATCACGGTCACGCCGGTGATGCGATGGTTCGACCGCAGCCAGGGACGCGATCCGGACGCCGAGGTGGATGGCATTGAAGCCGAGACGTCAGGACGTGGAGCGTCAGCCAAATTCTGTGGCCATGGCCTGTCGGACCAACTTGGTTGGATTTCCGCTATGGGTCGCATCCGGTCTTCAACACCCGCCCCAGAAGCGGACATCCAACGCCGGGTCTGCGAGCGAATGTCGGTAGGTCAGTCGGGGTAGTTAGCGACCTTCGGACCGACTGTTCTCTGCCAAGCTCGCTTGACGGCGTTCCATCCAGCCCGCGAGCAGAGAGTAAGCCATCGCTGCCAGAGCGATAAGCCCACCTACAACTGCCGTGCCCCAGTCTGCCTGTATCACGAGCACCGCCGCAATCACCGTTGATGCGATGGCCAGAATGACGCTCAAAACTTGCGAAGCGCGGACAGCGTGCGAAGTAAACTTGTACATCTCCAAGGCGTAGCAGAGGGCACGCGATGTCTGCAATGGGTCGAGGCCATGTAAAAACGTGCCGGGCTAGGGCGGGGCGGAAGTGGCGACGAGGCGCGAAGCGCCTCCTTCTCAGGCTCTGATCGCTTCCATCAACGGCTTGGTACCCAGCACCGCCATCACCCGCTTCATGTTGTAG
>CALROO020000038.1:0-20961 GCA_943369795.1 Rhizobium sp. Q54 | reverse complement strand
TCCCAGACCTGGCCCGCGCGCTGGTAGGGCGTGGTCTCCGGGGCGGAGGCCAGGGTGCGTTTCGGTCGAAAGAAGGGATGCATGGATCAGCTCTCCTCGCTGCGAAGGTTGGGGGACAGGCTGCCGCTGGTCTCGCCGGAGGGCATCAGGCCTCGACCGGCATTGGCGACGAAGAAGGCCTGAAGCGCGGGCGACCGTCCGGTGGAGCGGGATGCCTGCGCTTCCGGCCTGGATGCAGCAGCCCTGTGAAAATCCTGCCGGGCGCGCTCGGCCTCTGCAGCGATACGATCCGGCGAGCGTGCGCCCGACGTCGGCGCGCCCGCCAACCCCACCCCAGCCGCAGGCGGCGCGGTCGTGACGTCCGGAACAGGCGGCGACCAGGCCGCCGCAGGCTCCGCGACCCCCGTTGGAGAGGCTGCAGAACTGACAGACGAACCGCGCCCTCCCGCACCCGCCCCTCCGCCCTGCCCCGCCATGGGACGCGGATTGTCATTGGAGGGTCGGGGCGGGGTGGAGCCGCCTGTCGGCCCACCGGAACCGGGCCCACCGCCTGGCCTTACGCCGGGGGCCGGTCCGGTCCCCCGCGACGGTCCCGCCCCGGCGGCTGCGCGGGCCGGGGCGGCCATCCGCGCCGCGCCGCCCGCTGCCATCGCCCCTGCCCCCGCGACCCCGGCCGCCACCAGGGCCCCGGCACCCGCGACCGCCAGACCGCCGGTCATCAGCGCCCCGGCTCCCAGGGCCGGCCCTCCCGTGACCAGGGCCGAGGCCAGGTTGGGAATGAAGATCGCCAGCATAGCCAGGAGCAGCGAGGCGACCAGGATGGTCAGGGCCTCGTAGATGTCCGGATTGGTGGAAGGTTGGAGCTGGTCGAAGATCGTCCGCGCGCCCGAGACGACGATGGCCAGGGCCAGGACCTTGAGACCCGAGGAGACCACATAGCCCAGGGGCCGTTCGGCCAGGAAGGCGGTCTTATTCCAGATCCCGAACGGCAGAAGGACGAAGCCGCCCAGGGTGACGATCTTGAACTCCAGCAGGGAGACGATGATTTGCAGCGCCAGCACGGCGAAGGCCAGCAGGATGCCGATCATGGCCAGCCCCAGGATCAGGGCGTCGGTGAGGTTGCCGGCGATGTCGAGGGGGTTATCGACCGGTGCGGGCGTCTCTCCGAGCGCCTTCACGATCTCCCAGCCCTGGGCGAGGATGGCCCCGGGATTGAGGAACTCCGACGCCGAGAGCGAACCGCCCCCCGCCGTCAGCCCCAGTTCCAGGAACCCCGAATAGATGGTCTCGGACAGGGCCTGCCAGTCGTTAATCAGCCAGGCGAAGGCACCAATCAGCAGGATCTTGCCGAAGGCCGAGGCCAGGATCTCGCGGTTGGGCGACAGGACCCACTGGATTCCGGTCAGGGCCACGACAACTTTTTGATATTCAACATGAAGTCCGGATTTTAGATGGTCGAGGCGACAGAATGCAGAACTTGCGTCCCCTAGACCTCCGGCGGGTTCAATGACGCTGGCGAACCTTGCAAAGGTTTAATCGCTCTAGTTTTGCTGCACTGCACCATTATCTAAAAGGCCTAACGGATGAGGCCCGCCGATGATCGATTCCATAAACCACCGTTCCCGTCCCGGGGATCGAAAAAGTGGAAAAAGCCCAGTCGCCGCCCGTCTCGGTCGTTACCTGCATCTGCCCGTGGGGTTGAAGCCTGGAGCGGCTCTGGTCGTCACGCTTCACGGCTGTACCCAGACGGCACGGGGCTATGCCCAGGGCGCAGGCTGGGTCGAATTGGCCGATCAGGAAGGGTTCGCCGTTCTCGCACCGGAACAGACACGGGCCGGCAATGCCAACCTCTGTTTCAACTGGTTTCTGGCCGACCAGGCCGGACCGAAAGGGCACGAGGTCCTGGCCATACTGGCCATGATCGATGAGGTCGTTTCCAACCATCAGCTGGATCCCGACCGGGTCTTTGTGACGGGGCTTTCGGCCGGTGGGGCCATGGCGTTCGCTCTTATGACGTCGCATCCGCATCGGTTCGCGGGCGGCGGCGTGGTGGCGGGCCTGCCGATCGGAATGGCGGAGGGCGTGGCCGAAGCCCTGAACCTGATGCGCTCGGCTACAGCCGCGCGCCCCGGAATGTCCGATCGAATTCCGCTGCATCCCAGCAAACTGCCAAGGATGTCGATATGGCAGGGCCTGGACGACCGCACGGTCGCGCCCGGCAATGCGGATCAGATCGCGCGTCAATGGAGGGAGGCTGCAGGTCTCCCTGCCCTGCCGGATACGCGATACGCGATCGGAACTCGCCAATCACAGGTCTGGACGAGCGCATCCGGCGACGTTGTCCTCGAACTCCATTGTATCGCCGGTCTTGGTCATGCCACGCCGATCGCGGCGAGCGGCCCGAACGGTCTGGGACGTGTGGCACCACACATCGTCGAGTGCGGCCACAGCTCGACCCGCATCATGGCAGAAACCTGGGGCCTCGCCGCCTCTTCTCAAGCTCATCAGCAAAGCGCATTCGCGAATGACGAGATTATGGGCACCAGCGACGATTTGGGTCGCTCAATCCATCAACCCCATTGCGCGCCCTCGAAGGGGCTTCGTGCCGACATCGTCGACGGTCTTCCCTCGGCGGTTCCAAAGGGAATCCGCGAGCTGATCGATCGATCACTGCGTCAGGCCGGCCTCTGATCCATCCAAGACGCGAATCAACGCATCTCGCAGATTGAAGGCAAAGCGGCTTTTCACGCCACACGCGGGATTGAGGTTGAAGCCTGGCCTTAATGTCCAATCGCGCGCCTAGAAGGCTCTGTCGATCGGCTGGCGCGCTGAAAGGATTTCGGCCTCGGTGGGCGCCCGCAGCCGCTCCAGACGATCGGTCCCGATCCGAAGCAGACCGAGAGCCTCGAAGGCCTTGAGCCAACCCATCATCGGCCACAGCCCCCACGTCGATTGGAAGGTTTCGGCATTCCTCACGATGTCGTCGAAATGCTGCAACGGCGGGTCATAGACGCCGTGGTGCTGGTGAAAGGCTCCCGTCCCGCCCATGAACAACAGGGGGAGCCCGGCATCCCGGGCCCGAAACCCGAAATCGGTGTCTTCGGCACCATAGCCGACGAACCGCTCATCGAACCCGCCGAGGGTCTCGAACCGGTCGCGGCGAAGACCAAAGGCGAGGGACCAGAACAGTCCCGCATTCGTCTCCTCCCGAAGTCCGGCCTCTGGAAAGTCCCGCACCGGATGCAAACGCCCCCGATTCAACAGATCGTCCTCGGACCAGCCCGGCGAGACGTCTCCGGCAGCGAGATAGCGGACCTCAGCACAGACGAGGGCGTCTCGACCACACAGGGCGACATCCATCAGGCCCGCAAGATTGCGTGTGGGTATGCAGTCAACGTCGAGGAACAGCAGATGATCGCCGCGTGCCTGAGCGGCGGCGAGGTTGCGCGCTCTCGCCAGCGGCAACCCGCGGGTCTGAAACCGGACGATCGTCGAGGGAAAGTCGGTCCGGGCGAGGACCATGGGATCATCGCTCATGTCCACGACCACCAGTTCATCGGGCGGCCTCAGGCTCCGCCGCAACCCCTCGACCAGGTTGGACAGATGGTCGGGACGGTTCTTCACCAGAGTCAGGACGCTCAAAGTCATCGCATTCGCCAGAGATCGAGCCGATACTGGGGCGCACGCCGCGAGAGTTTGACCTCGACCCTGTCCGCGAGCGCCGCCTCAAGGGCCTGGACCGCGCCGTCGCCGGTCTGGGGATAGTCGGTCCCGCCCGTCCAGTGGACCAGCAGGATGTCCCCACCCGGAACCATCGCCCTGCCCATCCAGTCGGCCGCGCGCTTCAGATCAGCATCGCTCCAGTAGTAGGCCACTTCGGACAGGACGATGAGATCGACGTCGGTCAGGGCCGGGGTCGATTGTGGAAAGGTCATTTGCTGGAAACCGACCTGCGGTTGGTCCGAGCACCGCTGGCGGGCCCGCTTCAGCGCGGTTTCGCTGACGTCGATCGCCAGAAGCTTAGCGCAGGACGGGGCGAGCCGGTGCGTCAGCGAGCCCCCGGCACAGCCGACCTCGAAACCGTTTCGATAAGTCCGGCCCGCCAGGGCCTCCACGGTGCGAGCGAATTTCTCCGCCTCGTAGGCCCGGCTTTCCAAGCCCCAGGGGTCGGGATCGCCCAAGAACATCGCCTCGAAATAGTCGGGCGGCAGGCTGTGGTCAGGACGCATCCGAGCCCTCCCACAGATAGAGAATATCGCGATCCGGCATCTGCCGCCGCGCTGGATCCAGCCGAAACCCCGGGCCCAGCAGATCGGTCAACTGACTGCGGTGGGCATGCAGCGCCCTCGTACGGAGCTCTGGCTCTACCGGACCGGTCTCGATAGCGCGCTTCGCATCGTGCGGAGGCTCGTCCGCCCAAACCTGATATTCGAACAGCTGGACCGAGGGTCCTGTCCATCCGACGGCCGCCCTCGCCAACCGGGCCGCTGCCGCATGATCACAGTGCGGTTCGTGAAGCGCCGTGACCGCCAGGGCGTTGACGCCGCGGTCGAGGCAGAGGTCGGCAAGGGTGGCGGCGCAGGCCAGAGCCGTCAGACTGCCGTCGGCGTGCGGCCGGGCGTCCGGCCAGTTCAGAAACACGATCTCGGGAGCCTCGCCACCGCACAGGACAGCCAGGGCGGACCGCGCCTCTTCGCGACGGATCAGGACAAGCCGTTCACGCGACACGGCGTCCGAATGCGGATGCGATCCGGCCCCGTCGGTCAGGAAGACGACGCCACCGAGACGCCCCTCCGCAGCGGTCGTGGCGATCAAGGCCCCCGCCCCGAGGGTCTCGTCATCGGGATGGGGGGCCAGCACCATCCAGCGGGCCTCGGCCCATTCACTGTCCGAAATCGGTACGACCGCTACCATAGACGATCCTCCTCGGCCCAGGCATCGTGATCCAGCCAGGCGATGGCCGCCTGGTCTCGCGCATGATCCGGGCCTGCCTGGCGCAGATAAAGGCTGAGATCCCGCGTGATCTTGTCGATCCGCTGGCCGTCGAACGCACTGCGCGTGCCGATGAGGCGTGCCGACAGCTCCATCACATCAAGGCCGGCGCGTTCGACGACCCCACGGGTCAGGCGGGCGACATCGGGCGCATCCTCATGATCGTCTGCGGCGCGCAGGGCCGCCTCGCGCACCCACATCCCGGCGGTTCGGGTCGCCACCACAGCTTCAGCGAATTTGGCGCGCTGAAGCGGATCGGCCCGCGCGCCCCCCGACATCGCCTTACGGGTCTCCGTCAGAAGCCCCTCGATCCCGCCGAGTTGGACCGCCGTGAACCGCCAGGCCCCGGCGGTGAACCGGGGGTCGCGATCGTAGTCGCCCGGCTCACCCAGACACAGCTCCGCTGTCACCGGCAGACCCGTCAGATCATAGGCCCCACTGCCCGTCGCCCGCATGCCCCGAACGCGCCAGCCCGAAAGGTCGGTGCGATCAGAGTGATCCGCTGGCACGATCACCAGCCGTCGCGACCCGCTCTGCGGGCGGGCCGTGACCAGGGCAAAGGCCAGACCGCCAGCACCGGTGGCGAAGGCCTTCGATCCCTCGAGATGGTCGCCCTCCCCGTCGGTCACGATCCGTACCCCAGGAGGCGGTTCGGTCGCCCAGACGCCATAGAAGCGGGCGTGGTCGAGGTGCTGGCCAAGCGCAACCCGCTGGTCGTCTGACCCATACCAGTCGAATAGTTTCAGCGCGTTGACGTGACCTTCGAACAGACGCCCCAAACTCAGATCGGCCCGCCCCACCCCGCGCAGGGCGTCGAGCATGTCGAGGTTCTCCGCGCGCGCATCCGCAAACGCCTCGCCGCCCGAGGCGACGGGCGCATAGCGACGATGCAGCCCGGCGCGCGCGATCAGGGCCAGGCTGTCCGTTGGAAACAGGGGCACCGCGTCGTAACGCTCACCCAGGGACGCCAGTCGGTCGTTCAGGGCCATCACAGTCTCGCGCACGGGCACCGAACCGATGTCATCGCGGGAGGTTTCGGCGATCATGTCGCAATCTCCTCGTTCAAGGCGGATGGCCGGGCCGAAGAAGCGATCGACCCGTCATCGGCCAGACCGATCAGCAGCCTCGCTGCCGTCACAGGCCCTTCGGGATCGAACAGCCCTGCACGGTTCGACACGGGTAGGTGCCGCGCGCGGTCCAGCAGATCCGGCCATTGCGCCGGGGTCGGCCAGGTCGGGTGAACGACAGCAGCACCGTTGGCCTCCAGTCGGGCCGCCGTCATGCGCTGTTCGTCAAAGGGGCGCGGTTCGGGCAGGCAGATGAAGGGCCTACCCGCGGCCAGGACCGCGTTGACCAGGCCGTTGCCTGCACCGCCCACCACCACACCGGCGGCTGCGATCTCATCGGACATGTCCTCGCGCCAGCCCAGGAAGGTCAGGTTGGATGGCGGGTCGATCACTCCGGACACGGGGCCTGCGATCCTCCACCGGACGTTCGGATGCGCCCGTGCCGCTTCTGCGATCCGCGCCCCGTCGCCGACAGCTCCACCCTTGCCGACCACGACCAGCACGACATCGCCCCAGATGGCCCGAGTCGCCGCCCTGCCCGTCAGACCGGGAACATAGAGGGTCTTGCGTCGCACCCAGGCGGGGGTCTCCGGCGCATCCAGAGGCTCGGCAAAGGGGCACAGCAGGGCGCGGGTGCCGCGAAAGGCATCCAGATGGGCCGGATCGTCGCGCCGTCCGTTCAATCGCACGCAGACGGTGGGGGTGGCCGCCAGCCGGGCCAGCATCGCGATCTCCACCGACACATCCACGACCATCAGGGCCGGGCGCAAGGTGGATATCCACTCGGTCACGCGCGCCACCCGGCGACGTACGCCCTCGTGATCGGTCGGTGCATAATGCAGGGCTTGAGGGCGAACCCCTGCGGCATCGCGCCCGTCGAAGGTGGTGGCGCCTACAGGACGATCATCCGGCAGATCCACACAGTCCAGCCCCGCCGTCCGCCCCTCCAACCCCGTGCCGATAAGGACGAACCGATCCGGGGCCTGGCGGGCGATCTGGATGGCGCGCTGGCGGTGGCCGTCGCCGTGGTGATGGACATAATAGCCGATGGGCCGGGTCATGCCGCCACTACATCCGGCGACAGAGCCATGTCCCGAACCATGGGCGGAAATCCCCGCTCCAGGACCGCCAACGCTCCTGCATCCAAGCCCGCATCCCGCTGGGTCCGTCGCCAGAGGGCACGCCTGCGCCACTGGTCGAACGACGGGGCCATCATGGGCTCTCCGGCCTCCAGGGTCCGGGCGAGGTCCGCCATATGGGTCGCCATCCCGCCGCAGGCGCGGCCCACCGTACGGGCCGAGACACGGGTCCAGACCGAGGGCGGATGCCGCAGTCGCGCCCCCAGTGCCACAGCCGCCGCGACCAGGGCGCGATCCTCGCCGCTGGGCACCACCGGCACACCACCCGCCGCCTGCCAGGTCTCGACCCGCATCGCCAGACTGGCCCCGGTGTGGTCGCCGTGCCGGGGCGCCGGATCCCACGCCACCGGATCGACGGCATCCTCGATCAACCGGACCGCTGCCCAGTAATCATCCCAAAGGCGTCGTGCCTGCATCATCCGGGGGGTCAGGCCATCCTGGTCGTCGACCTCCAGCCGTCCCCCGATCACCTCGACCCCATCCTCCAGGGCCGTGAGGTTGGCTCCGACCCATGACGCAGGCGGACGGCTGTCGGCATCGGTCGAGATCAGGACCGCGTCAGGCCGATGTCCGACGACCTCGGCCCCCAGGGCCATCGCATGACGACGCGCCGACCCCGCATGGGCCAGGTTCGGTTCGAACGTCACCGCCTCGACCCGGATCGACAAGCGCCCGTACCAGCGCAGCCGGGCGGCCTGGATCACATCCGCCGATCGATCGGTCGTGTTGTTCAGGCCGATGGCCACGGGAACGATGCCCCCCACATCCTGTTGGGCGAGGGCCGCCAGCAGGACCGGCAGGCACACCGCCTCATCGCGCGAAGGTACGCAGACGCAGAAGGTCATGTGCCCCGTCGCGCTGACGGTCTGATCAGGCAAGCGTTCTGACCTTGGGCTCGCGGTCCCATTGGCGGGTCGCAGCGGGAGCCAACCAGGCCTTCGCGTCGGTGGAGACATCGATGACGCCCGCGTCCGCCTCGACCCCTGCCTTGTCCAACAGGGGTTGGGCTTCAGCCGTGACGCCGATGGCCTTCAGGTGACCAAAGGCATCCTTAGCGAAATCGACGGCAGCACCCTCGGTCAGGAGTTCAGCGCAACCGGCCTCGGATAGGACGATCGCCACGGCATCGAACATCACCGAGGGCGTTCCGGCCAGCTGGCCGTCGGCCTTCAGACGCTTGCCGCCTTTCAGCTTCACCCCGCCGATCTTGGGGGCGACGATCTTCACCGTAGCCCCCGCGCCTTCTGCTGCGGCCTTGACCGCGTCGACGACCGCGCCGTCGGCACCGTCGCTGACCAGGATGCCGACGGCGCGGCCTTTCAGGGTGTCGGGATATTTGCCGACGATGCGCAGGGCGGGGCTGTCGTCCATGTCATAGGGTTTGCTGGCCGCCACATTGGCCTTGGGCAGGTCGACGCCCAGACCCTCGGCGACCCGCTCGGCCAGGGTTTGATCCACGTTCTGGAGATTACCCAGCACCCGGTCGCGGACGTGATCCAGGCTCAGCTTGGAGAGCTCGAACACCAGGGCGCTGGCCAGATGGGCCTGTTCGGGCGCGGTCTGGCTGCGGAAGAATAGCCGCGCCTGGCTGTAATGGTCGGCGAAGGTCTCGGCGCGGATGCGGACCTTGGTCTGTTCCACCGGCGCGGCAAAGCTGCGGAAGCCGCCTTTTGGATCCTCGCGCGGACCACCGTCCTCACCCGCCTGCGACAGGCTGTTGGGTTCGTAGTTGGCGCGGCCCTTGGGCACGGCCATCTGCATCTGGCCGTCTCGTTGCATGTTCTGGAACGGGCAGCCCCTGGCCTGATTGATCGGCAGCTGGTGGAAATTGACCGTGCCCAGACGCGACAGCTGGGTGTCCTGATAGGAGAACAGTCGGCCTTGCAGCAGCGGGTCTTCAGAGAAGTCGATGCCGGGCACGATGTTGGTGGGCAGGAAGGCGACCTGTTCGGTCTCGGCGAAGAAATTGTCTGGGTTACGGTTCAGGGTCATCTTGCCGATCACCCGGATGGGATGCAGTTCCTCGGGGATCAGCTTGGTGGAATCCAGCACGTCGAACGGCAGGGCATCGGCCTGGTCCTGGGTCAGCAACTGGACCCCGAATTCCCACTCGGGGAAGTCGCCGTTGTCGATAGCCTCATACAGGTCGCGGCGGTGATAGTCCGGATCGGCTCCGGCGATCTTGACTGCCTCGTCCCAGCCGGTGGACTGGGTGCCCAGCTTGGGCCGCCAGTGGAATTTCACCAGCGTCGCCTCGCCCTCTGCATTGACCAGCCGGAAGGTGTGGACGCCGAAACCCTCGATCATGCGCAAGGAGCGCGGGATTGTGCGGTCCGACATGGCCCACATGATCATATGGGTGCTCTCGGGCATCAGGCCGATGAAATCCCAGAAGGTGTCATGGGCCGACGCCGCCTGGGGATAGCCCCGGTCGGCCTCCATCTTCACCGCATGGATCAGGTCGGGGAATTTGATTGCGTCCTGGATGAAGAAGACCGGGATGTTGTTACCGACCAGATCCCAGTTGCCCTCGGATGTGTACATCTTGACCGCAAAGCCGCGCACGTCGCGCGGCGTATCGACCGAACCCGCGCCGCCTGCGACGGTTGAGAAGCGTGTGAACACCTCGGTCTTCTGTCCGACCTCGGTCAGGATCCTGGCGGTGGTGAACTGGGCCAGGCTCTCGGTCAGTTCGAACACGCCGTGGGCGGCCGAGCCGCGCGCGTGGACGATGCGTTCAGGAATGCGCTCGTGGTCGAAATGCTGGATCTTCTCGCGAAGGACGAAGTCTTCCAGCAGGTGCGGCCCGCGCGGTCCGGCCGACAGGGTGTTCTGATTGTCGCTGATCGGAACGCCGTGATTGGTCGTCAGCCGCGTCTCGGGCGTGGACGCGGTCTGGTGCGTCTCGCCGCCGTTCCCCACGGCGTTCGAGTCAGGCGACGAGTTCGGGGTCTTGGCCATGAGACAGGCTCCTTGAAGGGAAGAAGGGGGAAGAAACGGGGGGCTGAGCGCGAGGAACCACCTTCAGAGCCGTGTAGGCTGCGTGGCCGAGGCATCGGGCATAGAGGTCTTCGTAGGCATCGATCATGCCCTCGGCGTCGCAGGCGCTTTCGGCACGCGCACGACAGGCCGTGCGGTCCAGCGTCAGTGCTCGCCGCGTCGCGGCGGCCAGCCCGATCACATCGTCAGGCGCGGCCAGCGCCCCGCAGTCCGGCGTCAGGATTTCGGGAATGGCCCCGCGCGCGAAAGCTGCGACGGGAACCCCACAGGCGAGGGCCTCGGCGACGACCAGACCATAGGGCTCCTCCCAGCACGGTGTGCACAGGAAGGCCGATGCGCCACCGATGACGGTCGCTAGTTCTGCGTGGGACAGATGCCCCAGATACTGCGTCCCCGGCCTCATGCGCGGCGCGATCTCACGGGCGAAATAAGCGGGATCCAGCGCCGGGCCCGCAATCTTCAGCGGCAGTCCGACCAGGGCCGCCGTATCCATCGCCAGGTGCAGCCCCTTTTCCGGTACGAGCCGCCCGTACCAGACGAGATAGCGGTCCGGCGCGGGCCGGGCCGCAAAGGCGAACCGGTTCAGGTCGATGCCGTTACGCACCACCTCGGCGACCGGCGTGATCGCGCTCCAGGCCCGGCAGATGGAGTCCGACACCCCGACGAAGACGGCAGCCTGTCCCCGGCACTCGCGTATCCCGCTCTCGAGCCAGCAGAAAGGCGGTGTATGCAGGGTCGTGACCATCGGCATAGGCAGGGCGTCGGCCATGGCCACGGGCAGATAGTTCAGCGAGTTGTTGTGGATGATGTCGAAATCGCTGCGTCGCAGCCGGTTCATCAACCCCAGATAGGCATGGTGTTCGCGAAAGAAGCCGACGTCGGTTGCCTCCTCCAGGCCCACCCCCATCAGGGCCGTCTCGTCGCAGATGGCCTCGAGACCAAGAGCGGGATCCGAGCGGGTCGAGGCGAACAGGGTGACGTCATGACCGCGCCCACGAAGGCTGCGTGCCAGAAGATGGGTGTGCATCTCCAGCCCGCCGGCGAACGGCTCGGCGATCGGATACTTCAGGTGGGAGATGATGCCGATACGCAAACGGGGATCCCTGCGGAAGCAGTGAAAAAAGGGCGCTTTGACGAGAGAAAAAGTGGAGGCGGACCGTCCAGGGTCCGCCTCGGGACTGCTTCAACGTTTGCTGGCGGCTTTAGGCTGCGGTGCCTTCGACGCAGCCGATTTCGATTGGCTTTTCTTGGCTGCCGGCTTTTCGCTGGTTGGCTGTTCGGCTCCGTCCCCCAGGTCGGCGTCGGGGTTGACCTCCCGCTCGGCCAGTTCGCTCATCTGCTCGTCCAGCGACTTGGCTTCGGCGACCGTTTCACCGAAACGAGCGGCAAGGGTCACGTCGCCAAGACGGTTGGCCCAGGCTCCAAGCGTCCCGAAACGCGTGATCTCATAATGTTTGACCGCCTGATAGGCGGCCAGCACACCGGCATTGATCGCCTCGTCCTCGGCGTCCTCCAGCACTTCTGAGGCTTCCTCGATCAGACCGATCATGGCCTCGCACGGAATGCCACGGGGTCTTTTGTCCAGTGCCTCGAACCCGGCTTCCAGCGTCTCGATCCGCGTCGCAACGGCGGCCTTCTCCGCCTCCAGCAGCGCCTTCAGGTCGGCATCGGTCACGGCGCGCGTGAGCTTGGGCAGTTGTTTGAGAACCTGCTTTTCCGCGTGGTAGACGTCGCGCAGCATGTGGTCATACAGATCGGCGAGGGATTTCATGGGGCGGTCCTGACGGGTCGGGAACGCGGCCATCCGGATCACCCGACGCCGCTCCCTGGACCTTCGGAAGCCCTGTCACCTCGTGACGTTCCGTATGCCGGAGAGCCGACATAGGGCTGGGTATCTCGTCAGGCCGCGTCCGGACCCCACATCACGTTCCACCGCTCGCGGATCGCGCCGAGGCACTCGCAGGCCGTCGCCTCAAGGGCGGGCCGATCCCTGACGCTGATCTGGCCCCGGCTGTACCGGATCAGCCCCTCGGCCTTATATCGTCCCGCGATGGCGCTGACCGTCGTGCGATTGACCCCGAGCATATGCGCCATGAATCCCTGGGTCAGGGCGATCCTGTCCTTGCCGGCATGATCGCAGGCGGTCAGGAGCCAGCGCGAGAAGCGGTGTTCGATCTGGTGCCATGCCCGGCAGCCGATCGCCTGCTGCGCCTGGTTCGCCGCCCCCTCGATGTAGCGATCGACCATGATGCGGGCGTCCGGCCGATCCTCGATCAGCGACCGAAACGCGGAGCCTTCCAGGGTCAGGACCGTGCCCGCCACCTGGCAGATGGCGCGCGTGAATGAGGGCAGTCCCGTCAGCACCGCGTGCGCGCCCAGCGCCCCCTCGCGGCCAACCATACCCGCCTCGACGCAATCTCCGTCACGCAGGACGGTGACCAGCGAGATCGCTCCAGTGGTCACGAAATGGACCTGGCTGGCCACGTCGCCGGGCTGGGCGAATACCCGACCCGGCTCCATCACATCCGGACGCGCGCGGGCCACCACAGCCGCCAGGACATCTGCGGGAAGGGACGCGAGCATGCGGTTGGCATCGGGCGCGGAGGTCGTGGTCATGCCGACGGTCATAGAGCCACGGACCGTCCGACCTCAAGCCGAACCTCCTCTGCGGTGCCACGTCGCTCACTCTTCCTGGCGATCAGGCCGAACGGATCCGCTGGGTCGCGGCCGCCAGAGCGTTGTCGCGGTCTGCAGCAATGGCATCGGCGGTGATCGGGACCATGATATCCGGCACGATCCCAGCATCCGGCTGGGGCGTCGTCGGGAAGCTGGCGATCAAGGGCAGATCGATGACCAGGTTCGATTTTGGCAGTTTCAGGAAGCAGAAGGCCCCGCCGTTGATGCCGCGCCTGTTGCCGCCCGTCGTCTGGCCGACCAGGGTGGCCAGGCCGTTATCCTTCACGCTCTGGCAAAAGCCGAAGGTGGCGGAACTGTTGGAGGCGTCGCACAGGACGGCGACCTTGCCGTTGAAGCGACGGCCCGCCGATGGGATCAGGGTCGTCTCGGCTCCGTCGTCGAAACGGGTCAGGCGATAAAAGCCGGGGCGGTACTCGGATGGCACCGCCTGATCCCCCCAATCAAGGAAGCTCCTGTCCCAGGTGTCGAGATAGGGGTGCAGCGCCTCGGGCGCACGCCGATATCGGACCCAGCGCTGATCACGCGACAGCGGCAGGTCGCGCTCGATCAGACGGCTGAGGATGATGTTGCCGCAATCCTCTCCGCCCTCATTGCCGCGCAGATCGACGATCAGACCCCGCGCGCCGTCGCCGGTCAGGTCGTCCATGGCCCCGGCGAGCCAGGTCTTCCAGTCGAAGGTCGAGTTATAAAGCGCCCATCCTGGCATTGTGAGGCGTACAATGCCGTCCCCGCCCCGGTCCAGCGTCCACGGATTGGCGTCCTGGGCCGGATCGGTCGGGATGGGCAGACGGGCCTGACGCTCTGCGAGCGTCAGCAGCGCGGCCCGCACAACGCGACCGTCTGCCAGGGTAAAGGCGGCGCGGTCGCGGATCGGCAGGATCAGCGGAAGGTGGATGTCGAAGGTCTCGTACCGGTCGTCGCCGCGCACCTCCATCAGGCTGGCCCGCTTGCCGTCGTTGCCGCCGTCGGCGCGGGCCAGGGCGATCAGCCGGGCCAGCAGGTCGCCTGTCGCGACGCCCTCGATGGCCGTGACGACGGCACCGCGTGGGAACTGACCCTGATGGCCGTCGTCGTGGGTCACGACCATGGCTCCATCGATCCAGCGAAAGCGAAACGGCACCAGGGCGCGATCAGGATAGAGGCGCGACACGACGCCGTCACCGCCGTTGTAGGGGCTGGGATAGGTGTGGCCGCAGCGGATGGAAGCCGTGACACGGCTGAGGGCCAGGAACCGCTCGCGGAAGGTGCCCGGCGTCGCCCAGGCGGACGCCAGCCTGTCGAGCCTGTCTGTGACCTGTGCCCCCGTGTTGTACCGGAGGAGGCCCGGATGCATCGTTTCCCACGCCTGGCGCAGGATGGCGACATCCTCTCTCCAGTCCTCCGCTGTGGCGTCGGCGGCCGCCCGGCCGATCGCTGGGCGCGGCAGGGCGGCGGTCAGGGCCAATCCGCCCGAGAGCTGGAACAGGCGGCGGCGGTGAAGAGGGGTCAAGCGCGTGGCTCCGATCGTTGAGCCCCACCCTCACCTCTCCTAGAACGCCGCGCGCCTCAGTTTCCTCTCGCCCCGTCGAAAATCATCATCTGAGACGTGTCGCAGCACATCGCGATGAAAGCGCGAGGGGGCCACGCCATATCGGGCGAGGAAGGCGCGGTTGAAGCTGGCCTTGGAGGCAAACCCCATCTCGAATGCCAGATCGAGCAGGTCGGGGGCTGGGCGCTCGGTCAACGCCTGGGCCACACCCTCGGCTCTCAGGCCATTGATGAAGGTCGAGAAATTCATGCCCAGACCCAGGTTGATCGCCCGCGACAGCCGACCGCTGTTGGTCCCGAGCATCCGGGCCAATCCAGGCAACGTCAGATCCGGCTGACGCCACCACCCGGCATCGCGCGTGCGGGCCGCATAGTCGCCGCCAATAACCGGCCAGTCGAGCTCACGGGACCCCACCGCGACCGGGGTCACCGCATCGGGCACCACGTCGGCTCGCCTTCCTCCACCGGTCAAACGAAGTGTCGCGTGACGCCACCCTTCGACACCCAGAAGCACACCGATGGCACCGATCGCCAGATGCAGGCCGAAGAACTCGAAATAGTCGAAGCCATTCAGAGCCTGCCAGAGCTGCCATCCACCCCAGAGCAAGGCGGTGACGATCATGGCCGCCAGGATCCGGCCAAGCCACCGGGCCGCAAAACGGTCGTCATCGCTGCGCTGGTCCGCCAGACCGGATCGGAACCGCCTCAACAACCGCAGCGACGCCCCGGAATAGGCGATCAGCCCGAGCTGGACGCCCACCGCCACGATACGCGAAACCCAAGGGCCATCGACCGTGTCGGCGAAATCCATCTTGGTTTCGAACGGCAGCAGGAAGGCCGTCGTCATATAGGCGAGCTGGATCGACCCAGGGGCCAGATGCCATTTCCACCGAGGTGGCGAGGTTCCGGCGGCCAGGGCGTGGGTGTAACCATACAGCAGCGGGGCCAAAAACAGCGGCAGGGCGAGCGGCGCGAAGGTCAGGCCCATCCAGGCGTCGTAGACACCGGCGAAGCCGATCGTATAGGGCGTCACCACGCCGGTCGCGACGACCAGAAAACCGGCCAGGATCCGGTTGGCCGTCCGGTTGACGGGCTGGCTCAACAGGGCGGCAGCCAGGATCAGCATCTGCACGCTGAGCATCAGCAGCAGTGCCGTTCGCCAGCCGAAATAAAGGTGGACGTCCCCGATCGAAGCGTTCCTAAACCGTCCTTATCGCCTCAACCACCCGCCCGATCACACCAATCGGACCGTCGCTCCAACCCCGTTCAGGCCCTGTCCTGTTCTAGCCATGTACCGTGGGTTTCGAGTAGCGCGTCCCGGGCAAGTTCGCGGACATTCACCCGGGCCTTCAGCCTGGCGGCGAGAAGAGCGGTGCCGCTGATCTTGCGCTGGACGAACAGGATGTCGGCGGGCGGTAGATGCCAGGCCGATGTGTCCGCGGCAATCTCGAGCCCGGGATCGCGAAGCGCAGCCACGAAGCGTCTGTCGCTGAAGTCGAAGGGGCCGGGGCGGTTCAGTTCGGACAGGATCACATCCATCATCGCGTCGATCCTTCGACCATGGCGGGCCAGGGCCATCGATCCGAGGAAGCCGGCGTCCACCGCCGCCGTCCGGACCGCCGCCCGGTCCCCTGAGAGTGCCGCGCGCAAAAGGTCTCGATAGGCCTGGACGGTGGCGTCGCCGATGGGTCGCGCGGCTCCGAAGTCCAGCAGCACGATACGCCCGTCCGGCTGGACCCGATAGTTTCCGAAATTGGGATCGGTCTGCATGACGCCGAGCTCAAACAGCTCGCGCAGGACAAGAGTGATGAGGACTCGCGCCGTCGCGTCACGGACGGTTTGTGAGGCGGTCTCCAGGGTCTCGATCGGACGACCCTCCAGAAACGTCATCGCCAGAATGCAAGAGCTCGTGAGATCGGCCTCGAGCTTGGGCACCACAAACTCGGGTGCATCGGCCAGCCACCGACCGAACAGCGCCATCTGTCTCCCTTCGCGCTCGTAGTCGGCCTCTTCGGCGAGCTGACGCTTCGCCTCGTCGAGCAGCGGCGCGATATCGAGGCCCTTGGGCAGAGCCCCCCGACATCCGCAGTAGCGTCGCCACATTGTCGACATCGGCATCGATGCTCTCGCGCACGCCCGGATATTGCACCTTGATCGCCAGGTCTCGCCCATCGCGCGTCACCGCCCGGTGAACCTGTCCGATCGACGCGGCCGCGATCGGCCGAAGGTCGAACCGCGCGAACCGGCTCCGCCAGTCCGGTCCCCACTCCCGCGCCAGAACCTTCTGCAGCTGCGCCGGCGGCATGTGGTGGGCGTTGTCTCGAAGTCGTCCCATGATCTGGGACAGCTCGGCCGGCAACAGATCGCCCGCATCCATCGAGATCATCTGGCCGAGCTTCATCGCCGCGCCGCGGAGATGGGACAGGCGATCGGCGATCCTGCCGACATTGGCGGGTGTCAGAAGCATCTCTCGCAGCGGCGGCCGCTCGCCGTTCGCGAGCCGACGTGCGCCTTCGGCGATCATCCCGCCAGCGACCGACCCGGCGAGGCGTCCGAACTGGCCGAACCTGGAGACCCGCCCGCGAGGCACGCTGCGACCACCCGGGGATGCGTCGTCAGAAATCATGGCTCACCACCCCTCGGTGCCAGGGCCGCCCTTGAAGGGTCCGGCCATCCGCGATGTGATCCAGCCACCATAGAACTGGCCAGCCTGTGGCACGACGACCTCTCCGTCGATCGAGCAGTGGTCGAAGGGCCCGGCATAAAAGGCGAGGTGATCCCTCAGCCTCTCGAACGGCGGGGTGGGGTTGGCGTAGCTCCAGGCCACCCGAGGAAGAACAAGACCGTCGATCACCACGTCCCAATACGTCGCCTGGCCCTTCCATTCGCAAAATGACCCGCCGCCCGCGCGCCGCACGCGTCCAGGCGGAATATCCGACGGCGGGATATAATAGCTGGGTGGATGGCTCGTCTCGAGCGTGCGGACCGCCGCCCGCGTGTCGGCAACGGTTAAACCGCCGTGCTTGATCAGGACATGCGACGCCGTCGGCTCGGCGATCGCCGGGCGCGGAAATGCCCAGACGCTCTCCTGTCCGGCTGCAGGAGAATGAGGGTCGGGTCTCATGCCGTCTCCACGCGTCGGGCCAAGGTCTGCAGAGACGGTCTCAGCCTCAGAAACAGGCGGTAGCCGGTCTCCAGACTGGCGAGGATGACCGAATTGCGCGCGGCCAAACCGAACGGCCGCAACAGGGGAATGGCCCGCCACATGGCCGCGAACGCCGCCGCGCCGGACAGGAGCCGACCGTCCTCGTTGGCGTGGAAGCGCGCCAGCAGGGCGTCTGGGTCGATGGGGCAGGATTCCGGCGAAGCACCGGCGAGGTCCACGAAATGGATGGCGTGGCGACGGTCGAGCCGCCGCATCAGAGCCATCTCCCGCAGACACAGCGGGCATGCGCCATCGTACCAGACCAACAGCTTTGCCATGAGCTCGATATGGGGTGGCGGCAGTCAAAATCAGGCTACCGCGACAACGCGTCCGGTCGGAACCTATCGGAAGCTCCGTCCCTGCAAGGGTGCGGCCGATTGGTCCAACCAGCCTCCGGCGAACGCGGCTCTCTGGTCGTAGGACGCATTGCGCATTAACAGGATTATCCTTCAGCGCGACCCTGCGACAGGCGCGGACGACAAGAGGCGCCGACCATGAGCAATGACCGGAAGACCATCCCTGCGCCTGCGGTGGACCTCTATACCCGCTACATTCACGGCGAGATCGGACGTCGCGCCTTCATGAGGGGTGTCGGGCGCTATGCGGTCGCCGGGCTGACGGCCACGGCCATCATCGAGGCGCTGATGCCCAACTATGCGCTCGGCCAGCAGGTCCAGAGGGACGACGAACGGATCACATCGTCCTATGTCACCCTCCCCTCGCCGGACGGTCATGGGTTCATCCGCGGCTATCTGGTCCGGCCGTTCAGCGCCGATTCCCGCAGCGCTGAACCGGCCCGGCTTCCCGGGGTCATCGTGATCCACGAGAACCGGGGTCTGAACCCCCACACCGAGGACGTCGCGCGCCGTTTCGCCCTGGCCAATTTCATGGCGTTCGCCCCGGACACCCTGACGTCGGTGGGCGGCTATCCGGGCGACGACTACAAGGGCGGCCAGCTGTTCTCCGCGCTCGACCGAGGCCGGATGACCCAAGACCTGGTCGCCGCTGCCCGCTGGCTCAAGGCCCGCCCGGATTGCAATGGCAGGATCGCCGCCACCGGCTTCTGCTTCGGCGGTGCGCAGTCCAATGCGCTGGCCGGCATCCTGGGTCCTGACCTCGCCGCCGCAGCACCCTTCTATGGCGCCGCCACACCTGCAGCGGACGTCCCCAATATTCGCGCCGCGATCCTGATCCACCACGGCGCGCTCGATACCCGGCTGGTCGAGGCCTATCCCGCCCAGATCGCGGAGCTGCAGCGGCACAACATCCGTCACGAGGGCCATCTGTGGCCGGACTCGGTCCACGGCTTTTTCAACGACGCCACGCCGGAACGCTACAACGCAGCCACAGCCACACAGGCCTGGGACCGGACGCTCGGTTGGTTCAATGAACACACGCGCGGGGGCGCTCCGTCCGCCTGATTACTGCGCACCCATCCCTGCAGTCGATGACAGCTGGCTAACGATGTCCGGGTCCCACTCCCTCCCCCCGATCGTCCATCATCCGGCCTACTGCGCCACGCTTGCGCCGGGTCACCGCTTCCCGATGCAGAAATATGCCCGCCTAGCCCGGGTGCTGGAGGCGGAAGGCCTCGTTGGTCCCGAGGGGTTTCACATCCCCGAGCCCGCGAGCCTCGCGATGCTGTGCGCCGTGCATGATGCCGACTACGTCCGCCAGGTGCTGGACGCCGCTGTTGCGCCCGCCGTCGAGCGGGTCATCGGCATGGCCGTGACGCTCGATGTGGCCGCCCGCGCGCAGACGGCCGTCGGCGGCACCCTCCTTGCGGCGCGCCTGGCGCTGCGTCACGGCCTGGCCTGCAACACCGCCGGTGGCAGCCACCATGCCGGACCGAAGGGCGGTGCCGGCTTCTGCGTGTTCAACGACATCGGCGTGGTGGCTCGCGCAATGATCGACGCCGGAGAGATCCGACAGGCCCTCGTCGTGGATCTGGACGTCCACCAGGGGGACGGAACGGCCTGGATCTTCGAAAGCGAACCGCGCGTCTTCACCTTTTCGATGCAGGGTGAAAGAAACTATCCGACCCGACGGGGTCCGAGCGACCTGGACATCGACCTCCCGGACGGCACCCGCGACGACGCCTATCTCGCCGAACTCCGCGCAGTCCTTCCCAGCCTGCTCGAGCGGGTTGAGCCGGACCTGGTCTTCTATATTGCGGGTGTCGATCCGCACGAGAACGACCGCCTCGGACGGCTGGCGCTGACCGATCAGGGGCTGCTCGCTCGCGACACCTATGTTCTGGAGACCTGCCTGCCCGTCTCGCCGGTCGTGGGTGTCATCGGCGGCGGGTATGACGAGATCGACCAGCTCGCGCATCGCCATGCCAATCTGCACCGTGCCGCCGCCGATGTCTGGCGGCGGGGCCTTTCCGGATCGGCCTCCATCCGATGATTGAAGCCACGCGCCAATCATCGTCATGCTGAAGTCGGCTTCTTCGCGCTATGAGCTTGGGTGACGGTTCTGCGCCACGACCGGACATAGGGCCATTCCCCAAAAGGAGACGTCCGAAGTGTTGACAATAACTTGACGGCTAACCCATCGTGGGAATTACGAAGCTGGAGTCCGCGTGTTCCAGATCGCTGTCCGGCCAGCGGGCGGTAATCGTCTTGACCTTGGTCCAGAACTTTACACCCTCCATGCCGTGCTGGTTGGTGTCGCCGAAGGCCGAACGCTTCCAGCCGCCGAAGGTGTGATAGGCGACCGGCACCGGGATCGGGACGTTGATGCCGACCATGCCGACGTTGACCCGGGCGGCGAAGTCGCGGGCCGCGCGGCCGTTCTGGGTGAAGATGGCGACGCCGTTGCCGTACTGGTGCCTGGACGGCAGGCTCAGCGCCTCCTCGAAGCTGGCGGCGCGGACGATCTGCAGGACGGGTCCGAAAATCTCCTCCTTGTAGGCGCTCATGTCCGGCGTGACGTGGTCGAACAGCGAGGGGCCGATGAAATAGCCGTTCTCGTGGCCCTGAAGGCTGAAGCCGCGCCCGTCGACGACCAGTTCGGCCCCTTCCTGCACCCCCGTTTCGATCCAGGCCTCGACCCGGGCCTTGTGCTGGGCGGTGACGACCGGGCCGTAGTGGGCCCCCGCATCGGTGGAGACCCCGACCCGCATGGTCGGGATTTCGGCAACCATCCGCTCGCGCAGTTCGTCGGCGGTTTTCTTGCCGACGGGCACCACGACCGGCAGGGCCATGCAGCGTTCGCCCGCCGAGCCATAGGCCGCGCCCGACAGGTCCTTGATCACCTGGTCCATGTCGGCGTCGGGCAGGACGATGCCGTGGTTCTTGGCCCCGCCCATGGCCTGGACCCGCTTATGGTT
>CALROO020000037.1:0-21064 GCA_943369795.1 Rhizobium sp. Q54 | reverse complement strand
AAGCGGCGGCGGGGAACGGTCGAGCGGGGCCAGCTTCGGAAGCCAATCCGGAGGGTCCGGGGGGTCTGGTAGCCCCTCGCCCGTCGCAGGCTGAGGATCGGTGGAGGGCGAACCGGGTGACACGCGCTGCGGGGGACAGGCCCCCACGGTACCGGCAAAAGAGCCCAGCGTCCGATCCGCTTGCGTGAACCGACCGTGACGGAGCGCAGGCTGACGTCGAAAACTCATAGCGCCTCCATGCTCGGAGGCTTTCCGGTTCCGGACGAAGGTCCGCGCTCCGTCCCCCTCCCAAGAGCTTCAGCGGTGAGCCGCGTGAGGGTGCGGACGCATGTCTCATCTCTTTCGTCATTCCGGGCGAAGGCGCGCTTGCGCCGAAGACCTGGAACAGGGCGGCGCCGAAGGCGATCTGTTCACGCGCGATTTTCGCCGCCTATGTTCGCGACAGCTTTCTGCTGGCGCAGGCCGCCCTGTTCCGGGTCTCCGCTGCGCTGCGCCCGGAATGACGAAAGATTGGGAAGGTCAACACTAACCAAAATCTCCCCCCGCTTCCCCGACGTCACGTTGCGCCACGCGGCCTGCACCGATAGCGTGGCCTTCAAGCGCCGCTCCCAATGTCGGCGCACAGATTTAGGGAATGCACGATGCTCGGACTGATGCAGGACTGGCCGCTGACGGTCGACAAGATCATCGATCACGCCAGCCACTGGCACCCCACGCGCGAGGTCGTCACCCGCTCGGTCGAGGGGCCGATCGTCCGCACCACCTACGGCCAGATTCACGAGCGGGCCAAGAAGGTCTCCGACGTGCTGAAAAGCTGGGACATCAAGGTCGGCGACCGGATCGCGACGCTGGCCTGGAACACCGGGCGGCATATCGAGGCCTGGTACGGCATCATGGGGATCGGGGCGGTCTGCCATACGCTGAACCCGCGCCTGTTTCCTGAGCAGCTGGTCTACATCATCAACCACGCGGGCGACCGGGTCATCTTCGTGGACCTGACCTTCGTGCCCCTGTTGCAGGCGATCCTGCCGCATTGCCCCAGTGTCGAGCGCGTGGTGGTCCTGACGGACGCAGACCATATGCCCGACGTCAAATTGCCGGGGCTGGAATGTTTCGAGACCCTGCTGGAACAGGCGTCCAGCGACGTCGTCTGGGGCGACTTCCCGGAACAGACGGCGTGCGGCCTCTGCTACACCTCGGGCACGACCGGCAATCCGAAGGGGGTGCTGTATTCGCACCGGTCCAACTTCCTGCACACCCTCGTGACCATGCAGGCGACGGTGATGGCGGCGACGCCGAACGACGTCATCCTGCCGGTCGTGCCGATGTTCCACGCCAATGCCTGGGGCCTGGCCTTCACTGGACCGGCGGCGGGGGTGAAGCTGGTCTTGCCGGGTGCCCGGATGGACGGGGCGGCCATCTATGAGCTGCTGGAGACCGAGGGCGTCACCTTCTCGGCCGCCGTGCCGACCGTCTGGCAGTTGCTGTTCGACCACATGCGCACGAACTCGCTGAAGCTGTCGACGCTGAAGAAGGTGCTGATCGGCGGGTCGGCGGTGCCCGAGGCCCTGATCCGGGGCTTCAACGACGAGTTCGGGGTGGAGGTCATCCACGCCTGGGGCATGACCGAGACCTCGCCGGTCGGGACCGTCGCGAACATGAACCCCGAGCTGAAGGCCATGCCCTACGACGAGCAGATGAAATGGCGGCTGAAACAGGGCGTGCCGCCGCTGGGCGTCGAAATCAAGCTGAAGAACTATGCCGGTCAGGAAGTCGTCCATGACGGCGCGACCTATGGCCGTCTGATGGTCAAGGGACCGACCGTGGCCGGGGCCTATTTCAAGGGCGAGGGTGGCGACATCCTCGACAAGGAAGGCTTCTTCGACACCGGTGACGTGTCGACCATCGACGAGATGGGCTTCATGCAGATCACCGACCGGGCCAAGGACGTCATCAAGTCGGGCGGCGAATGGATCTCCTCGATCGAGATCGAGAACATCGCCATGGGCCACCCCAAGGTCGCCCTGGCCGCCGTGATCGGTGCCGCCCACCCGAAATGGGACGAACGGCCCGTGCTGGTGGTCAAGCTCAAGCCGGATCAGGATCAGAACAAGCAGGAGCACCTCGACTTCCTGGTCGGCAAGATCGCCAAATGGTGGATGCCGGACGACGTCGTGTTCGTCGACGACATCCCGCTGGGGGCCACCGGCAAGATCGACAAGAAACTGGTCCGCCAGAATCTGAAGGACTACGTCCTGCCGACCTCCGCCGTGGCCGAGCGGGCCTGACGCATGCGGGCGGGGGGTGACAGGGACCGGACGCTGGCGCTGGCCGCGCTGATCGTCGCGGTCTTCGCCCCGGTCGTCGTGGTGCTGTCGGCCTTCGCGGTGCGGCTGGGGGTGATGCCGGTCGAGCCGGCGATCGACGTGATGACGCTGGGCGTCGCTCGAATCGGGGCCTTCGTCGCCCCGGTGGTGGCACTGATCGCGCTGTTCCTGACCCGGTCGTCGTGGCGGCGGACAGCGAAATACAGCGTCGCCGCCCTGATCGTCTCCGGCGTCACGCTGGGGCTGTTCCTGCATCAGACGCGGCAGATGGCGGTGGCGACGCCGCTGGACGTGACCACCAATCCCGCCGAACCGCCCACGCTGAGACTGCAGGCGGGCACACCGCAGACCTGTCCGGGCTTGGCCCCGGTCGAGACCCAGCTCCTGCCAGAAGGCGCGACCTGGGCCTTGCAGCAGCAGGGTTTCACCATCACCGACGCCGGGATGTTCGAGGTCCGGGGCACGCGTCAGGGCTTCTGGTTCGGTCGTCGCTATGACGCCGTGGTCCGCATCCGGCCGGGTCGCACCGACTTCCGCCTCGCCGCCCAGGGCCAGCGACCCGATGGCGGCGCGGTCTGTCGCCAGGCCCTGGCCCTGGCCGGATCGCTTCAGCCCGCGACGTAGCGACCGGCTTCTTGGATGACTCGCCCCTCCCGGACCAGCTTGTCCAGATGGGCCTGGACCGACAGGCTGGCGGCAGGCCACAACCGAGGATCGACGGCGGCATACAGGATCGGCACCATGGTCGCGACGTCGCCATCCCCGGCCCGAACCCGCGCCAGAATCTGCGCCTCGCGGTCCAGCCGATGGTTCCGATAGGCGGCCAGAAAGGGCGCGGGATTGGTCACCGGCGGCCCATGCGTCGGCCACAGCGTATGAAACTCCCGTGCGATCACGGCGTCCAGGCTGGCCATATAGTCGCTCATGTCCCCATCTGGCGGCGCGACCACCGTCGTCGACCACCCCATGACATGGTCGCCACAGAACAGGGCGTTCTCCTCGATCAAGGCGAAGGCCATGTGATTCGATGCATGGCCCGGCGTGAACACCGCCTCCATCGTCCAGCCATCGCCGACGATCGTTTCATCGCCTCTCAGGATCGTGTCGGGACTGAAGGCCTGGTCTTCATCCTCGTCCAGACTACCCGATGAATGCGTCGCCCTGATCGGCGGGCGCGCCGCCAGAATCGGCGCACCAACGGCATCGGCGAACGGGTGGGCGAGGGAAGAGTGGTCGCGATGGGTGTGCGTGACCAGCACATGGCTGACTCGCCGCCCCCCGACCGCCGCCAGCAGGGCCTCCAGATGCGCCTCTTCCGCCGGACCCGGATCGATCACGGCCACGCCCGATCCCGGGGTATCGCGCCCGACGATATAGGTCCCCGTACCGGTGAAGGTGAACGGCCCCGGATTGTTCGCCACGACTCGCTGGATCAGCGGCGAGACCCGGTCGCAGCGACCATAGGCAAAGTCGAAATCGCGCATGAAGGGGATCATGATCGTTGGCCTGGTCCTTGCCTTAACGAAAGGTAAATCGTTCTTGGAGCGCGTGTCTTGGTCCAGTCCATTGCCTATGGTGTCTCAAATCGGCTCCAGCCGCTGGCTGCGGCCATCCTGTGTCTCATCGCGGCGCAGATGGTGCTGGCATCCTGCGGCGACCCCGAACCCATCCCTTACGCCGCACAGGTCGCGATCGACCGCTAGGCAGCCCTAGAGTGGCAACCTGCTGAGATCATAGCCTGCCTTCGAAGCTGCCAGCCGGATCGCGTCCGGCGTCTGTTCTCCTGACGCCGCCGTAGCCATGGCCCAGGCCGCGACCGAGCGCAGGCCGGATCGACAATACAGCAGTGTCGATCGGCCGTCGGCCAGGAGGGCCGCGATGGCCTCGACCTGATCCGGTCCAGCCATGCCCACGACCGGAATATGGACGTAGTCGAGACCGGCGTCGCGAACCGCGCGTTCCACGACGGACGAGTCCGGTTGGCTCGGGTCTTCGCCGTCCGGGCGGTTGTTGACGACCCGCGATATCTTTGCGGTGACCGCAGTGGCGATATCGTCGGCGGATATCTGGCCCGCCACGAAGATTCCCGGCGCGACCGGGCGGAAACGATCCATCCCTATTGCCTGCGAACGCGAACGGCGCGGCTGCCGTCGACCGTCAGCAGGAAACTGCCCAAGGCGGCGCGTCGGACGCGCACGGCCTGTCCCTCGCGATTGCGAAACCGCACCGGCTCGGAATCGATCTGTCGCCAGATGCTGCCGTCGGCCAGGGTGAAGGTCCATTTGCCTTCGGCGTACTGACCTGCCCGGGTCAGGCTCGTCTCGATCGCATCCAGAGTGTCAGGCTGTTCGCCACGCTGAAACAGGTCGGGCATAGACGGCAAGGCGAACCCGAACAGTTGCCGACGCGCGACGCCAACCTGTTCGCGATCTATGACCACGACGTCGCCCTGTTTCTCGGCCGAATCCAGCGCTGCGGCACCAGCATCGTAGCAAGCCAGTCGGGCCGAGGCGTCCGCGATCGCGCGACAATCAATAAGGCGAGACAGAAGCTCCGGTCGGGCCTGTGCCGGGGCCTGCTGCGCCAACACGATATCACCCCCGCTGACAGCAATCAGGATGCCTATGGGAAGGCAGCAGATTTGGTTAGGAAATTTCATGAAGCCCGTCGCAATTCCCGGCCCATGTCAGGCCTTGAAGCGACAGTGCCATGTCTGGGCCAGCGCGCACCAGAGGGGTTTTTCCGACAGCCCAATCGTGACCCGATTGCGACAGTCCGGCGGCGACATCGTTACGGGAATGTAATTGATGTGGCGTCCAGTCGCACAAGGTGCCTAAAACTTGGGCAGTCTGCGACGCTTGTGTGTCAGTCGCGGGGAAGATTAAAAACAAAACCTCGGGGTCGCGGTCTGGAAGGACGCGGAACCGGCATCAGGAGAGTCATCTTGAGAACCCAACTCAGCCGTCAGCGCCTCTTGGCATCGACCATCATCGGCGGTGCCGCTCTCGTGGCGTTTGCCGCACCGGCCATGGCCCAGACCGCCCCGCAGGAACCCGAAGCCACCGTCGACGAGATCGTCGTCACCGGCTCGCGTATCCCGCAGGCCAACCTGGTCACGACCAGCCCCGTCACGCAGGTGACCGGCGAGGACATCGACGTCCAAGGCGTGACACGGGTCGAAGACCTGGTGAACCAGCTTCCGCAGGCCTTCGCCGCGCAGAACTCGACGGTAGCCAACGGTGCCTCGGGAACGGCCACGGTTTCGCTGCGTAACCTCGGCTCGGACCGCACCCTGGTCCTGATCGACGGTCGCCGCATGGGCTACGGCTCGCCGATCGATACCGCCGCTGACCTGAACCAGATCCCCGGCCAGCTGGTCGAGCGCGTCGAAGTCCTGACGGGCGGGGCCTCCGCCGTCTACGGTTCGGACGCCGTCGCCGGCGTCGTCAACTTCATCATGAAGAAGGACTTCGAAGGCCTGCAGATCGACGCCCAATATGGCTTCTATCAGCACCACAACGATTACGACGGTCCGGGCAACCTGCGCAACGAAATCGCTCGTCGCGGCCAGACCAACCCATCGAACTTTGCCTTGCCGGAAGACGATGTTTCGGATGGAGAAAGTCGCGAAGTCACCCTGACCATGGGCATCTCCTCGCCCGATGGTAAGGGCAATATTCTTGCCTATGCTGGCTACCGCAACAATAATCCGATCCTGCAGCGTGACCGTGACTATTCCGCTTGTTCGATTGCCGTACCCTCGGCTGCGGCACCCTCGACCTTCACCTGCGGTGGTTCGGGTACATCGTTCCCCGGCCAGTTTACGGATTTTGGCGGAAACAATAATGGTAGCTCGGGACCAGACGGCGTCGCTGGGACGCCGGACGACATTCCCGACACGAACCCTTTGCCGTCTTTCACATCGACCCTCGGAACCGGCGGATTCGTTCCATACAGCACGGCGGCAAACGCCTACAACTTCGGCCCAATTAACTACTACCAGCGCCCGGACGAGCGCTACACGCTCGGCGCGTTCGGTCGCTATCAGATCAATGAAAAGGCCGAAGCCTTCGCTCAGTTGATGTTCTCAGACTACGAGTCTGTGGCGCAAATCGCTCCGTCCGGCAGCTTCTTCAACAACGCGACCATCAATTGCGACAATCCCCTTCTGTCCGCGCAACAGCGCACGACAATTGGGTGCGGTGCGGCGGCCGCTGCAGCGTTTGCTGCCGGGTTTATCGATGATCCCAACATCGTACCCCTCTACATCGGTCGCCGTAACGTGGAGGGTGGCGGTCGTCAGGACTCGCTGAACTACGAATCTTTCCGCGCCGTCGTCGGCGTGCGTGGTGAAATCACTGAGGGCTGGAGCTACGATCTGGCTGCCCAGTTCTCGCGCGTGCGTTTGTCCGAGACCTATCTGAACGATTTCTCGATCACTCGCTTGGCGCGGGCGCTGGATGTCATCAGCGTGGGTGGCGTGCCGACCTGCCGATCAGCCACAAACGGCGTGGATGCATCTTGCGTTCCCTACAACGTCTTCTCTCCTGGTGGCGTGACACAGGAAGCTCTGGACTACCTGCAGATCCCGCTGGTTCAAACCGGCGACACGACCCAGCAGGTTGTCACGGCCGCCGTCACGGGTGACTTGGGCATTTACGGGATCCAGTCGCCTTGGGCGACCAGCGGCGTGAAGGTTGCGTTCGGTACGGAGTATCGTCGCGATGCTCTGGAATCGGTCACCGACACCAGCTTCTCCACCGGCGATGGTGCCGGTCAGGGCGGTCCGCGCATCGGCCTCGAAGGGGCGGTTGATGTTGTCGACATCTTCGGCGAAGTCCAGGTGCCGTTGTTCGAAGATCAGCCCTGGGCCTATTCGGCTTCGGTCGATGCCGCCTATCGCCGGTCGGAATACGAGAACCTGTCGACGGATACCTACAAGTTCGGTGCCGACTACGCGCCGATCGAGGACATCCGCTTCCGGGCCAGCTATTCGCGCGCCGTCCGGGCACCGAACGTCATCGAACTGTTCGCGGCTCAGGGCCTCGGCCTGTTCGACATCGACTTCGATCCCTGCGGTCCATCGCGTACCGCGACGGCAGCCGAATGCGCTGCGACCGGCGTAACGGCGTCGCAGTATGGCAGCGCCGCACTCGACAGCCCAGCCGGCCAGTATAACCAGCTGACGGGCGGTAACCCGAATGTCGAGCCGGAGGAGTCCGATACATTCACCTTCGGTGTCGTCTTGACGCCATCGTTCCTGCCGCGCTTTAATCTCTCGGTCGACTATTTCGACATCACAGTCGATGGCCTGATCTCGACCGTCGGTGCGGCGAACACTCTTGACCTCTGCTACAACGACAACGATGCGGCCGCCTGCGACCGCATCAACCGTAACCCGAACAACGGTTCGCTGTGGATCGGGGACACGGCCTTCGTCGAGAACCTGAACATCAACATCGGTGGTCTTCAGACCAGCGGGATTGATATCAACGCCAACTATACGATCGACCTCGAGGACCTGGGAGCCGGTGCCTATGGGTCGGTCGGCCTGGCCTATGTCGCGACCTGGCTGGAAAGCCTGGAAACCGACACCGGTACTCAGACGGCCAGCTCGGTTTATGACTGCGTGGGCTTCTACGGCTCGGCCCAGTGCGGCATTCCGAACCCCGAGTACCGTCACCGTGCGCGTGCGACCTGGTCCACGCCTTGGGATGTCGATCTGTCGGGCACGTGGCGCTACTACTCCGAGGTCGATTTCGGCTCGACCCTCAGTGGTCCGGTCGCGGGTCGCCTCGACAGCACTCTGGACGCCCAGTACTATTTCGACATCGCCGCCAACTGGCAGGTGACGGATACGCTGAGCGCCCGCGTGGGTGTGAACAACGTCCTCGACCGCGACCCGCCGCTGTCGACCAGCGCCGGTACGGGTGGCAACGGCAACACCTATCCGCAGCTTTATGATGCGCTGGGTCGCTATGCCTTCTTCAACATCACGGCCAACTTCTAGAACCGTCTGATCCTTCGGGATCGGACAGGGGCGGCGGACCTTCGGGTCCGCCGCCCTTTCTTTTTGTGCCGCACAAAAACCATCGGCGGTCGCCAAGCGTTAGCGACGATCGGCAGTCGCCGGTCCCACCAAAAACACTCCGGACGGTCCATGTTGATCACGCTCGCCTTCGCAGTTGCCCTTTCGTTCCAATCACCGCCACAGGACGGCCCCGTCGTGACCGCCGCGCCCGCCGTCGGCACTGAAAGTGCCGCCGAGGTCCGTTTGCGCGAAGCCCTCGCCTATTCAAATCCGCTGCCGCGCGGGGCCCCAACCCAGGACTACCCGCTTGTTGCCTGGTGCGATGCGTTGGTCAGCGGCCATGTGGCGCTCGGCGAGACCCTGACGGATCGTGCGCCCGAGGATCTGGAGATCATGCGGCTGGGGCGGCTGGAGGCCTCGGATTTCCGTTCGGCTTTGGCGGCAGCGACGCCGCGTCAGTCGGCGGCCCAGCGCACGGCAGCGCGTGCGGCGGCGGCGGATGCGACGGCCCGCTGGACGCCCTTGCTGAGCCAAACCGACGAGGCGACGCGCAGCCGGGCCTTTGGCCTGTTCTTCGGTCTGCCGGGTCGTTGCGAGCACGCGGCACGCCGCATTCGCGAGAACATCACCACCCCGCCTGCCACCCTGGCCCAGGTCGGACTTCGGTCCGAGGGCGTCGATCAGCCCTGACGTGATCGGTCAGGCGGCGGCTTCGCGCGCCGCCTGACCCGGTTCATAGTTGAGAATGGGCGACAGCCAGCGTTCGCAGGTCTCGACGTCCCATCCCTTGCGGCGGGCGTAGTCTTCGACCTGATCGCGGTCGATCTTACCGACCCCGAAATAGTGGCTGCCGGGGTGGCCGAAATACAGACCGGAGACGCTGGCGGGCGGCGTCATGGCGAAGGATTCCGTCAGGGCCATGCCGGCGTTGTCCTCGGCCTGAAGGATGCGGAACAAGGTCGCTTTTTCCGTGTGGTCAGGCTGGGCGGGATAGCCGGGGGCGGGGCGGATGCCCTGATATTGCTCGGCGATCAGGTCGTCGGTCGTGGTCGCTTCGTCCGGGGCATATCCCCACAGCTCGGTCCGCACCTTTTTATGGAGGGCTTCGGCAAAGGCTTCGGCCAGGCGGTCGGCCAAGGCGGCGGCCATGATGGCGGAATAGTCGTCGCCGGCATCCTTGAACCGCTTAGAAGCCTCCAACTCACCGTGGCCCGTGGTAACGGCAAAGGCCCCGATATAGTCGGCACCGCTCTCTGCGATGAAGTCGGACAGGGCCAGGTTGGGCTTGCCGTTGGCCTTCTTGATCTGCTGACGCAGGGTGTGGAAGCGGGCGATCTCGTTCGTGCGGGCTTCGTCGCTGAAAACCACGACGTCGTCGCCGACGGCATTGGCGGGCCAGAAGCCGATCACGCCCTTCGCCGTGAACCATTTCTCGTCGATGATCTGCTTCAGCATGACCTTGGCGTCGGCGAACAGGTCGGTCGCGGCTTGGCCGACGATTTCGTCGTCAAGAATCTGCGGATAGCGGCCGATTAGCTCCCAGCTGGCGAAGAACGGCGTCCAGTCGATATGCTCAGCCAGATTTGCCAGATCCCAGCGGTCGAACGCCTTGACCCCGATGAAGGACGGCGCGCCGGGCATGCGGTTCGTCGGATCGGGCTTGAACCGGTTGTCGCGGGCCTGGGCCAAGGTGGCGCGGGCCTTGACCTCCTGGCCGCGGGCGTACTGTTCGCGGATACGGATGTATTCGTCGCGGGTGACGGCTTCGTTCTTCGCGCGCTCGGTCTTGGACAGCAGGCCGGAGACGACGCCGACAGCACGCGAGGCGTCCACGACATAGGTGGTCGAGCCGCGATGGTATCCGGGCTCGATCTTGACCGCCGTATGGGTGCGGCTGGTCGTCGCCCCGCCGATCAACAGGGGGATGTCGAAGCCGCGCCGCTCCATCTCGCGGGCGACGAAGACCATTTCGTCCAGGCTGGGGGTGATCAGGCCGGACAGGCCGACGATATCCACATTATGTTCGACGGCGGCGTCCAGGATCCGGTCGGCGGGCACCATGACGCCCAGGTCGATGACCTCATAGTTGTTACACTGCAGCACGACGCCGACGATGTTCTTGCCGATGTCGTGGACGTCGCCTTTGACCGTGGCCATCAGGATGCGCCCGGCCTGTTCGCGGGGTTTCCCGGCCTTTTCCGCCTCCATGAAGGGCTCCAGCCAGGCCACGGCCTGTTTCATCACCCGGGCGGACTTGACCACCTGGGGCAGGAACATCTTGCCCGATCCGAACAGGTCGCCGACCACGTTCATCCCGTCCATCAGCGGACCCTCGATGACGTGCAGTGGCCGGTCGAACGACAGGCGGGCCTCTTCGGTGTCGGCGTCGATATATTCGGTGATGCCGTTGACCAGGGCGTGTTCGATCCGCTTGCCGACGGGCTGATCGCGCCATTTCAGATCAACGACCCGGGCCACGCTCTTGTCGCCCTTGTAGTTGGGGGCGATGTCGACCAGCCGCTCGGTGTTCGAGATATTGGTCCGCTGGGGCCGGTTCAGGATGACGTCCTCGACCGCCTCCCTCAGCGTCGGGTCCAGCGTGTCATAGACCGGCAGGTCGCCGGCGTTGACGATGCCCATGTCCATGCCCGCCTGGATGGCGTGGTACAGGAAGACGCTGTGGATCGCCCGGCGCACCGGCTCGTTGCCGCGGAAGCTGAAGCTGACGTTGGACACGCCGCCGGAGATGCGCGCGTAGGGCAGGGCGGCCTTGATCGCGCGGGTCGCTTCAATGAAGTCGACGGCGTAGTTGTCGTGCTCCTCGATCCCCGTCGCCACGGCGAAGATGTTGGGGTCGAATATGATGTCCTCGGGCGGGAAACCGACCTCGTCCACCAGGATGCGATAGGCGCGGGTGCAGATCTCGATCTTCCTGGCGGCGGTGTCGGCCTGACCCACTTCGTCGAAGGCCATGACGACGACGGCGGCGCCGTAGCGCAGGCATTTGACCGCCTGTTCGCGGAACTCGGCCTCGCCCGCCTTCATCGAGATCGAGTTGACGATCGGCTTGCCCTGAACGCATTTCAGGCCCGCCTCGATGACCTCCCACTTGGAGCTGTCGATCATCACCGGCACGCGGGCGATGTCGGGCTCGGCCGCGATCAGGTTCAGGAAGGTGACCATGGCGGCCTGCGAGTCCAGCAGGCCCTCGTCCATGTTGATGTCGATGACCGAGGCGCCGGCCTCGACCTGCTGCCGCGCCACCGACAGGGCGGCACCATAGTCGCCGTCGATGATCAGCTTCTTGAATTTGGCCGAGCCGGTAACGTTTGTTCGTTCGCCGACATTGATAAAGGTGGGACGCATCAGAGGACTTTCAGCGCTTTGCGCGTTTCAGTTCGCCAGTCTTCGAGCTCGGAGCCTTCGGCCCAAAGTTCCTGCAGTTCCGAGCGGTTCAGAACGCGGTGAATGGTGCGTTTTGCCAACCAGGCCGAGAAGGGCGGTGGTGAAGGCAAGAGATCAAGCACCGCAGCCTCGCCTTCGCCGACAGATGCGGCAGACCGGGAGCGCGCGACCGCGACGAGAGTGGCGGCTGCCACACCTCTCTGACTTTCAGGTGCCTCAAGGTACCCCAAGGTCAGGACTACCGCTATCATGGCCTTGATCGCGGGAGCCCAACTTCCGGCGTCCTCGACCTCGCCGAGGAAGTCTCCGGCATCGTCGTTCTCGAACGCTGCCAGTCCCCAAGTACCCATCAGGCCACCAGCTCGAACGGTTCCAGCCCCGACAGGCGCATTGCCACCGGCCGTTCCGGGATTTCCCGCGTCGGCAGCGTAGAGACCGCCTCCGCCGTATGCCGGATGTGGTCCGGCGTCGTGCCGCAGCAGCCGCCGACGATGTTGACCAAGCCTGACGCGGCCCATTCCTCGATGAAGTGAGCTGTCTCGTGGGGTTCCTCGTCGTACTGGCCCATGGCGTTGGGCAGGCCGGCGTTGGGATAGGCGGCGACCAATGTGTCGGCGACGCGGCTCAGTTCGGCGATGAAGGGGCGCATCAGGTCGGCGCCCAGGGCACAGTTGAAGCCGACGGCGAACGGTTTGGCGTGGCGTACGCTGTTCCAGAAGGCCTCGGCCGTCTGGCCCGACAGGGTCCGGCCCGAGCGGTCGGTGATGGTGCCGCTGATCCAGATCGGCAGGGGCTCCAGGCCCTCGTCCTCCAGGTCCTTGATCGCCTTGATCGCGGCCTTGCAGTTCAGCGTGTCGGTGATGGTCTCGATCAGATAGAGATCGACCCCGCCCTCGTTCAGCGCCTTCACCTGATGGCGATAGGCATCATAGACCTGGTCGAAGGTGACCAGACGCGCGCCGGGATCGTTCACGTCCGACGACATCGACAGCATCTTGTTCAGCGGCCCGATCGATCCGGCGGCGAAACGCGGCTTGTGCGGTTCCTTTTCCGTCCAGCGGTCGGCCGAGTCGCGGGCCAGTTTCGCCCCCTCCAGATTGATGTCCCAGACGGCGTCGGCCTCCAGCTTATAGTCGTCCTGGGCGATCACCGTCGCGCTGAAGGTATTGGTTTCGCTGATGTCGGCGCCGGCGGCGAAATACTGGTCGTGCAGGTCGGCGATGACGTCCGGGCGGGTGATGCACAGGATGTCGTTGTTGCCCTTCATCTGGCCCTCGTGGGCGGTGAAGCGGTCGCCGCGGAAATCCTCTTCCGACAGCTCGCGCCGCTGGATCATCACACCCCAGGAGCCGTCGAGGACCAGTATGCGTTCCTTGGCGGCGGCATGGAGGGCGGCGATGCGTTGAGCGCGGGTCATGCGGCAACCTTCTGTTCGCGGACGCCCAGCACGCGGCAGATCGCATAGACCAGGTCGGCGCGGTTCAAGGTGTAGAAATGGAAGTCGGAGAAGCCTTCCTCCTGCAACCGCGCGCAGGTCTCGGCGGCGACCGACGCGGCGAGCAGCTTGCGGGTCTCCGGGTCGTCGTCCAGCCCGTCGAAATGGGCGGCCAGCCAGGCGGGGACGGACGCGCCGCAGGACGCGCTCATCCGCTGCAGCCCGGCAAAATTCGAAACCGGCATGATGCCGGGGATCAGGGGGATGGTCACGCCCGCCGCCCGGATGCGGTCGCGGAAGCGCAGGAAGGCGTCGATGTCGAAGAAGAACTGGCTCAGCGCGCGGGTGGCTCCGGCTTCGATCTTGGCCTTCAGCACGTCGATGTCGTGGTCGATGGAGGGGCTTTCGGGGTGCCGTTCAGGATAGGCCCCGACCGTGGTCTGGAAGCCGCCGATGCGCTGGATCGCCTGGGCCAGTTCAGTGGCGTTGGCATAGCCGTTGGAGCGGGGCTGGTAGACGCCGCCGATGCCCGCCCCGCCCGGCGGATCGCCGCGCAGGGCGACGATGTGATCGACGCCAATGGCCTTGTAGTCGGCGATGACCTGATCGACCTCGTCACGGCTGGCCTCGACACAGGTGAGGTGGGCGGCGGGCTTCAAGGTGGTCTCGGCCAGCATCCGCTGTACCGTGCGGTGGGTGCGCTCGCGGGTCGAGCCACCCGCGCCATAGGTCACCGATACGAAGGCCGGGTTCAGCGGCTCCAGCCGGCGGACGGCCTTCCACAGATTGGCCTCGGCCTCGTCCGATTTGGGCGGGAAGAACTCGAACGAGACGCGGACGGGGTTCGAGTTCTCGCCCGCGCGCGCGACCGGGCCCAGCGGCGATAGCAGCAGGGCGCGGGCTTCAGCCAGGGTGGATGCGGTGCTGGCCATCAGGCGGCGTGTCTTTCGGCAAGGGCAGGGCGGGTCGCGGCCCAGATGGTGACGGTCAGACCATCGGTGTCGGGCGGCAGGGCCACGGGTTCGGCAGGGTCGAGACCGGCGTCGGCCAGCCAGCGCGCGATCTCGTCGTCGGCAAAGCCCAGGCGGCGGTGCTGGTGTTCGTCACGCAGGCTTTCCAACTCGTGCGGGGCGAAGTCCACGATCAGCAGACGGCCCGTCGGCCCGACCAGACGCGCCGCCTCGATCACGGCGGCGTGGGGATCGACCAGATAGTGCAGCACCTGATGCACCAGCACCAGATCGGCCGACTGTGTCGGCAGGCGGGTGGCGAAGATGTCGCCATGGCGTAGCTCGACCTTGTCCAGCCCGGCGCGGCTGACGTTGGTGCGGGCGATGTTCAGCATGTTGTGGCTGAGATCCAGCCCGATCGACATCTTCGCCCGCTGACCCAGCAGAGTCAGCATCCGGCCCGAACCGGTACCCAGATCGACGACGCGCTGGAACGGGCCGGGACCAGCGGCGGTCTCGATGGCGGCCTCGACGGCGGTTTCGGCGACATAGAGGGAGCGGATGCGGTCCCACTGGGGTGCGACCTTCTCGAAATAGGCGGCGGCTGCTGCGGCGCGTTCGGTACGGACCTGTTCGAGGCGGTCATGGTCGGCTTCGCTCTCGGCGTCGGCCAGCATGTCCAGCACCGTATCGACCAGCCGGTGCGCCAACGGATCGGCGCTGATCCGGTAGAAGACGCGGGCTCCGTCGGGGAACCGCTCGATCAGCCCGGCATCGGTCATCAGCTTCAGGTGACGCGACACCCGCGGCTGGCTCTGATCCAGGATGCGCGATAGCTCCATCACCGACAGTTCCTCGGCCGACAGCAGGGCGAGGACGCGCAACCGGGTCGGCTCGCCGGCGGCGCGCAAGGCCTCCACGGTCTGATCGGCGGTCAGCGTCATCAAATCATATAACGATATCCTTATATGATTTGGCAAGGAGAAAGCGGCGTGGAGCCGCCGTTTGACAGGTTTCAATCGGACCGCGACGGATCATGGGCGAATGGACGTTGAAGGCTTGCGCGCAAGGGAGCCAGCCATGAAACGGAATGTCGTCGTCTGTAGTCTGATCGGTGCCGCCGTCCTCGGATCGGTGCCGGCCCTCGCCCTGGCCCAGGTGCGGGGCAGCATGATCCCGCCCGAGACACTGGAAACCGCGCTGCAACGCTCGGACCGGATGTTCGAGCGTCTGGACACCGATTCCGATGGAGGCATTACCCATACCGAGGTCGCGGCCATGATGAACCGGATGCGGGCCCAGGCGGCTCAGGGTCGGGGCGGTGGGCAGGGTGCGATGGTCGGCCAATTGTTCGACACCGCAGACAAGGACGCCGATCACCGCATCACCCGCGAGGAAATGCGGACCAACGCCACCGAACGCTTCAAGGCCCAAGACCGCGATGGCGACGGCGTGCTGTCCGACAGCGAGCGTCCCAGCTTTCCTGGGCGGCCCGGCGGCGGTTTCATCCCGCCCCAGACGCAGGATCAGATGCCGCCGATGGGCGATCCGTCGGGCGGCTGATCCGCGACGGGCGTCACGGGCGGCTCGCCGCCGAGCACCGCCTGAAGGTTCCGGATCAGCAGCATCAACATGCCCTGCACCGCTTCGGTGGTCGCGCCGCCGGTGTGCGGCGTCAGGACGGTGTTGGGCACATCGGCCCAGCGGGCGGGATCGCTGGGCTCGTCTAGGAAGACGTCCAGCGCCGCCTGACCCAGCCGCCCGTCCTTCAGCGCGGCGATCAGGGCGTCCTCGTCGACCAGCTGACCGCGCGCGACATTGACCAGGAGGCCCTGCGGCCCCACCGCCTCGATAATCTGGCGCGAGATCAGGCCGCGATTGGTCTCGTCCGCCCGGCAGGCGACGACCAGGATGTCGCTGTCGCGGGCCAGGTCCAGCAGGCTGGCGGCGCGGGGCCAGGGACTGTCCTTGTCGCGCGGACCCCACCAGTTCACGGCCATCCGCATCGGCTCGGCGCGGCGCGCGATGGCCTCGCCGATGCCGCCCAGGCCGACGACGCCCAGCGTCTGTCCCTTCATCGACGGGGTCATCAGCCGGTCGTCGAGCGACCAGGCACCGTCCTTGACCGCCCGGTCGCCGGCCACGATCCGCCGCCGCGCGGCCAGGATCAGGCCGATGGCGTGGTCGGCGACGTCCTCGTGGTTCACGCCCGGCGCATGGGTGACGATCAGGCCGCGCGCCCGGCACCAGGCGACATCGATCCCATCATAGCCAGAGGTGAAACAGGCGACGTGGGTCAGGTTGGGCAATCGCTCGATCAGGGCCTTGTCCAGCGCGAACTCCCCCGCGACGACGATGGCGCGGATGTCCGCCTGGGCCTCGATCGGCGGGCCTTCCCAGAACCGGTAGACGTTGCAGAAGGACTCGAGAAAGGCCGTCACCGGGCCGAGGTGACGCTGCATGATCAGGACGGCGGGGCGATGGGGCATGCCCCATCATCACGCGAGATGCCGCGTCTTGCCAGTCCGGATCAGGCGCTGGCGAACAGCAGCCGCCCCGTCCCCATCCGCTCGCGCAGGCTGGGCAGGTCGGCGTGGGCCAGGGAGAAACAGCCGTAGGACCGTCCCAGCTTGCCTTCGCGGGCCAGGAAGTCCGGGTCGGCATAGTCGGCCCCGTGCACGATGATCGCCCGCTCGCGGGCCCGGTCGTTGGAATACTCCAGCCCGTCCAGCAGGACGTTCGGGCCCTGCTGGCTGCCCCAGCTGGCCCCTGCCGTCGAATAGGAGCCCAGCGAGGACTTGAAGCTGTCGGGGGTATTGCCGAAGTCGCGGGCATAGCCGGAGTGGGCTGGATCGGAGCCTCGGCCATGGGTGGTGCGGAAGGCAGCGACCTGTCCGTTCACCAGATTGACCTCGTACAGACGCTGTTCGCCGGAGTATTTCTGGAAATCGACCAGATACATCCGGTCGCGCAGCGGAATGCGGCGGTGATGGATGTCGAGCGCGGCCATGGCCCGATCCATCAGCTCCTTGCGAACCAGACCGGAGGGGTCGAGCGGGCGCGGGGTGATCTCGGCGACGGCGATCGGGGGCGTGCGGTTCAGCGTGGCGGTGGGGTCGAGGCCCAGCGACACGGCCTGGGGCACGACCGGCAACGCACTGGCCGAAGCACAGCCGCTCAGCATCGCGGCTCCGCCAAAAATGATTCCACGCCTCGATAGCCGCATGCGACGCCCTTGCTGTGTGGTGGTCCCCAGGGAGTGTGTTTCACGAAGCGGTCGGCCCGATCAACCTGAGCCTTGGCGATCAGCATCCGGTCGCTATGGTGAGCGTTCCGTTAAGGGGAGTGACGATGAACAGATTCGCGACGATTGTGGCGGCGATTATGGCGACCGCCACGCCGGTTCTCGCACAGCAGAGCCAGACCACCACGGCGGTTTCGCCAACGCAAACAACGACGTTCGTCCAAGTCGGGCGACTTCTGGCCGACCCGGAAACGGGCGCGGTCCTGCGCGATAAAACTATCGTGATCGAAGGGAACCGGGTCGTCGAAATCCGCGACGGTTTCGTCGGCGACGGTCGGATCGTCGATCTGAGGGACGATTTCGTCCTGCCGGGGCTTATCGACAGCCACGTCCATCTCACCGGCCAGCAGAACCCGAACGGACGGCTGGAAGAGGTGACCCAGTCCAATGCCGAACAGGCGATGATCGGGGCGGGCTATGCGCGCCAGACCCTGATGGCCGGGTTCACGACCGTCGCCGACCTTGGAGCCAGCAACGAGGCGATCTTCGCGCTGAGGGACGCAGTGCGGCGCGGCGACGTGCCCGGACCGCGGATCATCGCCTCGGGTTCGTCGGTGTCGGTGCACGGTGGCCATGGCGACACCAACGGCTATCGTGAAGACGTCATGCATCTGCTGTCGCCCGAAAGCGTCTGTTCGGGTGCCGAGGATTGCCGCCGCGCCGTGCGGCTTCAAGTCCGGGCCGGGGCCGACATCATCAAGATCACCGCGACGGGTGGCGTGCTGTCCAACACGGCGGCAGGCCTGAGCCAGCAGTTCACCGAGGACGAATTGGCCTCGATCGTGGAGGTCGGGCACCGGATGGGGCGCCAGGTCACGGCCCATGCGCACGGAGTCGACGGTATCAACGCCTTCCTGAAGGCCGGCGGAGATTCGATCGAGCACGGCACCTATCTGGATGACGAATCCATCCGGCTGTTCCGGCGCGAGGGCGTCTATCTGGTGCCGACCCTTTTGGCGGGAGATTTCGTGGCGCGCATCGCCGCCAGCCCCGACAATTTCTTCACGCCGGCCCAGACCGCCAAGGCTCTGGAAGCGGGTCCCAAGATGCTGGATATGGCCCGCCGTGCGCACGAGGGCGGCGTGCGGATCGCCTTCGGGACCGACACGGGCGTATCTGCCCATGGCGATAACGCCCAGGAGTTCGCGCTGCTGGTCCGCGCGGGCCTGACGCCTCTGGAGGCCATCCAGGCCGCCACTGTCGTGGCCGCGGCGCATCTGAAGCTGTCGAACGAGGCCGGGCGGATCGCGCCGGGGATGCCTGCCGATCTGGTGGCAGTTGTCGGCGATCCCTTGAGCGACGTGACCGAACTGGAGCGGATGCGGTTCGTGATGCGCAGCGGCGTCGTCCACCGCGATGATCGCTGACGTGAAAAGGCCCGCCCTCCTTCAGGAGAGCGGGCCTCGCGATCACAGCATCTGGGGGGATCAGGTGCTGCGAATCGTTCCGTTCAGGCCGGCGGGGAAGAAGCCGCCGCTGGTCGCGCTGGCCGCCGCCGTCAGATAGACGATGTTCAGCACCTGTTGGGTCGTACGGCTGTAGGCGACGCCATTGGCATCCAGCGGTACGATGTTCGAGGCTGCCGCGTTGCCGGTGCCGGTGGGGCTGATGCCCTGGTCCAGATCGGTCGAGCCGTCCAGGCTGTCGCGGGCGTTGGAGATGGCGTCGGCACCCGTGCGCAGGGCCGGGGTGGCCACGCCCTTGGCATACAGGACGGTGCGGACCAGACCGGCGTGATAAGCCTCGGCGGCCAGGATGCCGGCAGCGGCTTCCAGATAGGTCTTGTTGTTGATCAGCGGCGATGCGCCCTTGTAGGCGGTGACGCCGACGTCCTCGAAGATATAGGCCCCGAGCAGGAAATTCTCGTCGGATGCGTAGGGGTCAAAGGTCGCCCCGGCCCCGATCAGGCCTGACGCTCGGGCCGCGTTCGAGAAGGCCGAGTTCGGGCCGACGCCGACGTCGATGGCGGGTTGGGCAACGGCGTTTGAACCCAGCACCTGGCGCAGGAATTTCACGTGCACGATCTCGTCCTGGGCGATCTCGTTGGCATACTGGCGCACGACCGGATCGACGAAGGCGACCTGACGACCACCGCTGACGGTACCTTGGGTGCCCAGACCGGTCAGGTCCGAGTTGGCCAGGCCGGTGCCGAAGGCGGCAAACGAATAGAACTGCGCCTCCAGATACTCCAGGTTCAGCGCGAAATTCAGGACCGCGAAGTCAGACGCGTCGTTGCTGGGCGGCGGGTTCTGGGCGATCGCGTCACCGGCGGAGCTGCCGCAGGCGCTCAGAACCGCACCCCCGGCCGCGCCGACGGCAAAGCCACCGCTGAGCTTGAAGAAGTTGCGGCGGTCCTCGCGCCGTTTAACGCGCGCATCGAGGGCATTCAGGATCAGGTCGGTCTTGGACACGGGTCTCTCCTCCAGTGGAACAGGAGGTACGGCCCGGATGCATTCTGGCCTCAGCTTCGCCTTAAATATTTCTTGCTGCGGTTTCGCTTGCTCAGATTTGCCCCGCAGGACGGGTGATACGCGTTACAGGCGAGAGGGGTTGCGACAGGCCCCGCAATGGTCTTTTCGTTCGGTCATGAACGTTAAGGATTCAGTAACCATGCGGCGCGCCCTCCATATTGGCCTCTTCATCGGCACCCTGATCGGGATGTCGGCCTGCGCGTCGATCCAGCAGGATGACAGCGGGCGTTCCGGAGCCTATGGCACGATCGAGGCGGGGCGTACGGGCTGATCCTCAAGGAAACCGTGGCAAAATCGGACAAGCTCGACTAAGGGACTCCTTGCGGACGCCGACTGTCGCGCCGCGTCGGTTCCAAAACCCCCTCGATGTTACTGATCGCCATTGTCGTCGTCGTGCTCCTCGTGGTGCTGAACGGCGTGTTCGCCATGACCGAGTTGGCGGTCGTCTCTTCCCGAAAATCCAAGCTGCAGAGCCGGGCGGAGCGGGGCGACAAGGGTGCTCGCGCGGCCCTGAAGCTGGCCGAGAACCCCACCCATTTCCTGTCTGCGGTTCAGGTGGGCATCACATCGATCGGCATTCTGGCTGGTGCCTATGGTCAGGCGACCATTGCGGGCGAGCTGAACCGAATTCTCGAAACGGCTTTCCCGGCAGTTGCGAGCTATACCGAGATTTTCTCGACGGCCTTGGTCGTCATCTGCATCACCTACATCTCTCTGATCGTAGGCGAACTGGTGCCCAAGCGCCTGGCCCTGATCTTCCCCGAAAGCATCGCAGCCAAGATGGCGGCCCCAATCTCCACCGTTGCGATCGTGCTGTACCCTTTCGTCCTTCTGCTGACGGCTTCGACGTCCAGCATCCTCAAGATCATGGGCGTCAAGGACCGCGACGGTTCCGACGTGACCCAGGAAGAGGTCGAGACCATGATCGCCGAGGGCACCTCGGCGGGCCTGATCGAACCCGAGGAACAGACGATGATCGAGGAGATCCTGCGTCTGGGCGACCGTCCCATCCGCGTGGCCATGACGCCGCGTCACGACGTCTTCTGGGTGGCACTGGACGACAGCGAGGAAGTGCTGCGCGAGGAAGTTCGCACCTGCCCCTATTCGCGAATCGTGGTCGCCAAGGAGAGCGACGTCGATA
>CALROO020000036.1:0-21549 GCA_943369795.1 Rhizobium sp. Q54 | reverse complement strand
TCGTCGTCGGCGTGGGCATCGGCCTGTTCCAAGCCCTGACCCAGATCCAGGAACAGACCCTGGTCTATGCCCCCAAGATCATCGCCATCTTCATCGCCCTGCTGCTTTGCCTGCCCCTGATGGGGGCGCTGCTGGGCGGCTTCATGCAGTCGATCGCCGCCCGTATCGCCGGGATGTAGGACCGCTGTGGAGCCCTATGCCACCGCCGATCAGGTCTGGGCCGGAGGGCTGATCTTCGCTCGCATCGGCGCGATCCTGCTCAGCCTGCCCGGGATCGGCGAGACCTATGTGCCCGCGCGCATCCGGCTGGCGCTGGCGTTGGTGATCTCGCTGGCCCTTTGGCCGGTGATCGGCGGGGCCCTGCCGGCCCTGCCCGACACCGTCGGGTCGATGGTCGGCTGGATCCTGAGAGAGGTCATCACCGGCCTGGCCATCGGGGCCTTGCTGCGGATGTTCACCTCGGCCCTGGCTGTCGCGGGCGAGATCGTGTCGTTGCAGACCACGCTCAGCTTCGCCCAGACCGCCAATCCGCTTCAGGCCGCGCCGGGCACCACCATCGCCGCCTTTCTGATGCTGCTGGGCACGGTGCTGATCTTTGCGACCGACACCCATCACCTGTTCATCGCCGGACTGGTCGGCTCCTACACCCTGGTCGCGCCGTCGCAGCCGCTGATCGCCGCCGACTTCACCGAGATGGCGATCCGCACGGTCGGTGACGCCTTCATCCTTGGGGTGCAGCTGTCGGCGCCGGTGATCGTTTTCGCCCTGATCTTCAACCTGGCCTCGGGGCTGGTCGGGCGGGTGATGCCCGCCTTCCAGGTCTTCTTCGCCGCTGCCCCGCTCAGCGTCATCCTGGGGCTGTCGGTGTTTGCCCTGTCCTTGGGCGTGCTGGGCACCGTCTTCATCGACCGCTACCGGGCCATGGCCCGGGTCTTCGCGGCAGGGGCAGGAGGCGTCATTGGCTGACGCCCCCGATCCCGACTCCAAGACAGAAGAGGCCACCCAGAGGAAACTCGACGAGGCCAAGAAGAAGGGCGATGTCGCCAAGTCGGCGGATGTCGGCCAGGCCCTGTCGCTGATGGGCGCCAGCGCGGTGGTGGTGTTCGGTGGTGGCTATTTCTGCACCCAGATGGCCGAGGACCTGCTGCCCTTCATCGCCTCGCCGCATTCCATGATCGGCGGACTGGAGGCCGGGGCGGGCATCGAGCTGGCGACCCTGGCGCTGTGGACCATGACACCCTGTCTGGGCGCGGTGATGCTGGCCACCATCATCGGTGGGGTCGGGGGCAATGTCGGCCAGAGCGGGCTGATCTTCAGCCCCGAGAAGCTGAAACCCAAATGGGACAAGCTGAGCCCCATGGCCGGGTTCAAGCGCATCTTCGGCCCCGACGGCCTGATGCAGTTCGCCCAGACCCTGGCCAAGCTGATCGCGGTGGGGGTGATCTGCTGGATGGTGCTGAAGCCCCATCTGCGCGAGTTCGAGAACATGGGGGCGATGAGCCCGGCGACCATCCTGCCGCTGGCGCGCGACCTGATGATCGCCCTGATGGCCGCGACCCTGGTGTTCCTGGGGTTGACGGCGGGGGGCGACTTCATCTGGCAGAAGATGCGCTTCGCCAAACGCCAGCGGATGACCAAGGAGGAGGTCAAGGAAGACTACAAACAGTCCGAAGGCGACCCTCACATCAAGGCCAAGCTGAAGCAGATCCGCATGCAGCGGTCCCGCCAGCGGATGATGCAGAACGTGCCCAAGGCCACCGTCATCGTCACCAACCCGACCCACTATTCGGTCGCCCTGCGCTACGAGCCCGATCAGGGCGACGCCGCTCCCGTCTGCGTGGCCAAGGGGGTCGATGCCCTGGCGCTGCGCATCCGCGAGGTGGCACGCGACGCCAAGGTGCCGATCGTCGAGAACGTGCCTTTGGCGCGGGCCCTGTATGCCGCCGTCGACATCGACGAGACCATCCCGCGCGAACATTTCGACGCCGCCGCCAAGGTCATCGGCTTCGTCATGCAGAAGCGGAAACGGCGCTGATTTTCCCTCCCCTTCATGGGGAGGGACGGTCGCGAAGCGACCCGGGTGGGGCTGTTCGAACGGCCCCACCCAGCCTCGCCAGCGGCTCGGCGTCCCTCCCCACTGCGGGGGAGGGAGATTGTGACAAATATCGTATGCTCACCCTACCGATTCGCGAGGTTTCATGAGCGACACCGCCCGGCGCCTTCCGCTCGATCCGCTGATGGTCGTGATGACCCTGGGCTTCGCCGTGGCCGTCGCGGCTCTGGCCTGGCCGGCTTTCCGGGCCAGTCCGGTGTCGGCGCCGGGCATGATCCTGCTGGTCACCGTCGCGGTCGTGGCCCTGGTCGGGCTGTTCGCCTTCGGGCGGGCCGATGCGCGCCAGCCCGCCGGCGACGTGGCGGTCGAGATGCTGGACGCCATGGCCGAGCCCGCCGCCCTGGTCTGGGCCTCCGGCCAGGTGCTGGCCTACAACGGGGCCTGGGCCGAACAGAACGGTGCGACGGTTGCCCTGCCCAAGGGCCGGTCGGCCCAGGCTCTGTACATGGCCTTTGCCCAGGCCCGACGCGGTCATCAGGGGCGCGCCATCATCGTGGTCGGCGAGCGCGAGACCGAGATGCTGATCGGCCTGGCCGGGAAGGGCCGGTTCCTGGTCCGCGAGGCACCGGAGGCCGCCGAACCGACCCCCGTGGTCAGCCGCGCCTATGTCGCCGCCTCCGGCGAGGGCCGGGCCATGGCGGCGGGCGCCCCGTTCGGCTCGGCGGTGATCGCGGGCCAGGACATCTTCACCGGTGTGGTCGAGGAGGCCAATCCGGCCCTGGCCGTCCTGACCGGTCCAGGGGCCGCGCGCGATGCCGCCTTCGGTCATCTGTTCGAGCCCGGCGGCGTCACGGACGCCCGTGCGCGGATGGAGGCGGGATCCACCGGTCCCATCGAGCTGGTCGCCCGCGCCCATCCCGACCGCAGTCTGCATCTGTATGTCGCGCCCGAGGGGGACAAGCGCCGGGTCTGGCTGTTCGACGTCTCGACCCAGAAGTCGATGGAGCTGCAACTCAGCCAGGCCCAGAAGATGCAGGCCGTGGGCCAGCTGGCCGGCGGGGTGGCGCACGATTTCAACAACCTGCTGACCGCGATCCAGCTTCAGCTGTCGGAACTGCTGGAGCGCCACCCGGTCGGCGATCCGTCCTATGAGGGGCTGAACCAGATCCGCCAGACCGGCATCCGCGCCGCCGACCTGGTGCGAAAACTGCTCGCGTTTTCGCGGAAATCCACGGTCCGGCGCGAGCGGCTGGACATGGGCGAGCTGGTCGGGGAGTTCGTGGTCCTGCTGGGCCGTCTTCTGCGCGAGGACGTGCGGCTGGAGACCATCTATGGCCGCGACATGCCGGTCGTCCTGGCCGACAAGTCGCAGCTGGAGACGGCGGTGATGAACCTGGCCGTCAACGCCCGCGATGCGATGCGCGGGGTGGTCGAGCCGGGGGCCGCCGTCGTCACGATCCGCACCCAGCGGCTGACGTCGGAGGAGGCGCGGGCCATGGGCTGGCTGGATGCCCCCGCAAATTCAGAAGGGGGGGGCGACATCGCCCTGATCGAGGTGTCCGACACCGGGCCCGGCGTGCCGCCCGAACTGCTGGACAAGATCTTCGAGCCCTTCTTCACCACCAAGGCCGTCAACGAGGGCACCGGCATGGGCCTGGCCACCGTCTATGGGATCGTCCAGCAGGCGGGCGGCCATATCGGGGTGACCAATCTGGAGGGGGCGGGCGCTGCCTTCCGCATCTTCCTGCCCGCCGCGTCCGAGGCCGAACTGATCGAGGTGGCCCCGGTCGAGATCAAGGCAAAGGCCGTGCCACGCGACCTGTCCGGCGCCGGCCGTATCCTTTTCGTCGAGGACGAGAGCGCCGTCCGCATCATCGCCGCCAAGCTGCTGCGCCAGCGCGGATACGAAGTCATCGAGGCCGCCGACGGCGAGGAGGCCCTGGCCCTGGCCGAGGAGTGGGCGGGGCAGATCGACATGCTGATCAGTGACGTCATCATGCCGGGGCTGGACGGGCCGAGCTTGCTCAAGAAGGCCCGGCCGTTCCTGGGCGACGCCCCGGTGATGTTCATCTCCGGCTATGCCGAGAGCGACTTTTCGGACCTGTTGCAGGACGAGACCGGCGTGTCCTTCCTGCCCAAGCCGCTGGACATCAAGACCCTGGCGGAGCGGGTCAAGCAGGAACTGCGTCCGGACTGACGGTTGGCGAAGCGGTCGTGAGGATGGCCAGGGCCTAGATCCCCAGCCGGGTCCGGGCCGCGACGATCGCCGGATCGGCCGCCGCCTCGGACAGCAGCCAGGCGCGGAAACGGGCAATCTTGGGCGACAGGCGCCGGTCGCGGGGCCAGGCGATCCAGTAGCCGGGGCTCAGCTCGACGACCTGGTCGAAGGGCTGGACCAGCAGCCCGGCCTCGATCTCTCGCGCATAAAGAATGGGCGAGCCCAGGGCGACGCCCTGATGGCCGAGGGCGGCGGCGATCTCCAGGCCCTGGATGTCGGCACGAAAGCCTGTGGCGCGCGGCGCGTCGTGGGCGACCCCGGCGGCGGCGAACCAGACGGCCCATTCCTTCTCGTCGCCGATCCGGGGCGCGGTCATCAGGTCGGCGGGCCCGGTCAGCTTCAGCCGGTCGCGGACCAGCGGCGTGCACAGCGGGGCGAAGACGCTGGGCATCAGCAGGGCCGTTTCCGCGCCGGGCCATGTGCCCGACCCGACCCGCAGGGCGATGTCGATGTTCTCGCGGCCCAGATCGACCAGACGCGGCCCGGTGTCGACCCGCACCGCCAGGCCGGGATTGGCCACCTGGAACGCCCCCAGACGCGGGGCCAGCCACTGGGTCGCCAGGGTGGTCATCGTGGTGATGGACAGGACGGCCTCGTCGGCTTCGGTCACGTCGGCGAAGGCGCGGCGCAGGATGACCATGGCCTCGGTCGCGGCGCGCGACAGCCGGTCGCCGGGTTCGGTCGGCACGACCTCGCGCGGCAGGCGGCGAAACAGGCTGAGACCCAGCCGGTTTTCCAGCGCCTTGATCTGCCAGCTGACGGCGGCCTGGGTCATGCCCAGTTCCTCGGCCGCTCGGGTGAAGCTGCGCAGCCGTGCCGCCGCCTCGAACACGCGGATGGAGGCCAGGGGCAGGCCGTTGAGGGGATCTGACATAAGCAGGCCTTGTGTTGCGCGGCATGCATCTGATTTGTCGAACGGTGTTGTCAAGGGCATTCTGGCGGTCCCGAAACAGGCAGCACGAGGAGGCTGTGATGGAAGAGATGCACCGCACCCATAAGGAGCCCGCGTGGGGCTGGATCGGCACCCTGCTGGCGTCGCGACCGAAACCGGTCCGGAAACCCAAGCCCTGCCCGCCCGGCGGCGTGGTCACGCCGTGGGACCGTCATGCGCCCTGTGGCTGGTCCGCATGACGGATCGGTAATCATCGGCGGCTTGCCAGCGATGGCCGGTTAGGTGCCAATGCGGCACGAAGTTGGAGAGCCGCCATGATCGACCGTCGCCGCCTGATGTTCACCGCCGCCGCCGGAGCGGGTCTTGCCGCCGCCGGGCAGGCGTTCGCGCAGACACCGGCCGCCATGCCGGTCGCCGCCGCAGGTTCGGCCTCGGCCGCCCTCACCGCCCTGATGGACCGGGTGGTGCAGGAGACGCTGATGACCTCGCCGGAGATCATGACGTCCCTGGGTCTGGACAAGGGCCCAGCCGCGCCGCTGAAGTCCATGCTGGACGACCGGTCCCAGGCCAAGATCGACGCCGACAAGGTCGTGTTCCGCAAATCCATCACCGACCTGAAGGCCATCGACCGGTCGGCGCTCAGCGGCGACGACGGGGTCTATTACGACACGCTGGAATTCTTCGGAGACACCGCGATCAGCGGATACGACTTCCCCTATGGCGGCGGCGGTCCCTATGGCGCGACCTGCTACACGGTCAGCCAGCTGACGGGGTCGTATCAGAGCCTGCCCGACTTCCTCGACACCCAGCATTCGATCGAGACGGCCCAGGATGCCGAGGCCTATCTGAGCCGGGTCTCGGCCTTCGCCACGGCCCTGGATCAGGAAACGGCGCGTATGGAGCGGGATTTCGCCGCCGGGGCCATTCCGCCCGACTTCGTCATCGACAAGGCCCTGTTGCAGATGGCCAATTTGACCGGCACGCCCGCGTCGGAGATCGTCTTGACCGCCTCGGTCGCGCGCCGCACCGCCGAGAAGAACATCCCCGGCGACTGGGCCAGCCGGGCCGAAGCGATCGTGTCCGGCGAGGTCTATCCCGCCCTGCAACGCCAGGCCGATGCCCTGAAGGCCAAACGGGCCGAAGCCACGCATGAGGCCGGCTGCTGGCGTCTGCCGGACGGTGACGCCTTCTATGAGTACGGCATCAAGAGCTACACCACGACGACCCTGAGCGGCGACGAGATCCACCGGATCGGACTGGACCAACTGGCCGAGCTGTCGGCGCGAGCGGACGTCCTGCTGAAGGCGCAGGGGCTGACGCAAGGGTCGGTCGGCGAGCGGATCGCCGCCTTGGGCAAGATGCCGGAGCATCTGTACCCCAACACCGACGAGGCCAAGGAGCAGCTGCTCCGCGACCTGAACGATCAGATGGCCGACATGGATCGTCGCCTGCCCCAGTATTTCGGTCGCATTCCCACATCGAAGGTCGAGATCCGCCGCGTGCCCAAATTCATCGAGGCGGGCGCACCGGGCGGTTACTATAACGCGCCGTCGCTGGATGGGTCGCGACCAGGGGCCTATTACATCAACCTGCGCGACACGGCGGAATGGCCGCGGTTCCAGCTGCCGACCCTGACCTATCACGAGGCCTCGCCCGGCCATCACCACCAGATCGCCCTGCAACAGGAGAAGCCGGGCACCCCGCTGTTGATGAAGGTGCTGGGCTTCTCGGCCTATTCGGAGGGCTGGGCGCTGTATTCGGAACAACTGGCCGACGAGATGGGCGTGTACGAGAGCAATCCGACGGGCCAGATCGGCTATCTGCAGTCGCTGATGTTCCGCGCGACGCGCCTGGTGGTCGATTCCGGCATGCACGCCAAACGCTGGAGCCGCGAACAGGCCATCGTCTTCATGCGCGACGCCCTGGGAGATGCCGAAAGCGCGGTCACGACCGAGATCGAACGCTACTGCGTCTGGCCGGGCCAAGCCTGTTCCTACAAGCTGGGCCACAACAAATGGGTCGAGCTGCGCGAGGCGTCCAAGGCCGCCCTGGGCGACCGGTTCGACATCAAGGCCTTCCACGACACCGGCATGAACACCGGCGGGGTGCCGCTGACCGTGCTGGACAAGGTCATGACGGAGTGGACGGCGGCGCAGAAGGGGTGATCGCCTGATCATCAGGCGTTTTCGGCTCCGAGTTCCTCTTCCTTTCGACATTCCGGGCGCAGCGCAGCGAAGACCCGGAACCAAGCGGCGCCGAAGGCGATCTGTTCGCGCAATCTGGTTTCCACAGCGGAGTGCGCGACAGGTTCGCGCTGCCGCGCGCCGCTGGGTTCCGGGTCTGCGGCGCAAGCGCGCCTTCGCCCGGAATGACGAAAGAATGTGAGACTGCGCTTTCCCAGCGAGCCTCAAACCGTCTGGCCGTCCGCCTTCCTCAACCGGTTGTGGATGGCCGTGGCGGCCAGGGCGGCGTCCGATGTCGCCACCGCGATCTGGTTCAGGCCCTTGACCACGTCCCCGGCGGCATAGAGGCCGGGGATGCTGGTGGCGTTGTGGGCATCGACCTTCAACAGGTCGTCGTCGGTCAGGTCGACAGACAGGGCCTTGGCCAGGTCGGCGTTGGGGGTGGTGCCGAGCGCCGAATACAGCAGGTCGAACCCATGGCGACCGCCGCTCCAGTTCAGGGCCGTGATCCGGTCGTCCTCGATCTCCACCGCCTCGATCGCGCATTCGACCAGATCGATGCCGAGTCGTTGCAGCGCGTCGTGCTCGGTCAGGGCCTCGGGCGGGCCGACGTGGATCAGGGTCACCCGGTCGGTATAGGTGCGCATGAAGGCGGCCTCGCGGACCCCCAGATCGTCGTCGCCGATGATGGCGACGCATTTGTCGATCGCCTCATAGGCATCGCAGATCGGACAGATGCGCACCAGCGAGCGTTTGATGGCGTCCTCGACGCTGGGCAGGTCCGGGTGGTGATCGACCACCCCGGTGGCCAGAAGAACCGCGCGGGCACGGACGTCGCGACCGTTCAGCGAAGCGACGAAGCCGTCCCCGTCATGGCGAAGGGTTTCGATGCATCCGGCCTCGATCGTTGCGCCGTACTCCAGCGCCTGTTCTCGCATCCGGGTCAGGATCGCCTCGCCCGTGATGCCACGCGGAAACCCTGCCATATTGTGGCTGACGGGGATCCAGCAGGCGCGGGGCGGACCTCCGTCGGCGACCAGAACGCGCCGCCGGTATCGGCCCAGATAGGTCGCCGCCGTCAGACCCGCCGGTCCCGCTCCGATGATCAGGACGTCGGGATCGTCCACGGTGTCTGGCGTCACCGCGTGCGCCAGGTCGTCGGCCAGAGGTCGGAAGACAGGCCCCAGCAATTGCCCATCGTCTTTTCGCCGGTCAGGACGAAGGCGCGTCCGGTCCAGGCCCAGGACTGGATCGTCCCGCAATCGCCGATCCCGCGCGCCCTGGGGAAATGGGTCAGGGTATTGGTCCGGGCGTCGAACACCGGATTGACCAGGCCGTCGCCGACGATATCGCCCTCCTGCGCCTTGGGCGTCTCGCCCGCCCAGTTCGGGAAGGCGACCTTTCGGGGGTTCGCCCCGTTGGAGCCGGTCAGATAGAAATCGTACATCGCATTGTAGGCCCCCGCGCCGCAGGGCACGCCCCACAGTTCGGTGTCGGCGGACAATCGCCCGGCCAGTACGGCCTTCTGAAGGTATTCGTTGTAGCTGGTGTCGGATCGGCACTGTTTGACGGCGGGCAAGGCCTCAAGGGAGGCGGGCAGGGTCAGGTCGGCCTCGCCGCCCTGTTCGCCCGGATCGCTGGCCCCGCCCAAGGCCCCCTGATCGACGGCGGGCGCGGCGGCGACCTGGGGCAGGGCAGGGGCCGCAGGGACGGACGATGCCGGGCGGTCGCCGCGCCGGATCAGGGCGGTGGTCGTGTCCAGCCGCCCCTGCTTCTCGTCGATCCACAGGAAGGCGGCGGAGGCCCCGGCGGTCGGAAGGCTGGCCTGGGTCTCGCCGAGGCCGAGCATGATTGTCCGGGCCGTGGCCAGGCGACCCAGTACCGCACGCACCTGATCGGCGGGCACGGCATAGCTCATCGTGTCGTCGGGACCGGCGACCAAGGTCTGGCGCTGACCGTCGATGTTCAGCTGTATGCCGGCGACGGTGTCCTCGCCGGCGAAGGCGGACAGGCCCGCCAATATCTGTGGTTCGGCATCCGGCCCGGCGGCCTGACGGACCAGCAGCCAGCCGCCGGTATCGGTGCCGGTATAGGCGACGCAGCCATTTCCGTTATCGCAGGTGCCCAGCCACTCCCGGAACGTCCGGTCCTCCGGGCGGACGGCGGGACCGGCGGCAGCCTGACTGGCCCCGCCAGCGGTCGAGACGGGCGGGGTCGCCGCGTCGCCGGGCACCCCGGCCTCGCGCTCGCCACAGGCGATCAGTCCCATCAGAGCCAGAAGTGCCAGAGCCGTCATGGATTTGCGTCCCTTCATCCGATCGCCTTTCGCCCTCAGGCCTTGCGCAACTCTTCCGGCCGGTGCGCGGCCAGCGCGCCGGTCTTGTCGCTCTCGACCAGATACTCGGGGTTATCCTTCGAGGCCGCAACCTTGTGCCCCTTGATCGTCATCGGTTTGGTCACCTTGCGGACCACCTTGCCTTCCGTCGTGCCCTGGCTGTGATCCCACCGGACCGCGTCACCGGCCTTGAATGTCTTTTCCGTCATGGTTCGCTCTCCAAGCCTGCCGCCCTTTGGGCCGTCATGCCCAAAATCACGCGATCATTTTTTGGTTGCATTAGCGCTGAGACAACGCTTTGGGTTTCTGCATTAACGTTCTTCATGAGCAAAGACATGCGGTCATTGACCGTCATAAAGCCCGACAGCACTCGTCTGATGAGACAAAGGTCTCGGCTCTGGGATAACTTCCAGTCTTGGGTGAATGCGCATAGCGATTCCCGTTGGGTATTTCGCGGCTTGGGCGACAAGGATTTCACACTGACCCCGAGTGTCGGGCGACGTGGGAAGTACACCCTTGCAGACGAACGAACGATCCTGGAAATCTTTCGCAAGAGGGTAGCAGAATTCAACGGTCCTCTTACGCCCGATGATTGGGACGCTATGTCGCTGGCGCAGCATCACGGTCTTCCGACGCGTCTACTCGATTGGACGACTAATCCACTCGTTGCTGCCTATTTCGCGGTATCTTCCGACCCCAAGCCTGTGCAGACAAAGCGTATCGGCGCTGCCGGGCGGGTTGTAGGCAAACCGATGACCGCCTTGCCACCGCTTGCATCGACGACGGCGCGTGTAGTGGCCTATCGCGTGATGCCGCGGATGGTTTTCAATGACAACGACAAACCGTTTGAGGTCAAGCAAGTAGGCTTCATATCGCCCAGATCGCTTACCGGTCGGATCGTGACCCAGAGCGGAGTTTTCAGTGTGCATCCTCAGCCGGATGATCCTTGGGAAGATCCACTCCAACATAGCCAGCACGTTTTTGACATCTCAGGCGAGGCGCGAGCCTTCTTTCGGCGAAGACTCTTCTATCTCGGCGTTGAACCGCAGCGTATAAAGGGCGGTCTGGACGGGCTTGGGGAACGAATTGCTTGGCAGTATCGATCCAGCATCGGTCTTGGAGCGTTGCGTTAGAATGACCCATGCAATCGACACGGAACAGCTGACGCCGCTTGATGGTGAGGAGCTTTCAAAGGTGATTGGAGTGATCTCCGATTTGACAGCAGACGATCCCGTGTTGTCCGATGCCATCAGTGATCTGAGCGAGTTGTCTGGGGCAACGCTCTTTGACGGGATCGATCCTAGTCCGGATGGAATCTTCAGGGTGACGGGAACGAACAAGTTCGAGGCGACAGCCACGATTTACGTCACTCTTCAGTATGGTGGCTCCAAGGACGCCGTTTCCATGAGCGATGCCTATCCTGCATCGGTGGCGGGCCACTTTGACGGGGCCGCGATCGTGGTTGACGATGTGAGCGTGGACACGAGTTCGTTTTACGAGTGACTGCCGCTTGGAGTAGCGGCGATTTGGCTCCGATTATCATGTCTCATTTTTCCCATTTGTCGGGTCAGGTCCGTCCAGAACCATCCGCATCAGTGCCGGATCGATGATGATCGGCATTTCGCAGAAGGCGAGGATCCATCGCTGGACCAGCGCCTCGGTGTCTTCGGTCATAGGCACGCAAGCTCTCGATGAGCCCTTCCGCCGTTCAGAATGCTTCGGACCCGAGGGCGTTCACCTTGGCCGTGGGCGTCTTTTTCCGGGCAAGGTTAATCGACGGACGTCGGGCTTTGCGCATCCGCCTGCGGGTGGCTATACCCCCGGCCAACCCTCCTCCCACGACATCCGAAGGCAGAGATCACATGGCCAAGATCAAGGTCGCCAATCCCATCGTCGACATCGACGGCGACGAAATGACCCGCATCATCTGGCAGTGGATCAAGGACAAGCTGGTCTTCCCGTTCGTGGACGTCGAGCTGGACTACTACGACCTGGGGCTGGAGCACCGCGACGCCACCGACGACCAAGTGACGATCGACGCCGCCCACGCGATCCAGAAGCACGGCGTCGGCGTCAAATGCGCCACCATTACCCCCGATGAGGCCCGCGTCGCCGAGTTCGGCCTGAAGAAGATGTGGAAGTCGCCGAACGGGACGATCCGCAACATCCTGGGCGGCGTCGTCTTCCGCGAGCCGATCATCTGTTCGAACGTGCCGCGTCTGGTGCCCGGCTGGACCCAGCCGATCGTGGTCGGGCGTCATGCCTTTGGCGACCAGTACAAGGCCACCGACTTCCTGTTCCCCGGCAAGGGCACGTTGACGATGAAATTCGTCGGTGAGGACGGTGCGGTCATCGAGCACGAGGTCTATCAGGCCCCCGGCGCCGGGGTCGCAATGGGGATGTACAACATCGACTCGTCGATCCGCGACTTCGCCCACGCTTCGTTCAGCTACGGGCTGAACCGCAATTTCCCGGTCTATCTGTCGACCAAGAACACCATCCTGAAAGCCTATGACGGCCGCTTCAAGGACATCTTCCAGGAGGTGTTCGACGCCGAGTACGCCGACAAGTTCAAGGCCGCCAGCCTGACCTATGAGCACCGTCTGATCGACGACATGGTCGCGGCTGCCATCAAGTGGTCGGGCGGCTTCGTCTGGGCGTGCAAGAACTACGACGGCGACGTCCAGTCCGACGTGGTGGCGCAGGGCTTCGGCTCGCTGGGCCTGATGACCTCGGTGCTGATGACGCCGGACGGCAAGGTGATGGAGACCGAGGCCGCCCACGGTACCGTGACCCGCCACTATCGCCAGCATCAGAAGGGCGAGGCCACCTCGACCAACTCGATCGCCTCGATTTTCGCCTGGACCTCGGGCTTCAAGCACCGGGCCAAGCTGGACGGCAATGCCGAGCTGGCGAAATTCGCCAAGACCCTGGAAGAGGTCGTCGTGGCGACCGTCGAGGCTGGCTACATGACCAAGGATCTGGCGCTGCTGGTCGGCGATCAGCAGGGCTGGCTGACCACCGAGGGCTTCCTCGACAAGGTGGCCGAGAACCTGAAGGCGGCCCTGCCGGAACTGGCCGCCTGACGTCGGTTCGGCGCGTTTCGAACATCGCGACGTCGCAGGTTCGATTGTCGCGATAACCGTCCTTCGTACGATACAGAGCCCGCCGTTTTCGACGGCGGGCTTTTTCGCGTGTGGCAGGCACGAAAAAGGGCGGAGCCGCGAGGCTCCGCCCTTCGTCGGTGTCACCGGTCCTACTGGATCGCGCGGACCTCGACCGGCAGGCCGAGCGCGTCCAGCTGAGGCTTGACCACCGAGGCGTCGCCCACGACCACCCAGACGAACTGGTCGGGCTTGATCGCCTCGCGAGCGGCGGCGTCCAGCTGGGCGGCGGTCAGGGCGCGGGTGCGGCTGGCCAGCGTCGTCTGGTAGTCGTCCGGCCGGTCGTACAGGGCGTTGGACCGAAGCGCGCCCAGGATCTGGCCCGAGGTCTCGAAGCCGCCGGCCAGGGACCGGGTGTTGCCGTTCAGCGTGCGTTCCAGCTCGTTGGGCTGGACGCCCTCGGTCTGAAGGAAGCGGTCGTACTGGGCGATCAGGGCCGCGATCGACTCGCCGGTCCGGTTGGCCTGGACCGGGGCGTTGACGATATAGGGCACCCGATATTCGAGCTGGTTCAGGCCACCCCGCACGCCGTAGGACCAGCCCTTGGTCTCGCGCAGATCGGCGTTGATCCGCGACAGGAAGTCCGAGCCCAGGGTCACGTTGGCGGTGTTCAGGGCCAGGAGGTCGTCGGTGCCCGACTGCGGCAGGACCGCCCCGCCATAGATCAGCGACTGCGGCGACTGCGGACGGTCGATCAGGACGATCCGGCTGGTGGTCGGCTGGATCGGGGTCGAGAAGTCCTTGACCCCCTTGGCCACCGACGGGGCGCGCCAGTCGCCGAAGGCGGCCTCGAGCTGTGGCGTCACGGCCCCCAGCGGCTGATCCGACACGATGAAGATGGTCGCGTTGTCCGGGCGGATCCAGGCGGCGTGCTCGGCGGCCAGGTCCTCGCGGGTCAGGGCGGTGATGGTCGCATCGTCGCCGGTACCGGTGAAGGATCGGCCATAGGGGCTGTTCGCGCCATACATGATCGGCGGTAGGGCCCGCGAGGCGATGGCCCCGGGGTTGGTCCGCTCGCTGGCCAGGCCCGACAGGCGGGCGGCGCGGATACGCTCGACCTCGGCCGGGGCGAAGGCCGGATTGCGCACGACGTCGGCCAGCAGGGTCAGGCCGGGCGCCAGGTTGGCGGTCACGGTGGACAGGTCCGCAGACGTCCGATCCATCGAGGCGTTGACGTTGACCGAGGCCCCCAGACGCTCTTCCTCCTCGGCCAGCTGGTTGGCGTTGCGGGTCGTGGTGCCTTCGTCCAGCAGGTCGATCATCATGGCCTGGGCCCCCAGCCGGTCGGGCCGGTCGGCGGCAAAGCCGGCGTCGAATTCCACGGCCACGCGGGTCACGGGCACCGTATTGACCTGGGCATAGACGACGTTGATGCCGTTCGACAGGGTGGTGCGCTCCACGGCCGGGAACTGCAGGTCCGGAACCTGGCCGATCTCGGGCATCGGATCACGCGGGACGCGCTGGATTTCGGCGGCAGGGACCGGCGCGGCCCCCGACGGTGCGGCGGCGGCCTCGACATAGGCCTCGCGCTCGCCCGGCTCAATGGTGATGTCCAGCACGGGGCGGGTCAGCCATTTCTGCATGGCCGCCTTGACCTGGGCCGGGGTGACCGAGGCGTATTCGGCCAGTTCCTTTTTGTAGTCGTCGGGATCGCCGGCATAGAGCTGGCCTTCGGCGAGCACATTGGCCTTGCCATTGACCTGTTCCAGACCCTGGATGCGCTGCGAGACATACTGGGTCGCGACGCGGGCGACCTCTTCCTCGGTCGGGCCGTTGGCGATGAAGTCCGCGACGATGGCGTCCAGGCGTTGGCCGACCTCGGCGGCGTCCTGACCCGGCTTCACGTCGACCGTGATGCCGAACATGCCGACGCGGTGGAACTCGCCGTTCGAGGCCGAGACGTTGACCGCCAACTGCTCGTCACGGACCAGGATGTTGTCGAGGCGCGAAGAGGCGAGGCCACCGAGCACCGAGGCCCCGACCGACAGGGGCACGGCATCGTCGCTCAGCATGCCGGGCACGGCCCAGCTGCGCGTCAACCGGGTGTTGGCGACCCGGTCGCGCATGACCTTCTTGACGGGTTCGGCCAGGGTGGGGACGTCGGCCTGAGCCGGCTCATTGACCGGACCGCGCGCGATGGCTCCGAAATATTTCTCCATCAGCGGACGGGCCGTGGCCTCATCGATGTCGCCGGACAGGACCACGATGGCATTGTTCGGACCATAGTTGTCCCGGAACCAGTCGCGCACGGTCTCCAGACTGGCGGCGTCCAGATCGGCCATCGAGCCGATGGTCGAATGGCGATAGGGATGGCCTTCGGGGAAGAGGCCTTCCAGCCGGGCGTACTGGAACAAGCCATAAGGCTGGTTGTCGCCCTGACGCTTTTCGTTCTGGACGACGCCGCGTTGCAGATCGAGCACCGGCTGGCCGATCTCGCCGAGCAGATAGCCCATCCGGTCGCTTTCCAGGAACAGGGCCTGTTCCAGGGCCGGGGTCGGTACCGTCTGGAAATAGTTGGTGCGGTCGAACCAGGTGGTGCCGTTCAGGTTGCTGGGGCCGAGGTTCCGCATCCGGCCGAGATAGCTGCCCGGCGCATTCTCCGATCCGCCGAACATCAGGTGCTCGAACAGGTGGGCAAAGCCGGTCGATCCGGCGGGTTCGTCCTTGGAGCCCACGTTATACCAGACGGAGACGGCGACGACGGGGGCCTTGCGGTCGGTGTGGACGATGACCTTCAGCTCGTTGTCCAGCTCGAACCGGCTCCAGGGGATATCGACGCGAGAGACCAGATCCGACACCGGCGCAGCCTGCAACGGCGCGGCCTGGGTAGAGGTCAGAGTGGCAGGAGCCACCTCGTTGGCGGGGCTGAACGCCCAGACGGTCGAGGCGGGGGCGATGACGGCCAACACGGCCGCGAGCGAGACAAGACGACGATGCATAGGACACTTTCCCTGTTCCAGATCGGACGGACGGGACCATAACGACGGTGTGCCGGGGTGCAACGCCCCTGTCATATTCATGAACAAAGAGTCATGAATGGCGTGTCGCCTGTGCGCGTCAGCTCTGGCCCAGCATCCGGGCGGAGCGGCGTATCGGGGTGAACGCCCCCCAGAACAGCCAGACGGCGACGACCAGGGCCGAGGCCGCGTCCAGGCCCGGCGCCTTCAGCAAGGCCCCGCCGACGATCCCGATCAGGACGATGAAGCCCGGTACCAGATCGACGAGCAAGCCCGACAGCCGATCGCGACCGGAGAGGGCAGGTCTCATCTGATTCCAGACCAACAGGGCGGCGACGGCCAGGGCGACCACGATCGCACCCACGCCCCACAGGCCGCCGCCGACCGGGCGAGGGTCGAACAGTCCGAACAGGGCCAATATGCCCACGAACAGGGCCGCCGCCATCGTCATGCCGGACTGCACCAGGACCGATATCGCGTTGGCGACCGCGGGGGTCATCGGCGGCAGCAAGGCGTGCCAGCGCGTCGCGAAGATCGCCGTCGCCAAGGCCGTGAAGGCGAGCAGGGATTCGACCAGAGACGCCAGCGCCGACAAGGCTCCCGAGGCCCCCAGGGCGAAGGCCTTCAAACCGATCAGAACGCCGGTCAAGGCCAACGCCGTGATCGGGGCGCGGCGCGACGTCGCGTCGCCGTCGGCTGTCGAGGATGGGGGGAGGGTCATCACGCCCGTTCTCGCCGAAAGCCATCCCCTTGCCAATGGCCGGGGCATGGCTGCGACATTAGGAAGACGGTTACCAAACGCGGTTACCCCTGATCGGCAAGGCCACGCTGCATGGCCCAGGATCGGGACCTCGATGTCACAGACGGCACGCTGGATCGAACGCGACGAGGCCCTGACCCGTCTGGGGGTGAAGAGTCAGACCCTGTATGCCTATGTCAGTCGTCAGCGGATCGCCGCTCGCCCCGACCCGGCTAATCCCCGCCGCAGCCTCTATGCCGCCGCCGACGTCGCCCGCCTGACCGGCACGCCGACGGACGCCCTGCCCGGCATCCTGCTGGAGCCGACCGAGGGCCTGGCCCGGAGCGTCCCGATCGCGTCGAGCCTGTCCGCCGTGATCGACGGTCGGCTGGTCCATCGCGGGCGCGATGCGATTCAGTGGGCGCAAGGATCGACCCTGGAGGATACAGCCCGGCTGCTGTGGGACGCCCGCGAGCGGCGACCGTTCGACGGCATGGCCCCGCGTCTGGACGTCCAGCCCGGCACATCGCCCCGCGCCCGGATGTTCTCGGCCCTGGGGCGGCGGGCGCAGGAGGACGCCGGTTCGACCGGACGGGCCGCAGACGACCTGCTGGCCGAGGCTGCCTCGGCGATGAACGAGGTGATCGATGCTGTGGCCGGTATGGGGCCGCGACTGCATTTCCATCAGCGGCTGGGTCGGGGCTGGAAGGTGCTGGAACGCGAGCAGCCGACCATTCGACGCGCTCTCGTCCTTTCGGTGGATCATGCGATGGACGCGGCGGTCCTGGCGACTCGGGTCGCGATCGGCGGGGGCGCCTCGCCCGCGGCTGCCGCCATGGCCGGGATGGTCACCCTGGTTCACGGTGCCGCCGTGCACGAGATCGAGGTCGCCGTCGCCCATGTCCAGGCCGCGCGGCGCGATCCGGTGGGGGCGACCGGCCAGAGGATGCAGGCGGAAGGCGCGGTACCCGGCTTCGGGGACACGGCCTGGCCGGACGGCGATTCCCGTGCCACCGACCTGATCGCCAACGCCGCATTGCCCGCCGACCTGATGGCTATCGTCGAACAGGGGCAGTCCGTGTCCGGACAGTCACCCACATTGGCGCTGGCCCTGGCCCTGGTGGCGCGCAAACTGGACCTGCCACGGGAAGGGGCGGTCGATCTGTACCTGATCGGGCGGCTGGTCGGATTGCTGGGTCATGCGCTGGATCAGGCCGCGAACGGCTCGCCTATCACCGCGCGTCTGCGCTATGTCGGCCCCCTGCCCGGCGCGAACTGACTCGCCACCCGGTTCTGTACGGATTGCGTCATGTCGGACTGGCTTGCGGCCATCATCCTGGGTCTGGTCGAGGGGCTGACCGAGTTCATTCCGGTCTCGTCGACCGGCCACATCCTGCTGCTCGGCCATTTCCTGGGCTTCGAGAGCGAGGGCAAGACCTTCGAGATCGTGATCCAGCTGGGGGCCATCCTGGCCATCGTCAGTCTGTATTTCCGTCGTCTTTGGGCCCTGGCGACGCGCTGGCCGCACGATCCGGCGGCTCGTCATTTCATCATCGGCGTCGTGATCGCCTTCCTGCCCGCCGCCTTCGCGGGCGTGTTCCTGTACGACTTCATCAAGGCGGTGCTGTTCGAGACGCCGGTGGTGATCTGCGTCGCCCTGATCGTCGGCGGGGTGCTGCTGCTGCTGCTGGACCGGATGAAGCGGGTGCCGCGCTATCTGGACGTCAACACCTATCCAATGCGGGTCTACGGCCTGATCGGCCTGTTCCAGTGCCTGGCCCTTGTGCCCGGCGTGTCGCGGTCGGGGGCGACGATCGCGGGGGGGCTGCTGCTGGGCACCGACAAGCGGTCGGCGGCGGAGTTCACCTTCTTCCTGGCCCTGCCGACCATGGGCGGGGCGGTGGCCTATGACCTGTTCAAGAGCCGGAACGATCTGGACTTCACCGATGTCGGCCTGATCGCGGTGGGGTTCACGGTGGCCTTCGTGACGGCCCTGTTCGTGGTGCGGTTCCTGCTGGATTTCGTCAGCCGCCACGGCTTCGCCCCCTTCGCTTGGTGGCGGATCGCGATCGGGTCGCTGGGATTGATCCTGCTCTGGGCGGGTGTCGGTGGGTGACGGACGGCGCGTGAGGGCCTAGATCGGGTCTCAGGGAGACGAAACCGCATGACGACCGCGTATCAGTCCGGCTTTGCCAACCATTTCGCGACCGAGGCCGTGGCCGGAGCTCTGCCGGTCGGTCAGAACTCGCCGCAGACGACGCCGCTGGGCCTCTATGCCGAACAGCTGTCGGGCAGCGCCTTCACCGCCCCCCGGTCCGAGAACCGGCGCAGCTGGCTGTACCGACTGAGGCCCTCGGCCCAGCATCCCGCCTATGTGGCGTTCGACCAGGGCCGCGTCCGCTCCGGTCCCTTCACGGACGCCCCGCCCAGCCCCAACCGCATGCGCTGGGATCCGCTGCCGGTGCCCGAGACCCCGACCGACTGGGTCGAGGGGCTGGTGACCTATGGCGGCAACGGCGATCCGGAGGCCCAAGCCGGTGCGGGGATCCATCTGTATGCCGCCAACCGGTCGATGGTGGACCGGGTCTTCTACTGCGCCGACGGCGAGCTGCTCATCGTGCCGCAGCAGGGCCGGCAGGTGTTCGTGACCGAACTGGGCCGGATCGAGGCCGATCCGGGCCATGTCGTCGTCATCCCGCGCGGCGTCCGCTTCCGGGTCGAGGTCGAGGGTCCGGTGCGCGGTTATGTCTGCGAGAATTATGGCGCGCCGTTCCGCCTGCCGGACCTCGGGCCGATCGGGGCCAATGGCCTGGCCAATCCGCGCGATTTCGAGACCCCGGTCGCGGCCTTCGAGGATGTGGATCGCCCGACCCAGTGCATCCAGAAATTCGCCGGTCGGCTGTGGGTCACGACTTTCGATCATTCGCCGCTGGATGTCGTGGCCTGGCACGGCAACAATGCGCCGTGTCGCTATGACACCGCCCGGTTCAACACGATCAACACGGTCAGTTTCGACCATCCGGACCCGTCGATCTTCACCGTCCTGACCAGTCCGTCGGACACGCCGGGGACGGCCAACATCGACTTCGTGATCTTTCCGCCGCGCTGGATGGTGGCCGAACACACCTTCCGCCCGCCGTGGTTCCATCGCAACGTCATGAGCGAGTTCATGGGTCTGGTCACCGGGGCCTATGACGCCAAGGAAGGCGGGTTCGCACCGGGCGGAGCCAGCCTGCACAACTGCATGAGCGGCCATGGTCCGGACCAAGCCTCTTATGAAAAGGCGGTGTCGGCGGAACTGAAGCCGCACAAGCTGACCGACACCCTGGCCTTCATGTTCGAGACGCGGTTCCCCATCCGCACCACGCAGTGGGCGCAAACGACGCCGACGATGCAGCTCGACTATGACGACGTCTGGACCGGCTTCGCCAAGGGCGACGTCTCTCAACCGAAAGCGTGACCATGCGTATCCTGATCCCCGTCCTCGCCCTGCTGGCCGCAGCCTGCACGCCGATGCAAACCCGAGACTCCGGGGTCCAACCCGCAGGCGGCGATCTGACCGAGACGGCTGCCCAGATCGCCTGCGAGCAACGCGGCGGGACGCTGAAGGCCGTGGGGCGGTTGCAGTCGATGCAGTGCATCGTGCCCTATGCCGACGCCGGGAAACGCTGCACCGACGGAGATCAGTGTCAGGGCGACTGCCGGGTCGACGGCAACAACGGCATCGCAGAAGGCAGGGCTGTGTCGGCGGGCGTGTGTCAGGTCGACAGCGACCGGTTCGGCTGTTTCACCACGGTCGAGGACGGCAAGGCGTCGGCGACCCTGTGCGTCGATTGATGGCGTGCTAGCGTTCGACGCGACATGACCCTGACCGAAATCCTGATCCTGCTGGCGCTGAATCTCGGCCTGATCGTGGTCGTGATGCTGGCCTTGTGGACCCTGGCGCTTAAGCTGAAGGACGTCAGCTTCGTCGACGGTGTCTGGCCGCTGGGCATGCTGATGCTGGCGCTGGCGACCTTTCCCCGGACCGAGGGCGATGCGACCCGGAAATGGCTGCTGCTATGGCTGTGCGCGGTCTGGGCGATCCGGCTGGCCTGGCACCTGCTGAAACGCTGGCGGGCGCACGGGGCCGATGGGCGCTACACCAAGATCGTCGAGGATCAGGAGAAGAAGGCGGGCTGGAGCTTCGGCAAGACCGCCCTGTTGATCGTCTTCCTGCCCCAGGCGTTCTTCGCCTGGCTGAACTCGCTACCGGTCCAGCTGGGCCAGGTCGCGACCGCCCCGCCGATCGGCTGGATCGGCTGGACCGGGGCCGCGATCGTGGTGGTCGGTATCGGGTTCGAGAGCATCGGCGATGCCCAGCTGGCGGCCTTCAAGAAGGATCCGGCGAACAAGGGCCAGGTCATGGACCAGGGCCTGTGGCGCTATACCCGCCACCCGAACTATTTCGGCGACGCCTGCGTATGGTGGGGGCTGTGGCTGATCGCGGCGGAGACCGGCTGGGTCGGCGTCGCCTCGATCGCCGGGCCGATCTTCCTGACCCTGACCCTGACCAAATGGTCGGGCATCGGTATGACCGAGAAGGCCACGGCCAGCACCAAGCCGGGCTATGCCGACTACATCCGACGCACCAGCGCCTTCATTCCGATGCCGCCGAAAAAGGGCTGAGCCCAAAGGAAAGCCCCCGCCGCATGCGCGACGGGGGCCTGACCGTTTCCGAAGTTTGGCACCGGCAGGGTCATGACGCCCGCCGGTTCGCACACCTTTAATTGGCAGGCGCGGTGGTCGGCGTGTTGGCGGTGGTCATGCCACCATCGGCATTGCCGGCCTGCTGCTCAATCCGGTCGGCTTCGGCATCAGCGGAATTCTCGACGCGGTCAGCCTGTGCGTTGAGAGCGTCTTCCGCGGCGTCGGTCGGCGCGGCGTCGGCCTGGGCTTCCAGGGCATC
>CALROO020000035.1:0-21843 GCA_943369795.1 Rhizobium sp. Q54 | reverse complement strand
GACGGTGCCGTCTTGCGATGGTAGACTTCGTAGTGGACAGGTCCGGCCATGAATCGATCCTGGCACGACAGGGTTTAAGGCCGGGTTTCCGCGTCAGGGGTGGCGGCCTGGCTTATGTGGCCGTAATGTCACCGCGATTTCCATCGAACGGTTACGCTTGTGGCGCGTTGTTACGCCTCGACCGAACGATACCCGACGCAAACGAAGGAGGCCCAAGCTTGGCCAATATCACCCTGGTGGACGACGACGAGAACATCGTCGCCTCGGTTTCGCTGGCGCTGGAAAGCCATGGCCACAAGGTCACGGCCTATCACGACGGGGCCACGGGCCTGGAGGCGCTGGAGAACACGCCGCCCGACCTGGCCATCCTGGACGTCAAGATGCCCCGGATGGACGGGATGGAGGTGCTGCGCCGCCTGCGCCAGACCTCGCAGATCCCGATCATCATGCTGACGTCCAAGGACGAGGAAATCGACGAAATTCTGGGATTCAACCTGGGAGCCGACGACTATATCCACAAACCCTTCAGCCAGCGGCTGCTGATCGAGCGGGTCAAGGCCCTGTTGCGGCGCACGGGCGCGGACGGCGGCGAGCCCGAACCCTCGGCCGAAATCAGTGGCAAGGCCATCCGGCGCGGCAAGCTGGTCATGGACCCGGCCCGCCACGAAAGCACCTGGGACGGCAAGGCGGTCAAACTGACCGTAACCGAGTTCCTGCTGCTTCAAGCCCTGGCCCAGCGGCCTGGCTTCGTGAAGAGCCGCGACAACCTGATGGATGCCGCCTACGACGATCAGGTCTATGTCGACGACCGCACCATCGACAGCCACGTCAAGCGGATGCGCAAGAAATTCCGCGTCGTGGACAATGAGTTCGACGCCATCGAGACCCTGTATGGCGTCGGCTATCGATACCGCGAAAGCTGACCGACCGGACGATGCGTCCGAGGATTCCCGCCCCCGCCGACGCCTGATCCGCTTCGGCGGGTCGCGGCTGGGCGGCTTCATCTTGGTGCTTAACCTGCTGAGCCTGCTGATCCTGTTTGGCGGGGCGCTGGCGCTGAACGAATGGCGCACCGGCTTGATCGAAGCGCGGCAAGAATCGCTGTTGTCTCAGGCTGAGCTTTTGGCCGAAGTTCTGAGCGACCAGAAGTACACGGTCGGTGAACCCTATCCTGCGTTCAACGAGGAGCAGGCATCCCAAGTTCTCCTCGACAAATTCGTTCCGCGCGGCCAACGCGCTCGCATTCACGATGTGGACGGGTTTCCCGTTGCCGACAGCTATGTCGTTTCCGAGAATATCGGTGGCGCTCCATTGCCGCCCGCTCGACCAGCAGGCTCGGCCGTCAGAGCTGAGGGGCTGACTCCTCGACAGCGGGTGCAGATCGAGGAAGCCAGACGTGAACTCGGCCAAGAAATCGAGTTAGCGCTCGAAGGCACGCCACAGGCGGGGGTCCGCGTTTCCGAGTCCGGCGAACGCGTCGTGTCCGTGTCCTTTCCCGTCAGACACGTCCAGCAGGTGCTGGGTGTCCTGACCATCGAGGCGGCGGACGTGGATGAGATATTGGGAGCCCAGCGGAGGGCGCTAATGCCGTTCGCTCTGGTGGCGCTGGCGGTCAATCTGCTGGCGTCCCTGCTGCTGCATCTGTTCGTGGCGCGACCTGTGATGCGTCTTTCGGCGGCGGCGGACCAGGTGACGGCCCAGCGCGCGCGTGCCATCTCCCTGCCCGACCTCGAGGATCGCAAGGACGAGATCGGCGACCTGGCCCGGTCGCTGGAGTCTATGACCGACACCCTGTCGACCCGGATGGACGCGATCGAACGGTTCGCCGCCGACGTCAGCCACGAGATCAAGAATCCCCTGACGTCCATCCGCTCGGCGCTCGAGACGCTGGATCTGGTAAAGGAAAAAAGCCAGCGCGACCGGCTGACGACCTTGCTTCAGGCCGACGTCAAGCGGCTCGACCGGCTGATCACCGACATCTCCAACGCCTCGCGGCTGGATGCCGAACTGTCACGCGACCGGCCTCGGTCGATCGATCTTGCGACCCTGCTGGCCGATATCGTCGGGGTCTATGAGACGACTTCCAAGCCGGGCGAGGCGAGCGTCGTCCTCGCCGCGCCGCCGGAAGGACAGTTGCGTGTCATGGGCCAGGACGGGCCGTTGGGTCAGGTGTTCCGCAACCTGATCGACAATGCCCGCTCGTTCAGTCCGCCGGGCGGCGAGGTCCGGGTCTCGATGCACCGCGACGACCGCATCCACGTCCGGGTCGAGGACGACGGCCCCGGCATACCGCCCGACAATCTGGAGACGGTGTTCGAGCGGTTCTATACCTCGCGGCCCAAGGGCACGGCGTTCGGCACCAACTCGGGCCTCGGCCTGTCGATCGTGCGTCAAATCGTGGAGTCGCATGGCGGCACCGTTACGGCATCGAACCGGCCCGGGTCTGACGGAAAGACCGCGGGCGCGGTGTTCGAGGTCAGCCTGCCGGGCGTGACGGCACGGCGGTCGTGAACCCCACCATCCATGCGACGGCCGTCGCGCTCAGAGGATCGGCCAGCTGGCGCTGCGCCCTACTTCGGGGGCCATCGGGGGCGGGCAAGAGCGATATGGCGCTGCGGCTGATGGCGTCGGGCTGGCGGCTGGTCGGGGACGACTACGTCCATGTCTGGGCGTCCGGCGACGCCGTTCATGCCACGGCAGCGGAGCGGATCGCGGGGCGGATCGAGGCGCGGGGCGTGGGCATCGTCGGCCTGCATCGCCTCTGGGTCTGCCGCGTCGCCCTGGTTGTCGACTGTGTCCAGACCCCGACCGAACGGATGCCGGAGCCGGATCGCGTCGACCTGTGCGGCCTGTCTCTGCCGCGATGGACGCTGGATATTCGGCCACAGTCGGCGGTCGAAACCCTGACCCTGATGATGGTGGGGCTTTGAACGTCCGCCACTTTGCCCTATTCAGGCTCGCTCGCATCCAAGGGGCGGCGGAGCAGCATCGGTGAAGCCTTCATGATCGGGCTGGTGATCGTCACCCATGGTGGCCTGGCCTCGGAATTCCTGTCCGCGATGGAGCATGTCGTCGGCCCCCAGAGGGGCGTGGCGGCCATCTGCATCGGGCCAGATGACGACATGGAGCGACGCCGTCGCGACATCGTCGATGCCGCCGCCGCCGTCGATGACGGCTCGGGCGTCATCCTGCTGACCGACATGTTCGGGGGCACGCCGTCCAACCTGGCGATTTCGGTGATGGAACAGACCCATGCCGAAGTCATTGCCGGGTTGAACCTGCCCATGCTGATCAAGCTGGCCAGCGTGCGCACCCGCGAGAGCCTGGAGACCTGCGTGGCCCATGCACAGGATGCCGGGCGAAAATATATCTCGGTGGCGTCATGGGTTCTGGCGGGCGAAAAATGAGCGTGACGACCGATAGGGCCGAAACCAGCGTCGGCATCTGCAACACCCGTGGGCTGCATGCCCGGGCCTCGGCCAAATTCGTCAAACTGGCCTCAAGCTTCGACTGCGAGATCAAGGTCACCCGCGATGGCCAGACGGTGGATGCCCGCTCGATCATGGGGCTGCTGATGCTGGGCGCCGGCAATGGCTGCGACATCCATATCAAGGCCGAGGGCCCCGATGCCGATGCGGCGATCGAGGCCCTGAGCGACCTCGTCGCCCGCAAATTCGACGAGGATGTTTAGGGCGTCTCGGTAATCAGCAGGGTCGCCGATGCGGTGCCGCCTCCGAACGTACCGATCCAGACGTCGTAGGTGCCGCTGGCGGGCTTGTTGAAACGCACCTCGGCATCGCCGTCTCCATAGCTGTCATCGTCGCAGGACCAATCGCCGTTCGGTCCATTGATGATCAGGGTCGTGTCGGTCGTGGAAATGGTGCGAAACACCAGGGGCAGGCCGCTACCGGGCGAATAGGTCACCTCGAAATCCGGGGCGTCGCTGATCTTGCCGGTGCACGATCCCGGCAGGCGGGCACCGTCGATATCGCCGCCTGCCGTCACCGAGACCCGGTACGGATCGGGCGTGAAGCCCGCGCTGAGGCTGATCTCGCCGAAATTGGCCGTGAGCCCGGCGTTCTGGGCCGAAGCCGTTCCGGCACAGGCGAGCAGGGCGGCAGACAGGGCTGCGCCGATGATGATGCGTGACATGGTATTTCCCCTCCCCGCCACAAAAACGCGACGGCCATATAACGCAGGTCATGGAACCACGGCCGACGCCCGTCAAGCGTCAGGCATTGGCGTTTCTGTGGCTCAGGCCTTCAGACGGGCTTCGAACAGGGCCAGTAGTTTCGCCCAGCCGTCGGCGGCGTCGGCGGCGCTGTAGCTCTGGCGATAGTCGGCGTGGAAGCCGTGCTGGGCCCCCGGATAGACGGTGATGCCGCTCTCGGTCGCCCCCGCTCGTTGCAGGGCGGCGTTCATGGCCTCGACGCTGGTCAGGGGAATGCCGCCGTCCTTTTCGCCATACAGGCCGATCACCGGGGCCTTCAGATCGGCGGCCAGATCGACCGGCCAGGGCGCACCGGCCGCGATCTGTTCCGGGGTCGCCTCGGCTGAGGGAGCCAGACGGCCGTACCAGGCCACGCCCGCATCGATTGCGGCGAACCGGGCGACGGCCTGCCACACCACCTTGCCGCCCCAGCAGAAGCCTGTGATGCCGACCTTGTCCGCATTGGCGAACGGCTGCTGGCTGGCCCATTCCAGGGTGGCGGCGATGTCGCCCATGACCTGCTCGTATTTGGCCTCGGCCACGATCGACTGGATTTGGCGCATGTCGCTGAGCGGGGCCGGGTCGGCGGCGCGGACGAAGAAGGCGGGGGCGATGGCGACATAGCCCGCCTTGGCCAGACGACGGCAGACGTCCTGGATATAGGCGTGGACGCCGAAAATCTCCGACGCGACGATCACGACCGGGAACGGCCCCGCACCCTCGGGCCGGGCGACATAGGCCGGCAGGGCGAACCCGTCGGGGGCCGGATAGGTCACGTCGGCTACGGTCAGGCCCGTGGTGTCGGTGACGACCGGCTGTGCCGCCTGGGCCAGACCCGCGGGGGCGTAGGCGGCGAAGAACAGACCACCCAATGTGCCTGCGCCCAGGGCGCGGCGGGAAAAGTCGAACTGGTCGGCGGTCTGGCCTTCGGGACGGTTCAGGACGGGCATGGGCAGGGCTCCGATGAGGGTCGGGGCGGACTGTGGCGGTCGGGTCGGCATGCGTCGAGTCCCGATCGTCGTGACTCATGCGGCCTTTCGCAGCGTCAGATTGATCCGCCCGCCGCCGGGGATCAGCCGCGACGACCCCTCCAGCACCCGGTCTATTCCGTGCCGCGCCAGCCGCGCGGGACCGGTCAGGGCGCAGACGTCGCCGGAGGCCAGCTTGATGCTGGACGTCCGTCCGCCCTCGGCCGGGCCGATCCGGAAGACGGCTGTGTCGCCCAGTGAGATCGAGACCACGGGAACCCCCATATCCGCCTCGTCGCGATCCTGATGCAGGCCCATCTTCGCCGGGCCGCGATATAGATTGACCAGACAGGCATCGGGCGGATCGCCCATGCCGGACGCACGCGCCCACAGGTCGAGCAGGACGGGCGGGATGGCCGGCCACGGACGACCGGTCACCGGATGCGTCGGCTGATAGCGATAGCCCCCCTTGTCCGACACCCAGCCAAGCGGACCGAGGTTGGTCATCTGGACCGAGAACGGTCGGCCGCCCGGCGTGACCGGCTGATACAGCGGGGCCTGGGCGATCGCGGCGGTGATCGTGTCTCGCAGATCGGTCTGCTCGCTAGGAGACAACCAGCCGGGCCAGAGTCGAAAGCCGGGCAGGATGGCTGCGCCGATGTCGGGCACGGGGGGCGGCGTCAGCCCTCCCACTGGAAGACCTCGCCGATCTCGACGCCGAAGACGGCGGCGATGCGGAAGGCGGCCTCCAGGCTGGGCGAGTATTTGCCCTGTTCGATGGCGGCGATGGTCTGGCGCGTCATGCCGATCTTTTCGGCCAGCTGGGCCTGCGTCATCTCGTCGGCGTGGAAACGGAGCGTGCGGATGGTGTTGCGGATCGGCGGCGGTCCGGCCATCAGCGCAGGCCCCTGAGCAGGGCCAGGGTCAGGCCGAACCGGATCGTCTCGGACACCACCACACAGGCCACCAGCACATTGGCCAGCAGGACCATGGCGTTGATGTCGGTCGTATAGGCCGAGCGCCCGTCCACCAGATTGCCGCCGATCAGCCCGGCGAAATAGACCGCGATGGCCAGGCTGAACACCAGGGCGATCAACACCATCAGCGACACATGGCTGGCCCGCAGGGATGCGGTGATCTCGCGCTCGTCGCGGGTGGTCTTGTCGATCTTCGACGTGGTCGCCTGGGCGACAAAGGTCAGGCTGACCTCGATCACTACCAGCACGATCAGGCAGACGACGAACAGGCCACCCGCCTGGGTGACCAGCCCGGGTCGCGTCAGGGCCCCGTCCGCGATCCAGGCCCCCAGCGACCAGAAGTAATAGCCCCAGACGCCGAGCGTGGAGACGATGCTGATCCAGAGATGTTTTTCGCGAAACGACATGAGAGGGCTCCGTGGTGACGAAGTCGTGTCGCATCAAACAGACACAATGTCCATTATTATTTACATCGTGTCGATTATGGTTGTCAGCGACGCGCCGCCCCCGCCGGTCTCGCCGCATCGCACAGCGCTGCCCCTTGGGTCCCGAACAGGCTGCCCTCGCGAACCCAGCCGCGCATCTTGTGCGCCCGGACGCGGCACCAGCCGTCTTCGCACTCGTCCAGCGGCACCAGCGACCGCGGCGACAGACGGGCACGAACCGGGGCGGTGTCGGACCGGCCGGCATGGATCATCACCTCGGTCGCGGTGGTGTTGAACACGCTGCGGCGGCCCGAGGCGACGCTGCGGTGGATCCAGGCGACGGCCCCTTCGGGATCGCAGATCTTGCGCCATTCGCGGGTCTCGGCGATCACCTGCACCGGCAGGCCAGACGCGCGGTATTCCCACAGGATGCGGTAATCCAGCCCTGGCCCCTGACGCGCGCGGACCTCCGACGACTTGAGCGAGACCCAGCGCGGCACCTCCAGCCCTGTCGGCGTGGGGCGACCGTCGGGCATGGTCTGGCCCGCCCCGCTCATGATCCCGAGGCCCAGGATGGCGAGCACGGGCGCGAGACGGTGCGACAATCTTTGGAAGGTGGCGACAGCTTTGCTAGACACCGGTATCGACCCGTCGAAGGGGCCTGTACCGGCCCGCTGATTCCCCAAGGCCTCCTATGTCGTCCCGCAAACTTAAGGTCGTGTTAACCAGACGCCTGCCGGACGCGGTCGAGACGCGGATGCGCGAACTGTTCGACGCCGAGTTGAACCTGAAGGACATTCCCTTCGACCGGGCGGCGCTGGAGGCCGCGGTCCAGCGGGCCGACGTCCTGGTGCCGACCATCACCGACGAGATCGATTCCTCGCTGATCGCGGGTGCCGGCGAGCAACTGAAGATGATCGCGAATTTCGGCGCGGGCGTGGACCATATCGACATCGACGCGGCGGTGGCCCGCCAGATCATCGTCACCAATACGCCGGGCGTCCTGACCGAGGACACCGCCGACCTCGGTATGGCCCTGATCCTGGCCGTCAGCCGTCGCATCGTCGAGGGGGCCCAGGTCGTCGCGGACGGTCGCTTCGAGGGCTGGACTCCGACCTGGATGTGCGGCCGCAAACTGTGGGGCAAGCGGCTGGGCATCGTCGGCATGGGCCGGATCGGCCAGGCCCTGGCGCGGCGCGCGCGGGCGTTCGGCCTGCAGGTCCATTACCATAACCGCAAACCCGTCAGCCCCCGGATCGAGGAGGAACTGGGTGCGACCTACTGGGACGATCTGGACCAGATGCTGGCGCGGATGGACATCGTCTCGCTGAACTGTCCGGCGACGAGGGAGACCCATCACCTGCTGTCAGCAGAGCGGCTGGCGCGGATGCAGCCGCAGGCCATTCTGATCAATACGGCGCGCGGCGAGCTGATCGACGAGGCGGCCCTGTCCGATGCCGTGGGACGGCGAATGCTGTCGGGCGTCGGTCTGGACGTGTTCGAGAACGAGCCGGCCATCCATCCGGGGTTGCTGGGGCATCCCAATGTGGTGCTGCTGCCGCATCTGGGTTCGGCGACGCTGGAGGCGCGTCAGGACATGGGTGACCGGGTCATCCTGAACGTCATGACCCACCAGAACGGTCACCGGCCACCGGACCGGGTCATTCCGGCGATGTTGTGATCCGGCCCGGCTTTGCGTTGACCCCCCGGACCCTTTCGGTTATAGCCGCCCGCTCTTGAAGATTTCCGCGCCGTGGACGTGTGCTCCGCGGCGTTTTCCGTTCGAAAGAATAACGATGGCCAACAACCCCGGCGCCCGCAAGGCGATCCGCAAGATCGAAGCCCGCACCGAAGTGAACAAGTCGCGCCGCACGCGCGTCCGCACCTTCCTGCGCAAATTCCAGGAAGCCGTGACGGGTGGCGACGCCGAGGCCGCCAAGGCCTCCTTCGTCCAGGCCCAGTCCGAACTGATGCGCGCCGTCTCCAAGGGCGTGGTCCACAGGAACACCGGCTCGCGCAAGGTGTCGCGCCTGGCCGCCCAGCTGAAGAAAATGTCAGCGGCCTGAGCCGACGTTTTCTCGGGCCGTCACAGGCCCGTCATCCAAAAAACCCGTGATATCAACGCCGAGAAAGCGCAAGCTCTCTCGGCGTTTCGTCGTGTCCGGATAAGTTGTCGCAGGGCCAATCGTGCCTGTCGGGGTGACGAAACGGGCGTTTCCCCAAGCCCCGTTTGGCCTTAGCGGAGTCAAACAATTTAAGTACGAATCGACTCGCGAATCAGCGTTGACCCCCGCGTCGCGCGGCGTAAGTTTTGGCCTCTAACGCACTTCCATCCCCACACGGATGAAGACGGCGCAGAAGCGATTTTGTGTCGGCGGGAGCAGTCTGATCCAGAGGTCGTCCCCCCCTGTGAAGCCGTCGCTTCACGGGACGGGAGAAGGCGTCCCCGGATCGAACCGCACCCTGCGTAACCCGACGTGGCTGTCGTCGGGGATATGGCAAGAACGATGATGGCGGGTATCGATACGATGGGGGGCGCAGCCTTGACGAACATGACGGACCCGGACCGGATCTGGACGGAGGCCGCGGGACGGCTTCGCGCGGAGATCGGCGAAGGCCCGTTCAGCTCCTATATCGCCCCGTCGGCCGTGCGGGCCGAGGCCGGGGGTCAGCTGATCCTGGTCACGCCGACCGCCTATGCACGGGACTGGGTGCGCAAGAACGCCTTGCGGCGGATGAACGAGCTGTGGCTGGGCCTGGACGGGCTGTCACGTCGTCTGGAGGTCCGCTGCCGCGCCGAGGTCGGATCACCCGCCCCGGCCATGGCCCAGCTCAGCCCGGCCAATGATGCGCCCGCCCTGAGCGCCGCGCCCATGGCGACGGTGGCACCGGTTACGGACGGCCCGCGCGCGGTCCGCGCCGCGGGCCTGCAGGAGCGTCTGACCTTCGACAGTTTCGTGGAGGGCCAGGGCAATGCCTTCGCCTTGGCCATCGCGCGCCAGACGGCCGCCTGGGCCGACGGCCATTTCAACCCGATCTTCTTTTGCGGCCCCTATGGTTATGGCAAGACCCACCTGCTGAACGCCATCGCCTGGGAGGCCCAGCGGCTGCGCCCGGACGCCAAGGTGGTCTATCTGACTGCCGAGCGGTTCCTTTCGACCTTCGTGCGGGCCATGCAGGATCGCTCGACCGCCGCCTTCAAGGAAAGCCTGCGCTCGGCCGACATGCTGCTGCTGGACGACGTCCAGTTCGTCGGCGGCAAGGCGAGCACCCAGGAAGAGCTGCTGTCGACCCTGACCGCCCTGATCGAGGACGGCAAACGCATCGTCCTGTCGGCGGACCGCCCGCCGATGGCCCTGACCGAGATCGAGCCACGTCTGCGCAGCCATCTGTCGGCGGGTCTGACCTGCCCGGTGGAACCGGCGGATCGCGCGCTGAAGATCGCCGTGGCCCAGAACCGGCTACAGGCCCTGGCCCGTCTCGGCGTGGTAATGGGCGAGGCCGACCGCGCCGTGCTGGAACAGCTGGTCGACCGCACCCCCGGCTCGGTCCGCGAGCTGGAAGGGGCGGTCAACACCCTGGCCGCCGCCGCCGGCCAGCGGCTGTCCACTGTGACCATCGAGGAAGCGCAGAACCTGCTGGGGGCCTCGATCCGTTCGGGGCCGGAACGCCGGATCACCGTCGACGAGATCCAGAAGATCACCGCCGACCATTTCGCGATGAAACAGGTCGATCTGCTGAGCGAACGCCGCACCCGCGCCGTCGCCCGCCCGCGCCAGATCGCCATGTATCTGTGCAAACAGCTGACGACCCGCAGCTATCCCGACATCGGTCGCCGGTTCGGCGGACGCGACCACACCACCGTCCTGCACGGCGTGCGCAAGATCGAGGAACTGCTGGCCACCGACGAACAGATCGCCAAGGACGTCGAAGCCTTAATCCGCAAGCTGCGGGGCTGAGGGCTCAGGCGCTGGGTGTCGGGTCAGGCCGGTTCATCACGGAGAGCACAAAAAACAAAGCCACAAAGAGCACCAAGGTACCGGCGCGCGATTGACGTTTTTGCGCTGCTGCATGGCAGGTCGCGGCTTCGTCGCATCGTTTCAGCCAAAACCACCTGGATGATAGACATCGACCGCGATGGCAGCGGAACGCCTTGGTGTCCTCCGTGGCTTTGCTTTCTTCTTTGTGACCTTTGTGTCGAACCTTGCCGACGCCAATACCCGCTCAGGCTGTCGCCTGAAGGCCCAGTTCGGGGGCGGCGGCTATGCCGATCGCCTCGATCGGGAAATGCAGGATGAAGGCCGCGCCCTTGCCGGGCTCGCTCTCGACCTCGGCCCAGCCGCCGTGCAGTTCGACCAGGGCCTTGACCAGGGCCAGGCCGACGCCGGGCCCGCCCCGGTCGCGCCGCACAAATCGGTCGAAGACGTGGGCCTGCAGGTGATAGGGGATGCCGCGCCCGGTGTCCTCGACCCGGATGCGGACCTCGGTCGTGGTCGAGACGGCGACCAACCGGACCTCGCCACTTTCGGACACGGCGCGGGTGGCGTTTTCCAGCAGGTGGTCGATGGCCTGGGTCACCCGGCGCGGGTCGGCGCGGATGGTCGGCAGGGTCTTGGGACAGGCGGCCTTTAGGGTCGCGCCGCGGCCCTCGATCCGCGGCCGGAACCGTTCGACGGCCTCGGCGAAGACGTCGCGCATGCGCACGTCCTCCAGCCCCAGCTCCATCTCCCCGGCGTCGATCTGGGCCATGTCCAGCACGTCGTCGATCGATCGGGCCAGCTGGCTGGCGGCGGTGCGGATGGCGCCCGCGTGCTGGCGCCCCCGCTCGTTCAGGTCGCCCATGACCTCCAGCAGTTCGGAATAGCCGACGATGGTCGTAAGCGGCGTGCGCAGTTCATAGGACACGCTGCCGACGAACTCGCGCTTCAGGGCCTGGCTTTCCTCCAGCGCGGCCTCGCGCTGGGCCAGGGCCTGCTCCAGCTCGCGCCGGGCGGTGACGTCGGAGAAGGCGACAAGGGTGGCCCCGTCCGGCAGGGGCCGGGTCTGCCAGGAGGCCACCCGTCCGTCGGTGGTGCGACCCTCGCCCGAGACGGCGATGCGACTTTCGGGATCGGGGTCGGCGACCCGGGCCTTCAGCCCGAGCCACAGGCCAGGATCGGGCAAGACCGACTTGCACAGTTCGGCGACGGCGTCGAAATCCTCGGCCTCGACCAACCGTTCGGCGGACAGGCTCCAGAAGGCCTCGAACGCCTCGTTGTGCAGCCGCAGCCGACCGTCGGAACCGAACACAGCCACGGCATCGTTCAGCTTGTCCAGGGTCGCGGTCTGCACCTGGATCTGGGCGTTGTAGCGGCTGCGCAGTTGCAGCTCGTCGGTCATGTCCGAGAACAACAGCAATATGCCGCCTAGCGGATGCGGCTGGCGCACGACCCGCAGCGTCCGCCCGTCCGGGAGGGACCAGCTGTCGTCCGGCGCGGCCTCTGCGGCCCCATAGAATTCCAGCTCCCGGGCCTTCCATCCGGCGTAGTCGATGACCTCGGGGAGTTGTCGCTTCTGTCGCAGCCGGTCCAGCAGTTCGGCATGGGTCGGGCGCTCGTCCAGCCAGGCCGGGTCGATGTTGAACAGGGTCTGGAAGGCGGTGTTGTGAAAGGCCAGCCGCTTGGCCGGGCCGAAGATGGCCACGGCGTCGGCCAGATGGTTCAGGGTCTCGTCATGGGCCTCGACGTGACGACGCAGGGTGTCGCGCGTCTCCTCGGCCTCGGTCATGTCGATGGCGAACGTCAGCACCGCCCCGCCCCCGCCCATCAGGGGCTCGGCGACGATCTTCCAGGCGCGACGGCGACCGTCCCCGGCGGTCCAGCGAAAGCCGTCCTGGCGGATACCCAGCCGCCCGGCCTCGGCCACCATCTGATCCGCCCCGCGATCGAACGACAGGTTCGCGGCCTTGGCCTCGTCAAGGGTGGTCGCCTTGACCTCGGCCAGCCAGGCCCGATTGGCCCAGACAAGTTCCCCGGTCGCATCTGTGACCCAGGTCGGCGACGGCGAGGTGTCGGCCAGGACGCCCAGGCCCGCATCGACCACGCGTGCGGAGGCCTTGAGCGGCGACAGGCGTATCCAGGCGGCGGCCCCGACCGACCGGCCCTCGACCGACCAGGCCCCGGCGGCGGTCTCGATCCGCAGGTCGCAGGGCTCGCCCATCTCGGCCAGGGCGTCCAGGCTGGGACCATGCAGGGCGCGGATGGACTGGACCAGGGCCTCGGCATCGCCGACGGCCATGTCGCTGACGCCGGAGTGGGTCAGGGCCGACCGGGCGGCGACCACCGCATGGGCCGCGCCCAGCAGGGTCAGGGCCTGACCATCCGGCCCGATGGCGATCCGCACGTCGTCGAACGCACCCAAGGCTCCGTCGCGGTCGGCCAGCAGGGCGGCGGTGGTCGTGGCCTCGCGCTCCAGCGCTTCCTCGCGGCCGGACAGGCGGTTTCGAAACCGCCACGCCCAGGCGCTGACCGACAGGGCCAGGCCCGCCGCTCCCGCTGCCGCTACATAGGCGATGTCGGCCTCAGCCATCCCCATCCCGAACCGAAACCCCTGATTCGGTAACCATAACGCATGCGGGGACTCTGGCGAGGGGTGATACCCGGATCGTCAACGGGAAAATTCGTCAGTGATCGAAGACTGCCACGCCAATCTGGCCGTCCGGCGTCAACCAGGCGCGCTTCATCCCCTGGCTGTTGAACGGATGGGCGATATGGCCCGAGGCGGCCAGGGCGATCATCCCGCCGTCGCCGCCCATGGCTCCGATCTCGGCGATGACGGCGGTGGTGGCCTCGGCCAGAGATTGACCCGAGGCCACGCGCCAGCCGACCTGGGCACAGGCGGCCACGCGGATGAAATACTCCCCCTGCCCCGTGCCCGAGACCGCCACATGGCCATCCGCCCAGGTCCCCGCCGCCGGGATCGGGGTGTCGCCGACGCGCCCGGGCATCTTGCCGAACACGCCAGCGGTGGATGTGGCCGCCGCCAGTCGGCCCTGATCGTCCAGCACGCAGCAGCCGACGGTCCCGTGGCTCAGAGTACCCGGAGGATGGTTGTCCTCGCCCTTTCCCGCATGGGTGAACCAGTCGGGTTCGTCGCCGATCGGTTCCAGACCCTGGTCGTGAGCGAACAGGGCCGCTCCCTCGCCCACCAGCATGACATGCGGGGTATGGTCCATGACGGCGCGGGCGGCGCGGACCGGGCTCTTGAAGCCTTGCAGAGCGGCGACGGCGCCGGCCTTGCGGGTCGATCCGTCCATCAGACTGGCGTCCAGCTCATAGGCCCCGGCCAGATTGGGCGAAGCCCCGCGTCCGGCCACATAGAGCCCCGAGGCTTCCAGCATTCCCACCGCCTCGACGGCGACATCCAAGGCCGACGCCCCTCCGTCGAGCAGCGCCTTCATCGCCTCGACGACCTCGCGCATATGAACGGTCTCGGCATCATAGTTCCGTTCGCGCCGGGCCCCGGCACCGCCGTGAAGGATGAGGGCGGGTCTTGGCATCGCGGCGTCTCCGGTGAACCACCCTTCCAATCGGGCTTGCGGCTGATTAGCCTCTGGTCAACGCAAAGACCAACCACCGCCGTTTGATTGCGCGCGGGCATCAGCACCAATCGGCCTCAAGTAGCGCGAAGCGCGATAGGCCAGAAAGAACGTCATGCGCGCAGTTCTGTCCACGACCGTCGGCGGCCCCGAGACCCTGGTGGTCGAGACCATCGCCGATCCCACGCCGATGAAGGGCGAGGTGGTCATCGACGTGCGCGCCGTGGGCATCAACTTCCCCGACACCTTGATCATCGAGGACCGCTATCAGTTCAAACCCGCCCGCCCCTTCTCGCCTGGAGCCGAGGTCGCGGGCGTGGTCGAGGCGATCGGCGAAGGCGTCAAGGGTCTCCACAAGGGTGACCGGGTCATCGCCGTGCCCGGCTGGGGCGGTCTGGTCGAGCGGATCGCCGTCCCCGCCCGCTCGGTCATCAAGATGCCCGACGCCATGTCGTTCGAGGAGGGTGCGGCCCTGATCATGACCTATGGCACCAGCTACTATGCGCTGAAGGACCGGGCGAACCTGCAACCCGGCGAGCGGTTGCTGGTGCTCGGTGCGGCCGGCGGTGTCGGCTCCGCGGCGGTCGAACTGGGCAAGGCCATGGGGGCCTCGGTGACGGCGGTGGCATCGACCAACGACAAGGTCCAGTTCGCCCTCGAGATGGGGGCCGACAACGGGCTGATCTATCCGACCGGAGCCATGGACAGGGCGGCGCAGAAGGAACTGTCCGGGGAGTTGAAGCTGGCCTCGGGCCGCGACGGGCCGGACGTCGTCTATGACGCGGTCGGCGGCGACTATGCCGAGCCCGCGCTTCGGGCCATGGACTGGTATGGCCGCTACCTCGTGGTGGGTTTCCCGGCGGGGATTCCGGCCTTCCCGCTGAACCTGATGCTGCTGAAGTCGGTTCAGGTGATGGGGGTGTTCTGGGGTGCCGCCGTCGCGCGCGATCCGGAGGGCCATGCCGCCAACATGGCCGACCTGCTGCGGTTCTGGACCGAGGGCAAGATCAAGCCCCGCATATCGCGGACCTTCCCGCTGGAAAAGGCGCATGAGGCGATCCAGGCGCTGGGCGACCGGACCGCCATGGGCAAGATCGTGGTGACGGTGGCGTCTTGATCTGTCCGGGGCGGATCGGGAGCCACCATCGCCATGCGCACCGGTGACGCACACCCGCTCGGTCCATCGATCCCGACGCGTGGACAGATCACGATCTACGAAGCCTGCCGGATGCCTGCGCATCCGGGGTTCGCGCGCGATCTGACGGAACAGCCCGATTGGGCTCCCCTGACCCGTCGCTTGAGCGAGAACGAAGGCTATGGCGCTCCGGCGCTGTCGCTCACCGTATTTGGCGAAGCGGTCCTTTCGCGGCCGCGTGGGATCGCCTTCGACGACGCCCATACGCTGATCGAAGACACCCTGAAGGCCCAGAGATTCGTCGATCCCGAACTCAAGCAGGTATCCGAGCTGGTGGTGTCGGGGATGTCGGCCGATCTGTCCGCAACGGGGCGTCGATCGCTGGCGCGCGTGGATGAGCCGATCCTGTTCACCAACCACGGCGGCTATACCGTGTTCGGCCATTATCTGTTCGAGACCCTGACCTCGCTCTGGGCCATGCGGTCCTGGGTGGCGAGCGGTCAGTTGAAAATTCTTATGCCCTTTTCTGGAGCGGTATGGCCAGCCCACTTGCTCGACGTTCTGGGCGTGCCGCAGACCTCGCGCTATCAATCTCCGGCGGCCAACCTGTCCTGTCGCTCGCTGGCCGTCGCCTCGTCGTGTACCTCCGACCAGACCTTCTTTCCGATGCCCCGGATGCATGAAATGGTCGCCTATCTGAAAGCGACCTATCCGGCATCGGGGCGCAAGCACCGCCTGTATCTGACACGCAGGGGCGCCCGCACGACGACGGGACGCCAGGTCGAGAACGAGGCCGAACTCGTGACAGGCCTCCAGTCCCTGGGTTTCATACCGATCGAGCCCAGCCGATACAGCTTCGACGACCAGATCAGAATCTTCAGCCAGGCGGAGGCGGTCGTCGGTCTGCATGGCTCGGCCTTCGCCAACATCGTCTTCTCGCCACCGGGCACCCTCGTGGTCGACCTCTTGCCCGAAAGCTGGAGCGGTGGCCGGTGGATCAAGAATATGACCCATTGTTTCCGGCATCGGTATTTCTATGTGGTTTGCCGGTGTCGCCCGGTTTCCGCCTGCGATGTCGTGACGGTCGATGTGCCCCTGCTGATCGCACGACTGAGGGCCGGACTGGCGGGCGAAACGACCTGATGCACAGCGGTGACTTCAGGCGTCGCGCAACCGTTCCAGCGTCTTCTGGGCCGCGTCCTGATGGCGCTTGCGGATATTGGCCCCCAGCGTCGCGATGACGGCGGTGATCACCGCCGCGTCGTCGGTGAAGCCGATGCCGGCAAGCACGTCCGGAATGGCGTCGAACGGCATCACGAAATAGGCCAGGGCTCCCATCATGATCCCCTTGGCGGCGAGGGGCGTCTCGGGATCGCGGGCGGCGAAATAGACGCTGACCACCGGCTTGGCGAAGGGGATGCGGGCGGCGACCCGGCCGATCTTGGGCCAGAAGCCTGTCTTGACACGCATCTCGTTGACGCGCTGGACCGAGGGGATCAGGGCCTTGGTCGGATCGATGGCGTCCTCGGGCGACATCGTTGCGCTGGACGGTTTGGCTTTGGAGCTCATGGCGGCTAAATCCCGGCGACGAACATAGGTTCAAATCCATACATAGGGACGAAGCGCATGAAACTCGACGGTTCGATGGCGGCGGTGGTGACGGGCGGGGCTTCGGGCCTGGGCGAGGGCACGGCGCGCGCGATCGCTGCGACCGGGGCCAGGGTCGCCCTGTTCGACATGAACGCCGAGAAGGGCGAGGCGATCGCGGCCGAGATCGGCGGCGTCTTCTGCCACACCGACGTGACCGACGACGCCTCGGTGACCGCCGCCTTCGAGAAGGCGCGCGCGGCCCACGGCCAGGAGCGGCTGACCGTCAACTGCGCCGGGATCGCCACCGGCCAGAAGACAGTATCGCGCAAGAAGGACACCGGCGAGACCCGCGCCCATGACATGGCCAGTTTCGAACGCACCGTCCGGGTCAACCTGTTCGGCACCTTCCGCGTGCTGAGCCAGTCGGCGTTGGGCATGGTCGGTCTGGAGCCCCTGGAGGACGGCGAGCGGGGTCTGATCGTCAACACCGCCTCCGTGGCGGCCCAGGACGGCCAGATCGGCCAGGCCGCCTATTCGGCGTCCAAGGGCGGGGTCTATGCCATGACCCTGCCCATCGCCCGCGACCTGGCCCAGGAGGGCATCCGGGTGAACACCATCCTGCCCGGCATCATGTGGACCCCGATGATGGCCGGCATGGACCAGAAGATCCAGGACGCCCTGGCCGCCGCCATCCCCTTCCCCAGCCGTCTGGGTCGCCCCGCTGACTATGCCAGTCTGGTGCTGGAGCTGGCGCGCAACGTCTACATCAACGGCGAATGCATACGTCTTGATGGAGCCATCCGGCTCGCCCCGCGCTAACGGCGCGGGTAGGGCGCTACGCTCGCGACGCGGTCGCTCGCTGCTTGAGCGCAGTCAGCGCGATTTCTGCGAATGGGGGCTTGCGAGAGGTCCAGCGTCTCCGCTATAGGCCCGCCTCCGACTGAAGTGCGGGCGTAGCTCAGTGGTAGAGCACAACCTTGCCAAGGTTGGGGTCGAGAGTTCGAATCTCTTCGCCCGCTCCAGTCGAATGAAGAGACCCGGTCGCAAGATCGGGTCTTTTTCGTTTACGCAACGGGCTGCGTGAGTTTGCCAAGGTTGGGATCGAGAGTTCGGATCTCTTCGCCCGCTCCAGTCGAAAATGAAAAGGCCCGGTCTCGCGACCGGGCCCTTTTTGCTGTCTGGCCGTAGAAGCGATCAGAGACCAAGCGCCGTCCGGATCACGCGCCAGTCGACATACTTGAAATTCTGGGTGCCGACGTCGTTGATGTCGTCCTGGATGACCACGACGCCTCCCGGGAAGGCCGGGCCAACCGCGCCGCCCAGGGCATGGATCCCGTCCGTGCCGGTGATGGCATCCACCGCGCCGTCGGTGACCAGGAACCGGCCGATCCAGACCGGCTCGGTCCCGTCGATCCGCCAGACCGGGAAAGTCGAATCGCCCTGGCTGGACGCGATCAGATACCGTGCTTGTCCGTCGGCGATGATGGCCAGCCCCTCGGCATCCGCAACCAGACGATCCGGTGCGATCGGCTGGATCAGGGTGCGGGCCGCGCCGCTGGCGGGATCCAGGCCATAGCGCCACAGGCCGACGTTCTCCTCGGCGATATAGAGGGCGTTGGTAGCCGGGTCGGCGACGCAGCCCTCCGAAATCGTGCCGATGTCGAAGCGGCGCAGTTCGCGGGTGACCGGCTTGCCGTCTGCTCCCGCATCCAGCGTGAACTGACGCACCTCGCCTTCATGACCGACCATGATGCCCTGAAGCTGGCCCCCGACCCGGGCGAAGCAGAAGCCATAGGGTTCGACCACATCGGTCGGCACATGGCCCCATAGGCGCACGGCATTGTCGCTGGCCGTATTGGCGGTATCGTACAGGAACAGGGTCACGCCGGTGGTGGTGGGCGACCGGTCGCTGGCCCCAAGCACGACCATCGGCTTGCCGCCCACGTTGAGCCCCTCGGCGACGTCGACATTGTTCAACAGGCCCTGCGGCAGGAACTGCAGGATCGCCCCGTCCAGACCGTAGATATAGAGCCCCGCCTTCTTGTCCGTCCCCGCGACGAAGCCGGGCGTCGAGACGCCCTGGACGATGACGGGCGCGCCTGAGGCGGCCCAGATCGCAGGGTCATCGGCCGCGTCCTGACCGGCGGTGCCGACCGAGGGGGTTTCCAGCGTCGCCTGGACGGGCGTACCGACACCGACGAAACCCGCGCCCTCGCCCTGAAAATCGACCTCGGTCATGGCGCAGCCGGACAGGGTCAGGCTGGCGACCAGTGTCAGAAATGAAACACCGAAAGCGGATCGGGCGCGGGTGGTCATGATCGGGTTCCCTGAACGCGGTTGCGACGTGATGGGCGCGGCCAGACCATGCGGAACCGCAACGGTCAAGCCGGGATTGAGGCCTGCGAGAACGAGGGTCGTTGAAACTGATCCGTATCGGGATCGATCGTCACCGAACGGTCTGTGCACCGCCAAATCCCGTTCGCAAAACCGTCGTCGATGATTGATGCTCACGGTCTAGCTAGCCCTCCGAACGGAAGGCGTGCCAAGGCGGCGCGCCCCGACCTGTTGGGGGATCGACATGAAACGGACAGCACTTCTGCTGGGAGCTGCGCTGGCTCCCTTGCCCTTCACGGGCTTGGCCCACGCGCAAACGGCGCCTCAGGACGTGCCGGAAACCTCGGTCGAGGAGGTGATCGTCACTGGCCAGCCGGTCATGCGCAACCGCACCGACGACGTGGTCCCGACCCTGTCCTATGACCTGGAGTATTTCCAGCGGTTCGAGCCGCTGACGGCGGGCGATGCACTGAAACGCGTGCCGTCGGTCGCCTTCCTGTCCGACGTGCTGGAATCGGACGGCGTGCGGCTGCGGGGGTTGGATTCTTCCTACACGCAGATTTTGATCAACGGCGAGCGGGTTCCGGGCGCGGGCCTGGACCGTTCGTTCTTTGTCGACCGCATTCCCGCAGAGTTGATCGAGCGGGTCGAAGTGGTGCGCTCGTCCTCGGCCAACCGGTCCGGCGATGCGGTGGCCGGCGCGATCAATATCGTGCTGCGCGATGCCCTGTCGCTGGACGGCGGCTATGTGCGTGTCGGGGCACTGAACTGGGACGACAGCGAGTACGGTCAGTGGGGCGGGTCTTACGGCGCGGTCTGGGGCGGTCAGGCCGGACCGGGACGTTTGCTGCTGGGAGCCAACATCCAAGACCGTCGCAATCCCAAACGCAAATTCAGCCAGCGTCTCGACGAGCCGGAAGGCACGATCGACAATATCGAGGCCCAGACCGACATCCGCGACGGCACTGACTATTCGGCCAATGCCGCCTATGAGGTCGATGTGGCGGGCGGCAAGCTGGAACTGTCCGGCGTCTTCGTGCGCACGGATCGGATTCAGGACGAGGATTCGATCGAGTACCGGGGTGCCGCCGAGGTGCCGTCCCTGATCGACATCACCAATGACAACGATCTAGAGATCCAGACCGACAATCTGCAACTGCGCAGCCGTTATGAGCGCGACATGTTCGGGGGCGAGACCCGCTTCAAACTGGGCTATGCCAATATCGACGATGCCCAGTTCGAGTTTGAAAACGAGTCGGAATACCGCCGCGACGCCATCGTCTTCCCCGACGAGGACCGTTTCACCGCCGACGCGACCCGCACCAACATCAATGACGAAGAGTTGTCTGGGGCCGTCGAACACGAACGCGACCTGACCGACGACCTGGAACTGGAATTCGGCGTTCAGTACAACAAGAAGGACCGTCGCACCGACATCCGCGAAGCGACCCGCATTCGTTTCAACGTGCCCAACGCGCCCGGCGTGCGTCCGACCGTGGTGCCGTTCAGCGGCTTCGCCAAGGTGCCTGGTGGCGACAACACGATCGAGGAAACCCGGATCGACCCCTATGTCATGCTGTCGGGCGAGCGGGGGGCGCTGAAATGGGAAGGCGGTCTGCGCTTCGAGACCACCGAGACCACGATCGAGGACCCGTTCGCCGAGGTCGCATCGGAACGCGTCAGCGAAACCGACTACGGCATCCTGTTGCCGTCGCTCAGCCTGCGCTATGCCCTGACGGAAGCCGACCGGCTGACCTTCTCGGCGGCGCGCACGGTGCGGCGCCCCAGCTTCGACTCCCTGTCGCCTGCCTTGCTGGAGGAGGAGGCCGCCGACAATGACGTGGTCGGCAATCCCTTCCTGGAGCCTGAAACGGCGGTCGGTTTCGACGTCGGCTATGAGCGTCGTCTCGGCCGTCGCGGCGTGTTCGGGATCAACGCCTTCTATCGCGACGTCACCGACCTGATTGAGGTTGTTACCGACGTCAATGCAGCGGGCCAGCCGATTGTCGGCTCGGCCGGCGGCACGGCGCGGCAACTGACGTTCGCAAACGTCGGCGACGGTCAGGTCTACGGCGTCGAGTTCGACCTCTCGACACCGCTGGACTTCATCGGCATGCCCTCGACCGGCGTGTTCCTAAACTATTCCTGGCTGGACTCGGAGGTCGAGGACGACTTCGGCGCGCGGACCTTCAACTCCCAGTCGGACTATGTTTTCAACGCCGGCTTCACCCACGACATCGTGGCTTGGGAAGCAGCCTTCGGCGCGACCTATCGCAAACAGGGCAAGGCGCTGAGCCGGGTCATCGGTGAGGAAGTCTCCACCTCCTACGGTGCCGATCTGGAGGTCTTCGTCGAAAAGCAGATCCGCGACAACATCGTGATCCGCCTGACCGGTTCGAACCTGCTGAACGCCTCCAAGGACGAGGTCTTCGACAAGTTCGGCAGCCGTCAGGACCAAATCGACCGCGAGTATGATGAGTACGAGATCGAGACCGAAGAAGCGGGTCCCGTCTACCAGCTGGTGATGCGTCTGGCCTTCTGAGGCTCGCCTCACCTGTGATGATGCGAGGGGCGGGTCGAAAGGCCCGCCCCTTCTTTCGTAGGGCCTGCGCGATCGCGGCCGAACAC
>CALROO020000034.1:0-22321 GCA_943369795.1 Rhizobium sp. Q54 | reverse complement strand
TCGCCGACTTCAAGCCCCAGGTCGTCGCCCACCTGGCGGCGGAAAGCCATGTGGACCGCTCGATCGACGGGCCGGGCGCGTTCGTCCAGACCAATGTCGTCGGCACCTTCGTGATGCTGCAGCAGGCGCTGGGATACTACCGCGATCTGGACGCCGAGGCCCAGGCCGCCTTCCGCTTCCACCACATCTCGACCGACGAGGTGTTCGGCTCGCTGGGCGACGAGGGGTTCTTCACCGAGACCACGCCATACGATCCGCGCTCGCCCTATTCTGCGTCCAAGGCGTCGTCCGATCACCTGGTCCGGGCTTGGGGGCATACCTATGGCCTGCCGGTGCTGGTGACCAACTGCTCCAACAACTATGGCCCCTATCATTTCCCCGAGAAACTGATCCCGCTGATCATCATCCGGGCACTGAACGGCGAGCCCCTGCCGGTCTATGGCGACGGGTCGAACGTGCGCGACTGGCTGTTCGTCGACGACCATGCGCGCGCATTGCAGGACGTGTTCGAGAAGGGCGCGCCGGGCGAGACCTACAATGTCGGCGGCAATGCCGAGCGCAAGAATATCGACGTCGTGCGCGCCATCTGCGCCGTTCTGGACACGGAGCGTCCGCGCGAGGACGGCAAACCCTATGCCGACCAGATCACCTTCGTCACCGACCGTCCCGGCCACGACCAGCGCTATGCCATCGATGCCACGAAGATCCGCGACGACCTGGGCTGGACCCCGGCCCAGACCTTCGAGCAGGGGATCGGGGTGACGGTGCGCTGGTATCTGGAGAACCGCGACTGGTGGCAGGACATCCTGGACGGTCGCTATGCCACGCAGCGGCTGGGCGTCGGGAATGGCTGAGGCCACGCACATCCTGGTGACCGGCGGGGCGGGTCAGGTCGGGCTGGAGTTGGCCGCCGCCGACTGGCCCGATCACGTGCGACTGCATCTGCCAACGCGGGATCAACTCGACCTCGGTGACGCTGGGGCGGTCGCGGCTCTGTTCGCGGAGACGCCTTTCGCTGCGGTGATCAACTCGGGAGCCTATACAGCCGTGGACAAGGCCGAGACCGAGATCGCGGCTGCCTTTTCCGCCAATGCGATGGGCCCGGCCCTGCTGGCCCAGGCCACGAAATCGGCGGGCATCCCGCTGATCCAGGTGTCCACGGACTACGTTTTCAACGGTTCGGCCGACCGGCCCTATGTCGAGGACGACACGGTCGCACCGCTGGGGGTCTATGGGGCCAGCAAGCTGGCGGGAGAGCTGGCCGTACGGTCGGGCAATCCGCGATCCGTGGTGTTGCGCACAGCCTGGGTGATCAGCCGCCATCGGGCCAATTTCCTCAAGACCATGCTGCGGCTCGCCGCCGACCGCCCGGCCCTGCGGGTGGTGGACGACCAGCACGGCTGTCCGACCGGCGCCGCCGATATCGCCGAGGCGCTGAAGACCATCAGTCTGCGGATGATCGCCGATCCGGATGCGCCGACCGGCGTCTATCATTTCGTCAATGCGGGGGACACGACCTGGGCCGGGCTGGCGCGCGAGGTGTTCGCCCTGAGCGCCGCGCGAGGCGGGCCGAGCGCCACCGTCGAGGGCATTACCACCGCCGACTATCCCACCCCGGCGCGCCGACCGGCCAACTCGCGGCTGTCGACGGATCGCATCACCGCAGATTATGGCATCGTGCCGCGCCCGTGGCAGACGACCGTATCGGACATCGTGGACGCGCTGTCACAACAGGAGACCACGCGATGAAGGGCATCATTCTGGCCGGCGGATCGGGCACCCGGCTGCATCCGATGACGACGGTGACGTCCAAACAGCTGATGCCGATCTACGACAAGCCGATGATCTACTATCCGCTGTCGACCCTGATGCTGGCGGGGATTCGCGAGGTGCTGATCATCTCGACCCCGCGCGACGTGCCCTCGTTCCAGGCCCTGCTGGGCGACGGGTCGAAATGGGGGATGAGCATCGAATACGCCGTCCAGCCCAGTCCGGACGGCTTGGCCCAGGCCTATATCATCGGGGCCGATTTCGTGGGCGGCCAGCCCTCGGCCCTGATTCTGGGCGACAACATCTTCTATGGCCACGGCATCACCGACCTGTTCACCAGCGCGATGGGGCGGCCGGACGGGGCGTCGGTCTTCGCCTATCACGTGACCGATCCGGAGCGGTACGGCGTGGTCGAGTTCGACGAGCGGATGCGGGCCCTGACGATCGAGGAGAAGCCGACGGCGCCGCGCTCGAACTGGGCGGTGACGGGGCTGTATTTCTATGACGGCGACGTCGTCGACATCGCCGCCAATCTGAAGCCGTCGCCGCGCGGCGAGCTGGAGATCACCGACGTCAACCGCGCCTATCTGGAGCGGGGCAAGCTGTCGGTCGAGATCATGGGCCGGGGGTTCGCCTGGCTGGACACCGGCACGCCCGACAGTCTGATCGAGGCGGCCGAGTTCGTGCGCACGCTGGAGAAGCGCCAGGGGTTCAAGATCGCCTGTCCCGAGGAGATCGCCTTCGACAAGGGGTTCATCGACGCCAACCAGGTCGAGGCCCTTGCCAAGGGCATGGGGTCCAGCACCTATGGCCATTATCTGAAGACGACGGTTCTGGGGCGCTGAGACCATGGGCAAGAAGGCGAAAACCGCCGTCAAACCGGCTGCTTCCGCACCTGTGGCGGACGAAGCGCCCGCCGACCGTCCGCTCAAGGTCCTGATGTGCGTGCCGGCCTATGGCGGGTCCGTCCGGATCGAGACGATGCGGACCGTGTCCGAGGGCATGATCTCCATCTTGGGACAGTTTCCCGGAACGTCCATGTCGTTGATGTGCATAGATCTGGCCGAGATCGGACGCGTGCGAAACATGTTCGCATCGGCCCTGCTGGACCAGGGGCACGACGTGGCCTTCATGGTCGATGCCGATATGAGCTTTCCGGCCGGCGTCTTCGCCGCCCTGCTGAAATCCGAACACGAGGTTTGCGGCCTCACCTATCCGAAACGCCAGATCGATCTGGAAGCCTTCTACCAGGGCGCCCAGTCGGGCCTCACGCTGGAGGAGTGCCGCCATCGCGGGCTGACCTTCATCGCGCACGACGATGTCGTGTTGCAGGACGGAAAGATCGAGATCCGCAACGGCTTCACCGAGATGCGCTCGCTTCCTGGCGGGTGTCTGATGATCCGGCGCAGCGCCGTGGAGCGGATCGCGAAAGAGCATCCCGAGCTGATCCGTCAGGTGGATCCGGGCAGCGCCGAGGCCAGCGTCCGCCTGACCCGCGTCGTCGGCTGTTTCGACGCGGTCACCTATCAGGGCAAGCTGGCCAGCGAAGACATCAGCTTCTGCCATCGGTGGCGGGCCATCGGCGGCAAGGTCATGGTGCTGGCCGATATCGACGTCAATCACCACGGCCAGATGGCATTCCAGGGCAACTACTTCAAATCCCTGGCGCTGACGGCCAAGACCAAGGGCTGGAAGACGAGCTGACGCCAGTCGAAGCAGAAGCCATGCTTCAGACGGGCTGACCGCGATGGCGCAGGATCAGGGGCACTTCCAGCGTCTTGGGGTGGGATATGCCGTGCTCCCAAAGCCCGTCCTCGCCCCAGCAGTCGCCATGATCCGCGCACAGCAGGACGGTCGCTCCAGCGAAGGCCTGTAGCAAGGGCGACAGAACGCCGTCGACATACTCGACGCAGGCAATCTGGCGCTGACGGCACTCCGCCGATCGATCGACTGTCTGAAACGCAACGCAGGGATTGTCCTTGAACGACCACGGCGCGCCCTCGAAATGATAGGGCACGTGGGTTTCGCCGATGTTCATGAAGGCGAAGATGGGGCGATCCGCGACTTCCGCCATCTGCGCCGCGATCCAGTCTGCCTGGAGCCGTACGCCGCGGCGTCCCGCAAAGAAGAAGTGATCGAACTGGCCCGTCAGAGTGCGCGAAACCGAAGTCTCGGGATTGAACCAGCCCATGGCTGCGGTTCCCATGGTGGCATGACCGGCGTTTCGAAAGCCATCGATGATGTCGGCCCCCGTCAAGTCGAAGGCCGGTTTGCCGAAGCCGCGACTACCACCCTGGCTCAGACGAAATACACGCGCGTTCTTGGGGTTGAGCAGAGGAACCGGTGCGGCGATCCCCGGCGTGAAGCCGACGAACATGGCGGCATGAGACCCATAGGTGAAATGCGAGGGTGCCTGGGCCCGGTGAAGAGGTGCCACGGCTCGCATGTTGGGAGCCCGCGCCTGTTGAAAGGCGTCGTAGCGGCACGAATCAAGCGTGATCAGCAGAACGCTTTCGGCGTTTATGACGTCTTTTCCCATGGTCGGGGGTCTAAGCAGCTTTTTGACCTCCACCAAGAGCTTCCACCCATTGTGACACCCGTTTCGCCTGCGGGGCGAGCTGTAGAGCTTAACAAAGTCTGAACCTGAACCGCTGTCTCAGCAATGACCGCAAAAGGTTCCGCAACCCTGCAGCCACGCTTGATCCTATATTTGGCACGAATCTGTCAAAAACCGGGAGGGCCACTGTGGGGTCACTTACAGCAGCCGATAACGTATAGTGGCGTTCGACCAAAAGCTGTGCGGTGAACGCCGTTCATGTTTGTTCGTAACCTCGGGAACTACATTGTGTTTTCGAGGAAACATATCGACGGTTCCTCGTCTGTTGCCGCTTGACGTTCGGAAATCGAAGGCGCTAAAAGCGGACTGCCGTGGACGCAGCGCGCCTCAATTCCGAGGTCTGAACTGTGGCCGAAAGGCGACATCGATGGCTACGTCCACACAAACCGGTTTTTTGGGGGATCCCATTTCCATGACTAAACAAACTCTGCTCGCCACCGCCGCCCTCGCGACGATGGCCCTCGCTGGCGCCGCCAACGCCGGTTCGATCACCGGCACTGTCGGAACCGTCAGCTACAGCTCGACCGTTTCGAAGATCATCGCCGCCGAAGCTGCCGACCCGACCTCGGGCTCGGCTCAGTCGGCTGCTTTCACGGCTTCGACCGACCTGACCAATAACATCACGGTCGCCTCGGGTTCGCAGGTCAGCTTCAACATCACCTTCGACGTGACGGGCGCCACCTTCACGGGAGCCCCGACGATCACCGCAGAAGCCACGAGCGGTCCTGACTTCGTCGCCACCAGCTTCCTGGAATCCGACGGCGATGCCTTCGGCGTCATCACGATCGACAACACCTCCGGCTCGGGTACCGTGACCATCGAGGCGTTCAGCCTGTCGGGCGTTTCGGTCAACGCAACCTCGGCCGCCACGATTTCGGTCGCCAGCGATGTCGCCGTCGTCAACGGCGGTACCGCCACGACGATCGACACCGCCGGTCCCGTCAACGCCGTGACCTATGCGACGTACTTCAACGGCTTCACCGCCACGGCCGGCACCGCCGAAGCCAAGCTGCCTAACTACGTCAGCTTCTCCGGCACCTCCGGTTCGTCGTCGGCGACCCTGGCGACCGGCATCACCGCCCAAGTCACCTCGGGTTCGTTCTACTCGACGCTGGACGACACCTCGACGATTACGATCACCGAGTTCGTCACAGACGTGACTGTCAACGTCGGCGGCACGGGCGGTGCCAAGCTGAACCTGTTGAACCCACGCCTGAACGACAGCATCGCGCCGACCACCGCGACCGACACCCTGGCTTCGTTCAATCTGGCACCAGTCCCAGGCAACTCCACGATCGTTCTTGGCAACTCGGCGACCTTCTCGCTGCAGCCGTCGGGCAACACCGTGATCAACGCAGCTGACTATACGGTCAGCTTCGTCCCAACCTACGGCTCTGGCTTCACGCCGGTTGCCCCGCAGCTGGGTCCGATCAACGCCGGTAAGGTCACGCTGGAAGGCACCAACTTCGATGCACCGTGGGTGGCTCTGGCCGCGACCGGTTCGACCTCGACCATCCGCGTCGCCAACACCGGCACGACCGCCACGGGCCCCGTCTTCGTGACCCTGCGTTCGGCCGCCAGCGGCCCCGTCGGTCAGCGCATCCCGGTCACTGCGGCTGTCCTGGCTCCGTCCAGCACGCCTCTGACGGCTGAGGGCGGCATCCCCGCCGGTGGCCAATTGGTCCTGTCGGGCGCTCTGCTGCGCACGGCTCTGGGAACCGACACCCCGAACGGCGATCTGCGGATCACCATCCAGGGCGACGGCGCTGTCCTCTCGGCCAAGCACCGCGGTTCGGCTTCGAACGGTTCGAACTTCGAAGCCTCGCTGGGCAACCTGGAAACTCCAGGCCAGAACAACCAAGTCAACTAATCGACCGCCTCGTTTTCGAGGTATCGATCAAGACCGGGAGGGGGAGCGTTCGCGCTCCCCCTCTTTTTTTTGTGCGCGGTGCCGGTAGGGCATCGCGCGGACATCGGCTAGGATCATGGACCTCGCCCCAGAGGCCTGTCCGAGAGCCTGCATTGACCGGCAACACGATCGACATCCGATTTGCGCCTGCGAGGACGGCCCCCGCTCTCGCGCCAGCCCCGAGGGACGCGCGCCGCCTGGGCGACATCCTGCTGGATCGCGCGCTGATCCGACCGGGCGACCTTGCCAACGCTCTCACCCTCCAGGCCCAGAACGGCGGCCTGCTGGGCCTGAACCTCGTGCGATTGGGGGCACTGTCCGAAACGCAGCTGCTGGAGGTGCTGTCCGAACAGCTGGCGCTCGACGTCCTGCTGCCGGAGGATGGCCCGACGCCTGCCGAGATCGCGGCCTTTCTCGCCGAGATTCGCGCGCCCCTGTCCTGGTGGGCCGAGCGGGAGGCCGTAGCCTGGCGGGCACCGCCGGCTGCTGATGCGGCGGAAGGTGCGCCCGGCTCCATCCTGTGCGCCGCCGTACAGCCGCTAGATCCCCTTCTGGCCGCGCGCATCGGCCAGGCCACGCCCGAGCCGGTGACCTTCCTGCTGGCCCAGCGGTCGCTGATCGAGGCCCTGACCGACGATCTGGGCGACGCGCGTCGCGACGCAGCCGCCGGCTCGGGCATGGGGACAGGATCGGATGCCGCCCGTCTGCGCGAACTGGCCCAGGAAGCGCCCACGATCGATTTCGTCAACTCCGTCTTCGCCGAGGCCCTGTCGCGTCGCGCGTCCGACGTCCATGTCGAACCCTATGAGGACCGGTTCCTGGTCCGTATGCGGATCGACGGCGTCCTGACCACGGCCCGGACCGCGCCACGCAGCAGTTTCGATGCCGTCTGTTCCCGGATCAAACTGCTCAGCGGCATGGATATCGGCGAACGTCGCCTGCCCCAGGACGGCCGCCAGTCGATCCGCGTCTCGGGCCAGGAGGTCGATCTGCGGGTGTCCAGCCTGCCCTGTTCGTGGGGGGAATCGCTGGTCCTGCGTCTGCTGGGCAAGACCAGCCGCCTGCCGCTGCTGTCCGAACTGGGCGTCGGCGCGGATCAGGAGCGGACCCTGATTCATCTGGCCGAACAGCCCAATGGCGTCTTCCTGATCACCGGCCCGACCGGTTCGGGCAAGACCACGACCATCTATCGGTTGCTGACCCATCTGAACGACGGCGAGCGCAAGATCATCACGGTCGAGGACCCCGTGGAGTTGGACCTGCCGGGCGTCATACAGGTTCGGGTGCGCTCCGACATCGGCCTGACCTTCGCGGCCGGTCTGCGCTCGATCCTGCGTCAGGATCCCGACGTCATCATGATCGGCGAGATCCGCGATCCGGAAACGGCGCGGATCGCGGTGCAGGCGGCCCTGACCGGCCACCTGGTCATCTCGACGGTCCACACCAACTCCGCCCTCGCCGCCCTGCCTCGCCTGATGGACCTGGGAGTGGAGGACTATCTGCTGGCCGACGTTCTGCGGGGCGTGGCGGGTCAGCGACTGGTACGGCGACTGTGCGTCGACTGCAGCCGCCCTTCGACGCCGGCCGAGTCCGAGGCCCACGAGCGCGGGCTCCCTCAGCATCTTCGCGCCGTCGCCGCAGACGAGTCCCCGGCTTGGCGCGAGCCGGTCGGCTGCCCGAAATGCGGCCAAAGCGGGTTCCGGGGTCGCGTCGGCCTGTACGAGATCGCGCCGGCTTCGCCCGGCATCATCGCCGGCATCCGCTCCAGCGCCGACGAGGATCATCTGACGGGACTGGCCCGCGCGGACGGTTTCCTGAGTTTCGGCGACGACGGCTATCTGAAGGCCCGGCGCGGCGAGACGGCGATGAGCGAGATTTACCGCATCGTCGGGGCCACCGATGACTGACGCCTCGGCCTTTCAGTACGAGGCGATCGGGCGCGACGGGCTGCTGTCGCGCGGCGTGCTGAGCGCGGTGGACGAGGGCGCGGCCATGCGCAGGCTCGCCAGCGACGGACTGACCGTCGTCAAGATCGGCCCGGCGCTCGCCCCAAAGGCCGAGGGCAAGGACCGGGGGCTGAAGCCGGGCGAACGGGTTCTGGTCCTGCGCCAGATCGCCCTGATGCTGGAGGCCGGGGTCTCGCTGCTCGAAACCCTGGAGACCGTGGCCCAGGGCATGCAGGCGCTGAAGGGCAAGCGCCAGTTCCAGGCCGCCATCGGCGCCTTGCGGCGCGGCGACTCGCTCGGCCAGGCGCTGGAGGAGCACGTCTCCGGCTTTCCCTTCTACGTCTACGCCATGGCCCGCGTCGGCGAGGCATCGGGTCGGGTGGCCGAGGTCCTGAAGGAGGCCGCCGAACAGATGGCCTATGAGGACCGGCTGCGGCGGGATTTCTCCAACGCCATGACCTATCCGGCCTTTCTGGCCTTTGCCGGGGTGTCGGCGGTGGGGTTCATCTTCACCCAGGTGGTGCCTCGGTTCGGAGCCATGATCGGCGAGGACCGCACCAATGTCCCGGCCATGTCGCGCTGGGTGCTGGCAACGGGCGAGTTCGCCAATGCCAATCTGCCGCTGGTCGGGATGATCGCGGGCGCGCTGGCGGTGCTGATCTTCGTGACGGTGACCAACCCGTCCATTCGCGCACGGGCCTATACGGTGGCGCATGGTCTGCCGGTGATCGGATCGGTGATCCAGGCGCGGGAGATCGCCTCCTGGGCGCGGCTGACGGCCTTTGCCCTGAACAATGGCGTGCCGATCCTGTCGGCGGTGGGACTGGCGAGGGCGGCGGTGCCGACGGGGCCGTTCCGCAAGGGGCTTGATCTGCTGGACGGCGATCTGAGGGCCGGGCTTACGCTGGATGCATCGCTGGGATCGCACACCCAGCTGGAGGCGATGGACCTCAGCATGCTGCGGGCGGGCCAGAAATCCGGCGCGATCGGGTCGATGTTCGGCTTCATGGCCGACAACTACGAGACCCGCCTCCGCGACCGGATGAAGCGGATGACGTCCTTGCTGGAGCCGCTGGCGATCGCGACCATCTCGCTGGTCGTCGGGTTCGTGGCCCTGTCCTTGGTTCTCGCTCTGTCCAGTGTCTACGAGGGCGTGGTGTGACACCCCCGCGCCGTCGGGCCGGGTTCAGCCTGATCGAGGCCCTGGTCGCCCTGACCATCGCGGCCCTGGTTCTGGGTGCGATCTTCGAGTTGCAGCTGATGATGGTTCGGGGCCAGCAGCGCGCGGTCCTGGCCATGGAACAGGTGGCGGCTCAGGAGAATGCCATCGCCCTGACGCGCGACATCAATCCCATGGAAACCCCGGAAGGCCGGGTCTCGCTGCCGGGGGGCGATACGGTGCTGTGGACCAGCGTGCCCAAGGGCATCCCCAGACGCAATGCCGGGTTTCCGGTCGGAGACGGCAGTCATGACGTGCAGCTGTTCACCGTGACGGTGACAATGCAGCGCCGCAACGGTCGCCCGCCCGCGCCCGTGGTCTTCGATCGCCTGGGCTGGCGATACGCCGTTACGGAGACGGCGTTCTAGGTTGAGGGCGGCGGCGGGGGCGGCGGGACCGACGACTCGACTTCGGCTGGCGACGTGACCGGCGGCTCTGCCCGGCGGGGCGTGAACAGGGGCGGCCGCTCGGAGGCCCGCTCCGGACTGGGCAGGTCGAAACCGATCCCACGCAGCCTTCGGTCGAATGAGAAAGGTGTCAGCGTGTAGGACCAGCCCCGGCCCGTTCGGAAGGCGGCATCCATGTCCTCTGCGGCCAGATCGGCCAAATCGGCCATGTCCTCGTTCGTGCGGATGATGCGCGGCGTGATCAGGATCAAAAGCTCGGTCCGGCGGCCCGAGACGGTGTTGTTCTGGAAGGCCGAACCGACGATCGGAATGTCCTTCAGGAACGGCACGCCCGTATTGGTCTTGGTGTAGTTGTTGCTGATCAGCCCGCCCAGAACGCCGGTCCAGCCGTCGGCGATGGCGATCTGGGTGGACAGGCTGCGGTTCAGGATGGTCGGGCTGGCGATGGCGTCACTGATCGAATCGCCGACTTCCGAGATTTCCTGGTTGATGGTGATATCGACGCGGTCGCCATAGACCACGGGCGTCAGTTCGAGGATGACCCCGGTCTGGCGGTACTGGACGCTCTGCAACACATCTGTGCCATCGCCGCCGGACGAAAAGTCGGTCGCCCGTTGCGATGTGATGATCGGCACGTCGCTGCCGACCTGGAACCGCGCGGGCAGCCCGCTGCGGGTCACCAGCTGCGGGCGTTGCAGGATGTTGACGCGGTTGTTGGAGGCCTGGGCGTTGAGGGCCGCGCGGAACTCAGGGCCCGTGAAGGTCAGGAGAAGTCCGGCCCCGTCGGCGACAGGCGAGCCGCTGTCTCCTACTGCGATGCCGTCGCCGCGAACCTCGGTCCCGAACAGGTTTACCCCCAGGCTGGTCGCATCGGTCAGGGTGACCTCGGCGACCATAACCTCGATCGAGACCTGGGGTGCCGGGGTGTCCAGCTTGATCAGCAGCTGTTCCAGCGAGGCATAGTCCGTCGCCGTGCCCGTGAAGATGATCCGGTTGCTGATCGCGTCCACCAAGACGCGCCCGCCCAGATAGTTGCCGCTGGCCCCCTGTGCCTGCCCGCCTCCGCCGGAACGCTGATTGATCTGATCGTTGTTGGCCGGCGGCGTACCGGGCACGCCCACCGGTGTGTTGCCGGGGTTCTGTGTCGGTGCCTGACCCATGGCCAGCTGGCCGAGCGACTGGGCATCGGTGTTGCGCACCGTATAGACGAAGGTGGAGGCCTTGTCGCCGAGGGCCGCCGGGCGGTCCAGGGCCGAGACCCAGAACTCCACCCGCGAACGCACCACCGGATCGCGCGTGAAGATCAGCAGCTGGTTCGACTGACTGAACGAAAGCACGATCACGCCTCGAGGGGCCGCCGCCTGGGTGCTGACGATATAGCCCTCGGTGCTGAGGGCGGTTTCCAGGCTCTGTCTTAATGAATCCGACGACAGATATACGGGCTCGACGCGCAGCACCTCGGCCCCGGCGAAGCGGGGCTGGTCGATCTCGCGCAGCACCCGCACGACCTGTGCCACCTCGCGGCTGGAACCGGAGATCACCAGGTTGTTGGACAGGGGGTCCGGCGTGATCCGCGCGCCGCCCAGGTTCGGAAACAGGTCCGACAACAGGGCCTGGATCGCATTCACCTCGATCGTCTGTACGGCGAAGAACTGCACGACGCGACCGGCACCTTCCGGGACCTCGCGGCTGCGGGAAATGGGCGATATGGCCGGATTGGCCTGGGTGTTGCCGATCGTGACGAAGCCGTTCTCGATATAGACCTCGATCCCGTACTGTTTCAGCGCCTGCTGGGTCAGGCGGAACAGGTCGCGCTTGCTGAGGGTGCCGCCCGTGCCACCCGAGATCACTTCGGACCGCGTCGCCACGTCAGGGGCCAGGGTATAGGGCACGCCCAGAAGACCGCCGAAGACCGTCGCCGCGAACTGTGGGATCGACTGGGGCGCGAGGTTGGCATCGACCGGCTCGTCCGGCAGCAGGGCGTCGATCTGGGCCACGGTGGCGGGCGGACGGGCGGCGACGACGGGCGTCGGGTTGGTCGGGATCGACAAACGCTCGGGACGGCGCGGGTCCAGCCCCGCCTCGTCCGGCGTTTCGACAGAGGACGAAGGCGTGACGATCGTCGGTCCTGCGCGAGAGACCGTGGTCTGCATCGACGGGAAAGCCGCGCAACCCGACAGGATCACGAGCGGCATGAGCGAGACCGCCGCGCACAGCATCGGCCGGGTCATGCGATTTCCGCGCAGGCCTTCCGGGTGTCGCGAACCGTGCGTCATGTTCGAATCCTTCCGGGCCGTCATCGATAGAGCCTGATCATGCGGGTTTCGTCGCCCCGGGCCAGGGTGACGGCGTTGACGTCGATGTCCGCGATCCTCCACCCGTCGCCGAAGCGATCGCCGACCGTCATGGGGATCATTTGCGGCCCCGGCGCGGCGGGGTCGCGGATCAGGGCCACATAGGCCCCGGTCTGGGTGTCTCGCTCGATCGCCGCCAGCGCCTGGGTAAAGGTCACCGCGACGTCCGGGGGCGGTGGCGGAGGCGGTGGTGGAGGCGGCGGCGGTGGCGGGGGAGGCGGCGGCGGGGGCGGCGGGTCCGATCGCAGGGTCCGCAGGAACCGCACGGCATCGCCGGTGCTTTCGCCGGGTCGCAGGGTCAGCCCCCGCGCACCCCCACCGCCGCGCGAGACGCCCAGTGGCTCGTCCGGACGATCCGGAAAGGACCATCCGAGCAGCAGCGCCAGTGCCAGGACCAGCGGCAAGATCACGGCCAGCCACCGCGTCATGCCGCAGGCTCGGGGCTGGTCAGCCGAACCGGAAAGGCCAGGCCGATAGTGACCGTGCTGGTCCGGCTGACGGGCGGGCCGAACGGGGTCGGCGTCGCGGGACTGGCCGTGTAGCTGAAGGCGCGGACTTGAAAACCCTCGGGCCAGGCGGTCAGGCCGTCCAGAAACCCGAAGGTGCCGGCCCAGGTCAGGTCGGCCTGAACCTCGGCTTCCAGCCACTGGATCGGGCCGATGGTCTCGACCTCCTCCGCCACGGTGACCCGGGGCGTGCCGAGGCCCGCGGCGGCGGCCTCTTCCAGCAGCCTCTGCTCGATCTGCACCCGGGCGACCGCGATGTTCGAGGCCTCGAAGCCCCAGCTGTTCATGTCGTCCAGAACCGCGCTCTGGGCCGGATCGGCGGCCACGCGGCGCGCCGAAGCCAGGGCAAGACGCGCCGCCGACCGCTCGGTCAGGGCGGCGACATATGCATCCGTCTGGGCCGTGCGCCACTCCAGCACCGCGACGGGCGCATATAGGAACACGGCCAGGGCCAGCCCACCCAGCATCAGCCGCTCTCTGCGGGTCGTCCGGCTCAGTCGTTCGCGAAGGGCCAGGGTCTGCGTGCGCAGCGTCGTCCCGATCCCCACCAGATATGCTTGCAATTCCGACCCGTTGTCCGTGGCTGCGCCCAGGCCCAGCATTTCACATCGACCGCCCCCAGGCCGTCCGCTATAGCAGTCGGCAACAGACCGTAATAGCTCAGAGTTTCAAGGCGCTTTCCCGTGGCTGTCCAGACCCAGACCCCCAACCCTCCATCGTCGTGCGGCGTCGCCAGGTCCCGGCGTCGTTCGGGCTTCAGCCTGCTCGAGATCCTGGTCGTGCTGGCCATCATCGCCCTGATCGCCGCCGTCGTCGGGCCGCGCCTGTTCGCCCAGCTGGATCGGTCCAAGACGACGACCGCGAAACTGCAGATCCAGGCGCTGGAGGCCGCCGTCGAGACCATGCGGCTGGACATCGGACGGCTGCCGACCGAGCAGGAGGGGCTGGGTCTGTTGATGCAGGCCGATCCGGCCCAGGTGCCGGGCTGGGCGGGCCCCTATCTGGACAAGGCCCTGCCGGCTGATCCGTGGGCGCGGCCCTATGTCTATGTCGCCCCTCCGGCCACGGCCGACGGCTCGGTGGGCTCGCCGGAGCTCCGCGCCCGCGTGACCAGCTACGGTGCCGACGGGGCCGTCGGCGGCGAAGGGGTCAACGCCGATGTCACCTCCGACGCCTGATCGCGGGAGTGGCGGACGGCTGCGACGCGGCGGGTTCTCCCTGCTGGAGATCCTGGTCGTCCTGGCGATCTTCGCGCTCAGCACGGCGGTGATCATGCCCAGCATGTCGCGCATGCTGGATCAGGCCACGGCCCATGCGGTCTTCTTCGATTTCCAGAAACAGGTCTCGGACCTGCGTCGCGAGGCCAACCGGACGGGCATCGGCATCGCCGTGGCCGATCCGGGCGCGATAACGCCCGCGATCGTCTCGGCGTCGGCTTCCCCTTCCGGCCAGCCGGATGACGGGGCCGTACAGAACACCCCCCGGGTCCTGACCCTGCGCGACCCCTGGACCTATACGATGGCCCCGACCCTCGAGATCGCGGAAGGCGGCGTCTGTTCGGTGACGACGGCCAATCTGGTCAACGAAGGGCGCGTCGTGATGACCCTGAAGACGACCGAAGGCGACTGTCGCTTCATCCGCCAGCAGTAAGCGGCGGAGCGGCCTCGCGGACCTGCATCTCGATGACCAGGGTCTGTGCGGAGGGGTCGGTGCGGGGCCGGACGTCGAAGAAATAGCCCGACCCCTCGAACTCGGCGACCAGGTCGTCGATCTGGCGCGCGGCCTGGAGCGGCAGGGTCAGGGTCATGACGCCTTCGGAAACAGCTACTGCGTCCGGAGACAGGTCGTAGATGGCGGCGATGCCGACGGCGGCTCCGACGGCGCTGACGGGGTTGGTCTGCTCCTCGGCCTGGCGATAGGCGGTCAGCCGTTGCCGATCCTGTTCCAGTCCCCGCGTGGCGTCGAGCCGGGGTGTGGCCAGGCGAATCTCGGCGGTCTCGGCGGCGATCTCGCGGGCCTCGGCGCGCAGGGCCAGACCCTGCCCCATCAGAAACAGGGTCCCGCAGGCGACGATCAGGGCCAGACTGCCGGCGACCAGACCCAGGGCCTGATTTCGGCTGATCTCCGTGCGGGCGATGGAGAAGGCCTCGCTGTCGGGGGCCAGGGGAAGCTGCACGGGCGCGGGCAGGTCGCTGGGCGGCGTGTCGCCGCGCACCAGCCGCGAAAAGGCACCCCAGCTGGCCGCATCGAACCGCGTCGGACGCCAGGCCGAAGCGCGCAACGCCCCCGCCTGCCAGTACTGGGCCTCATAGCCCTGGGTCAGGGCGACGATCCGCCAGCCCCTGCCGATCGGCTGGGCCAGGGTTTCGGGTCGGACCAGCGGACGGGTCCGCGCGCCGCGGCTGGCCAGATCGGCCGCAAGCCGCTCGAGGTCCCACCACCAGACGCCGAAATCATTGCCCGCCCGGACGAGGCTGGCCCCGCCCGCGAGATAGGGCGAGGCGACCCGGGCATGCAGCCGGGCCGCCTGGCGACGTCGATTGGCCGGCAGGTTCGCCGTCTCGAACAGGGCGAAGGCGCACCGGTCGCGCGCGAGCAGCAGGACCGTCGGTCGCAAACGACCCAACACCCCGCCCTCGTGAAGCAGGGTGATCGTCCCCGAACCGTCGAGGCGTTCAACTCGAGGGAGCAGGAAACTCAGCCGCATCCGTTATCCGTGCCGCAGCCCGTCCCGGAGCCTCGGTCTGTTCTGTCTGATCGATCCAGAGCGGTCGTTCCCGATTGGAGGGGTCGAGCGTCAATCGCGCACGATAGACCCAGGCCGACCGCGTGTCGCGTATCGTGTAGATCATTCGCCCCGTCGGAAACAGATAGGTCTGCTCCAGATCGATCGGCAGGGCCGTTCCCGCCGCCGCGACCACCGCATCCAGAGACCGGAAGGGGACATCATTTCGCCGACGCACGACTGCGGCGGCCTGTGTGGGCGTCAGTCCGAACATCAGTTCCAGCGTCGTCTCGGACATGGTGTTCAGGTTGATCGCCGACGACGTCGGATCGGTGCTCAGGCTCGGCCTCGTCCGCCGCCAGTCGGAGGGATCGACGGCATCGCGCATGCCCAGGACCGACAGCCATTCGCCCGGTCGACGCAATGGCCGATTGGCCAGAGCCCGATCCGCATAGTCGCTCGCTTCCGCCCCGTTGACCTGCCGCAAGCTGTCGGCATCCGTGTAGTCCCCATAGCGCGCCCGCAACCGCGCTCGTTCGGTCGGTGCGACCCCGGAGCGTTCGAGCACGCGGTTCAGGATTTCCGGCGGCGCGACGGCCAGATTCACGGTTCCGCCCTGATCCTGGATCTCGACGATGAGCGGATGAGGGCCCTCGGCGCGATACGGGCGACCGTCAATCGACAGACCGACCCTGCCCTCTTCGGTCGTCGGAGGGGGGGCATCGATTTCCAGCGGGGTGGTGCGCCGTCCCCCGATGGACCATCCGGTCTCTCGCAGGGGGTCCGTGGCCGCGACATAGGCGAGCCCGGCTTCCGCCGTCAGTGCCGCTTCGGTGAAGCGCAGTCGGGCCCGCGCCGACGCGGCCTCGGCCGTCAGGCTGGCCAGGGCCGTGATCGCCACCAGAAAGATCAGCGTGACCACGCCTGTGACGGCCAAGACCGCCGGCAGGGCGAATCCGGGTCTGACGGACCTATTCGACATCACGCCGCCCCCATCGCGCCGGTGGGCCGGAGCTCGACGCCTCGACAACATCCAGGCCTGTGGGGCCGGACACGCGCATCCACAGGCTGACAGAGCGTTGAATCTCGTCCTCGGTCGGGGTGCCGACGGGGCGGTCGGTATAGGTCTCCATCCAGGTCTGACCCGCGTCGGTCGAATAGCCGAACCGGGCCCCATCACCCGGCATCAGAGCCAGTCGCGATGTCCTCGTGCCCGCCTCGCAGACCAGCGCCTGGCCGCCTTCGGCCGGGACAATGCTCAAGGTCAATCGTCCCGACCAGCCCTGAGGCGCGCACTGTGTGGCCCGTTCCATCACGACATCGGCCTCCAGCCGGTCGGTCGCGCCGATCATGGGGGTATCCAGCCCGACGACGAACCCGGCGCGGGGACGGACCAGGACGCTGCGCAGGATGGCGCGCAGATCGCTGGTGGCCAGGTCCGTATCGGCCGCCGCCATGGCTCGCCGTCCCAGGCTGAAGCCGGTGTCGCCGGCCTTGGTGCCGATGGAAAAAATGATGGCCAGCGCCATGCCGCCGATGGCCAGGACCACCAGGGCCTCGATCAGGGAAAATCCCGCGTGTCGAACGGCGCGCTTCATAGGCGATCACCATAGCGACACACCCAACTCAGTCCCAGAGGGATACCGCCAGAACGGCCCAGCGGTGGCGCTTGGCGCAAACGGACGGCGCTGCTAAGGGCATGAACAACGGGGAGACGTCTTGCGCGCCATTCTGACCATATTGTCCGTGGGGGCGCTGGCCTGTGCCGGATCGGCGGGCAGTACGACGTCGGGTGCGTCGACGCGCGCAGTCTCCGCTGTTCCGGTCGCGGTCGATCGGGGACCGGTGGTCGAAACGGACGCCCAGCGCCGTGAACGCCTGAACGCCCGTCTGGCCGAGATGATCCGGTCGGGCGACGGTGTCCGGCTGGTCGAGCCGTCGCGCGCCTCATCGCCCACGCGTCGAAACCGTCCGGCCGCGTCCAGCCGCCCGGAAGCCCGCAAACCGGACCGGCCTGCCGCCGCCGGCGTGGCGACGACGGTCGAGACGGGGAGCGAAACCTCGACCATCGCACCGCCTGTGGCGGTCGCCCCGGCGCGTCGTGCCGGGCGGGGCTACGTCGCCCCCAGACTGGACCTGGTCTCGACGCCCCGCATCCCGACCAGCGACATCGAATGCCTGACCCAGGCCATCTACTACGAGGCGCGCAACGAAAGCGAGGAGGGTCAGGCCGCCGTGGCCGAGGTCGTGCTGAACCGATCCCGCGCAGGCAACTATCCCCGCAACGTCTGCCAGGTCGTCTATCAGCGCAACAGCCGGACCTGCCAGTTCACCTTTACCTGCGACGGCTCGATCGGTCGCGGTCCCGTCAACATGACCGCCTGGGGCCGGGCCGAACGGATCGCGCGCGACGTCTATGAAGGCCGCAGCCAGGCCCTGCTGCCGCGGGCATCGGTCAACTACCACGCCAACTACGTCCGCCCGTCGTGGGGCCGCCGTCTGGAGAAGGTGCGCCAGATCGGGGCGCATATCTTCTACGGACGCGCGCTGAATGGCACGACGCCTGGTGCCGAAGCCGCCACGCCCTCGCCGCCCTCATCTGGTGGCCTGCAGTTCGTGCGGATCGAGGCGCTGGACCGGGCCTATGCGGCGCTGACGGACCAGACGACGGCCCCCGCGTCCGAATAGGTCCGGCGTTCTCAAGCCTCGGTGGTGACGGGTGTGTCGTCGGCGACCCGGGTCACCCGGCAGCCGTGAAAGGCGAACCGCCCCTGAAAGATGCCTTCGGTCAGCCAGATGCGCATCTGGACGGTCAGGGTCTCTGCCCAGCGGCTGGTCAGGACCAGGCTATAGCGACCGGGTACCGTCACCGCGACGCTGTGGCCGACGAAGGTGTCGCCGCCGCCCCACTCCAACCGCAAGGGCGAACGACCGCCCTCAGGGTCGACCGAAACGTCGATCTCGACCTGCCAGGTTCCGGGGGGCAGGTGGACGAAGGGGCCATAGACCAGTCCACGGGGGCGCCCCGTCAGGTCGACCTGCGGCTCTCCGCCAAAGAACTCGCGCTTGTGCGGATAGTCGAAATGGTCGGTCGTCCAGGCCGCGGTCGCGCCGACGGGGATCGGCAAGGTGTCGAACACCGCCAGAACGCCGCGCTCGGACCCCGGATCGGGATCGGCGATCCGGGCAGGGGCGGCGATCTCGCCGAATGAAGGCAGGATCACCGAGTCCGCGCGTCCGTCGACGACCTCGGCCCCACCCTCGGCGAGGACAGCGGCCATCGCCCAGGGGGCGGAAGCGCCGGCCCGCGCCTCATTGGCCCGCAGGCCCTGGGCCGCGGCCTCGATCACGGGGTGAAGCGTAGCGTCGGGCGAGTCGGTGATCACGACGATCCGCAGCGCGCCAAAGGTGGACAGGGCATGGATGTCGCCGGTGAGCAGCAGCTGATCGGTGTCGTCCGGGGCCGCCTCGACCTCGGGTTCGGTCAGCACGCGCCAGCCCATCGCGGTCGCTCGGGACGCGATCGCGGCGATCCAGCCCTCACGGCGGGGCGAGGGCAGGATGAAGACCCCCAGACGTTGGGCGGAACTCATGCGGCGCGGAGCCAGCTGTAGATCTCGACCGCCTCGGCGACGTCGTCGAACAGTTTGGCGCGCCCGCTCTCGAGGATCACGGCGCGATCGCAATAGGCTTCCAGCAGCCGGGTGTCGTGCGACGCCATCAGATAGGCCCGGTCCGCACGCCGGGAGAACAGCTCTTCACGGCATTTCTCGGCGAACCGGGTGTCGCCGACCGCGACCAGTTCGTCGATCAGATAGCAGTCGAACTCGATCGCCAGGCTGAGCCCGAACGCCAGCCGGGCACGCATGCCCGACGAATAATGTTTGACCGGCATGCGCAGCGCCCGGCCCAGTTCGGCGAAGTCGTCGACCCGGGTCAGGACGTCCTTGACCGGGCGATCGTACAGGCGGGACAGGAAGTTGATGTTGTCCAGCCCCGACAGGCTACCCTGAAACCCCCCGCCGAATCCGATCGGCCAGGACGTTGTCATACGCCATTCGATGCGACCCTCGTTGATGGGCAAAACACCGCCCAGCATCTTGATCAGGGTCGATTTGCCCTGACCGTTGCGACCCAGAACGGCCAGCCGACCATTCCGGGCCAGGGTGAAGTTGAGGTTCGAGAACACCGGCTTGTGCGCCTTGGGATAGGTCTTTCCCAGATTGGTGACGCGCAGGCCGACGTTGTCGTCGGTGGGCACCAGCATCAGGCCTGCCTGTGCTCGCGGACACCGGCCCAGACCAGCCACCCCACGCCATAGATCAATAAGGCGGAGGCGAAGATTGTGAGAATGGACCGCCAGCGACGGGGCTGGTCCGCAGAGTCCGGCAGGCTGGGGCTGACGACCCGTTCCAGATACAGGCCCTGACGCGACGCTTCCTGCTGGGCGACCAGCAAGGCCTCGCTGGTGGTCGCCAGAACCTCCCCGGCGAACTCGCGCTGGGCGACCAGGTCTTCATAGACCCCGACCTGCGGGGCCAGGGACGTTGAGTTGCCGGCGATCTTGGAGCGTTCGGCAGCGATCTGGCCCTCGTAGGCGCGGATACGGCTGTCGATCGTGGGCAGTTGGGGGCTGGACGGGGCTTCGGCTGCGAGCTGGGCCCGCTCGGCCCTGAGCTGGGCCACGGTCGACAGCAGCCCGCCGATCAGGGCCGAGCTTTCGCGCGCGGTCAGATCAGGGTCGATGAACTGTTCGCGATTGCGGAAGGCGGTGACCTGCTGCTGGATCGCGCTGAGATTGGCGCGGGCCTCGTCTCGTGCGCGTTCGGCATTGGCCACGGCGTCGGTGCTGGCCCGTTCGTTCAGCCGGTTGACCAGGGCCTCACCGCCGACCAGCAGCGCCTCGGTCATGGCGCGCGCGTCCTCGGGCCGATAGGCCTCGACCCGCAGGGTGCTGAGACCTGTCGTCGAATCGTAGCCGACGTCGAGGAACCGCTTGAAACCCTTGTAGAGGCCATCGAAGGAGCGGGTTTCGTCGAATCGCGGATAGCGCGACAGCGGATCCGCCCCTGGTCGTCCGATCATGGCGGCCACATCCACCTTTTGCGTCAGGTCGCGCAGCCCATCGCGAGAGGAGACGTATTCGTGCACCGCATAGGTGTCGGTCTGGCCCGAGGCGATGCCGACCCCCTGCAGGGCGACGCCAAGTGACGACGGTACGCCCTGACTGGCGGAACGGACGGTGAATTTGGCTTCCGAAACATAGCGGTCCGAGGCGATCAGCAGATAGTAGATCGCGCCCAGAAAGGTCGGGAGCACGACGATCACCACGAAGCCGATCGGGATCTTGCGCCACCAGGCCACTTTCGGCGCCTTGTAGGACAGGGCCTTGGGAATGGGGCCGGTATAGTTGAGCTTGGCGTCCGTCATCTTGGTATCCGTGTTCGAGCGGGCTCGATAAGTGCGAGGGTCAGTCGACGTCGATTTCCCCGCGTCCGCTGGCGACCAGCAGCAGACCGACGATGTTCATGACCGTCGCCACCATCCAGGCATAGGGGATGTCATAGTAGGTTGCGACGAACTCGCCGAAAATTCCGTGCCGGATCAGTTCGATCCCATGCGCGAATGGCAGAAGCAAGAATGTGTCGCGATAGGCCGAGGGAATCCAGGCCACCATCATGAAAGCTCCCGATGCGGGAACCAGGATGTAACTGATCACCTGGATCAATCGCTCCATCATCTCGAATTTCATGGCCAGGCCCGCCAGGATAAGAGCGAAGCCTGACCCCACCCAAGCCATCGTCATCCATCCGATGTAAATGGACAGATAGTCTTTCGGAGGATCGACCTGTCCGATGGCCAGAAGAATCACATAGACGACGACGAAGGCGGCCGTGGTCCCCAAAAATTCGAGCGATCCCCGCGCCATGTAGAAATGCACCGGTGCGATCTGACGATGATGCATGAGACCGACATTGGCCTGGAGCGCGTTGGTGAACTGACTAATGAAATGTCGCATCAGGATCAGCGACATGTACCCGCTCATGACGAAGGGGGCCAGCCGAACGCCGTGCTCGTACTCGGGCTTGATCAGGCTCCACATAATGAGCACGCCAAAACAGAAGGCCAGCGGCTCCATGACCACCCACACAAAACCCAGGCCGTCGCGACCAAACCGCGTGTTCATCTCCCGTATGATCAGGGCACCGACAATACGGGCCTGTCGCGGCAGGAAAGGTTCATCCTTCGGAGCGTGGCTTGAGGATGGCGGTGCACTGGGCGATGCCGGGTCCGTGAGCGCCATTGCAATGCGTTCCAACTCAAATCTGGCCGTTCAGGAGCATGCTACGCCGTCTGCGGCAAGGTGCAATCCGCGCCCGGGCGGCGTAATGATCGCGACCGCTACCCCTGTCGGATCCGGCAACGATCCGCCTTATCGCTGGTCAGAAAGGCGTCAAAACGTCGATTTCGCGGCCAGCAACACCTGAGCGGTCCGATTTTCCGCTGTATCCTCAACGCCACGATCCGGATTCCTGCCCAAAAGTCGACGGATTGCATCTCGACCCGCTATGGCAACGCTGATAAGACCCTTGAAGGCGGTGAGACCGCCGCATGACCCAATTTGCTGCGGAGGGCTCACACCCATGCGTAATAAGACTGCTTTTATGGCGACCAGCGCTGCGCTGGCGCTCGCCCTGTCGGCCGGAGCCGCTTCGGCCGAGCCGGACGGCTGGTACGGCGCGGTTGATGCCGGCTATCACATCATCGACGACATCAACACCGAGTCCTCGACCACGGGCGTCAACTGGAACTGGGAAGTCAACGACGGCTGGGCCGCCTTCGCGCGTCTGGGCTATCGCTTCAACCC
>CALROO020000033.1:0-23782 GCA_943369795.1 Rhizobium sp. Q54 | reverse complement strand
CATGCGCATGTCGTCCAACGTGTTCATTGTCGCTCCAAGATGGACAGTGATTCTCAGGGATCGGTGATTATCACTTTAGCCGAGAAGGTCTACATCGGTGTCTCAAGAGCAGCGGCCGGAACGGTTCTGGCCAAGAACGGAGAGACCCTCATGACCACCAACGAATCCGCCCTACCCGCCAAGTCGGGTCGTATCGGCCGAATCGCGCTCTGGACCTTGCAAGGCCTGGGCACCGCCGCCTTCATCGCCGCGGGCTCGGCCAAATTGGCGGGCGTTCCGGCTATGGTCGAGGTCTTCGACCAGGTCGGCGTGGGCCAATGGTTCCGCTATGTCACCGGCGGCATCGAGGTCATCGGAGGCCTAGCGCTTCTACACCCGCGAACCGCCGCCTTCGGCGCGCTGCTGTTGGCCACGACGATGGTGTTCGCCGTCCTCACTCATCTGTTCGTCATCGGCGGCTCGCCTGTCCCAGCGCTGGTCCTCTTCGCCGTCACGGCCGCTGTCGCCTGGTTCCGACGCGCGAGCTTCGGCTCAGCTCTCGCTCGCGCCTGACCCGGTTGAATGGAGCATCAGTCATGAACGCTACGTCTCAGACGAGGCGCGCCCTCAACCCGGCCTCGCCGCGTCCCCTTCATCGGATCATCAAGGCCGCCGATACGATCGAGGGCGAAGGGATGACGGTTCGGCGCGCCATCCCGGCACCCCGACTCGAAGCTGTCGGTCCCTTCATCTTCCTGGACCATTTCGGGCCCATCGACTTCGCGCCCGGGGAGGCAAAGGGAGCGCCGAACCACCCGCACCGGGGGTTCGAGACCCTCACCTATCTGCTGGAAGGCCGGGGCGAGCACCGCGACAGCCTGGGCAACCGAAGCGTCGTCGGCCCCGGAGAAGCGCAGTGGATGCGCGCCGGAAGCGGTATCCTCCACGACGAAGGCGCCGATGAGGTCATCCGGCGCGAAGGCGGGCGGATCCATGGTCTGCAGTTCTGGATCAACCTGCCCCGTGCGTTCAAGATGAGCCCGCCCGCCTACAAGCACGTCGCTCATTCCGACATCCCGGAGTTCGTCCAGGACGATGCCGTCGTGCGACTGGTCGCCGGCCGTCTCGGGGATCGCGTAGGACCCGTCGAGACCTTCGCCAATCCATGGCTGGCGCACGTCCGTCTGCCGGCCGGCGGCACGGTGACCTTGCGGCCCGAAGCCGCTGAGTTGGGCGTCTATATCGCTGACGGACAAGCGAAACTTCACGGAGAGCAACTGTCGTCGGGAGAACTGGCGCTTCTGGGTCCGGCTGACGACGTCAGATTGGAAGGCGTCTCGGCCGTCGACGCCTTTATTCTCGGGGGCGACGCGCTCGACGCGCCCATCCGCCGCCACGGCCCCTTCGTCATGAACACCGATGACGAGCTGTGGCAGGCCGTTCGCGACTTCCAAGCGGGTGACTTCGGTTCCATCCTACCCCACTGATGGTCGGGGGCCTGCTAAGCTCAGCAGGCCCCCGAGGCGGTATCGTTTGGCCGGACGTTTCACACGTCTCGAAGCGCGAGGAGGCCGTTGGCGCGTGCATAGTCGTTCCGCGCGGCTGCACCCCGCGTGTCGTCGTAGCGCGTAGCCATCACGCCGCCGCACGAACGGGTCGGCTGGGACATCGCGGGTCCCTTTGACGAAGCGGGTGAGGCACCCGACAAGTTGCAGGCCGGTCGCTGGTCTCTGCTTCAGCCAGCGCGACTGCCGGCACTTGGCTGAGAAGGCCTCGCCGACGGTCGGATCGCTCTTCGGCCAGCCGGCGCGCAGCATCGCCAGGTAGCACGCAAGACCGACGCCGAAGGCAGCCCGGATCAGGTCGGAGGTTACGAGGCGTTGGCCGACCTAAATGGGTCAGCTTTCTGAAAGCAGCGTATCGAGCGCGCCGCCGACGAGAATCAACAGCGCCTGCTCGGCCTCCTCTGGCGAGCCGTAGCGGGTGAGCAACGCGACCCGCCACCGGTCCCGCTCCATCCGCAGCACTTCGGCTGCGGCGGGGTCGCCGGAGAGGCCCCGCCCGACCAGAAGCCGAAGCAGCCTGCGCGTCGCCGCCTGGTCTTCGGAGCGGAAGCGCCGAACGACCTCCATTGGCGAGGCGTCCGGCTCGGCGAGAAGCACGAGCACCTCGCCCAGCAGCCGACGTTCAATCTCTCCAAGCAGGGCGGCTTCAAGCCCAGCCTTCGTCCCGAAATGATGGACCAGCATACGCGCGCTGACGCCCACAAGCCTTTCATAGTCGCGCAGCCCGAGCGCCAGGCTGCCCCGCGCGAGGGCGGCATTCAGGCAGAGCTCCAGCGCGCGTTGAGCGGGATCGATCATAAAGCCTCTTGAAGCAACTGCTACGTGTGGGTATATGAAGCACCTGTTACACGCAAGAGGGCGCAACGATGAACGGTGTGATCTTTTGGACTGGGCTCGGCGCGCTTGTCTGGGCGATCGCCACCGCGGCGCTGGCGGTGCTCGCCGGCCCGCTGTTCGGTTCCGGCAAACTGATCTACTGGCTCAGCACCGTCACGCTCTGCACCTCGTTCGTTCTACTGTTTGTCCTGGGCGCACGGTGGTCGGGGACGGCGCGGCACGATTGGGTGCGAGCCGCAGCGCTGTTCGCGACACCCGGCCTGATCGGCGAGGTGCCGGTCATGCTCAACTTCAAGGCCGCCGTTCCGAGCCTGCCTGCTGAGGCCGCCAGCGGCTATGCCGCCTTTCTCTTCCTCGGTTATGGCGCGCTGCTTGCGACCGCCGCGTGGGCCTCGTCGCGGGTTGAGCGTGCGGCGAGATAACACTCAGCGGCGCTGTCGCATGGCGCATCTGATCGTTGCACCTGAGAGGCGCTGCATTGCCATGCTTCACCCACGCGGAGCTCTTGATCGTTCCCTATAGCGGCAGGTGGAGGATGCCATCCAGAGCCTCCTCCGAATACGACTCTATGGAATGCAAAAGCCGGCGGCGGGTCGATCCGTTAGGTCGCGACCGGCAGGGGCAGGGTCTGAGGAACCCGGCTCAGGCGACGCCGCTGTCGATGACGATCCATTCGGCGGCGATCGCCGCGAGATCCTTGAACGTCAACTCGTCCAGCTCCAGCCGCTTGGCGGCGGCGATCTTCGGCAGATCGACGGCGAACCGCGCGAATTCGCCGGAGATGGCTCGTCCGCCGGGCACGTCGGGGTCGCGCGCTTCATCCCGGAGCCAGGACGCCGTCTCTTCGATCAGCTGGGCGACGTCGCCGCCGTGCGAGTGAATGTCCTGACCGGCGATGTCGGAGATGAAGGTCTGATAGCGGTGGGGCTCCCGGTCGAGGATCAGCGTCCGCTTGGCGGACTGACCACGTCCCCACCGTCGGGCACCGAGGTAGAGGCCGAGCTCCAACGGCATGTTGAACCGCGGCAGCCCGGAGCCGGGATCGGGTTCGGTCTTGGAGATGTCATGGATGCCGTATCGGCTCTCGGCGATGATCCGGCAGATCTTGTCGATCCGGACTTCGCCGGCGTCATCGCGTTCCCGCGCGCAGCGCGGGGTGAATCCGGAGCGGATCACGGCGAAGACGAGCGCCTGGAAGTAGGAATGGTAGTCGGTCGAGAAGGGGCATTTAATGAAGACGTGGCGGTCGTTCATTACGCCAGCTTGGCGCTTCTCACCGACAGGATGGTGTCGCGCAGTTCTTTCTGGGTGAAGTGCGTCGACCGCCCGCGAGGCTTCAGGATGTTGACCCCGTCCTTGGTCGTGCCGAGAACCCGGGTCGTTCCTACGAACTTGCCCGACTTGCCGTCCCGTCCCGTTTTCGTGGTCGCCTTGGCCATGCGTCTAAGATCGGCCCGAACGCCCGGTTTGACAACCCGGAAGTCTACGGTGTGACGCGATGCGCGGACACGTCATTTGCCGTCGATGACCGTGTCGGCCTTCTTGTCGATGCGGCCTTCTTCGGTCTTCGACATCCTGCCCGCGTTCACGGCCTGGCTGACGCGAGCCTTGGCGTTCCGGGCATGGCTGCCCGCTCGTTCTGCCAGACCCTTGGCCGGCAGCTTGTCTCGGGTTCTGGCGCGTAGTTCTGACCTCGGATTCCCCGCCGTTTTTGGCTCAACCGGGCGACGGGGGAAGTTCATCCGATTGCGACGAGTGGGAGAGGGCTGAAGCGATCTTCGCCATGTTGAAGGAGCCTGACCTGTCGTTGTTTATCGCGCCGCCTCGACAGCCGCCCGCGGAGCCGGCGCTTTCCTGAACAGGCCGCCGGCCGGTTGCGCCCTGACCTCTCGTCCGCACATGCGGCCGGGAGCCGGGGCTCAGGGAACTCGTCAGAGCGGGATCGCCAGACTAGAGGAAGCGGATGCTCGAATTGCGGAACCGCAACGAACTTCTCTGGCCGGAACGCCTTCGTCCCCGGCAGGACGACCAGGACAACAAGGAGCCCTTGGCCGATTGGCGCGCGCGCCACGAGGAGGAACTGAGCCATCTGCACCCCTTTGTCGTGGAGCAGTGGATCTACAGGCATTTCAGGGAGACCCGGTTCGGGTTCATCGACTTAGCGCCGCTGGTCTGGCGCGAGGAGACCTGGTCAACGGCGGACTATCTGGAGCGGGTGCATCTGGAGTTCGGCGGCCCGCTGGACCCCGACTGGGACTACGAGCAGTTCCAACGGGGTGGGGGGTTCGGACCGGTCGATACCGCCCGCTTATGGGCGGATGGCACCTGGAACATTCCGCCCGTCGCGCTGGAGACCCCGGGCGGGGTTCATTCTCATGACGGCGAGCGTCCGGACGTCCGGTTCCTGCTGATCGAGGGATCAAAGCGCTATCGCTACCTTAACGCCCTGCAGCATCGGGGCGAAGCGACCGGACCTCACTCTGTCTTCATTGTAGCCTCACCCGCGCTCTGACGTTCAGATGCGAGCGCGCCTGTCTTTGACGCGGCTAATGGTCGACGGCGACACTCGGCTCGCTGAACAAGGGCATTTCATGGATCGCGGCGACGGCCCGTCGGTCTTCTTTGATAATATCGCGGTGGACCGCCTTCGCGAGAGCCGCATCATCCATCTGTCGCACAAGTTCGATCTAACGGGAGCGCTGGCGGATGAGGTCGCAGCGTGGCGGCGCCTGAGAAGTTCGGGATGAGGCTGTCCGCGCGCCGGGTTGGGCTCCGGCCCGCCGGCAACTGCGACCGGTCGGCTGCCCGCGGGCGTTCATGGCGCAGGCCGATGGCGTAGTGCCGGTGATCCGACAACAGCGTAGGCCTTGAGATGCGCCAAGCTTGCTGCACCGGTTGCCGGAACTGGGATGACTGGCGCTATTGCGCGTCAGTCGCTCGGATCACAGGGTCGGAGCCTGAGGCTCGTCTTCCACCGCATCGAGGATGGCGGCGTAGGCGCTCCAGTCGATCGCGGTGACTGTGCCCAGGGATTGAAGTTTTCCGAGCAGCCGGAACAGGAAATGGATGAGGGCTCCATCGGGGCCCCGGACCGCGAGATCCCCGTCGAAGCGATCGAAAGCGCCGTGCTCAAGCGCGCAGCCGCAATCGAGCACCTCATCGGTCTCGGTTGGGAGGTGGCTGATGAAGGTGTCGGCCAGTCCATCCACCCAGCTTGAGCGCGCGGTGAGGATACCCGCGACGATGGGGAAGGGCGCCCGGGGTGTATACGCGCCGCCCGCATGGGTGATGCCGACCGACGTCCGATGCAACTTTCGGACGGATGCCGCCTTTTCCCCCGCGTATTCGAGGTAGGCCTTGTCCAGATGGGGCTTGCACTCGAACACGGCGTAGACAGCTTCGGCCGGGATATAGCGATGGCTTTGCTGGTCGAGAAGGGTCGGCGTGTAGTGCCGGTCGTAGACAACCAGATCGATCTGCTGGCTTCGGCCCCCGAGACTGTCGATCACGAAGGCAGACGCGACCTGATAGCGGTTGGGCAGATAAGCGCGGAAGATCTCCAGCCAGTGTTCCTCATTAACCGCGCCTTTGGTGCCTGAATGCCCGATGGAACTGCTCGCTCGCTTGATCTTGAACGCCAGCTCGGTTTGTACGTCCATGAACGCTTGGCGCATCCAGGCGAGGTCGGCGGAGTCGGCGGTCATGCCCGCGCCTCCTTGAATCGGGGGGTTGGCTGCATGGACCGTGCGATTTCGAGCGCCCGGTGCGGATCGATCGCCTTTGTCGGATAGGCATCCAGGACGATGCCGGGGGCCAGACGCTGCGTCAGGTCAGAGTAGGTGAACCCGTCGGGGCGTCCCGGCTGGACTCCCGTGGCCGCGACCAAGGCGCCGATGTGGCTCTCGTGCCATCCGAAGCCCCCGAACATCACCGTCAGGACGCTGCGGCGCTGCGCGTCATTCGGTCGCGTGAAAGTCAGGATATCTGCTGCCCGGCGCCGAACCGCCGGGTCCAGAGCATCGAGGCGGTTGGTGCACATGATCACCGCGACCGGCAGCTGGTCTGCGGCGAGCCGGTTAACCCCGCGGATGAAGGCGTTCACACCCGCCTTGTCCTCGTGGTGCATCTGAGACGCCTCGCGCGACTGAGCAAGCGCGTCAGCCTCATCGACCAGCATCAACACAGCTCCCCGCGCGCGACCGTTGGCACCCTTCAGACGCTGGGCGTCGGCCGCGACGGCGTCGAAGGCGGCCGACAAAAGCTGGGTCATCTCGCCGACGCGCCCCTGACCCCGTGTCGCCAGACTGAGGGGATAGAGGGTGATATTGATGTCTTCCTGTCGGGCGACCGCATCGCCGATCGTTTCTGCCAGCTCGGTCTTGCCGGAACCCACATCGCCTTCAAGCACCACAAGCGGTGGCCGCCGGCCCACGATGTCGATCAGGCCCTGCGCCTGAGGATGATGGCGACGTTGCCAGTCCTGCAGGCGTGCCGGGTTGACGAGCACTCCGAGCATCTTCGTCAGGCGGGTCTTTTGATCGTCCAGCCCCACAAGCCGCGCGAGACGCGCCTGCGCGTTGAAGTCGGGAAGCACCACGCGGGGTTCGAACAGATCGTCCAGTCCGGGTTTCATCGACATCACCAACTCCTGAGGGTCGAACGTTGGAGGGCCCGCCCGCCGGCGGAGTAGTTGAGGTCAGCGGCAAGGTAGCCAGAGACCGTCGGCTCGGAAGCGTTCGACCGGGAGAAGGGAAGGTCGGACTCGAACGTCGCCTGCTGGGCCGACGTCAAGGCGAACCACGCGGGGGTGTAGTGCATGTAGCTGGTGAACATCGCGCCCAGCACGTTCGCGCCGGGCCGGATCTTGCCTGGATCGTCGTCGATCCCGGTCGAGCCGTTGAGGTCCGAGGCTTCATACCGAAGAGTCGGCTCGACGTAGTCGCCGTTGCGCTTGAAGCCGTAGATGACACGCATGAGGTACCCGCCCTTGAGCATCGCGATCAGTTCGGCCTCGTAGTCCGCGATCTGCTGGTCGGTTGGCCGATCGTACAGGCGCTGGATGCGCCTCAGGTCGGTGGCGACCTTTGCCGCAATATGGCGCGCGTGAGTCACCGTGAAGGTGGTGGTTTCGGTATAGGTGGTGGCGAAGGTCATCGGCGTCAGACCTGGAAGGAGGGGCCGAAGACCTTCTGCCAGTAGCGGACGGTCTCCTGTTTGGTGGGCGCATGCAGGGCGGCGTCGATGGCGTCGCCGGCGTCGAGAGCGGCGTCGACGATCATGTCGGCCTGGGCGCTCGTGTAGAGGCGGGCGACATTGTTCAGTGCGTTCACAGGGTCGATGATCTGAACCGGCTCGGTGAACGTGCCGACGGACGAAGCCGGATAGCAGTCGGCGAACACGATCTTCTCGCGCATGTTCGACCGCGCGATGTAGATGAACACGGCTTGCAGGGCTTCGTAATAGTCCGACATGTCCACCCCCTGGTCGCAGAGATGCGCCACTATCATCTCGATCATGAAGCTCTTGAACCGGAAGCCGTCGCGCTCCGCCTTCATGTTCCGGGCCCAGAACTTCACCAGACGAACGACCTGGGCGTAGTGTTTTGGCTGCGCCTTTTTGCGCGCCCTCGAGAACGCGAGGTGAAGCGGGATGCTCGTCTTCAGGCGCGACCCGTCATCCTGGCTGACAAGGTCGCCGTACCATTGCGGATCTCCGTCGTAGAGGATGGGCACCACATCGACGTCGAGACCCGATCCGCGGAACGAGACCGTCACCGAATAGGTGTTCGGCGTGACCTGATCGGCACTGAAGTTGGGAAACGCCTTGCGCAGACGCTCAGCCAGATAGTCCAGCAGGGCGCGCGTATCTTTCGGCGCCGCCGCACCGCTGATATAGGCCGCCATATCGATATCGTTGATTGTCCGCAGGGCGGTGCCCTTGGCCAGGCTTCCGGCGATCTGAATCCGCTTCAGGCTGAAGTCTGGATGTTCGGTCAAATAGAAGTCCAGCCTGTCGCCGAGCCTGTTGGCCTGGGCGCGATATTCGTTCGCCTTGTCCCCGGGCAGATTGACCCGGTCTTCGGCGAACCGGACCAGATCCTTGTGGTCTACGTGTATGCGGGCCAAACGCCCCTCCATCCTGAACGCGCGACGCCGCGTGCGTCGCTCCGGCACTAGGCTCGGTTCGGGACCTCTGGGGCGGCAGCACGGTTGTGCTGTCGTCGGCGATGCGTAAAGTCGCACCACCGACCCTTCGCGAGTCGGTACGCAAGAGGGGCGGCTTTCTGGACCGCCAAGTCGACGGCCGTCCCTCTTCACCCCATCAGTCCGCTGGCGCGGTCATCTACGCGGGGAAAGCAACTGTTCCGGCGTTGGCGGCCGGAGCCGCCAAACACAGAAATTCTGTTCGTCATCGGAGGGTTTGGGAACAGCCCAGCTCCAACCGCAGACTCATCACCTAGACCGAGTCGCAGCGCACCGGAAGACGTGTTTCACGTCCTGTTAACCCATCCGCAGATGTGTGCCGATTCGTGACCCGGGTCGAGGCATTCGTCCAGATGTTGTGGTCGATAGACCACGCCACACCATCATGATGGGGTTGAAGCTTGGCCTTTCAAGAGGAGTGGCCGCATTTTCTCAGGGCTAAGGGCTCCGCCCTCGCGCGCGCCAGGGTTCGCGGCTGCGCCGCCGGACCGGCCGGTCTCGCCGACATTCCGCGCCGGCGAAGGGCGTCATGAGCGCGATCGGGGTCGGGCTTGTGCAGGTCGGGCGATCCCCCTCCGGCCGGTCCGCCCTGGCCCTTGCTACCCCGGTCTCGCCGACGGGCAGGGTTTCAGGCGCGCAGTTCGCGTGCCTGCAAACCCATGCCCAAAGGAGGCAGAGACATGACTGCTCAACAGATCGAAACGACCGCGACGGTGGCGACCATCGGGGCCGCGAACGCGGCACCGATGGCGGCGGGGGCGGAGCCGCAGCACGGCGCGGAGATCACGGTGCCGCTCAACCGGCTCAAGGCCTCGCCCAAGAACGCGCGGAAGACGCCGCATGCGGCGGCGACCATCGAGGCCTTCGCGGCCTCCATCAAGGCCAAGGGGGTGTTGCAGCCGCCGGTGGTGGAGATCGAGCGCAAGGAAGACGGGACGCCGACCGGCAACTATCTCGTCACCATCGGGGAGGGCCGCCGCCAAGGCCTGCGGTTGCTGGCCAAGAGGAAGGCCATCAAGAAGACCCACCCCGTGCGGGTGATCCTCGACACCGAGAACGACGCCCATGAGATCAGCCTGGACGAAAATATCACCCGCGAGGCCATGCATCCGGCCGATCAGTTCGAGGCCTTCCAGCGCCTCGCCGTGGAGAAGGGGTTCGGCCCCGAGGAGATCGGGGCGCGGTTCGGGGTCTCCGCCCATGTGGTGCGCCAGCGCCTGCGGCTGGCCTCGGTGGCACCCGACCTGATCGCGGCCTATCGGGCAGGCGATCTGACCATGGACCAGCTGATGGGGTTCGCCGTCAGCGAGGACCACGAACGCCAGCGTCAGGTGTTCGGCCAGATCGGAAAGCATTCGCCCGGCTATGCCATCCGGCGGGCCATGATGGAGGCCAAGGTGCCGATCGATGAGCGGCGCGTCCGGTTCGTCGGTTTGGAGGCCTACGAGGCCGAAGGCGGCGGCGTCCTGCGCGACCTCTTCACCGAGGACGGCGCGGGATGGGTGGAAGACGTCGGGCTACTGGACCGGCTGGTTCAGGACAAGCTGGAACGGCTGGCGGTGGAGGTTCGCGAGCGGGAGGGCTGGACATGGTCGGCCGCCCATTTCGACTTCCCCTATGGAGAGACCTACAGCCGGGTCTATCCCGAGGCGGTCGAGCGGACCGACGAGGCGACCCAGGCCATCGCGGCCCTGTCGGAGGAATACGACCGGCTGGTCATCGAGATCGAGGACGCCGAGGAGCCGTCGCCGGAACGCGACGCGCGTCTGGAAGAGATCGACGCGGCGCTGCAGGCCTACGGCCCGGACTTCGCCTATGCGCCGGACGATCTCGCCCGGTCCGGCGTGATCGTCACCCTCGGCTACGACGGCCTCGCCCGCTTCGAGCGCGGTCTGGTCCGGCCGGAAGATGTGCCGGTCGAACCGCCCGCCGCCCCCTCTGACATTGAGGCGGCCTCGCTTGAAGGCGAGGATCGGAACGGGGAGGCGGCTGAGGCGGCCCCGTCAGGCGACGCGTCGGAGGTCGATGAGGGATTGGCTCCCCTGTCGGAGCGTCTGGTCCTCGATCTGACGGCCCACCGGACGGCGGGGCTGCGCGATGCTCTGGCGCAGGACGCGACCCTCAGCCTGACGGTCGTGGTCCAAGCCATGGCCTTGCAGGCCTTCTACCCCGGCCACGGGCTGAGCTCGCCCCTACAGCTTCGGCTCGGCTTCATGGGACTGGAGCGGTTTGCGCCGGGGATCGACGACAGCCCGGCCATGCGGCAGATCAACGCTCGGGGGGCGGCGTGGACAAAGCGTCTGCCGTCTCGGGCGGACGACCTCTGGTCGGCCCTCGTCGAGATGCCGGGTTCGGAGTTGGTCGACCTCATGGCCCATTGCGCATCGGCGGCGATCAACGCCGTGCGCGATCCGCACGACCGGAGGTACGGGGCCTGGGCTCAGGCCGAGGTGCTGGCGACGGCGCTCGGACTCGACATGACCACCACCTGGACCGCGACGGCGGGGAGTTATTTCAGCCGTGTGTCCAAAGCGCGGATGCTGGAAGCCGTGGAGGAGGCGGTGGGTAAGGCGGAGGCCGAGCGCATCGTCGGGTTCAAGAAGGCGGAAATGGCCGAAGCGGCGGAGTTGCTGGTCGCGGGCAAGAGGTGGCTCCCGCCGCTGTTGCGGACGGTTCCGGCTGTAACGGTGGCGGACGCGGGTCCCGGCGAGCCCGCGCCCCAGGCGTCGGAGGAGGCGGCTCCGATGACGGAGGATGGCTATTCCTTCGCCGCCGAGTGATCGACGACCGGCTCTGACCTGACTGGCCGCGCGCCTACAGCGCGCGGCCTTTTCCGGTGGTGCCCTCCGGACGCGTCGGTCGCCTTCGGCCGAGGCGCGCGCCCGATGCCGCAGGCGAGGGCGGCGAGCCCCGCATTGCAACTTGCCGTGCGGGGTCGCATGGCGGAGACTCGGCGCATGAAGAAGAGCCTCGATCATCTGCCGCCGCGCAAGCAGGCCGAACTGCGCCAGGTGGTCGAGACCGTGCGCGCCGCCTTCGAGGAGGCCGTCTCGACCCGACGCGCCGACCGCCTGAAGAACGGCCGAATCCTGAAGATCATCCTCTACGGCAGCTATGCGCGGGGCGACTGGGTGCACGATCCGGTCGGCCGCTATTTCTCCGACTTCGACCTGTTGATCATCGTCGATCACGAGGACCTGACCGACGGCGAGTTCTGGCACGAGGCCGAGAACCGCACCATGCCCGTCGGGCCCGACCTGCGCACTCCGGTCAGCCTCATCGTCCACACCCTCGACGACGTGAACGAGCAGCTGGACCGGGGCCGCTACTTCTTCGCCGACATCGTTCGCGAAGGGGTGCTGCTTCACGACACGCCCGGAAAGAAGCTGCACAGGCCTGCCGACCTGAAAGCGGGGGTCGCGCTGGCGGAGGCGGAGCGGCACTATGAGCAGTGGATGGCGAGTGCGGCGAGCTTCAGAAAAGTCGCTGCGTATTGCATCGCTGAGAACGAGCCAAACCTCGCGGCTTTCAACGTGCATCAGACCACAGAGCACCTTTATCACTGCATACTTCTCGTCGTGACGCTCTACAGCGGAAAGGCTCATAACCTCTCTTTTCTGCGCAAGAAGGCCGAAGGTATCGACGGGCGACTCGCCGAAGCCTGGCCACGCGAGACGAAATTCGAGCGGCGGTGCTTCGAGTTGCTCCGAGAGGCCTATGTGAAGGCCCGCTACTCCGAGCACTACAAGATCACGGTCGAGGAGCTCGCATGGCTGGCGCAGCGGGTCGATGTCCTGCGGACCTTGACCCGGACGGTTTGCGCAGAGCGATTGGCTCAAATGAGAGCGGCTGCTGACGAGGACCGTTGACTTGGGGAGTGTTTACGCGAGCGGATGGAAGGCTTCGCCGGCCGCCGAGTTATGCGCGATCGGGGCCACATGCACGCCGCAATGACGCAAATGCGTCAGAAGGAGACTTTCGGATCGCTCCAGGAACAGGACCTTCAGCCGCCGGCCTTGAGCAGTGAACGACCCCTTCGCGGACGTTGCCCGTCGACACTAGGCGGTGCAGATCACCGAGGCTGGAGACTTCGTCTTACAGTGGCGTAGAAGGGCGCGAAGTCGCGCCTACGGAGGCAGCCGTTCGGCATGGCGGAGGCGGCGACGCAATACGTTGTACAGTTCGAAGAGGGCTTTCCCCGTGCCGAGGTCGAAGCGCTAGGCGCGGAGCTGATGGCTGCTGGCATCCTCGCACCTGGCTTCATTCCACCTTCGGCAGGATTGTTGCGACTGGAGGCGATCGTCTACGCCAAGGACGAGCAAGGCTACGATACCGTCGTCCTGCCCGATAGAAATCTCGTGTCGCGAATGGCCCGCGTAGCGCGTGACGGCCACGCCGATCTTAGGGACAAGACGACACGGAGCGCCGTGGTCCTGATGGCGTACTGCCAAGCCATGCAGGTCCTATTAGAACCCTCAATTGCCTTCCATGAATTGGGTTTTTTGTTGGGCAACGGCATCGCTCGCGAGGAGCTAGCTTGGTTCTGCGCCGCCGATCGGGGCGCGGTGCTGGATTGGGTCGCCCTCGCTGCCGGCCAAAAGGACCGCGTGGCATTAGGAGGTCCAGCGGCCCTGTCGGATCTTGATTTCGAGAAGCCGATCGCGCGCTGGCGACGCAACTACGTGGTCGCGCTCAAGGCGGCCGAGCTGGAACTCACACCCGCGACCGCGCCCCTTGACCGGGCGATGGCTCTGCTCGAGTGGATGGATAAAGACTTCCTACTGGCGGGGCCGGCGGCGTTGTTCGTCTCGATGTACTACGGGCCCAAGGCGGCCCGGGCCGGACTCTTCAAGAAGCTGCGCTCACCCGATCGCGAGGCGGCGATCGACGGGGCCAAAAATGCGGCTTGGGACATGACCCACCTCAGCGACTTCGTTGTTCGCGTCACGAGGGCCGAGGAACAGCGTCGCCGTTACATCTTCGCCAGCGGCGACCTCAGCCTCGTGCGGATCGCCTCGCACCTGTTCCTGGGTCCCGAGCCGGGCGACGGCTGGCCAAGCCTCGAACAGGGCCTGCAGGAATGGTGGCCCACCAAAGACGCCGAGCGCCTAGCTGAGGCAGTGTTCGCCCGTTTCGGCATTGAGCGATTCAAGGATCGTCCCCTTCCTAACCCGCCGCCGGCGGGCATCGATAGCTTGATCGCCAGTGGGGAGGCTTTCGTTAGGGCATGGCATTTCAGCTGATCTGCCCGTCGAATGAAAGCGCTCTGGCCTCCGGAGGTCAGCGGCGCGCCAAAAGCTTATATCCACTCCTTCCCTGAAACCGGACGCTGCGCCGGAAACCGCCCGGATACCGGCCGAAGCCAACAAGCCACGGTCCACGACGCCGCAGTTTGGCAGAAAAGTCAGAGCGCGACTAATGAGAGTGGAGGCTGCATTACACAAGCAGTTGGGTCGCGGTGGTGCATGCTTCCCCCACTGCTTTGGAGTTCGACATGCCATCCGAGGCTTCCGGTGATGCAGAACTGTTTTCGCAGTTGTCGGATGTCGACATCATGCAAATGCTCCTGGCGAATCTGCATGATGATCTCGTGGGGAAAGTCGGCCGTTTCCGCCGGCTCTCCGACCTTTCGGCGATCCTCGGGTTCGAAGGCACGATGATTCCAGGGGGCCAAACCGCCTACTCCGCATGGGTTGAAGCCCGAGCCAGCTATGTTCACGGAAATTTCGTAGCGACTGTCATGCTCGTACAGGGCCTCGCTGAGCATGTACTGGCGTCGTACCTCCATATGGGCTGGCCTGGCGAGAATTTGCCCACTCGATCGCACGAGCCTCGCGTAAGGCATTGTTTTGCAGAAATTTTTCCAAACGACCGTTAAGTAAAGCCGTTCAGGGCACCGAAATCTAGCGGCAGCGGTGAAAACGTTGGACAATTTCTCGTCAGTAAAATCTCCGTGATCACGACATCTTTCGCAGTTGATTGCCGAACTTGCTGTTGCCGATAACGATGTAATCTGCGGCATACAGGGGATACACGTCTCGTCATTTAGCGCTCCCTGTAGCCCTGCCTCGGGAACAGCGATGCGGCAGTTTTCTCCTTCCATTGCAACGGAACGTCACTACCCGTCCAACAGTCAGACGTCCGGGCGACGAACTCAGTCGTCAGACGTTCGAATCCGTCGGCGGCACCTTCGCCAAGGCTCGCCGTGCCATTCTAGGCCGCGATCGCGCCGCTACCCCCGCGCCCTGGAAGCGGACACCCGTAGGGTCTGCGACGGGTGGTGAGCAGACATTGGTGCAGCGGATATAAGCTACCGGTCCGCCTGCCACTGTCTACAAGTGCCCGTTGGCGTCAATAAGATAGCCTCTTCCTCTAACCATAATTGTCGAGACCACGTTAGGGGTAGTTCATGTTTTCCCATCGTGAAAGTTTGATATAGTCGATGTTGTCGCCCAGAGAGGCGATAACTTATGTAGATCCCTTTATCGCCTGAATGCTGATCTAACTGCCAACCTTTATCTTCATAGAACTTGACGGGAATTATATTCTTTGCACGATTCATTTGTTCACTTAGAGTATTCGGATTTTGTCGGCTTCGCTCTGGCAAAACGCCATTAAAAATTACGGGCGTGGCTGCTATCCCACCTGCGCCAAAAGAGGGATGGTTCGCAAAGTTGCTACGCTTAGTCGACCGGTAAACCCCCCGAAACTGCGTTTCTTCAAACCCGTCGGGTCTAGTTGACGAAGCAAAAACGAAAGCAACGCCGCACATGTCACCACCACTGTTTCTCCTGAGTTGGGCGGGAGTGCTGCTCCAAGCATCGCGACTTAGGTTGGACCGTCCACGAGCAGCGGTTGGTGAAACGCTCGCCGACCGCACGATCAAACCTGAGGGGGCACTTTTCATAGCTTGAGCAGAAGCCCACTGTTTCAGGACGGTGGGCCTCTTTATGTCGTCCATCCACGCGGTTGGTGGTATCAAAATGCTACCCGAGTAAGGTTCGTCGAGCGGTCGCTGTATCCGACCCGTCGCCGTATCAGCAAATCGACCAGCACATATTTGTGGGGTGCCGATGGCTAGGGCGCTATCATCGGGCAAAGTGTGATACAAATAGGGGCTAGGCTTGGCTGTTACCTCCATCGATCCACCCCAATCGACCTCATATTCAACGCATGAAAACGGCAACTTTAGTAACAAACGATTGCCATTATAATCAACGTCAAGCGCCAGTTCATGCTGGCCGACGATTTCATCGGGCGAGTTACATGCCATGGCAAATAATGTTGTCGCTATGCAGCCAATCCGAATGGCAATGTCGCTAAATCGGCGTCCGGTCCTCACAGGAGGACCCAAATCAAATGCGCTCATCGGTCGGACCTCATCCACGCATATTTACAGTGCTTCCTTTACGGGGGGTTGCGGCTCTTGCTTCTGACTTCCGCTTCGGGTCGATAGGCGCCCATGGCCTCCGGCCGGAATGCAGACATTCGAGTCGATCAGGCCGCCCAGTCCACAACGACGGAATAGTTCTCGGTTTCATCCACGGCGGCGCTCCTACACCAGGACGCGCCGCGACACGCTAATCCGCGGCCGCGCCGCTTCGCCGGGCACCCGGAAAGCGGACGTCCGTAGGGTCTGCAACGGGTCGGACCACGACATTGCAACCAAGCCCGAAACCAGACATTCGCCCGATGTCCATAGAGCGGACCCCCCGAAGGGCTGCTAGGGGGTGGGCAGCGGACATCGTCTTCACTCTCTAGCTACCTCTTGATACCGGCGCTGGCTTGAGTCATGGCTTGGCAAGCCAACAACAACCGCACACTTACGATGACACGGATCAAGGCGATTACGCGAACCAGGCTCTTTGGGTCGATCGTTGCAGCCTCAGCTTTCCTGATAAGCAGCGGGTGGGCGCAGACGTCGGTTAGGCCCGCTTCCCAGCCGAGTGAAGAGGACTTTCTCGCGTTCGATCAGGCGACTACTGGAGACGTGCGGGACGTATTGCGTGCCGCCGAAGCTGGGGACGTGGCGGCACAGTATGCGGTCTCCCTTATCGCGCTGCATGGCCTTCAAGGACGGCCAGTGAGCTTAGAGGTTTCTGCTTCTTTTCTAACGCGGGCCAACAGCCAGCCCCCATTTGAGACAGAGACGGTGACACGGATTGTTCCCGGCCCGCAGGGGGAGCGGGCTCGGGCATCCGTCGTCGAGCGCTCTGTGAATGCCAGGGTTCAAGCTTATAGCCGCGCTTACATCCAATGCATTGGGGAGATTCTGGGGACTAGGCAGGATCTGGAGGCCTGTGGGACGAATGCCGAAAGTCGAGAGCGGCGGAAAGCCGCCTGGCGAGAGGCATCTGCTGACCGACTCAGGTGATATTCTCATGAGACGCCTTTGGGTCGTTTCGATCGTGATGGCGTCAGCTGTTGCACTCCGATCGTGGGAAAAAACGCGGCTCGCTTTGACTTTTTCTCATCGTTTTTAAAGCAACTGCGGTCCGTTATCTCTGTGGTGAATGCAGGGGACAAAACGGCTATCGTTCGACTCTGCAATCTGACCTGAGACTTCCGTCGTCGACTCGTCTGCAAGTCGATGGCCGAGCGTTTCTTTCCTCGGCTGGTTTGCGAGGATTGCAACACGGCTGACGGCAAGGCCAAGACAGACCTCAAAGGCGTCGTCGATCCAGACTTCAGTTTCTCTCCGTCGGAAATCGCCCGCTTTATACTGTCGCGCCCAACCGGTCGCATATCGTCGATTCCGCGAAAGCTCGTCTGATTTGGGAGCGCGTGGAGGGTGATGTCTCCGACCGGTTGGCCTTCATGACCCTCTTGGCCAAACGCGTCTCAGACGGTGGCCACAGGAAGGAGGGATCGGGTGATCACCCCAATGAAACCTTGACCCTGCTATCCAACCTGGGCGCCTCGCAGGCGTCACCGACACCCAATCTTTACGGTCTTCGGCAGGCTTTTTCCGAGCGATCGATTCGGGACGACGCGGTCGGTACATCACAGAAGCCCAGGTCGCGACCCAAGCGCAAGATCCCCACGCATGCGGACTTGCAGGCGTTCAACGCCACCCAGCGCTCGGAGACATTTTGGTGGGCAGGGGGCGAGAGTTGGACGTGCGCCGCCTGTGATCGCAACCGCTTCGATATGCTCCGAATCTCCAGTGCTGGCGAATGGACGGCGGGCGCGCACAAGCGCGCCGTACAAATCGACGAGGACAGGGGCCAAGCCCTCCACTTCCGCCACGGGTGGTACGGTGTGGGGCCGACCTACCGCGATGAGGCCACGGTCTACATCTGCAAGGACTGCCGACAGGTCATCAAAAAGAGAAGGCGACAATCTCACGGATGACTGTCTGACCGTGGCGGACTTACGGGCTGTCCTCATTGACGTCAGGCCGATTGATCCGGTCCATATCGCTGCTCCTTTGAGCTGGATTAGAACTGCCATTTGGTCTGCACGAATAGCGGGATTTTGCCCGACATAAAAAGCGGGAAATAACACAACATAAAAAGCGGGATTTTGCGCGACATAAAAAGCGGGAAATGATACATCATCAAAGCAGGATTTTGTCCGCCTATGGCTGAATCATTTTTGCGATCGGAGCCACGAGATTGGCAACGCCTCAAGAAAAACTCGCTGATGCCGTTCAGGCTCTTCACGACCTTCAACAGAATGGGCGCGCAGTCTTTCGCTCGAATGACCTAACCCGCATTCACCGCGAGAGATTGCAGGCTCAGGGCTTCATCCGGCCCGTCATGAACGGCTGGTATATCCCGTCGCGGCCGGATGTCGGAACGGGCGAGACCACAACCTGGTATGCGTCCTATTGGGACTTCGTCCGTGCCTATCTCGAAGATCGGTTCGGAGAGGATTGGTCGTTGGGGCCGGAGCAATCGCTTCTCCTGCACTCTGGGCAATGGCGGGTGCCTCCGCAGCTTCTCGTGCGGTCACCGGGCGGTCGAGACAAGAATACCACATTGCTCCATGGTGCCTCGCTCTATGACGCAAGGCTTGAGCCCGCACGAGGCAATGACGTTCAAGTCCTGAAAGGTCTGCGGGTTTACACGCCAGAGGCCGCACTAATTGCTTCGGGGCCGGGGGCCTATACGACCTACCCCACAGAGCTGCGGACGCTACTTGCGAGCCGACGTGACATAAGTTCGATCCTCGAACGGCTCCTAGAAGGGGGCCACACCCTGATTGCGGGTCGGATCGCCGGCGCATGCCGCAACATCGGAAGAGACGCCGATGCGGATGAGATCGTCGCCACCATGCGAGGGATCGGATACGACGTGCGAGAGGTCGATCCGTTTCAGGCGAGGCTTCAGGGTGTTGTATTCCGACGCGAAGAGTCTCCATACGCCAACCGCATCCGGCTCATGTGGCAAACGATGCGAGAGGTGGTGATCGCTCGGTTCCCAACGCCGCCAGCCCAGCCAGTTGATCTCGACCGCTACATGGAAGCCGTCGAGGAAATCTATATGACCGACGCCTACCACTCGCTCTCAATCGAGGGGTATCGCGTCGATGCTACGCTCATTGAAAGAGTCCGCGCCGGCAACTGGAATCCCGACAATGATGCAGGGGACCGACAGCAACGCGACGCCTTGGCCGCGCGAGGCTATTTTGACGCTTTCCAGTCGGTGAAGGAGAGTGTCAGGAAAGTCTTGGCGGGTGCGAATGCCGGCCAGGTCGCCGATGCGGACCATCGCGCTTGGTATCGCCAGCTTTTTGGGCCCAGCGTCAACGCGGGCCTAATTCCTGCAGCTAGCTTGGCAGGCTACCGCAACAGCCCCGTCTACATTCGAGGTTCACGCCACGTCCCGTTGAATGCTGACGCGCTGCGGGACGCCATGGCCGCACTGTTGGACCTGCTGGAGGCTGAGCCCGATCCCGGTGTCCGGGTCGTGCTGGGCCATTTCATCTTTGTCTACATCCACCCCTATCTGGACGGAAATGGTCGGATGGGGCGGTTCTTGATGAACCTGATGTTCGCTTCCGGAGGCTATGCTTGGACCGTCGTGCCGGTCCAGCAGCGCACCGCCTATATGGCGGCGCTGGAGAGCGCTAGCGCGGGCGATGACATCGGACCCTTCGTGGATTTCATCGGCAACCTCATCGGCAAGATCCCTCCCGCTCCGCCGAAAGGCGACGGAGCCGCCTGATCGCTGACCCTTGATCCTTTGCTGGCTCTGCCCATCTGCGGCTGCCGCCAGGAAAAAAATCCGACGATGACCGATCCCGTTCGCGTACTTGTACCGCTCGATAGCCAAGCGCCGGAAACGGTCCAATACGCCTTCGCCTATGCCAAGACGATCGCTGAAAAATCCGCGACGCCTTTGGATGTTGTCCTTTTGACCCATACCAAGGCTCAGCCTGGCTTTATGCATCTGGACGCCGTTCTAGGCGCTCGCGGTAGCAAGGCCTTGTCAAAGGGCGCGGTGCAGTTGCCTTGGGGCGGATCTCTGCGATCCGAGACTCTTCAAACCATCAAGAGTTCTGTCATTGGGCCCAAGCCAGCCATCGTCATCGTCTATTTCGCTGAGGCCAAAATCCTTGATTTCGTAGACGGCTTGAAGAACCTCGAAGGGGTGATCGTTGTGCCGGACCTGCCGGGTGGCGCAAAGGCTTGGGCGGAGCGATGGAGCCCCGCCACCCACGGACAGGCGCAGCGCACCGCTCCAGCAGTGTTGATCAGCGATCCGGTCATCGTGCAGGCCCTCACGAGTCTCTCGAAGATGGTCAACCTGTCGACAGGCCTCCTCAACCCTCGCGACAAGGCCTACGCCGACGAAGTCTTGCGTATATTGCGCGCAAAGGGCCACTCGGATCCGTCGGGGCAGATCAAGTCGTGGGCCATCCAGAACGGATGGCGCCCGGATGGCGCGACGGCGTTGGAGACCCTGTCACGCAAGGTTTGGAGCCTCCAGCGCGCACCGAGCACAAGAGGCTACCACAACGTCGAAGGCCGGTATGCTCGTTGGAGCGGCGGCGAGGACTAAGCCGTCTACCTCAGGCCCGCCACCGTCGTCAGGCTGTTTCATCCAGAGCGTCGAGGGTCGTCTGGATCGCGGGCCTGATGCGGCCGACCGACTCCGTTCATGGCGGGTGTCGCAAGTCCCGGGAGATCCGTTTCATAGGCTGCGCGTGCTGACATCATGAATGCGCCCCGGAACCATCGAACAATGGAGCGTGGCCGAACTCAATGTTCATGCCGACCCGCTGCTCCGCTTCCGCGGCCCGGCGTCAAAGTTCGATACCAAGCCTTTGGCAATTGCTATTCGAGTTTACGGAAACTGACAGCTTGATACGATTCGGCGTCACTTCTAAGGGCGACACATCCCTGAAAATGTCGGCGTCAATGGGCCGACCTTTCCCGAGTAAGAGCGTCAACTGCAACGACCGAGGCGCTGCTGGCTGAGCCGTGGGATCACATCTTCTACACCCGGCGAACAGCCGTCGGTCGCAAGGTGGCCGAAGCGGCGGCGCGTCGCCTGACGCCGGTCACGCTGGAACTGCGGGGCAAGAACCCGGCCGATGTGCACGCCAGCGCCGATCTGAAGGTCAAGGCCCGCCGGATGGCATGGGCGAAGTGGATGAATTCGGGGCAGGTCTGCGTCTCGCCCGACTACGTGCTGGTCGACGGTCCAGTCCGAGAGCGCCTGGTCAACGAACTCCGGCAGGCGATTCAGACCTCCTACGGGTCGTCGCCGATCGAGAGCCCAGACTATTCCCGCATCGTGTCGACACACCATTTCGATCGTCTGGCGGGGCTGGCGGCCGGGGCCGGGGGTCACGCCGCCATAGTCGGCGAGACGGACCGCGAGCGACGCGCTATGGGTCCGGGCGTCAGAGTCGACCCCGATCCGGCCTCCGCCCTGATGACCCAGGAGGTGTTCGGTCCTATCCTTCCGTTCGTCACGGTCGCGGGGCCCGCCGAGGCGGCGATGCAGATCGCCGGACGGCCCGCTTCGCTGGTCGTGCACGCTTTTGCCTCGGACCGCGCCCTCATCGCCGAGATGGAGCGGGAGACCCGCTCGGGCGCCTATCTCGTCAACGACGCCGTCATCAGCCACGCGGTTCGCGGACTGCCGTTCGGAAGCGTCGCCGAAAGCGGCATGGGAGCCTATCACGGACGCCACGGCTTCGAGACTTCTCCCAATCGCGAGCGGTGTTTCAACGCCCGACCCGGTTCGACAACGCTCTGCGGTATCCGCCGCACACGCCGGAGAAGATCCGCTGGCTGCGTCGGTTCACTGGCCTCAATCATTCGCCCAGGGCTTGATTGGCATCGTCGCGATGACTTGCGGCGATCGGCTCCCGCGGCTTCGAACAACAAGGCGGCGTTTCACGGTCGCGGGAGCCGCCTTCTCGGCTAGGCAGCCCCTACAGCGGCGCAGTCGGACGAGGGGGCCAGGAGATCGCCCGAGTCGCCGTGAGCGTACGAGGGCGGACGGACCGGGATCGGGGGAGAGAAGGTTCGGGAGACACGAGGTCGCGACCGCCGCACCCGCGCGTCGACGCCGTCAAGCGAAACGGGATCTCATCCGCCGGTGGCGCGGTGGGCGATCGAGGCGGCGTCGGCCCAGATCTTTCCGCCGACCCACAGGCCGATCGAGGGCGTGACGTCGGTGACCTGGATCTGCCCTGGACGGGTCGCCGTCTTCGGGAAGCTCCAGAATCAGCACGCGCCTAAGCTTTCGCCAGATGTCGGCGTCGCTCCCCTCTGGCGGGGTCTCCAGATCGAAGACTTGTGATTGCGCCATAAGGTCCTGCCGGGCTGGCTGGCTAAGCCGAAAATCCGGATTGTCGAGAAGTGGATCATAGGCAGCGACCAGGGTTGTCAGATCCGCAGTGCCATTGGCGCGGATGGCCGGGTCATTGGCATACATGTGGTCACACCTCCTGCGACTGTGCAGCGCCCAAACTGGCTGAGGAGACCGGCGCTCGCTAGCCGCCTGACGAAATCGTCATGCTCTCGGCTTACCTCCCCACGATTGCGTGACCTAGTTGGCCGACCAGGGCTCTCACGTCCCGCAGGCTTGTGATCTCCGCTTTGGGTCAGGGGCAGGACCTTGTCGGGGGGCCGGCAATCAGACCTTCGCAGCCCGGCTGAATGTCGTGTTTCCCGCGTGGTGCCAATGTCTGATCCTGGCGCTTGTCTGACATTAAGCGGTCGTTTGGTTCGAGTCACGATGCTCAGCCCAAGGGTCTTGCAGCTCAAGGTTTCCATCTGGTCGGTGCCAGTCTCTGAGAAAGCGCGTGGAGAGCCGCAATGCGCCGCCGAGCGCTTCAGCGTTGTGTCTCGGTGTTTGTGTGAGGGTTTGAGGGGCGGCGCGCCAAGCCCTCCACCGCAGTTCGATCTGAGGCGTTTGATTTCTGAGCTATCCCATCGTTCCCGGGGGATGGGCCGTGCGGTGAGATGGCCTGAGCACGCGCGAGGATAAGGTCTGGGCGGTTGGCGGGCGACGACTTCGTAGCGGCGACGGCCTCAGGCCCGAAGAAGCTTGGGCGCGGCGGTCGATCCGGATCGGTAGGGAGGAGGTGGCCTTCATCTGGGTGTTGGCTTGAGACCGGGGAGCGGAAGTCGCGGCGTGCGGCTAGCCAAGATCGCCAAACGTCTCCCTACGTCGCCCCAGTCCTTGCGCGGCCTCTCAATGGGCTTGATCTGGCCGATGCCCGGCCGACTTCCTCAACCGGTCGGGAGAGTTTCTTCCCCGGCCTTCGGCCTTCCTCGCGAAACAAGAAACTCTCCCTCGCCGGTCCTTCGCTGACGCTGCGGGGTCTCGCTGCACTCGCCCTGCGGGTCGTCCGGTCTCCGGCCTGTCGATCGCCATCGAGGCCGCGGCAGGCGTGGCTCGAAACCAGCAAGGAGAGACTAACATGGCCACCATCGGCACCTTCACCCAACAAGGCGACGGCTACACCGGCTCGATCAAGACCCTCACCCTCAACGTCAAGGCCGCGCAACTGCGTCCCAACGACAAGACGGACGAGAAGGCCCCTGACTACCGCATCTTCTCCGGCCAGACCGAGTTCGGCGCCGCCTGGAAGAAGACGAGCCGCGAGAGCCGCGAATACCTTTCGGTCAAGCTCGATGATCCCAGCTTCCCCGCGCCGATCTACGCCTCCCTGGTTGAGGTCGAGGGCGGGCACAGCCTGATCTGGTCCCGCTGATCGAACCTGCGGCGG
>CALROO020000032.1:0-28375 GCA_943369795.1 Rhizobium sp. Q54 | reverse complement strand
TAGATGAAGGCCAGGACAAGGATGTCGCCGCGCTTGGCCTTGAAGTCGTTCCAGCCCTCGGACATGGCCCATTTCAGATCGGCCTCGCTGATCCGTCGCACGGACGGGGGGGCGGACAGGGGCAGAGACGGCGACGGGATGCTGGTCATGGTGCCCTCGGGGCTGGTGGGTCTTGCAGGCTCTTCAGGTTCAGGCGGCTGTGACGATCGAACGCATAGCTAGACACGATGATGCATCGAGCGCCACCGTATCCACTTCACGCCTTGGTGATCGCGCCTGACCTGCCGGACTTCGCCGGCCCCGGCAGAACCGTTACAGACTCAGGCCGCGACCGCCGTGCGGGCCAGCGCGCAGTGCGACCAGATCTCCGACAAGGCCTCGACCAGCCGGTCGATGTCGTCGTCCGAATGCACCGGAGACGGCGTCAGCCGCAACCGCTCGGTGCCCTTGGGCACGGTCGGATAGTTGATCGGCTGCACATAAATCCCGTGGTGTTCCATCAGCCAGTCGGAGATCATCTTGCACTTCTTGGGATCGCCGACCATCACCGGGATGATGTGACTGTCGTTGGCCATGGTCGGGATGCCGGCTGCGTTCAGACGCGCACGGACGCGGGCCACGCGTTCCTTGTGGCGGAAGCGTTCGATCTCCGAGGCCTTCAGATGTTTGACGCTGGCGCAGGCCCCGGCGGCGACGGCGGGGGGCAGGGCGGTGGTGAAGATGAAACCGGAGGCGAAGCTGCGAACGAAATCGCAAAGGGCGGTCGAGGCGGCGATGTAGCCGCCCATGACGCCGAACGCCTTGCCCAGCGTGCCCTCGATGACGGTGATCCGGTCCATCAGGCCTTCGCGCTCAGCCACGCCGCCGCCGCGCGGGCCATAAAGGCCGACGCCGTGGACCTCGTCGAGATAGGTCATGGCGCCGTATTTGTCGGCGACGTCGCAGATTTCCTTGATGGGACCGATGTCGCCGTCCATCGAATAGACGCTCTCGAAGGCGATCAATTTGGGCCGCGACGGGTCGATCTTCGACAGCAGCTCATCAAGATGCGCCGGGTCGTTGTGGCGGAAGATCTGGCATTCGGCGCGGCTGTGTCGGATGCCCTCGATCATCGAGGCGTGGTTGCAGGCGTCGGACAGCACCACGCAGTTGGGCAGACGCGCTGCCAATGTGCCCAGCGCCGCCCAATTGGAGACGTAGCCGGAGGTGAACAGCAGGGCGGCTTCCTTGCCGTGCAGGTCGGCCAGTTCCTTTTCCAGCAGGACGTGGTGGTGGTTGGTGCCGGAGATGTTGCGGGTGCCGCCTGCGCCCGCGCCGCAGCTGTCCAGGGCGTCGTGCATGGCTTGCAGCACGTCGCGGCTCTGGCCCATGCCCAGATAGTCGTTCGAGCACCAGACGGTGATGTCGGCGGTGGCGTCGCCGTCGTAGTGGCGGGCGCGGGGGAAGGCCCCGGCCTTTCGTTCCAGTTCGGCGAAGACGCGGTAGTTGCCGTCGTCGCGAAGCGCCTGCAGCCGGGATTCGAAGAAGGCTTCGTAGTTCATGGCGTGTCCCCCGGTGGTGGTGGTGTCGGTCATCGGTCCCGCTCCCCTGCGGCCGCGAGGACGATGTCCGCGCGCGATTGTTTGTTGTCGTCGTCGCCCAGCGCCCAGCCCCACAGGGCGCGATCGGGCGAGGGCATCATCAGAAAGGCGTGTTCCAGCAGCCCCAGCAGTGTCAGCGCCAGTATCAGGCTCGCTCCGACCGCCATTCCCGGAGCCGTCGCGACGTCGGTCGCGGTGTGGCCCAGCAGGACGGCAGCAATGACCGAAAGGGCCAGCGACAGCGGGAACAGGGCGTTGAAACGGGCGCGGCGGAAATAGGTCTGCAGATAGGTCAGGCCGCTCGGCAGGAAGGTCACCGGCGGATTGCGCACGCCCAGAAAGATGTTGAGCTTGGTCGATAGCCGCATGGCCAGCAGCAGGGCGAAGGTAAGTGTGCCGGTCTGGTTCGGCTGGCCCCAGCTCAAAGCTACGATCCCGGCCGCGGTGACGACCAGAGCGATCTCGTGATGGATCACGGTCTCGGTGGACACCCGGAACCGGGTCCAGCCGGTCGCGGCGGGCGGGCAGGGGGTGCGGCGCGGGCCGGTGACCTTGCCCATCAGGAAGCCCAGCTCGTGCCAGCCCCAGACGGTCAGGGCACAGCCGAAGGCAACGTAGGCTCCGGCAACGGTGTCGTCGCGCGCGCTGACGGCGAGGCCGATCAAGGCGGCGATGGCGACGATGCTGGACAGGCCGAGCGTCCAGCCCGACGCCGCGCGCGGGAGCCGCACCAGCCACAGGATCGCGCCCGTGCTGAACCACCAGGCCAGCAAGGATGCTGCCAGGGCCAGACCGATCTGTGATGTGCTGATCGGCTCCATCATCCTACCAGGTCGGGACCAGGCGGATGTTGGCGGGTGGCGTGTGCTTCTCGACCGGCTGGAAGTACAGCCCGGCCAGGGTCGCCGCGACCTTGATGCCCAGACCGAGGCGTTGCACGCCGCTGAACAGGCCGCCCTTCGCCTTGGCCGCCGCCATTGCGTCGGCGGTGGTGCGCAGCCGCTCCAGCCCGGAGCGGAACTGCGGCGTGTCGGTCTTCAGGACGACGGGATAGACCTGTTTCGAGATCTCCGACGTGATGCGGAAGACCTCGTGGTCGTAGTCGGTGATGTCCACGCCCAGCGCCTTGTGGAAGGCGGGTCGGTTGTGGTCCCGGACATACATGGTCGCATAGACCGACAGCAGGAAGAACCGGATCCACCAGACGTTCGCCCCGGTCAGCAGCTTCTTGTCCGTCCGCATCAGCAGAGCGAAGGCCTCGCCGTGGCGGAACTCGTCGTTGCACCATTTCTCGAACCATTTGAAGATCGGGTGGAACCGCTGGTCCGGGTGTTTTTCCAGATGCCGATAGATGGCGATGTAGCGGGCATAGCCAATCTTTTCAGACAGATAGACCGCGTAGAATATAAATTTCGGCTTGAAGAAGGTGTATTTCTTGGTCTTGGTCAGGAAGCTGAGATCGACGCCGATGCCGGCATCCTTCAGCGTGTCGTTGATGAAGCCGGCGTGGCGGGCCTCGTCGCGGCTCATGTATTTGAACAGGGCCTTGATGTCGGGGTTCTGAACCCGTTTGGCGATCTCGGCATACAGGACGCAGCCCGAGAATTCCGAGGTCAGGGAGCTGACCAGGAAATCGACGAACTCCTTGCGCAAATCATCGGGCAGGGCCTCGATCACGCCCTCGAACGAGGCGTCGCGTTTGAAATGATGCTTGTTCAGATCGGCGGCCATCTCGGCCATCAGACCGTCCCAGGTCTCGCGGACGGGGCTGACATCGATCCGGTCCATAGCCGCGAAATCGGTGGTGTAGAACCGGGGACTGAGGACCGTGTCCTCGCCGGCCAAGGCGGTGGTCTCGGCCGAGCGGACGGCGTCGCGGGCCGCGTGGCGGGGGTCCGGACGCATCAATTCATGGGTGTCGTCGAGCGCGAGGGCGGTCACAGGCTTCTCCTCTCGGTGAAACTGACGTCGTAGAGTTCGGACATCTCGAAACGGGCGGTCAGCTTGGTCCAGAGACGCTCCAAAGTCGTGGCGCGGCGGACGGTGGCGAAGCGGCGGAAGGTGCGGCGCTGGCCGAAGGCGACGTGGATCGGATCGCCGTGGACCAGGACCTGATCGCCGGGCCGGATTTCCGGATCGCCGTCCAGAGCGACGTGAGCGTGCAGGCTCTCGTCGGAATGCTCGACCTCGATCGTGCAGGGGGTTTGCAGATGCCGGATCATGCCTGGGTCTCCGAGGGGCGCAGCAGGTCGAGGAAGGCCTGGCGATTGGTGGGGCCAAAGGCGTTCAGCGTCAGGGTGTGGCGGGTGGCCAGGTCCTGGATCGTCACCGCACCGTCCGACCACTCGGTCACGCGAAAGGCGGCTTCGGGCCCCAGGCCCTGGGCGCGGCGCTCGCGGACCAGGCTGCGCAGCACGCCCCGGACGAAACCGCCGGTTGCCGGTTCGATGGTCCGGTCGGGTTGTCCGACGACCGAGATTCGGATGCCGCCGTCAGCCTGGTCATGAAACCGCATGTCGCGGCTGTCGAGGACCGAGGCCGTGACCGGAGCCGTCGTCGCGGCCGAGGCCGGCGTCTGGATCAGCCCCAGCCGCGCGCCCCCGACCATCACCACGGTGACCCCCACCATCAGGAGCGCACCGATCAGGGGGGCTTTGGGAAACGGCTTGTCGTCGAGGGCGGACATCGGTCTGTCTCTTTGATCAGGCGGCGGCGGGCTGGCCGTCGGGAGCCTTGGCGCGGCGGGGCTTGGCGGGTGTGGGCCTGGCCGGTTCGGCGACGAAGGGTTTGTCGGCGGCGCGGGCGGCGATCTGCAGCTGAGTGCTGAGGCGTTCGGCGACAGCGGCGGCATCGGGCAGGGCCCGCATCATCGGCTCGGGGCTGACGATCTTCCACGGACGGGCATGGGGCCACAGGTGCGGATAGGCGATCTTGGCTCCCCCGCCGAGCGCCAGCGGGATGTCGCCGATCCCCTTGGCATCCACCTTCAGCTGAGCCGAGGCGATGGTCGGATAGGGGATGTTGAAACATTTCGACAGCGCCACCCCGTGCCGCAGCACGAAGCGCTTGTTGGTCAGGGTGTAGACCGTCGTCCGGGCGTTCAGCCAGGCGTACAGGACCAGAAGGCCGACGCAGATCGCGCCAGCCAGAACGCTGAACACTGCGGTCACGGCGATCTGCTCCAGCGGTTTCGCCGTGACCAGACCATTGACCAGATTCCAGGTCGTCAGGCCGGCGAAATAGATCGCGACCCAGTGAGCCTTCATCGCCGAGCGGGCCAGGGTGCGCCAGTCGGGCGACCCCTGCCACAGGATGTGTTCGCCGGCCGGAAGATGTCCGGGCAGGCCGCGGACGGGTTCGCCTTCGTGCTCGTTGGGGCCGAGTTCGCTCATAGCCAGGGCTCCTGACGCTCACGGGTGGCGTAGAGCAGGCCGCCGCCGAAATAGCCCATGACGCGATCTTCTTCGTAGAGGGTGATCTGGTCCGCGCTCTCCAGCGCCGGCGCGTCGGCGAACTGGGCGGCGGTGACGGTGTGGGTCTTCACCGTGCGTTTCGAACCGCTGACGGTCGCCATGGTCATGGGGAGCACGACCTTGCGGCCCGCCTCGCCGCCGACGGCGACCTCCAGATAGCGGATCAGGACTTCCGATCGATCGACCCAGACGTCGGAGACGATGCCCGCCGCCAGACCATCGCAGCCGATGACCGTCATTCCGCGCGGATCGGGATCGCCGGGGCTGAGGTGGAAGTCGGGGGCGATGCGCATCGGCACGATCTTGGCGTGACCGTCGATCGTCGCGTCCGGATAGCGGGGCCGCTCCGCATAGGCACCCGGCCCGATGCCATCGACCAGGGGATTGCCGGTCGGCTCGATCGGGGCCCCGTCCATCGGTGCGCTGCGGCGCGCTGCGAGGGTGCGCTGATCGCGGTTCTCGGGGTTGGGATAGGTCCGCGTTCCGTGCCCATGCGGCAGGACGAAAGTCTTGGGCTTGGCCGTGAAGAACAGGCCGCCCAGCGGTTCCTGGCGTCCGGTGACGTCGTCCTCGAGCGGATAGCCCTCGCGACGGTCCTCGCGGCGCAGGTAGAAGACCAGGCCCGCGAAAAACAGGAAGAAGGTGACGAGACAGAGCTCCGCCACATCGAAATCGCCGAAGAGAAAGGGACTGTCCATGTCAAAGGCTCCTTTGAACCGGTGTCAGGCGGGCAGATCGGCGAGGCCGAACCGCGGGGTGGATGGGGCACTGGAATCGGAAGCGGAGGCGGGCGCGTAGCGGGCCAGCGGCCCGATCGCGACGAGGGCGGCGAACAACAGGCCGATCTCGAGGTGGTAGACGACGATGTATCCGGTCGCCGGGGTGGTCATGGCGGCCCCCAGCAGACCGTTCTCCGAAAGATGAGACACCAGGTCGCGCAGTCCGCCACCGACGAAGATGGCCAGGCCCACGGCGGTAGCCTGGACCGCGCCCCAGGCACCCAGGGCGATTCCGGACTTGCCACCGCGGGTCAGGGCCATGGCGGACGTCAGAGTGCCGACGGAGAAGATGCCGCCGCCGAGTCCGATCAGGACCACGCCGACGCAGAATACGGCAGCGATGGACAGCCCACCGCCGCAGATGACCGCGACGAAGGCCAGTATGCCCAACACCAGACCGTGTCCGGCGAGGCGGTGCGGCTCGGCGCCTCGGGCCAGCTGCCGTGCGGCGAAAGCAAGCCCGGCCAGGGTGCCTGCGGACCACAGAGCCGTAAGTGCGGTCGTCTGGCCGATGGAGAGGTCCAGGATCTGGCCACCATACGGTTCCAGCAGCACGTCCTGCATCGAGAAGGCCGCAGCCCCCAGGCCGACGGCGACCAGCAGGCGGCTGGCGCGGCCGCCGGCCGAGAACTCGGCCCAGGCGGCCTTGAAGGCGATGCGGGGTTTGTCCTTGGCGGTCAGGGCCAGGTTCTGGGCCTCCTGTTTCCATAAGGCCGTCATGTTCAGGACGATGGCGATAACCGCCGCGCCCTGGACGACACCGATCAGCCGGACGTCCTGGAAATCCGTCAGAACCAGCCCCATCAGGACTCCCGAGATCAGCATGCCGATCAACAACATGACGTAGAGTAGGGCCACGACCCGAGGCCGTGCGTGTTCCGGGGCCAGGTCATTGGCGAGGGCCAGACCGGCGGTCTGGGTCGTGTGGATCCCCGCGCCGACCAGCAGGAAGGCGAGGAGGGCCATGGCATGCCCAACCCACAGCGGTCCTACGCCCAGCCCGCCGCTGATCAGCAGGGCGAAGGGCATGATGGCGAGCCCGCCGAACTGGAGCAGGGATCCGAACCAGATGTAGGGACCGCGCCGCCAGCCCAGATGCGAGCGATGGGTGTCGGATCGGTGGCCGATCAGGGCACGGAACGGGGCGAACAGGAAGGGAATGGCGACCATGGCCGCGACCAGCGCTGCGGAGACGTTCATCTCCACGATCAGGACGCGGTTGAGCGTGCCGGTCAGAAGCACGGTCGTCATCCCGACCGAGACCTGGAACAGCGAAAGCCGCAGGAGGCGACCCAAGGGCAGTTCGGTGGTGGCCGCGTCGGCAAAGGGCAGGCAGGCCGAGATCAGCCGTGCCCACTGGGCCCGGTTGTAGTCGGGGTCCGCCTTGATCGCGGCCCGTTCGGCCACCCTTTGCAGAAGCAGGTCGTTCAGCACCGGCGCAGCTCCATCGCTTGCGAGGTGTAGAAGCCGCCCTGGACCCGGCGGGTGCGTCCCACGGTCATGCCGGGCAGTACCGACAGTCGTTGGGCCAGGGCATTCAGGTCGGCGGGGGCGATCGCGGGGGCCCGGTCGGCGCGCGGGAACAGCTTGCCCATGGTCAGCATCAGCATCAGGGCAGGGGTGCGCGGGGTGACGGTGAAGATCACCGAGCCGCGCGTCCGGGCCGACAGGGCGGCGAGGACGCCGACGATGTCGTCGGTGCGGTAGTGGATCAGGCTGTCCATGGCGACGACATGGTCAAAGTCGCCGAGGTTGGGCGACATCATGTCCCCGGCGAGCCAGTCGACTGTGCCGCTCATGTCCTTCGGCGCGCGCTCGCGGGCGATGTCGACAAGGCTGGCCGAGACGTCGATAGCGATGACGTTCGCGCCACGCCGTGCGGCCTCGACGGCCAGGGCCCCGGTGCCGCAACCGGCGTCGAGGATGCGCAGGCCGGTCAGGTCGGCGGGCAGCCAGGACAGCAGGGTGGACCGCATCTCGTCGCGACCGGCGCGGACGGTGGCGCGGATCTTCGATACCGGGGCGTCTGAGGTCAGCTGCGCCCAGGCGTCGAGCGCCGTGCGATCGAAATATTCCTCGAGCCGGCCGCGATACTGGTCGTAGGTCGCGCTGGTCATTGATCGAACCCCAGGAACTCGAAAATGTCGCGATCGCGCATCGGCTCGGCCTCGATGGCCTCCATGCCGTCCCACAGCGACTGGGCCAGGCGCATGTACTCGGCCTTGGCGGCCTCCAGCTCGTCGGAGCCGTCCATCTCGAACACGACGGACTTCTTCAGGCGGCTGCGGCGGATTTCGTCCAGGTCGCGGAAGTGGGCGATGCGCTTGAGGCCGATGGCGGCGTTGAAGCGGTCGATCTCGTCGGTGCCCGAAGACCGGTTGGCGATGATGCCACCCAGACGCACCTGGTAGTTCTTGGACTTGGCCTTGATGGCCGCGACGATGCGGTTCATCGCGAAGATGCTGTCGAAATCGTTGGCGGTGACGACCAGCGCCCGCTCGGCGTGCTGCAGCGGCGCCGCGAACCCGCCACAGACCACGTCGCCCAGCACGTCGAAGATCACCACGTCGGTGTCTTCCAGCAGGTGGTGTTCCTTCAGCAGCTTGACCGTCTGGCCGACGACATAGCCGCCGCAGCCGGTGCCGGCGGGCGGTCCACCCGCCTCGACGCAACGGACGCCGTTGAAGCCCTCATAGACATAGTCCTCGGGGCGCAGTTCTTCGGAATGAAAATTCACCGTCTCCAGCACGTCGATGACGGTGGGGACCAGGCGCTTGGTCAAGGTGAAGGTACTGTCGTGCTTGGGATCACAGCCGATCTGCAGCACGCGCTTGCCGAGGAGCGAGAAGGCGGCCGACAGGTTGGAGCTGGTCGTGGATTTGCCGATGCCGCCCTTGCCATAGACGGCGAAGACCTTGGCCGAGCCGATGTTCAGCGTCGAATCCATCTCCACCTGGACCGATCCGGCGCCGTCCGGGGGACGGCGCTTGAGGGTCTGGGGCATGTCGAGAGTCATGGTCATCGGTGTCGTCCTTAAGCCGCCGCAGCGGGCGTGAGCCCTTCGAGGCGGTCTTCGAGTTCGTCGGCGGCGTCGCGAAGTGCCTGAAGCGTAGCGGCGTCGGGGGCCCAGTAGGCGCGGTCCGAGGCTTCCAGCAGCCGGTTGGCCATCCGGGCGGAGGCCTTGGGGTTCAGCGTCGCCAGCCGGTCGCGCATCGCGGCGTCCAGCACGAAGGTTTCCGAGATTTCCTGATAGACCCAGGGCTGGACGTCGCCGGTCGTGGCGGACCAGCCCAGGGTGTTGGTCACCTGGGCCTCGATCGCGCGGACGCCTTCGGAGCCGTGCTTCAGCTGACCTTCGAACCAGCGCGGGTTCAGGACGCGGGTGCGGCTTTCCAGGGTGACCTGTTCGGCCAGGGTGCGGACCTTGCCTTCGCCTTGGGTCTGGTCGCCGATGTAGACCGGCGAAGCCACACCGCGCGCGCGCTCGGCCGACTTAGCCACGCCGCCCAGGGTGTCGACGTAGTGATCGATGGTGGTGACGCCGAGGTCGACCGAGTCCAGGTTCTGATAGGCCAGGTCGATGCCGGCGAGCGCGCTGGTCAGCAGAGCCGGCTGCTTCATCGGCTTGCCGTTGCGGCCATAGGCGAAGCCTTTGCGGCTCTCGAAGGCGTCGGCGAGCTCGCCCTCTTCGGTCCAGGCACCGGAGTCGATCAGCGAGTTGACCGAGGCCCCATAGGCCCCCTCGGCGTTGGAGAAGACGCGCAGCGACGCGGTTTCGAAGTCGCAGCCCAGCTTGGCCTGATGCTCGAGGGCGCGCTTGCGAACGAAGTTCTGTTCGATCGGCTCGTCGGCGGTAGCGGCCAGCCAGGCGGCGTCGGCCAGCATCTTCATCTGCAGCGGCAGCAGGTCGCGGAAGATGCCCGAGACGGTAGCGATCACGTCGACGCGCGGCCGGCCCAGTTCCTCCAGCGAGACCAGTTCGGCGCCGCACAGGCGGCCGTAGCCGTCGAAGCGGGGACGCGCGCCCATCAGGGCCATGGCCTGGGCGATCGGGCCGCCCTCGGACTTCAGATTGTCGGTGCCCCACAGGACGATGGCCATGGATTCCGGCAGAGCGCCGGTCTCGACCCTGTGCTTGGCCAGCAGCCGGTCGGCCTGGCGGCGGCCATCCGCGACGGCGTAGGCGGACGGAATGCGGAAGGGGTCGAAGCCGTGGATGTTGCGGCCCGTCGGCAGCATCTCGGGCGTGCGCAGCAGGTCGCCTCCGGGCGACGGCAAGACGTAACCGCCGTCCAGCGCCGCGATAAGGGCCTCCATCTCAGGGTTCGACGACAGCGAGACGTTGGTGGCGTGCAGGTGGCGGAAGAGTTCGATTCCGGCGGTGTCGGACGCCAGGCCGCTGATGCCCAGGGCCGTGCGGGCGTCCGCGCCGTCGACCAGGGACTGTACCGCCTCGCGGCCGGGCTTGGGCCCTTCGCGGGCCTCGGCGACGGCCAGCAGCAGGTCGATGCGCTCGTCGGCAGTGAAGGCCTCGCCAAGGACGTGCAGGCCGTTGGGGATCAGCGTCTGTTCCAGCTCCTGGAGGGTGGTGATCAGGGCGTTGACGCGAGCGTCTTCGCCGCCGTCGATAAGATCCAGGTTCAGCGTCTGGGCCGCCTCGAAGATCATCGGAGCCAGCTGGGCGCGCTCGGCCACGGCGTCGAGGTCCGACCCCCGCCAGCGATCGACCATGGCCTTGAGGTCCAGCAGGCCCTTGTAGAGACCGGCGTCGTTGATCGGCGGGGTGATGTAGCTGATCAGCGTCGCGTTCGATCGCCTCTTGGCGATCATGCCCTCGGACGGATTGTTGGCGGCATAGAGATAGAGGTTCGGCAGGTCGCCGATCAGCCGGTCGGGCCAGCAGGCCTGGCTCAGACCGGTCTGTTTGCCGGGCATGAACTCCAGCGCCCCGTGGGTGCCGAAATGCAGGGCGGCGTGGGCGCCGAAATCCTCGCGGATCCAGCGGTAGAAGGCGGAAAAGGCGTGGGTGGGAGCGAAGCCGCCCTCGAACATCAGCCGCATCGGATCGCCCTCGATGCCGAAGGGGGGCTGCAGGCCGACGAAGACATTGCCGAACCGGGCACCCAGCACGAACAGGTCCGACCCGTTGGTCAGGGACTTGCCGGGGGCCGGGCCCCAGACGGCCTCGATGTCCGACAGCCAGGTCTCACGCATGACATGGTCGTTGGCCGGGATGCGGACGTGGACGTTGCCGTCGGTGCCGTAGCGGGTCGCGTTGCCCTCCAGCATGGCTTCGCGCAGCGCACCGACGGTCTCTGGCACCTCGACGGTATAGCCCTCGGCCGACAGGCGGATCAGGGTCTTGTGCAGGCTGGCCCAGACCGACATCTGCGCGGCCGTTCCGGCAGCGCCGGCGTTGGGCGGGAAGTTGAACAGGACGGCCGCGATCTTGCGATCGGCGCGGTCGGAGCGGCGAAGCGCGATCATCTTGCCGACGCGATCGGCCAGGGTTCCGGCGCGCTCTGGGCAGGCCACCATCGACTTGGCGTCGGCGCCCGGGAAGGTGCAGCGGCGGGTGCAGCCGGTGCAGGCCTCGCCCGATCCGTCGGTGCGACCGCCGAACATCATGGGGGCGATGCCACCGTCCAGCTCGGGGATGGAGACCATCATCGTGGCTTCCAGCGGAAGCAATCCCTGCGCGCCTGCGCTCCACTGCTGGAACGACTGGAACTCCAGCGGGTGGGCCGAGACGTAAGGGACGTCGAACTTCGCCAGCGCCTCGGCGGCGGCTTCGGAGTTGTTGTAGGCCGGGCCGCCGACCAGTGAGAAGCCGGTCAGATTGATCATGGCGTCCACCGTCGAGCGGCCGTCCTTCATGAACATGGCATCCATGGTCGGGCGGGCATCCAGGCCGTTGGCGAAGGCGGGGATGACGCGAACGCCGCGCGCCTCGAAGGCCTCGATCACGCCGTCGTAGTGGGCCGCGTCGCCGGCCAGCACATAGGAGCGCAGGATGACCAGGCCGACCGTGCCGTTCCGCCCTTCGTGGGCGGGCAGGGCGTCGGGGCTCTCGGCCATGCGGCCCGAGGCGGTCGTGCCCATGCGGGGGTGATACACGCCGACTTCCGGGTATTCGACCGGCGCTGCGGCCTTCATCGCGCCGCGCAGCGACCGGCGCTCGCCATCGGCGTAGCGGTCCACCAGATAGCAGACCATCGACACCATGTTTTCGGTCGAGCCCGACAGCCAGTATTGCAGGCTGAGGAAGTAGGCGCGGACGTCTTGGGCCGTGCCGGGGACGAAGGCGAGTATCTTGGGCAGGCGGCGCAGCATGGCCATCTGCTTCTCGCCGGGGGCACCGCCGGTCGCCTTGGTGTTGCCGCGCAGCTTCTTGAGCATGGCCAGCGGACCCTTGGTGGAGCCGTCCATCCGGTACGGGCCCATCTTGGTCAGCTTCACGACCTCGGAGGCCGACATCATGCAGACCATGGCGTCGCAGGCTTCGTTGCGGGCCTTCAGCGCCGGCAGGACCATCTGGATGTGGTCGTCGACGAACAGCATGGAGGCGATGACGATGTCGCCTGTGGCGATGTCGGCGATGCAGGCGTCGAGCGCGACGGGGTCGCTGCCCCAGACCGAGGCGGCGTGCAGAGCGACCGTCAGGCCGGGGATGGTCTTGCGCAGCTCCGCCTCGGCCGAGGCGACGGCGCCCGCCAGATGGTTGTCGAGCGTGACGATGACCACACGCACCTGTGGCGTCGCCCCGATCGGGGAGAGGGGATCAGCGGCTGTAATGCGATTTCGCATCGTACAGCGTCTCCACCCCGATGGTCGCCAAGCCGTGTTCGGCGGCGAAGCGTTCGGTGTTTTTTCTGGCCTTGCCGCGCACGAAGAAGGGGATCTTCTTCAGCTCGGCCTCCGCGTCGGCGGCCCAGATGATCTCTGAGGAGACGGAAGCGACTTCCGTCGAAGCGACGGTATCGGCCGTCCCATCCTGGCGGGCCGGGCCGGAGCCATGGCCGCCCAGATGCGAGGCCCCCGCCTCGTCCGAGAACTCGAAGTCGTCGCGGAACATGTGCAGGAGGTGTTCCTCCAGCCCCATGACCAGCGGATGCACCCAGGTGTCGAACAGGACGTTGGCGCCCTCGAAACCCATCTGGGGCGAGAACCGCGCCGGGTGATCCTGGACGTGGAAGGGGGCCGAGATCACGGCGCAGGGGATGCGCAGCCGCTTGGCGATGTGACGCTCCATCTGCGAGCCCAGCACCAGTTCGGGCTGCAGGGCGGCGATGGCGTCCTCGACCTCGAGATAGTCGTCTGTGATCAGGGCGGTCAGGCCCAGGTCGGCGGCGGCGGCGCGGACCTCGCGGGCGAACTCGCGATTGTAGCAGCCCATGCCGACGACCTCGAAGCCGAGTTCCTCGGAGGCCACGCGGGCGGCGGCGATGACGTGGGTGGCGTCGCCGAACACGAAGACGCGCTTGCCGGTCAGATAGGTCGAATCGACCGAGCGCGACCACCAGGGCATCCGCGAGGGCACGCCGTCCAGAACGGGGGCGGGGTCCAGGCCGGTGAGGGCGCAGACCTCCTTGATGAAGTCGATCGTCGCGCCGTAGCCCAGCGGCACGGTCTTGATCGAGGGCTGGCCGCACTGCTTCTCGAGCTGTTTGGCGGCCTCTCCGGCGATCTCGGGATAGAGCACGACGTTGAAGTCGGCGGAACCCAGCCGGGCGATATCGGCGGGCGTCGCGCCCAGCGGGGCGGTGACGTTGATCTGAACGCCCATCCGCTCCAGCAGGCGCGTGATCTCGACCACGTCGTCGCGATGGCGGAAGCCCAGTGCGGTGGGACCGAGGATATTGCAGACGGGCTTCCGACCCGCCATCGGCGAACGCTCGACGGCGGTAGTCAGGTGGCGGACCAGTTGGCGGAAGGTCTCGGCCGCGCCCCAGTTTTCCTTCTTCTGATAGCTGGGCAGCTCCAGAGGAATGACCGGGATCGGCAGGCCGATGGCCAGGGCCATACCGGCGGGATCGTCCTGGATCAGCTCGGCCGTGCAGGACGCGCCGACGATCATGGCCTGGGGCTGGAAACGGGCATGGGCGTCGATGACGGCGGTCTTGAACAGCTCGGCCGTGTCGGTGCCCAGATCGCGGGCCTGGAAGGTCGTGTAGGTGACGGGCGGACGCTTGCCGCGCCGCTCGATCATCGTGAACAGCAGGTCCGCATAGGTGTCGCCCTGGGGCGCGTGCAGGACGTAGTGCAGTCCCTCCATCGCCGTGGCGATCCGCATCGCGCCGACGTGGGGCGGGCCTTCGTAGGTCCAGACGGTCAGCTGCATCAGACAGCCCTCCGCCGGGGGGCGATCGCGTCCGACAGACGGTCGCGCCGGTTAAGAGGCCGGGCGAACAGCTCGGCCAGATCGGCCGCCTGGTCGAAGCCGTGGACCGGCGAGAAGACCAGCTCGATCGACCACTTGGTCGTCAGGCCTTCCATCTCCAGCGGATTTGCGAGACCCAGGCCGCAGACCGACAGGTCCGGGCGGGCGGCGCGGCAGCGGTCCAGCTGACGGTCCACGTCCTGGCCTTCGCTCAGCACCGTCGAGGACGGCAGCAGCGCCAGTTCCTTGTTCAGGTGGGTGCGGTGCAGATACGGCGTGCCGACTTCCAGCGGGACCATGCCCAGCTCGCGCGACAGGAACCGAGCCAGCGGCACCTCCAGCTGCGAGTCCGGGAAGAAGAAGATCGACTTGCCTTCCAGGGCGGACCTGACCCTTTCCAGTGCGCGGGCGGCGCGTTCGCGGCCCGGCGCGACGACGTTGCGGAACAGCATTTCGTCCACGCCGAACGCTTGGGCGGCGGCGTGCAGCCAGTCGGTGGTGCCTTCCGCGCCGAACGGAAACAGGGCGTCCAGCCTGACCGCGCCGCGATCCTCCAGAGCGCGCGCCGTGTCGCCGAGGAAGGGCTGAGCCACCAGGAAGCGGGTGTTGGGGCCGACGCTGGGCAGGTCGGCGATCTTGCGGGCGGGCAGGGCGTCGACACGCTCTATGCCCATGGCGGCGAACAGGCGGCGGAACTGGTCCTCGACCACATCGGGCAGGGCACCGACGATGAGCAGGGACTGCGCGGCATTGGCCGGAGCCGCCGCCATCTGCGGCACGAGAGACGCCAGGCAGGCGTCCTCGCCCTGAGTGAAGGTGGTCTCGATGCCGCTGCCGGAATAGTTCAGCACGCGGACGTTGGGGCTATGCTTCTCGGACAGGCGTCCGGCGGCGCGGCTGAGGTCCAGCTTAATAACCTCCGACGGGCAGGAGCCGACCAGGAACAGCAGCTTGATGTCAGGGCGGCGGGCCAGCAGCCGATCCACGACCCGGTCCAGTTCGTCGTTCGTGTCGGTCAGGCCGGCGAGATCCTTCTCCTCCATGATGGCGGTGGCGAAGCGGGGCTCGGCGAAGATCATGACGCCGGCGGCCGACTGGATCAGGTGGGCGCAGGTGCGCGAGCCGACGACTAGGAAGAAGGCGTCCTGCATTTTGCGGTGCAGCCAGACGATGCCGGTCAGGCCGCAGAAGACTTCGCGCTGTCCACGCTCGCGCAGCACCGGTGCGCTGGCACAACCGCCGACCGATGGCGGATCGAGCAGGACAGCGGGGGCGCTCATGCAGGCACGCCCGACGGCGGAGCGGCTGCGGGCCGGGCCGGGGCCTGGAGCCGCGCCATGCGGAGCTTCCAGATGAACTGGGCAGCGTTGATGGCATAGGTCGCATAGGCTGCCAGGGCGACCAGCAGCTGTTCGTGCGGGCTGCCGACCGACATCAGCACCATGGCCAGATAGACGGTGTGCAGGGCCAGGACGACCATACTGAACACGTCCTCCCAGAAGAAGGCAGGGGCGAACAGCCAGCGCCCGAACACGACCTTTTCCCAGATCGAGCCGGTGATCATGATGGTGTAGAGCAGCGCCGTCTTGATCAGGACCGACACGGTCGCGGCCTCCGCCCCTTCGCCTGTGACCAGATAGCGCATCACGAAGCCGAGGCTGATCAGGAAGGCCAGGAACTGGACCGGGGCCAGCACGCCCTGGACGGTGGTCCAGACGCTGGTGTCGCGTCGAACGCGTTCCTCGGCGGTATAAAGAGGGGCGGCGTCGCGGTGATCCGAACGGTGGGCCTGGACGCTGTGCAGGCCGGTGTGCGCGGGCCACGGGCAGGGCGCGATTCGGTCGATGACCGCTCCAAGTCGTTGTTCCACAAGCGATCGGAGACCGGATGGGACGGGCTGGCCGGAACTGTCGAAACCGGATCTAGGGTCGTATGTGTGCGAGGACATCGCTCGACTCCGTCGCCCCACGATAGAGGCGATAAAGCGAACCTAGGTCCGACCGACCCAATGTGTCAAATCTATTTGACGTCCAAAACAATTGACACTCGACAGCTCGTCGAGAGGGTTGACTCTGGACACGATCCAGCGACCTATTCTGTCTGTTTGGTAACCAGGACGAGCGTGCGTTAACCGCCACAGACCGCTGAGTTCGCGCCGTTCGCGCGGAGGCCGTGACGACGACGCCCCGTTTTTCCGACGGCCGGATCCAGGTCTGGTCGGTTTTGAGGAAACGCATCGCCGGGTGGGTGGGGATCACGCCTGACGTATAAGATATCGCACTCCGGGGAGGAGGGTTGATGGCCTACGTCCACCGTGCCGAAAGCACGCACAGCCGCCACGGGACGGTCGATCCGTCCGGTCAGGGGCTGGCCTACGGCGCGCCCGATCGACACCTGATCGACAACCCCTCGCCTGCGGCCCTGGCCCAGCTGATCGAGGGCGAGATCATCCCGCGCTTGTTGATGGCGCATCAGGCGGACGGGCGCAGCGAGGTCATTCCGATGACCACGGGCGTGATCGCGCCCTCGGAACTCAACCGTTTCGCGCGAAAGGTGATGACCGACGACTTGTCGGACCTGATCGAGCATGTCGATCTGCTGATGCGGCGAGGCGTGCCGGTGGAGACGATCTATTTCGACCTGCTGTCGCCGACAGCAAAGCTGTTGGGCGTGATGTGGGAGGAAGACGTCTGCACCTTTACCGATGTGACGATCGGCCTGTGTCGTCTTCAACAGATCGTCTATGAGTTCGCCGACCGGGTGCATCTTGGGACCGGCGGTGGAGACGGGCGAACGGCGCTGTTCGCTCTGACGCCGGGGGATCAGCATTCATTCGGCCTGGTGCTGGTGGTCGAGTTCTTCCGCCGTGCGGGCTGGCGCACCGTCTGCATGACTGATGCGACCGCGGACGATCTGGCAGAGGCCGTTCGGCGCGACAGTTTCGATCTGATCGGGTTTTCGATGGCCGACGAGGGCTGGCTGGAGGTATTGCCTCCCGTCATCGCCAATCTTCGTGCGGTGTCACGCAACTCGGGGGTCCGGGTCATCGTGGGAGGCAAGGTCTTCTCCGACGATCCTGCACGCGTGGCCCTGGTCGGGGCCGACGAAACCGCCGAGGATGCCCGCCAGGCCGTCAGTACCGCCGAACGTCTTGTGACGTCTTCCATCGCCGTCGCTTGATGTAGCGACCCCGGATCGATAATGCGCATCGATGACCATTCTATCGACCCCGTCGGCATCGATGCCGTTCCACCACCCCGAGCGGGTGCTTGGAGCGATGTCGTCGGATGCGGCGGCGGGTCTGGTGGCGGCGGCCAGCGATATCGCCCTGGTGCTGGACCGGGACGGGGTGGTGCGCGATCTGTCGATCTCCAGCGACGATCTGGTTCGTAACGGGCTGGGCGACTGGCGCGGCCAGGCCTGGATCGACACGGTCACATCCGAAAGCCGGCCCAAGGTCGCCGACATGCTGAAGGACGCCGCCGCGGGGCAGGTGTCGCGCTGGCGCGAGATCAATCATCCGGGCGAGGCCGGCGGGACGGTGCCGGTCCGCTATTTCGCCTTGGGCGGCGGGGACGATGGCCGGGTCATCGTCATCGGGCGCGATCTACAGGCCAGCGCCGCCCTGCAGCAGCGGCTGCTGCAGGTGCAGCAGTCGGTGGAGCGCGACTATCTGCGCCTGCGTCAGGCCGAGTCGCGCTATCGGCTGCTGTTCCAGTCGGCGTCGGAGGCGGTGCTGATCCTGGATGCCGCCACACGCCGGATCAAGGAGGCCAACCCGGCCGTCTGCCGCCTGACGGGCCTGAGCGACACGACCGTGGCGGGGCAGGCCTTCCTGTCGCTGCTGGACCCGGACAGTGCCGACGTGGCGACCAAGGTTCTGAACGCGGCGGGAAGCGTTTCGACCCTGGACCCGGCCCCAGTGCGACTGGTCGACGGCACGGCTTGTCTATTGGCCGCCTCGATGTTCCGCCAAGACCGGGCTGCGTCGCTACTGGTGCGGCTGATCACGGAACAGCCAGTGTCTGCGGGCGCGGATCCCCAGGCGGCGCTCAGCGCGGTGCTGGAGCGGATTTCCGACGCCTTTGTGGTCACGGACACCGACCTGCGTATCCTGACCGTGAATCCCGCCTTCCTGGAACTGACTCACCTGTCCAGCCGCGAGGAGGCCACGCGCCTTTCGCTGGACCAGTTCCTGGGCCGACCGCAGATCGATCTAAAGATCATGCTGACCCAGTTGAAGGAGCACGGTACGCTGCGCAATTTCGCGACCGTCCTTCGAGGCGGATTCGGCGAGATGGAGGAGGTCGAGGTCTCCGCCGTCACCGTGCCCGACGATGTGCGCACGACCTATGGCTTCAGCATCCGCAACGTCGCCCGGCGTCTGGCCCCGGCCCAGGCGGTGGGCACGAACCTGCCGCAGTCGGTCGAGCAGCTGACCCAGCTGATCGGGCGGGTGCCGATGAAGGAGATCGTGCGGGAATCGACCGATCTGATCGAGAAACTGTGCATCGAGGCGGCGCTGAACCTGACGTCGGACAACCGGGCGTCGGCAGCCGACGTGCTGGGCCTCAGCCGACAGAGCCTGTACTCGAAGCTCCGTCGATACGGGCTCGGAAATCTGGACGACGGCGACGAATAGCGCCGCGCAGAGTGTCAATCCGGGTTGACGCTTTAGACTGTCCAATACACAGTTCGGCATGGATCGAACGCTTGCCGTCGCGCCCGTCAGTCGACTGCCGTCACCGGCGGCCGTGCTGGCCCTGTTCAAGCCGATCACCTGGTTCCCGCCGATGTGGGCCTTTATGTGCGGGGTCGTGTCCTCCGGCATGGCGTTCGAAGGGCGCTGGCTATTCCTGATCGCCGGGATCGCCCTGACCGGCCCTCTGGTCTGCGCCACCAGCCAGGCCGTCAACGACTGGTTCGACCGGCATGTCGACGCGATCAATGAACCGAATCGTCCGATCCCGTCGGGCCGCATTCCCGGTTGCTGGGGCCTGGGCATCGCCATCGTCTGGACCGGCCTCTCGGTCTTTGTCGCCGCGATCACCGGGCCGTGGGTGCTGGGGGCCACGCTGCTGGGTCTCGCCCTGGCCTGGGCCTATAGCGCGCCGCCACTTCGGTTGAAGATGAATGGCGTCGCCGGACCTGCCGCGGTCGCGCTGTCCTATGAGGGCCTGACCTGGTTCACGGGGGCGGCGGTAATGGCCGGTGCCCTGCCGGGTGCCCCGGTGCTGCTGCTGGCCGGGCTCTACAGCTTCGGGGCCTATGGGATCATGGTCCTGAATGATTTCAAGGCGGTCGAGGGCGATCGTCTTATGGGGGTTCGGTCGCTGCCGGCCGAACTGGGTATTGCGCCCGCTGCCTGGATCGCCTGCGCCGTCATGGCCGCGCCTCAGGCGATCGTGGTGACCCTGATGTTCGTGGTCTGGGACCGGGCCTGGCATGGGGCGATCATTGCGGCGCTTCTGGTCGTGCAGGGGCTGCTGATGAAGCGGCTTCTGGGCGATCCGACGCGGCTGACGCCTTGGTACAATGGCACCGGCACGACGCTTTATGTGCTGGGGATGCTGGTTTCGGCTTTCGCGGTGGGCAGTCTTTCGGGAGCGGGTGCATGACGCGACAACCTCTGGGTTGGGTCGGCATCGTCCGGTTGGGGCTGGTGCAGAGCGCGCTTGGCGCGATCGTGGTGCTGACGACCTCGACGCTGAACCGGGTGATGGCGGTCGAACTGGCCCTGCCGGTCATGCTTCCTGCGGCCCTGGTGGCCTGGCATTACGTCATCCAGCTTTCGCGGCCGCGCTGGGGGCATGGATCGGACATGGGCCAGCGGCGAACGCCGTGGATCATCGGCGGGATGGGTATCCTGGCGCTGGGAGCGCTGCTGGCGACCAATGCCACGGCCCTGATGGCGAGTTCGCCCGTCGCCGGGATCGCCTTGGCGCTGCTGGCCTTCTCCATGATCGGCGGGGGTGTCGGCGCGGCGGGGACGTCGCTGTTGGCCCTGCTGGCCAGCCGGGTCGCGCCCAGCCGCAGACCGGCGGCGGCGGCGATTACCTGGATCATGATGATCGTCGGCATCGTCATCACTGCGGGCGTGGCCGGGGCCCTGCTGGACCCGTTCTCTATGCAGCGGCTGGCCATGATCGCCAGCGGCATCGCGCTGATCGCCTTTGTCGTGACCCTGCTGGCGGTGATGGGCGTGGAGGGTCGGGCTGTCCCTGTCACCCCGTCGGCAGAGCCCATACCCGCATTCGGCGACGTTCTGCGCGAGACCCTGGCGGATTCGCAGGCGCGGCGGTTCGGGATATTCGTCTTCGTCTCCATGCTGGCCTACAGCGCCCAGGATTTGATTCTGGAGCCATTCGCCGGTCTGGTGTTCGGCATGACGCCGGGGCAGTCGACCCAGATGTCCAGCGTTCAGCACGGCGGTGTCCTGATCGGCATGGTGCTGGTCGGGGCGCTCGGCGGGCTGATCGGCGGGCGCGGGGCCGGGTGGATGCGAGGCTGGACGGTGTTGGGCTGCGTCGGATCGGCAATCGCCCTGTTCGGGCTGGCCATGGCGGCGCAGGCGGGGCCCGGCTGGCCGATCCGGCCGACGGTGTTCGCGCTCGGCTTCTTCAACGGCATCTTTGCGGTCGCGGCCATAGGCTCCATGATGGGGCTGGCCGGAGCGAGCAGGGACGGCGAGACCGGCGGGCGCGAGGGCATCCGCATGGGCGTCTGGGGCGCGGCCCAGGCCATAGCCTTTGCAGCCGGCGGCTTCTTTGGAGCGGTCGGCGTGGATGTCGGACGGCAGGTGTTTGACCAGACCTCGACCGCCTTCCTGGCCGTGTTCGCGGTCGAGGGGCTGCTGTTCATCGCCTCGGCCCTGATCGCCCTGACCATCGGCGGAGCGGTCGCTGCCGCCCGCCCATCCAAGACATTCACATCGCCCGTCGGAGGCACCGGACATGTCCAGGCTTGAACCCCATGCGGTGGCGGAGCAGTTCGACTGCGTCGTCGTCGGCGGCGGACCGTCGGGATCGACGGCGGCTCAGGCCCTGGCGGCGGCGGGACGATCGGTGCTGCTGCTGGACCGGGCGGGGCGGATCAAGCCGTGCGGCGGGGCCATTCCGCCCCGGCTGATCCGCGACTACGACATTCCCGACAGTCTGATCTGCGCCAAGGCCAGCGAGGCCCGGATGATCGCCCCGTCGGAGCGGCGGGTGCATATGCCGATCGACGGCGGCTATGTCGGCATGGTCAATCGCGAGACCTTCGACGAATGGCTGCGCGAACGGGCGGCTCAGGCCGGGGCGGAGCGCCGGGCCGGGACGTTCGAGGCGGTCGAGCGCGACGCCGACGGCATGGCCCTGGTGATCTATCGCCCGGCGGGCGGGGCCAAGGGGGATGCGCCGATCTCTGTGCGGGCCCGGACCATCGTCGGGGCAGACGGGGCGCGATCGCAGGTGGCGGCGCAGACGGTGAGGGGGGCGGATCGTCAGCGGTACGTCTTCGCGTATCACGAGATCATTCGCTCGCCGGGCCTAGGGGCGGCGGATTACGAGCCCAGCCGGTGCGACGTCTACTACCAGGGCCAGCTGTCGCCGGACTTCTATGCCTGGATATTTCCGCATGGCGACACGGCCAGCATCGGGGTGGGGTCGATGCAGAAGGGGTTTTCGCTGCGGACGGCGGTGACGGCGCTGCGGCAGTCCAGCGGGCTGGCCAACTGCGACACGGTGCGGACCGAGGGCGCGCCGATCCCACTGAAGCCGCTGAAACGCTGGGACAATGGCCGCGACGTGGTGCTGGCCGGCGATGCGGCAGGGGTCGTGGCTCCGGCGTCGGGGGAGGGGCTCTACTACGCCATGGAAGGCGGGCGGATGGCCGCGGATGCCGTCGAGGCCAGGTTGGCGACCGGGGACGTCAAGGCCTTGGGCATGGCCCGCAAGCGGTTCATGAAGGCCCACGGCAAGGTCTTCATGGTGCTGGGGGTGATGCAGCATTTCTGGTACCGGTCGGACAAGCGGCGCGAGCGGTTCGTGGCCATGTGCGACGATCCCGATGTCCAGGCCCTGACCTGGCAGGCCTATATGAACAAGGAACTGGTCCGGGCGCGACCGGCGGCCCATGCCAAGATATTCTTCAAGGATCTGGGGCATCTGTTCGGGGTGGGCGCGACGACGGGAGCCCGATGAGCGGCTTCTTCGCCAGCGGCCATGTCGTCGATCTGATCCTGATCGTGATGGCGGCGGAGGCGGCGTGGCTGCTGACCCGCAAGGCCCGGTTCGGGCGAGACCGGATGTCGGCGGTGGAGGTCGCGCTGGCGTTTCTGCCGGGGATCTGTCTGTTGATTGCGCTGAGGATAGCGTTGACCGGCGGGAGTTGGTCCTTGGTGGCCCTGGCACTCGCGGCGTCGTTTCCGTTTCACCTGCTGGATCTGGCGCGGCGAAGAAGCCGGTGATGTCAAAGACCAAGGGGCCCCGGTTTCCCGAGGCCCCTTCATTGTCACTCAAGCCGATCGGTGGATCAGCTCTGGGTCTTCAGATAGGCGATGACGTCGGCGCGTTGCTGTGGCTGTTTCAGGCCGACGAAGCTCATATAGGTGCCGGGAATGTATTGGCGTGGGTTTTCCAGATAGGCGAACAGGATGTCCTCCGACCAGGTGATGCCGCTGTTCTTGTTGGCGGTCGAATAGCGGAAGTTCGGCACGCTCCCGGCCTGACGACCGATGATGCCGTGCAGCGACGGGCCGACCTTGTTCACGCCCTCCTCGATGGCGTGGCAAGTCTTGCACTGGACAAAGACCCGCTCCCCCGCCGTCGCATTGCCCGTCAGGCCCGCGAGTTGCAGGGTCGCACCACCACCGGCGGCAGGAGTACCTGCTGCGGGCGTGGCGGCAGGTGCTGCTGCTGCATCGGCAGCAGGCGGAGTCGCGGCAGGGGCAGCTGCGGGGGCCGGGGCGGGAGCCGGAGCCTCGGCCGCCGGGGCCTTTTCTTCGCCGCCGCCACAGGCGGAAAGGGTAAGCGCGGCACTGGCCGCCATCACGCTGAACAAACCAATTTTACGCATCGTGGCAGCCTCGCATTTCCCTGTTGGTATCGTGGACATTAGGCCTCGCCCGATGACTGTCAACTGCGGTCATCGAAGGAGTTTCGACCGCGACCGGAGGTCGCAAGGCTACAGCGTTTCATCGAGTGTTTTCGTTCCGGGCGTGCCCCTCGTCTTCAAGCTTGGCGCGCCATGCGTGCAGGCTGCGCCAGACGACCAGAACGACCAGGGGCGCAGCGATACCGACGGCGACCGTCGCGCTGAAACGCGGCCAGATCGCCTCAAGGGCCTTCATGGGGAAGAACAGCAGGCCGACGGCATAGTAGGCGATGGCCGCCGTCGACAGGCCCTCGACCGTCTGTTGTAGCTTCAACTGCATGCCCGCGCGCTTGTCCATCGAGGCCAGCAGTGCCGCGCTGGTCGCCTCGGCGGCGACCTCGACCCGGGTGTTCAGCATCTGGGCCATGCGGGCGATCCGGTCGATGGTGGCACGCTGACGCTCGGCGGTCGCGTCGCAGGTGCGCATGGCGGGGTCGAGCCGACGCTGCATGAACTCGCCCAGGGTCAGCAGGCCGTCGATATGGGTCTCGCGCAGCATGTCGATCCGCTCGCGGACGATGCCGTGGTAGGCCGACCCGGCCCCGAATCGGAAACTGGTGCGCCCGATCAGGGCCTCGGTCTCTCCGGCCAGGGCCGCCAGTCGGTCCAGCAGCAGGCGGTCGGCTTCCGGATCGGCCTCCTCGGCCAGTTTGTGGGCCAGTTCGGCGGCGGTCGATTCGATGGTCCCCAACGCACTGGCCGTCTGGCCGGCGACCGGAAAGGCCAGGAGCGCCATCAGCCGGTAGGTCTCGATTTCCAGCAGGCTCTGGACCAATCGCCCGGTCAGGGCCGCGTCCCCGGCATGGGCCAGCATCAGATAGCGGGTCATGCCCTGGGCGTCGGGGCGGAAGTCGGTCAAGGCGATGGCGGCACCGTCGGCGAGCCGGGCCCCGACCACCTCCAGCCCGAACAGGGCCGCAGCGGCGCGTTCATCGACCTCGGACCAGACCTCCAGCCGGGTGGCGACCAGGACTTCGCCGGGCCAGGCCGATAGCCAGTCCTCGGGGGCCATGTCCAGCGCCGTCTCGGCGAACGGGGTGGTCCCGCTCGGCGCACGGAAGAAGGTCCAGGTCGACAGTTCGGTATGGCGTTCCCATCGGACCCGCCAAGAGCCGGCATCGAGCACGCACCAGCGCGAGGTCGGGCCGGGCTCGGGCTGGCCCAGGCGACGGCACAGGGTCGCCATATGTTGGCGGTCGGCTGCCTCGCCGGCCTGACCGGACAGGGTGGCGATCCGGGTGATCAGGGCAGGGCCGACAAGGGGGGTGAAGGGCCGGGCATGGGCCTCGGCCAGCAGGGCGTCACGCTGGGGGTGATAGCGCCAGCGTGTCGTGGCCGTGGATGCTGACTGGCTCATTCCAGGGTCCCCCGAACCGCAGACGGCGACGATAGGCGAAACGCGACGATCCATCAAATGACGGTGATTGTTGAGAGGGCGTAACCGACCGCACATGCGCAAACTCCCGTCGCCCTTGGGGCGCGGGTTGGAGAGGGGGACGGAGCGCGGACCTTCGTCCGGAACCGAGAGGGCCCCCTGCTTTCGCGTTACGGGGACCGGATGGAATTTTCGACGTCAGCCCGCGCTCCGTCACGGTCGGTTCACGCAAGCGGATCGGACGCTGGGCTCCTCAGCCGGGACCGCTCGGGCCTGTCCCTCGCGGCGCGTGTCACCCGGTTCACCCTCCACCGATCCTCAGCCCGCGACGGGCAAGGGGCTACCAGACCCCCCGGACCCTCCGGATTGGCTTCCGAAGCTGGCCCCGCTCGACCGTTCCCCGCCGCCGCTTCAGGCCTGGTACCAAGAGGCGCCTCCCCCGCGACGGGAACACCTGAGACATACCACGGCCCGAGACCAGGGCGGGGAAGTCGCCTCAACTCCACGTCAGAAACGGTCGTGTCGGCAAGAATACATTGAGATTGGCGGCGCGAGGTTGTGGGGGTTGGGGAGGAGAGGACAGCCAGGCGTAACTGTGTCGCGATGCTCAAATCAGGGAGTTTCGCTTCTAACATCAATCCAAGCCGTAGACAGCGTGTGATACCGTCGAGCTTGGCAGGGGTCACATCATTATGCGCGATCTTCTCGCACAGCTACTCCAAGGATCGCCGATCTACACCGTAGAACCTGACAGTGTTGGCTACATCTTCGTGGCGTCAGACAACCGTCTGCAAGAATTCAGCGACCTCGTCCGGTTGGTGAGCGAAAAGGCGGGCAACGGGTATATGGTGTTCCCGACGCCAGTCGGTCGCGGCGCCTATAGCGGAATGTACATCGTCCCGCTTCCCCCTGATGAAGAGCCTGCGTCGCGACAAGAGGATATCTAGCGCAATGCTCAGTTCGGGGACTTTACGCCTCGACACGATCGGTCCTGATCGTCACGTGTGGAGGGTAAGCGCCTGAATCAGTGACAAAAAACAATGTTGACGCGTATTCGGGTCGCCAAGGTCGCCTGGCTAAACGTAAAGTTGACCCTCGAGTTTATTGCGGCCGCGCGAGCATGGATCGACGAGGATCTGATATCCGCGCTTCTGGTTGCCGGCGTCCTCAGCGCGAACGCGGAAGGCATAGATCAAAATCCCGCCGATCTCCGGCGTTACCTCGAACCCGGCGGCGTTCCCGACGCCGTGCGCCGTCCGGTCAACGTTCTCAGCGTCGCCCTTTCGCTCGGCGTGCCGCGCGAGACGGCACGCGTGAAGATCGCCTCGCTCATGGAGAGGGGCACTCTGGTGAAGCTCGACAAGGGTGTGATCCTGGGGGCCGACGTCATCCTGTCCGAACCCTTCATGGCCGCGATGGCCTTGTTCCTCCGCGCCATCAACGAATTCATCACCGGGCTTTCCGCGATCGAGGCCTGTGGTGTGGTTGAGGGAGACCGGATGGCGACACCGGCCTGGTCCATCGGCGGGGTGGCGACGCGGCTGGTTACAGCCCACGTCCTGCGCGGGATCGACCATGCCCAGGCGGTCAATCCCGACGTCAGCCTCACCACCCGCTACATCCATCTCGCTTTGGCCCATTTGACGGGATCAGCCCTCCGGATCCTGCCTACGATCCCCTCCGACGGTGGGCGGCTGTCGTCGTTCAGGCCGAACATGGCCCCGGTCACCATCGCGGAGCTCGCGCGGTTCACCCGTCTCGACGACGAGACCGTCCGTCGCCAGGTCGATCGACTGGAAAGGGCGGGCACCGTGACGCAGAGCGCGGGAGGCCGAGACATCAATCTGGACCAACCGGCTGTTGTCGCGAAGTGGCTCAACTTCCAGAGCCGCACCAAGATCAGCACCCGCCAGCTGGTATGGAAGCTCTATCTGGCCGGGGTCATCGTTCGTGGCCCAGCGCATGGGCTGACGGTGCAGACTCGATTCCGCAACGGATGATCCGGACCCGCCACGGCAGGTGTCGCTTGGCGGAAGATGAATGGGTTCGGGTTGGACGCGGCAGGAAGACTTTCCATCTCGACATCTTCATGCGCCGTGTCGCCGGGCGCCTCGCGCGTTGACGCTGGCGGCGGGGCGTGGAACGACAGGTGTCCAATTGCCTGGACAGGTTCGGATGCGGTTCGTCTTTCCCTTTTCGGCCATCGTCGGTCAGGACGACATGAAGCTGGCGCTGCTGCTGGCGGCGGTCGACCGGACGCTGGGCGGGGTGATGGTCTTTGGCGACCGGGGCTCGGGCAAGACGACGGCGGTGCGGGGGCTGGCGGCGCTGTTGCCGCCGCTGAAGGTCATCGCCGGATGCCGGTTCAACTGTGAGCCCGATGCGCCGTGCGAGGCCTGCGTTGGGGTGTGTCGGCACACGGGGAAAGCGGGCGAGGCTCCGGCCCCCGTGGTCGATCTGCCGTTGGGGGCGACCGAGGATCGGGTGGTAGGGGCGCTGGACCTGGAGCGGGCGCTGACGCTGGGTGAAAAGGCGTTCGAGCCGGGGCTGCTGGCGCGGGCGAACCGGGGGTTCCTGTATATCGACGAGGTCAACCTGCTGGAGGATCATCTGGTCGATCTGCTGCTGGACGTGGCGCAGTCGGGCGAGAACGTCGTCGAGCGCGAGGGGCTGAGCATCCGCCATCCGGCGCGGTTCGTCCTGGTCGGCAGCGGCAATCCGGAGGAGGGCGAGCTGAGGCCGCAGCTGCTGGACCGGTTCGGGCTGTCGGTGGAGGTGACGACGCCAGACCGGCTGGCCGACCGGGTCGAGGTGGTGAAGCGGCGGGATGCCTTCGACCGCGATCCGGAGGCCTTCGTGGGGCTGTGGAAGGCGAAGGACGCAGCGGTTCGCAAGAAGATCAAGGCGGCGCAGGGACGGATCGGTGCGATCGCGGTGCCCGATGCGGTGCTGGAACAGGGATCGCGGCTGTGCATGGCGGTGGGGGCCGACGGGTTGCGGGGAGAGCTGACCCTGCTGCGGGCCTCGCGGGCGCTGGCGGCGCTGGAGGGGCGAGATGCGGTGACGGATGCCGATCTGAGGCGGATCGCGCCGATGGCCTTGCGGCACCGGCTGAGGCGAGGGCCGCTGGACGAACAGGCCTCGACGTCGCGGATCGATCGGGCGCTCGACGAGCTGAAGGCGGCGTGAGGCCGCGATGAGGGACGCCGCGACCGTCTGGGCCGAGGCCATGCTGGCGGCGGCGCTGCTGGCGGTCGATCCCCGGCTGGGTGGGGCGGTGGTGCGGGCCGGGCCGGGGCCGGTGCGGGACGCCTGGGTGTCGGGATTTCGCGCCTTGCTGGACGAGGGGACGCCGTGGCGGCGGTTGCCGCCGGGGATCGGCGACGAGCGGTTGCTGGGCGGGCTGGACCTGGGGGCGGCGCTGGGGAGCGGGCGGAAGGTCTTGCAGCGGGGGCTGCTGGCCGAGGCGGACGGCGGGGTAGTGATCGCGCCGATGGCCGAGCGGCTGGCGGCGGGGACGGCGTCGCGGCTGGCAGGGGCGCTGGATACCGGCGTGGTCGCGCTGGAGCGAGACGGGATGGCCGAGCGGCTGGGGGCAAGGTTTACCCTGGTGGCGCTGGACGAGGGGGCGGGCGAGGACGAGCGGGTGTCGG
>CALROO020000031.1:0-28547 GCA_943369795.1 Rhizobium sp. Q54 | reverse complement strand
TCGATGCGGTGGCAGCACAGGAGGCGTGCGACCGCGCGGCGAGCTGGCTCGACAAGGCGGTGACGCCGGAGGTCCCGCCGGCACCGGCCGTCGCCTTCGTGGAAGAGGAGCCGCCATCGACCTATCGCGCCGCCGTCGCCGACGTCGTGGACCGGATCGCGGCGGGCGAGCTGTTTCAGGCCAATATCGCCCGCGCCTGGTCGGGGACGTTGAAGCCTGAGGCCGGGCCGTTCGACGTGCTGCTGAGGCTGGCAGGTCGCGAGGCCGCCTTCGGGGCGTTCTGGCGGATCGGCGACCGGGCCATCGTGTCGAACTCGCCCGAGCTTTTCCTGACCTCCGACCCGGACGACGGGCGGATCGAGACTCGCCCCATCAAAGGCACCCGCATGCGCGATAATGATCCAGTGCGCGATGCGGCCCTGGCCGCCGATCTGCGGGACAGCGCCAAGGATCGGGCCGAAAACCTGATGATCGTCGATCTGATGCGCAACGACCTGTCACGCTTGGCGCGCCCCGGATCGGTTCGCGTCGAGCGGCTGTTCGAGATCGAGAGCCATCCGACCGTGCATCATCTGGTTTCGACTGTGGTGGCGAAGGCGCGCGACGGCTCGACCGCGGCCGACCTGATGGAGGCGACCTTTCCGCCCGGCTCCATCACCGGGGCCCCCAAACATCAGGCGATGAAGGTGATCGCTGCGCATGAGGCCCCGCGCGGGCCTTGGTGCGGGAGCCTGTTTCATATCGAGGACGACGGGCGCCTGACGGCCTCGGTGCTGATCCGGACCGCCTCGTTCGAACGCTCTGATGGAACCTGGCAGTTCAGGACCCTGGCCGGGGCCGGCATCGTCGCGGACAGCGATCCGGAGGCGGAACTGGCCGAGACGGAAGCCAAGATCAGGGCGCTGCGAGAGGCCCTTACAGGCTAGCAGTTGGAGCAGAGCACCTTGTCCACCACGCGTGGCCGCAGATAGTAGGTGCGCTGAAGCTTGGTGATGCCGGGCAGATATCTGTCGACCGGCGACTGATAGTCATAGATGGCTTCGGACAGGATCAGGCTCTCGCCGTTGTTGATCAGGCCCGCCGGCACGGTGACGGTTCCTGTGCGGGGCGTCATCCCACGGCCAAAACTCCAATCGACCTGAACCACCCCGTTGTTGTCGCGGGTGACGCTGGATACGCGGGTCTGCAGGGGGCTGGGCGAAAACGGCTCCATGATCTGGTTGCCGATATTGAAGATGTCGGTCAGGTCGTTGCGCGTCACCGACTGGGCCTGGGCCGTCAGGTCGGCCACCATGGAGGTGACGTGGCTCATCCGCTTCTGCGCCATATAGGCCTGGCAGACCTCGACCATGCCGAAGTAGAGCGCGATCATGATCGGCGCGAGAAGCGCGAACTCGACGGCCGAAACCCCGCTCTGATCCTGGCGGAACCGCCTCAGCCAATTTCGCGACGCGATCATGCCGGTTCGTTCCGGAAGGCCGTGGCCGACATCAGGCGGGCGTTGCCGTCGCTCAGACGCGACAGGCCCTGACCCAGGAAGGTCGTCACCAGCGGCTGACGATACCAGACGCGCACCAGCACCAGACTGCCGAAAGTGCCGTAGTTGAAGTCCATCTGGCTCTCGTCGAAGCTGGTGCCGCTACTCATCGGATCGGGCACTGGCGAGCCAAAGGCGGGGATGACACGGACATCGATGCTGACGCGGTCATCGCACTGGGTGGAGAAGATGCTCATCCGCCCGCACAGCTGGTCGCGAAACTCCTGCGCCGTCATGTCGGCGGCTTCGGCCTGGCCCGTGCGGATCAGACGACCGCTCTCGATGGTCGCATTGCCCAGGACGGAATCGACCACGAAGATCAGACCCAGCTCCAGGAGGGCGAAAATCATGAAGGTGAACGGCAGGATGACCATTGCGAACTCGACGGCGGCTGCGCCTTCGCGCTTGCCTCCACGCCCTTTCGTCATGGGTCGTCCCCGTGCGCGCCTCATGGCCGAGATGCCTTACTGGGAACCAGCGGGCGCGGCAGAGGCGGACCTGCCGCCGGACGAACCCCTGGCCGTCGCAGAGCAGGACGAACCACAGGCCATCTCGGTCGACTGACCGCCTCGCCAGACGCGGACACGTCCTGCGCCGGACCCGTCGCTGACGATCACCTGGCGTTCGAAGACAGTGCGACCGATGGCGTCCACGGCCACGATCTCGGTCACGCCATACCCCTTGCCGGTGATGTAGAGCGTATTGGAATCGACCACCGTCACATCCGCGATCTGGGGATTGCCGACGATGACGGACCCGGCGGCACCACGCAGCGGGACGCGCACGGCCTGATCGATGCTGACATTCAGGGGGGCGGACTGGGCCGTTGCCGCCAGCGGCGAGGCCATCAAGGCCAGGGCGCTGAAAGGGGCCAGAAAACGGTGGGGTCGGGACATGGCGTCGGTATCCAATGAACGGGCGCGCGCGTGAGCGTTGGCCGATCATCGGTCGCAATCCTGAACAAAGGCTAAAGCCTGTCGCGCGGTTGCCGAATACACGAAACGAGGCGGTTCTGCGGCCTGAAATCAGAGAAAAATGGTAAATGCAAAAGTAACCATGACGAACTACCTCACCTTAACTTCGGTCGGTGTTTATAGGCATTGTTACGGGGGTGAAGCGGGCGACCGACCTCTCCCACAGTTGTCCGCTAGACCTTTTTTGAAAGAGAACACACATGACCAAGTTCATTTCCAAGTTCGTGTCCGACGAGTCGGGCGCCACCGCCATCGAATACGGCCTGATCGCCGCCCTGATCGCCGTCGCGATCATCACGGCCCTGACCCTGCTGGGTGGCAACATCAGCAAGGCCTTCAACAAGGTCGCTACGGAAGTCGGCAAGGGCGCCTAAGCCCTACCGGTTCTCGGAACCCGAAGAAGGCCGGAGCGGCGACGCTCCGGCCTTTTTCTTGTCCGGTGCTGGCGCGCAACCAGACTTTAACGCGTGGTCGTTTACCAAGGTGCCATGGACATTCTGATCTTCCTGATACTCGCGATCATGCCGGCCCTGACCATCGTCGCAGGGCTGAAGGACATCACGACCATGACCATTCCGAACTGGATTTCGGTCGCGCTGGTCATCGCCTTCTTTCCGGCAGCGGCGGCGGTAGGCCTGCCTCCGATGACGATCCTGGTGCATGTCGGTATCGCGTTTGCGGCCCTGATCGTGGCGATGGGCCTGTTTGCCTTGCGCGTGTTCGGCGGTGGCGACGGCAAGCTGATCGCCGCCACCTGTCTATGGATGGGTCTGTCCGGGACGGGGCCGTTCGTGCTGTGGACGGCGGTGATCGGCGGTCTGTTCTGCCTGATCGTCATCCTCGCCCGCCAGCATGTCCGGCCGTTCGTGTTCGGCGCGCCAGCCTGGGTCGATGTGCTGATGGAGCCGAAGGGCGACATTCCCTATGGCACCGCCATCGCCGCGGGGGCCCTGATGGCCTATCCGGCGTCGCCGCTGGTCATGGCCTTTCTGGCCCGTTGAGCGAACGGCGAAGTTTGAAAAACATCGGTCGCCGCGTTTAGGGGGGCGTTAACCCCCGACCCCCATGATCATTAACGGTAGAGCGCCACAGGACCCGGTCCTGACGGGGTGCGACCCTGCCGGAGATCGTGATGAAGCCTGCAAGAATTGCCGTGATCGGGGTTGCCGCCGTCGCCGCCATCGGCCTGGCCCTGGTGGTCCGCGCCATGGGGTCGGGCGGTGAGCCGACCGCCACCGCCACCGCCGCCCCCGTCGAAACCCGGCCCATGGCCCAGGTGCTGGTCGCCGCTCAGGATCTGGCCCCCGGCCAGCGTCTGACCGAAGCCGATCTGGCCTGGAAGGAATGGGCCGTCGATGAGGTCAATCCCGCCTTCATCACCGACGGCTCGGTGCCCATCCCCTCGGCCGAAAAATCCGAAGAAGACATCAAGGCCGAGGCCGAAGCCGCCAAGCCTGAGGGCGCCGTCGCCTCTGTGACCCGTGCGGCCACCAATCTGGCTACCGGCGGGGCCAAGGCCGACTATGTCGGTTCGGTCGTGCGCGAGCCCATCCTGGCCGGCGAACCGATCATCGCCCGCAAGATCGTGCGCGCCGGCGACAGCGGCTATATGGCCGCCTATCTGGAGCCCGGCATGCGGGCCATGTCGATCGCGATCGGCGTCGAGACGTCCGCCGGCGGTTTCATCCTGCCGGGCGACCGGGTCGATGTGGTCCTGACGCGCGAAATGGAAAATGCTTCCACCGAAGGCAGCCGCAACAAGTTCGATTCCAGAACCGTCCTGCAGAACCTCAAGGTGCTCGCCATCGATCAGGCGACCCGCCTGGGCGACGATGCCCAGACCGTCGTCGGTGCGACGGCCACCCTGGAGGTCTCGCCTCAGGATGGAGAAGCCCTGGCCCTCGCTGTGGCCGAAGGGGAGCTCAGCCTGTCGCTTCGGTCCTATGCCGATACGGGAGGACCGTCGGGACGGACCTATGCCCGCGCCGCACAAGTTCAACCGTCGGCCGTTCGCGTCTATCGTGGCGGCGCACCCGAAGTGGTGGTGGTCCAATGAAACGCCTGCTTCTCGGCTGTCTGGCGGTCCTGACCGTCGCCGCCCCCCTCATGGCTGCGCCAGCATCGGCACAGGCCCAGTCCCGGTCCTCGCTGCCGATGGGCGCGGGCAGCCAGCTGATCAACCTGCCGCGCGGCTCGTCCATGGCGGTGGATCTGCCCGCTGACGCCCGCGACGTGATCGTGCCCAACCCGGTCGTGGCCGAGGCCATGCTGCATTCGCCGCGCCGGATCACCATCATCGGCCTGCAGCCGGGCGAGACCGATGCGGTCGTGCTGGATGCCTCGGGCCGGACCATCCTGTCGCTTCGCATCCGCGTCGATGCGGGCGTCTCGGCCCTGCAGGATACGCTGAGCCGGGTCATGCCGGGATCTCAGGTGCGTGCCGAGGCGGTCAATGACAGTATCATCTTGACCGGCCAGGTCGGCAGCCCCGGCGAGGCCGATCGCGCCACCCAGGTGGCCCGCGCCTTCGTCGCCGCGCCCGAGAAGGTCATCAACATGATGACCATCGGCGGCTCGGACCAAGTCATGGTCAAGGCCCGCGTCATCGAGGTGCAGCGCAACGCCGTCAAACAGCTGGGCGTCGACGCCACCGCCCTGGTCCAGGGCGTCGGCGACGGGCTGAGGTTCGCCCAGACCGCCACATTCGCCGTGTCCGGAAGCCAGTTGGGCGGCGGCAGTCTGGGGTATAGCGACGGCTCGTTGAACACGACCCTGCGGGCTTTCGAACGGGCCGGTCTGGTCCGCATCCTGGCCGAGCCCAATACGACGGCGGTCAACGGCGAAAGCGCCGAATTCCTGGCCGGCGGCGAGTTTCCCGTGCCGGTCGGACGCGACAACGACGGCAACATTCTGATCGAGTTCAAGCCCTACGGCGTGCGCCTGGCCTTCCGCCCGGTCGTGCTGTCCGAAGGCCGGATTTCGTTGCAACTCTCGACCGAGGTCTCGGAACTGTCGACGCAGGGGGCCTTCACCCTGGGCGGTACGGCCGACAATGCCCTGATCATCCCGGCCCTGGCCGTGCGGCGGGCATCCTCAACGGTCGAGCTGCCGTCGGGCGGCTCGCTGATGATCGCTGGCCTGCTGCGCGAGGATCTGCGCCAGAACATCGATCAGCTGCCGGGTTTGGGATCGGTCCCGGTCCTGGGTGCCCTGTTCCGCTCGCGCGACTACATCAGCGGCGAAACCGAACTGGTCATCATCCTGGAAGCCTACATCGTCTCGCCGACGTCGCCCGGCAATCTGCAGACCCCGGCCGACGGTCTGGTCATCGCCAATGACGCCCAGACCATCCTGTTCGGCCAGTTGAACCAGCGCTACGGCGGCGGCACGGCTAACGCGGCCGCACCGGACGCCGGCTGGACCGGTCCTGTGGGCTATGTGATCGAATGAGGTACGCCGTGAACCACGCCCCCATCGCCGCCCTTGCCGCACTCGCCCTGACCCTCGGGGCCTGCTCCACCGTCACGACGGGTCAGATGAATACGGCTCCGGTGACCCCGCTGTCGCAATATGTGCTGCAGGTCGAGCCAGGCGTGGACCGCATCGCCCTGGCCGTGCACGATCAGGGGCTGTCGGGCAATCAGCATGCGGCTCTTCGCGGGCTGGTCTCGCGGTTCGCGGACCAGCGGGCCGAGGTGCTGCGCATCGAGGCCCCCACGGGCAACGATCCGGTCGCGGCGGCCCAGGCCTATGCCATGCGCGACGCCATCCAGGCGATGGGCGTGCCCGGCGATCGCATCCAGGTCGTCGGCTATGATGCCCCGGATTCCCGTGCGCCCGTGCTGGCCGGGTTCGAAGTCTTGCGGGCCCATGTGCCGGATTGTTCGGCCGAGCCGCGCAGCCTGGGCTCACGCTTCTCAAACCTGCCGACCGGCGGCTTCGGCTGTGCCGTCACGGCCAACATGGCGGCCCAGATCGCCGATCCGCGCGACATCCGTTCGCCCCGCACCTTCCAGCCGGCCGACAGCGGTCGGGCCGCCGTGGTCTTCGCCCGCTATCGCCAGGGCGAGCTGGCCTCAGCCGAACAGGAAACCCTGGTGCGCGGTCGCGTCGCCCAGGCCGTGGAATAGCACCGATGAGCAACGCCTTCGCACCCCGCGCCTTCGAGGATTTCGACGAGGACTTCGACCTGGACATGGGAGCCGATCTGACGCCGACGCCGGGCCACGCCCCGCATCCCACGGCGGCCTCCGCCCATCCCGGTTTCGTCCAGGCCCCGGCGCAGAGTGCGGAAGAGCGGGCTCCGCTCCGGTTCACGGCTCCGGCCGGTATCGCCCCCGTCGTCCCTGCGGCACCCGCCGCCCCGGTCCCGGACGCGCCGGCCGACTGGACCGCGGTCGTCTCGCCTGAGGCGCCGGCCCCCCTTTCGATGCATGTCCCGGGCCAGGACGCGCCCGCCCCGCCGGTGCCCATGGACGCCGCCATGCCGGCCCTTCGTCCCGCCGAGCCGGATCACGACGCCTCGGCCTATAATCCGGTCGGTGACATGGTCGCGGGCGCATCCGCCGCCTTTTCGCCGCCGGTCACGACCACGCCCGAAGTGTCGGTGCCGCGCATCGCCATCCACATTTTCGCCGAGCGTCAGGACACCCTGGCCGCCGCCGATCGCGCGGCCCAGGACCGTCGCCTGTCGCGAGCCACGACCCAGATCCGCATCGGCGGCATTCCCGCGGCCGTCGAGGCCTACCAGCACGAGCCCACGCCCCCGCTGATCGTCGTCGAATGCCTGAGCGATCCGCAGCGCCTGCTGTGGGAGGTCGATCAGCTGGCCGAGGTCTGTGACGCGGGCACCAAGGTCGTGGTCATCGGCCCGACCAACGACATCCTTCTGTTCCGCGAACTGATGCGGCGCGGGGTCAGCGAATATCTGGTCGCGCCCCTGCAACCGCTGCAACTGATCACCGCCATCGGCGGCCTGTTCGCCGATCCGGCCCAGCCCTTCATCGGTCGCTCGATCGCCTTCGTCGGCGCGCGCGGCGGGTCGGGGGCCAGTTCGATCGCCCACAACACCGCCTATGCGATCAGCGAGAAGATCGGCGCCAATACGGTCATCGTCGACTACGACCTGCCGTTCGGCACGGCCGGGCTGGACTTCAACCAGGACCCGCTGAACGGCGTCGCCGACGCCCTGACTCAGCCGGACCGGCTGGATGCCACCCTGCTGGACCGGATGATGGTCCGCTGCACCGACAAGCTGAGCCTGTTCGCGGCTCCCGCCACACTCGACACCGACTGGGACATCTCGGCCGACGCTTTCGAGGAGGTGACCAGCCAGATCCGCTCGACGGCACCGTTCGTCATCCTCGATCTCCCCCACCTGTGGTCCGGCTGGATGCGCCGCACCCTGATCACCGCCGATGAAGTGGTCGTGGTGGCCACGCCCGATCTGGCCAGCTTGCGTAACGCCAAGAACATGATGGACCTGATCCGTCAGGGTCGCCCCAACGATGCGCCGCCGCGTCTGGTGCTGAATCAGGTCGGCGTGCCCGGTCGCCCGGAAATCCCGGCCAAGGATTTCGGCACGGCCCTGGGTGTCCACCCCAGCCTGATCATCCCCTTCGATCCCAAGACCTTCGGCACCGCCGCCAACAACGGCCAGATGATCGTCGACGCCGGGGCCAAGTCCAAGGCGGCGGAAGCCTTCCAGACCCTGGCCCAGATCGTGTCCCAGCGTGAACTGCCCCAGGCCCAGCCCTCGAAGATGCGCGCCCTGCCGGCACCGTCCGGCTCCAAGCCCGCGGGCAAATCCCTGTTCTCCGGCCTGTTCAAGAAGAAGTCCTGATCCGTGTTCGGCAAGCGTACAGGTCAACCCGGCAGTCCCCCGCCCGCAGAGCGTGCAGCGGCGGCCGCGCCTCTGCCCAAGCCGGTGATCGGGGGCAATGACGACCTGATGCTGGACGAGGCGCCCGCGCCCCAGGCCCAAGCCTTTGCCTTCGGCAGCACGGAATCCATCGCCGCCGCCGACGCCCAGCAGCGCAAGAAGGACAGCTACACCGCCAAGCCCGCCTCCGAGGCCGCCGACCGGCTGGATGCCCTGGCCAATCGCCCGCGCGAGGTCGAGACCAAGCCCAAGGACGGCCCCGGCCCCAAGGCCACCGCCGGTTTCGAACAGCTGAAGAAAGCCCAGGCCGTCGCCGAGATCGTCCGCGAACAGTCAGACTATTATCACGCCACCAAGACGACCATCTTCAACGCCCTGATGAACACCATCGACCTGGCCCAGCTGGCCGGTCTGGAGGCCAAGGCGGCGGCGGAGGAAATCCGCGACATCGTCGCCGAGCTGGTGGCGATCAAGAACGTCTCCATGTCGGTGGCCGAGCAGGAGCATCTGGTTCAGGACATCGTCAACGACGTCCTGGGCTACGGTCCGCTCGAACCTCTGTTGAGCCGCGACGACATCGCCGACATCATGGTCAATGGTGCGGGTCGGGTCTTCATCGAGGTGAACGGCAAGGTTCAGCTGACCAATATCCGTTTCCGCGACAACGCCCAGCTGATGAACATCTGTCAGCGGATCGTGTCGCAGGTCGGCCGCCGCGTCGATGAAAGCTCGCCCATCTGCGACGCCCGTCTGGCCGACGGTTCTCGCGTCAACGTCATCGCGCCGCCGCTGGCGATCGACGGGCCGACCCTGACGATCCGGAAGTTCAAGAAAGACAAGCTGACGATGAAGAACCTGGTGGAGTTCGCCTCCATCAGTCCCGAAGGCGCCCGTGTGCTGGGCGTCATCGGCGCATCGCGATGCAATCTGGTGATCTCGGGCGGTACAGGCTCGGGCAAGACGACCCTGCTGAACACCCTGACCGCCTTCATCGACCCGACCGAGCGCGTGATCACCTGCGAAGATGCGGCCGAGCTGCAACTGCAGCAGCCGCATGTCGTCCGCCTGGAAACCCGCCCGCCCAATCTGGAAGGGCAGGGGACGATCACCATGCGGGACCTGGTCAAGAACTGCCTGCGGATGCGGCCCGAGCGAATCATCGTCGGCGAGGTGCGCGGACCCGAGGCCTTCGACCTGCTCCAGGCCATGAACACCGGCCACGACGGCTCTATGGGCACGCTGCATGCCAACAGCCCGCGCGAAGCCATCAGCCGGATGGAATCCATGATCACCATGGGCGGCTATGGCCTGCCGTCCAAGACGATCCGGGAGATGATCGTCGGCTCGGTCGATGTCATCGTTCAGGCCGCGCGTCTGCGCGACGGCTCGCGCCGCATCACCCACATCACCGAGGTGGTCGGGCTGGAAGGCGACGTCATCGTGACCCAGGACCTGTTCGTCTATGAGATCACCGGCGAGGACGAGCACGGCAAGATCATCGGCCGTCACCGCTCGACCGGCATCGCGCGCCCGCGCTTCTGGGACCGCGCCCGCTACTACGGCCTGGAGCGTGAGCTGGCCGAGGCCCTGGACGCGGCGGAGTAAAAGACGATGCTGCCGATCCTCGCCGCCGTCCTGGCCTTCATCACCATCGGCGGCCTGGGTTGGGCCTTCGTCGGCGGCGGCGATTCCAGCGAACAGGCGCTGAAGCGCGCCCAGACATTCTCGACCACCAGCCCCGGCAGCGCCGCCGCCCGCAAGGCCGCCGCCAATACGCCCGAAGCCCGCCGCAAGCAGATCATGCTGCAGCTGCAGGAATCCGAGCGGCGCGAGCGCAAGGCCCGCGTCACCATATCCGCCAAGCTGAAACAGGCCGGGCTGAAAATGTCGGTGCCAGTCTTCTGGATCGTCAGTGCCGTCCTGGGCGTCATGGCGGTGCTGGTGACCTTCATCCTGGGCATCAACATCTTCGTCGCCCTGGGCATCGGTATCGTCTTCGGCCTGGGCCTGCCGCGCTGGGTGGTAGGCTTTCTGGGCAAGCGCAGACGGGCGAAGTTCTCCCTCGCCTTTGCCGATGCCGTTGACGTCATCGTGCGCGGTATCAAGTCCGGCCTGCCCGTCCACGACTGTTTCAAGATCATCGCCAAGGAAGCCCCGCTGCCGCTGGGGCCGGAGTTCCAGACCCTGGTCGAGGGGCTGGGCGTCGGCCTCACGCTGAGCCAGGCGCTGGACAAGATGTACGAGCGCATGCCCACGCCGGAACTGAAGTTCTTCACCATCGTCATCGCCATCCAGCAGAAGACGGGCGGCAACCTGGCCGAGGCGCTGAACAACCTGTCGGTCGTGCTGCGGGCGCGCCGGATGATGGGCGAAAAGATCAAGGCCATGTCGTCCGAGGCGACCGCCTCGGCCGGCATCATCGGCTCGCTGCCGCCGGCCGTCATGATCATGGTCTGGCTGACGACGCCCGACTACATCATGAAGCTGTTCAATGACCCCCGGGGCAACTTCATGCTCCTGATCGCCGTCCTGATGATGAGCTTCGGCATCTTCGTCATGAAGAAGATGATCTCGTTCAAGTTCTAGGAGCCGGGTATGAACGACATCATCGCCTTCTTCACCGACGTCCCGACCCTGCTCAGCATCGTCGTGGGCGTCCTGGTGTTCGCCACGGTCATGACCGTGCTGAGTTCCTTTGGCGGCGGGGTCAAGCTGGAGGGGCGTATGAAGGCCGTCGCCGCGCGTCGCGACGAGCTGAAGCGCCGCTCGCGCCAGGCCATGGCCAGCAACAATGCGCCCGGCGCGCTGCGCCACACCGACGATGGCTTCAAGAAGACGGTGGTCGAAAAGCTGAATCTGACCAAGATGCTGGAGGACCCCAAGGTCGCCGAGAAGATGGCCCAGGCAGGCTTTCGCGGGCCCAAGCCCCTGACGACCTTCTACTTCTTCCGCTTCTCTATGCCGTTCGTGCTGATGGCCGTCGCCATCCTCTATGTGTTCGTCATCAACGACTTCGGCCTTGACCTCATGCCGCGGATCGCCATCGTCATCTTCGCGGCGGCGATCGGCTTCTATGCGCCCAATCTGTACATCGGCAACCGCATCTCCAAGCGGAAGACCTCGATCATGCAGGCCTTTCCCGATGCCCTCGACCTGCTGCTGATCTGCGTGGAGGCCGGCATGTCGATCGAGGCCGCGATCAGCAAGGTCAGCCAGGAAATCGGGGCCTCCTCCATCGATCTGGCCGAGGAACTGTCTCTGCTGTCAGCCGAGCTCAGCTATCTGCCGGATCGGCGCATGGCCTATGAGGGCCTGGCCAAGCGGACCAATCATCCGGGCGTCAAGTCGGTGGCGACGGCCATGACCCAGGCCGAGACCTACGGCACGCCGCTGTCGACCGCGCTGCGCGTCATGGCCAAGGAAAACCGCGAGCTGCGCCTGTCGGCCGCCGAGAAGAAGGCGGCCTCGTTGCCCGCCAAGCTGACCGTGCCGATGATCCTGTTCTTCCTGCCGGTGCTGTTCATCGTCATCCTGACGCCTGCGGTGATCAGCATCATGGATACGATGAAGAACAACTGAGGCCGGGTCAGACCTCGATCGCGGCGCGCCAGCCCTCGGCCACGGCCTCGACCGCTCCGCGCAGAGCCTTCTTGTGCCTGTCGAAATGCATTTCGCCGCGCAGGCCGGTGAATATATAGCCGTTGGCCACTATACTGCTGCCGGGTTCCAGCTCCTCGATCTCGAAATAGCGCATGGACTGAAACCACAGGCCGCGCTTTTCGGTCCAGACCAGCTGGGCATTGGGTTGCCAATCGCTGACGACCGCCTCCACCTGACGCGGCGCCGCTCCGGGAAGGGTTTCCGTCAGGGCGACCTTTCCGCCAAAGGCGATGGTGCCGCTGATGTCCTTTTCGATCGGGTTCCAGCGGTCCCAGCTGTCCAGCTGTTCGATGACGGCCCAGATCCGGTCGACGGGGGCCTGGATGCCGAAGCGTTTTTCGATACGTGCGATCGTGGTCATGACGCTGATCTGGCATGACTTCCGGGCAAGTTAAAGTCAGCTGTTGCCTTCCGGGCCGGGCTGCGACGCTGGTGGCGTATCGGCGGATGGTGTCTCGTCGCGGCCCGGCAGGTCTTCCGGTCCGGCACGAAGACGCGGGCTGACGAAGCACAGCAGGGTCGCCACCGCCAGCATGACGGCATTGGCGATGAACGGTCCCGGTTCGCTGAGCTCATACAGGGCCACCCCGATCACCGGAGGTGCCAGGAAGCTGAGACCCGCCAGCGACATCATCAGCCCGGCCACGGCCCCCTGCTCGTGCGGACCGACCGACAGTGAGGAGCCGGCGGTGAAGCCGGGCCGTGCGAAGCCGACTCCCATCGATACCACCGCATAGCCCATGACCACGCCGTAATAGCCGGGTGAGGCGATGCTGAGCACATTGCCCACCAGGGCCAGACCTGCGCCCCAGCGCATGAGATCGCGCGGCTGCAGCTTCAGCAGGGGTATCAGTCCCCACTGGGCCAGCAGGGTCGCCGCCGCGCCCGCGAACATGGCCAGCGCAATGAAGGGCTGGCTCTGGCTCGCCGCCGTCCCGGTCGCAGCCAGTTCGTCGATGATGTGGAAGCCCAAGACCGAGATATTGATCGCCTGGGCCCCGGTGATCATCAGGCCGTACAGCAGATAGTCCCGCACGCGCGGGTCCTTCCAGAGACCTTTGCCGGTGGTATCGCGCCGCCCGCTGGGGGAGGGGGTGCGCACCACCTCGCCGCTTGGCAGGCGACGCCAGACCACGATCAGGGCGATCAGACCCATGGCCGCGAACCCGTACATGGGCCCGGCCAGACCGATCAGCGGCAGGACGAACAACGGGGCCAGTGTCGGGCCGATCACGGTGCCCAGCCCCTGGGCCGAGGCCAGCAGGGACATGGCCTGGGTACGCTGCTCCGGCGTGGTGCGGTCGGCGACATAGGCCTGGGACGCGATCGGGGCCGCCGAGCCAAAGACGCCATAGACGGTGCGCGCCACGGCCATCAGCACGAAGGCCAGACCCACCCCCAGCCACCGCTCCAGCCCCGCCGTCGTCGCCAGGCCGAAGCCGGTCATCGACAGGACGAAGCCGGTCAAGCCGATCATCATGACCTTCTTGCGCCCCAGCCGATCCGACAGTCGCGCCCAGAAGGGCGAGGCCACGGTCCACATCAGGGCGGAGATGGCGAAGGCCCCGGCCACGAGCGTATCGCTCAGTTCGAACGCGCGGCCTATATTGGGCAGCACCGACTGCAGGGCCATGTTCCCCGCCGCCGCGATCAGGCTGACGCAGAACAGGATGGCAAAGGCGGGCGAGCGGAGGTTCACAACGCAGTCCTAGACCCGCCGCTGCGACAGGTCACCCCATCAGTCGGCAGGAAAAGCCTTCAAGCGCCGATCGTCGTCCAGCCCCAGCCGCGCCTTGACCTCGAACAGGTCCGCGCCCGCCGGCACGATCAGCAGGGCCTTGGGATTGGCGGCGTTGACGGCCACCACCGCATTCCTGGGGCAGACATCGAAACAGTCGGTGCTGACCACGGCCAGCTCGGCCTTTCGGCCCTTGCCCGCTTTCATATATTTGCGCAGGGCCTTTTTCAGCGTCTTGTCGCCGTCGGGGCCGAAGCCGCCGTCCAGCTTCTTCTGGCATTTGCGACAGACCAGGACGACGTCACGCCAGCGGGTTTTTGCAGTCTTCACAGCCATGTCCGCCAGATCGCCGTTAGCCGGGCCGGACGCAAGGGCGGCGTTTCAACACATCAGAGATTAACCATACAAGATGTGGTTCCTGTGGACGGACGGAATCGCACATCTTGCGTCAATTAAGCGCTCGTTTACGATTGGTGGTAGGTCGAGACCTTCGGAGGGATGTCTGGACCCCATATATTGAATCCGTACCCCGGAGGGCATGATGACCGCAGGCTGGACAGAAGATCGCGTCGGTGCGCTGACGAAGCTGTGGCTGGAGGGTCAGTCGGCCAGCCAGATCGCCAAACAGCTGGGCGGCGGCGTCACCCGCAATGCCGTCATCGGCAAGGTGCACCGCCTCGGCCTGTCGGGCCGGGCCGCCCCGTCGCAGCCCGCACGCGCCACCTTCCGCACCGCCCGTCCACGCCCGGCCCCCCAGGCTACCCAGGCACCCTCAGCCCCGCGCCGGATCGAGGCGGTTCAGCCGCGCCCGGCCGCGCCGTCGGTGCCCGCGCCCATGCCCGACCTGCCCGGCACGGCTACGGTGATGACCCTGGGTGCCCACATGTGCAAATGGCCCATCGGTGATCCGTCGTCGTCGGAGTTTACCTTCTGCGGTCGCCGCGCCTCCGAGGGCGTCTATTGCGTCGAACACGCCCGCGTCGCCTATCAGCCCCAGGTCAAGAAGGGCGGCTCCAACGATCTGGCCCGCAGTCTTCGCAGGTACATCTAAGGGGCGCTAACGCTCGCGACGCGGTCGCTCGCTGCTTGAGCGCGTCGCCGGTTCTGCCTTCAGCATCTACATTTCCTGGCGCTCAAGTAGGCGATAGCGGATAGCGCCCCAAGAAATGTCACGAATGGCTCCTAGAGAGCCGCCCTCCACCTCGGCGACGCACCCGCATGCGCCGTCGAGTGACTGGGGCGGGGCTGCGGTTATCCGGGTTGACGCAGCCCCTCACCATTCTTTGAGGGGCTATCGCTTGCCGCGCGGCGGCTCCGCTACTTGAGCCCTGTTTTTGGGCCTAATGCTCGCGAAGCGGACACTCGTTGCTTGAGCCCGATCTCGACTTGTCATCCCGGAAATCGCGCCAGCGATTATCCGGGACGCACGACCCCTCTTTTGATGCGCTCCCGGAAGACGCGCAGCGGCTATCCGGGAGACGCCCAGCGACGTGCCGACTGTCTCCCGGATAATCGCAGGCGATTTCCGGGAGTGTTCTGTCCACGGCGTTCAGCGTCCCGGCTCTTCGCTTCGCTACGGCCGGGATGACAAGAGCATCAGTTCAGCACCCGCCTCTGTCCTGGGACGTCCAGGCTGAACGCCGGTATAGCCGCGTCGAAGCTGCGGCCCTCGGCATCCACCATCGCATAGCTGCCGACCATGGAGCCCGACGGCGTCGTCAGGGGGCAGCCGGAGGCGTAGGTATAGCTGCCGCCCGGCGCGATCACGGGCTGTTCGCCGACCACGCCCGGGCCGCGCACATCCTCGACCTGGCCGCGCGCGTCGGTGATGATCCAGTGGCGGGCCATCAGCTGAACGGCCACGCCGGTCAGGTTCACGATCTCCACCTGATAGGCCCAGACCCAGCGCCCGGCGTCGGGGTTCGACTGGCCCGCCAGAAAGCTGGGGCGGACGCGGACGACGATGCCGTCGGTCTCGGCTTCATAGGCGGGGGTGTCGTGCATCGGCCTATCGTCCGCCGCGGGGGCGAAACGTCAAGCGTCAGAGGGGGAGACACGGCGCGAATTCGTGTAAGTCGGCTCCCATGCAGTCCATCGACCTTTCCGTTGCGGGCATCCTGCCCTGCCAGTCCATCGAGACCCTGATCGCCACCGGCGCGATCGCGTCCGACACCCCCTTCGACGCCGATCAGGTCCAGCCGGCCAGCCTGGACCTGCGCCTGTCCAATGAGGCCTGGCGGGTCCGCGCCAGCTTCCTGCCGGGCCAGCGCAAGGTTCTGGACCGCATCGCCGACGTCTCCATGCACCCCATCGATCTGTCTGGCGGCTATGTGCTGGAAAAGGGCTGCGTCTACATCGCCCGGCTGCAGGAGCGGTTGAGCCTGCCCAAGGGTCTGATCGCGCGCGCCAACCCCAAGAGCTCGACCGGGCGGGTCGATGTGTTCGTGCGCCTGCTGACCGATCAGGGCGCTTCTTTCGACGACGTGGCCGAGGGTTATGACGGGCCGCTGTATATGGAGATCGCGCCCCAGACCTTTTCCATCCTGGTGCGGCCCGGCACCCGCCTGAACCAGCTGCGGCTGAAGGCGGGCGAGCCGCCCAAGCTGGAGACCCGCAGCGTCGGCGTCGACCTCAGGGCCGGAGACAACGGCATCGTCGGCTATCGCGGGCGTCGCCATGCGGGCGTCGTCAACATGGACCACATCGACGGCCACGACCCGCGCGATTTCTGGGAGCCGCTGACCCTGCGGCGCGGCGAGCTGCTGCTGGACCCGGGCGAGTTCTACATCCTGGCCTCGTCCGACGACGTGGAAATCCCGGTCGATCAGGCCGCGGAGATGACCCCCATCGATCCGTCGGTGGGCGAGTTTCGCGTCCACTATGCCGGCTTCTTCGACCCCGGCTTCGGCACGGACGAGGCGCATGGAGCGGGGTCGAAAGGCGTGCTGGAGGTCCGCACCCACGACACCCCCTTCCTGCTGGAACACGGCCAAATCGTCGCCCGCCTGGTCTATGAACCGCTGACGGAACGCCCCACCCGCCTGTATGGCGAAGGCGGCAGCCACTATCAGAGCCAGGGCCTGAAGCTGAGCAAGCATTTCAGGGTTTGGTGAGGCGACTTCCCCAAAGTCCAGCGTTCGGCTAACGTTAGGGTGGCGAAGGAGGTGCGAACATGTGGAAAAAACTGCTCGCCGTTACTGTCGTACTATTCGCAACCGTGGCAGTATTTGCGACTATTCTGGCGCGACCGGACAACCAGGCGCGATCACCCGAAGCTATTAAGTTCAATAACCCGCCGAGTTTTCCCAACGCTGATTATGTGCGGCCACCGTCCTACTATGCTGTGTTCGTTGGGCCTGACCAAGTCCGTGTCTGGCAATCAGGTGGATCTGAATCGGTTCAGGTCGATAGTTCGGCGATAGGGGAGGCAATCATCTTACTCGGTGGAAGTCGAGATAACCCCATAGAACTAGTGCCGTCAGCTGATTATCCGGCCTTGCCAGTCGTGAGAATCGTCAGATCTTTAAATCTTCAGGGATTCCAGAAGATTGCGCTGACTGAGCCACGAGAATGGTATGGATACGATGGTCTGAATCCACCACCGTTAAGGCTTGCTTTCGCCTCAGGTAGTTAGCAGGCAGCTCAACCGCCGCCCGGCCCACCTGCAAGTATTTTTTGACTAACTCAGCCGATCCGCCTTCCTCAGGCTCGGGAACACCTTCCCCCAGATTCCCGTCGCGGCCAGCGCTCCGAAGCCGCCGAATACCGCCGCGCCGATCGGCCCCAGGAAGCGCACGGCGACGCCGCTGTAGGCCTCGCCCAGTTCGTTGGAGGCGCCGATGAACAGCATGGAGACGGACGACACCCGCCCGCGCATGTGATCGGGCGTGGCCAGCTGGATCAGGGTCTGACGGATGTTGACGCTGATCATGTCCGCCCCGCCGCCGATGAACAGGGCGAGCGCACTCAGCCAGACCCAGTGCGACAGGCCGAACGTCAGGGTGCTGAGCCCGAATACGGCCACGGAGGCGAACATCCACAGCCCCCCGTGCCGCACGATCGGAAACCGGCTGAGATATAGCGCGACCAGCAGGGCCCCGACCCCAAACGACGCCCTCAGCAGGCCGAACCCTTCCGGTCCCACATGCAGGATGTCGCGCGCGAAGATCGGCGTCAGCAGGGCCACCCCCGCCAGCAGCACCACGACCAGATCCAGCGATATGGCCCCCAGCACGATCTTGGTCTTCCACACATAGTCCAGCCCCTCCTTGACGAGGGCGAGGGGCGACACGCCCGTGTCGGTGAAGATCGGCCGCCCGCTGGTGCGGATCAGCAGGATCGAGCTGATGGCCAGAAAGAACAGCCCCATGGCCACGCCGTAGGCCCACGGCACGCTGAACCCCACGATGACCCCTCCCAGGGCCGGGCCCGCGATGGCCCCGGTCTGAAAGGCGATGGACTGGGCCGCGATGGCGGGTGGCAGGGCCTTACGCCCCACCACCATCGGCAGGAAGGCCTGGCTGGCCGGGGCCAGAAACGCCCGCGCCGCCCCGAACACCGCCGCCACGGCCAAGAGGCCCCACAGCGGCGGATTGCCATGCAGCGCCATCAGCAGGAAGCCCAGGGCGCACATAGACTCGACGAAGACCGAAATGGTCACCGTGTGCTTGCGGTCGCGCCGGTCGGCCATGGCCCCCGCGGGCAGGGTGAAGGCCAGCAGCGGCAGGAACTGACACAGCCCCACCAGCCCCAGATACAGGCTGGCCTCGGCGATCGGATGATCCCGCCGCGCGATCTCATACACCTGCCACAACAGGGCTGAGGACTGGATCTGTATCCCCAGCACCGCCGCCACCCGCCCCAGCCACAGCAGGCGGAAGTCGCGGATGGCCCAGGGACTGGACGGGCCGTCTGGCGGGGAAGGGGGCTGGACGGGCTCTGTCGTTTCGATGGTCTCGGTCACGTGCGGCGGTCGACTTTCGGAAAGGGGGTACCGTCGCGGCGCAGAAAGACATCCTGCCGGAACACCATGTCGATGTCTGGATAGTCGCCGTTGTCGCCGCCCGGTATTCGGGTGCCGACTTCCAGCAGAACGGCCTCTGCGCCTGATCGGTTCTCGATCTTGTGGCCGTTAGGCACGCCCGCCTTGAAGCCCGCACAGTCGCCCGCGCGCAGGACGGTTTCGCCCTCATCCTCGATCAGCACGACTTCGCCGGAGACGACCCAGACGAACTCGTCCTCGCCCTCGTGCCAGTGTCGCTGGCTGGACCAGGCCCCATCCGGCAGCCGCAGCAGATTGACCCCGAACTGATCCAGCCCGACCGCATCGCCCAGACGCCAGCGGCGGCGCGGCTTGCACGGCGCGGCGAACGCTTCGGGATAGCCGGTGCCATGGCCGGTGGGTGCGGCATCGATGTCGATCTTGGGCATGATGACGCTCTTTGCGCGGGTCGGGGCTTTGCGTAAAGCTTGGCTCCATGAGCGCCCCATCACATCCCGTAATCGATCCTGTCGAACTAACGCGGGACCTGATCCGCATCCCCTCGGTCACCCCGGCCGACGAAGGCGCGATGGATGTGCTGGAGCGGGCGCTGACGGGTCTCGGCTTCACCTGCCGCCGCATGGTGTTCGAGGGGCCGTCGGGCGTGGGCTCCGATGCGCGGATCGAGAACCTGTATGCCCGACGCGGCACGGCCTCGCCCAATCTGTGCTTCGCCGGTCATACCGATGTGGTCCCGACGGGGCGCGTCGAGGCCTGGTCGTCCGATCCCTTTGCCGCCGAGGTGAAGGACGGGGTCCTGTACGGGCGTGGGGCGGTAGACATGAAGGGCGGCATCGCGGCCTGGACGGCGGCAGTGTCGCGGGTGTTGGCCGCAGGAGAGCCGGACGGCTCGCTATCCTTCCTGATCACCGGCGACGAGGAAGGCCCCGCCCTGCACGGCACCAAGCGCGTGGTCGAGGCCCTGATGGCCGAAGGCGAGGTCATCGACGCCTGCGTGGTCGGAGAACCGTCTTCACAACAGGCCCTGGGCGACATGATCAAGGTCGGGCGGCGCGGCTCGCTGAACACCTGGATCACCGTCCACGGCAAACAGGGCCACGTCGCCTATCCGGACCGGGCGGCCAATCCCGCCCCGGTGATGGCCCGGCTGCTGGCCCGGCTGGCCGATCACGAGCTGGATCAGGGCTATGAGGCGTTTCAGCCCTCGAACCTGGAGATCACCACCATCGACATCGGCAACCCGGCCACCAACATCATCCCGTCAGAGGCGAAGGCCCGGCTGAACATCCGCTTCAACCCGACCCATACGGGCGACGATCTGATCGCCTGGCTGAACAGTGTCGCGGGAGAGGCGCAGGCGGCGTCGGGCCTGCGGATCGAGCTGGAGCATCTGTGTTCGGGCAATGCTTTCCTGACCCCCGCCGGCGATTTCGTGACGGCGGTGCAGGAGGCGGTGGAGGCCGAGACCGGTCGCCGCCCGGTCGCCTCGACCACCGGCGGCACCTCCGACGCCCGCTTCATCCGCGCCATGTGTCCGGTGCTGGAGCTGGGCCTGGTCGGCCAGACCATGCATCAGGTCGACGAGCGGGTGCCGGTCGCCGAGCTGGAGGCCCTGACGAGTGTCTATGAGAGGGTGATCGGGGCCGTCATGGCCCGCCTGGCTAGCTGAACCAGCTGAGGACCAGCAGGGCCGCGCCGAAGACCGCCGCGAAGGAGAGGCAGAAGAAGACGGCCTCGCGCATGCGACCACCGCCACTTTGGCGCTGCATCGGCGGCAGATTGACGGGGAGCTGGCGCATTCCTGTGATCCCGGGCCGCAATCGGCCCCTCGATCCGCGAGATTGCGCTCACAAGGTTTTCAGCGGGTTGATGAATATGGTTTCCCGGTCATGAGCGCTCCAGGAACCGCAGGGCCGTAAGGACATGGGCCTTTACCCCCACCGGCAGCACGGCCTCGTTGACATCGAAACTGGGCGAATGGTTCGGCGGCGAGGTGGCCGGATCGACGCCGTCGGCGCTGGCTCCCAAGTGGTAGAAGACCCCCGGCACTTCCTGTGACAGATAGCTGAAGTCTTCGGCCACGGTGGTCTCCGGGCTGGCCGGATTGACGTTGCCTGAGCCTGCCGCCTCCTCCAGCACGGGGGCAAGCCAGGCCGACAGTTCCTCGTTGTTGAACACCAGGGCCGCGTTCTGGCGCACGGAAAACTCGGCGGTCGCGCCGTAAGCCTCGGCCACATGGCCGACGGCGGCCTCGGTCCGACGCACCAGATCGTCGCGCTGGGCGATGTCGAAGGTGCGCAGGGTGCCGGACAGCACGGCCCGATCCGGAATGATGTTGTAGCGAACGCCCGCATCGATCGTGGCGATGGTGAAGACCGTCGGCGTCGTGGTCGGGTCGATGGTGCGTGCTGTCAGGGTGTTGATCGTCTCGATGACCTGCCCCGTCACGGCGATGACGTCGACGCCCTTCCACGGCCAGGCCCCGTGCGTCTGGCGACCGTTCAGGACGATGTCCACCCGGTCAGAGGCCGCCATGAAGCCGCGCGGGCGATAGAAGATGGTCCCCGGCCGCCCCGGCACGACATGCAGGCCGAAGATGGCGTCGGGACGCGGATCCCTCAGCGCGCCCTCCTCGATCATCAGGGCGGCACCGCCCTTGGGCTCTCCGGGAGGGGCCCCTTCCTCGGCGGGCTGAAATATGAAGACGACGGTGCCCGCGATCTGGTCCTTCATCCCGGCCAGAACCTCGGCTGCCCCCATCAGCATGGCCACATGGGCGTCATGGCCACAGGCGTGGGCCACCGGCACGGTGTTGCCCATATATGTCCCGGTCGAGGTCGAGGCGAAGGGCAGGCCCGTCGCCTCCTCGACCGGCAGGGCATCCATGTCGGCCCGCAGCGCCACCGTCTTGCCGGGTCGTCCCCCGCGCAGGATGCCGACCACGCCGGTGCGCCCGACCTCCGTGCGGACCTCCAGCCCCAGCGATCGCAGATGCTCGGCCACCGCCGCCGCCGTGCGCGTCTCGGCAAAGCCCAGTTCGGGGTTGGCATGGAAGTCGCGCCGCCAGGCGATGACGCGCGGATTGATCGCCTGGACCGCCGCCTCGACGCTGGCGACCGGAACCGCCTCTTGGGCCAGGGCCGATCCCGCCGAGAGCGCGAGCATGACGGAAGAGGCGAGAAGCAGGCGGCGCAGGCGCATGTCGGGCTCCGGAGCAGGAATAGTGGTCCGTTCGCAGGTTGCGGGCATGTCAGGGGGTTGCGCAAGGGCCGTCGAACCGCGATCTGGCGGGGATGACCGATCTGACCTCGACCCGTCCCGCTGGACTGCCGCAACCGCGTCGCTACGACGGAGTCAACTGGGTGGGGGTCAAGACCCTGTACCTGCGCGAGGTGCGCCGGTTCTGGAAGGTCGGGGCCCAGACGGTCGCCGCGCCGGTCGTGACCACGCTGCTGTACATGCTGGTTTTCGTCGTCGCGCTGAAGGACTCGCGCCCGCCCATCGACGGCACGCCGTTCGCGGAATTCGTAGCCCCCGGCCTGATCATGATGGCCATCCTGAACAATGCCTTCGCCAATGCCTCGTCCAGCCTGATCCAGGCCAAGATCATGGGTACGGCGACGGACTTCCTGACCCCGCCGCTCAGCCCGCTGGAGCTGACCATCGGCTTTTCCATGGGGGCGGCCACACGCGGCATCGTGGTCGGGGCCGTCACGGCCGTCTGCGTCATGCCCTTCGCGCGTCTGGGCCTGGCTCATGTCGCGGCCATCCTGTGGTTCAGCCTGACCGCCTCGCTGATGATGGGCATGCTGGGCGTCTTCGCAGGGCTCTGGGCCGAAAAGTTCGATCAGCTGGCCGCGGTGCAGAACTTCCTGATCATGCCGATGACCTTCCTGTCCGGCACCTTCTATCTGGTCGGCAACCTGCCCGAGCCGTTTGCGACCATCAGCCATTTCAACCCGATCTTCTACATGATCGACGGCTTCCGCTTCGGCTTCATCGGCCATGCCGAAGGCAATGTCTGGATCGGCGTGGCGACCAGCGCGGCCCTGACGGTGCTGGGGGCCTATGCCTGCTGGCGGGTGTTCAAGTCGGGCTGGCGGCTGAAAAGCTGACGGCATTTTAAGGTGCGCCCGGTCGAGGACCGCGCTACCGAGGCCTCCTGATCATCCGGGGGTCTCATATGCTGTTCCGCTCCATCGCCATCGCCGCGCTCCTGTGCGTCGCGACGCCCGTCGTTGCCCAGACCGCCGAGGACCCCACGGGCCTGCGCGGCAAAGTCGCCGCCTTCGTCCAGCCCACCAATGAGGCGCGCACCCAGGCGGTGATCGACCTGGTCCGCGCCGCCGGGTTCGAGCCGGAGGTCGAGACGTTCCAGGGCGGCAACGACCGCACCGGCCCGATGACCGGCCGCAACGTCACCTTCACCGTCGAAGGCACCGACACCGACCTGACCGGCGAAATCCTGCTGACCGCCCACTATGACGCGGTCACGCTGCGCGACGGCACCCTGTCGCACGGCGTCGTCGACAATGCCGCCTCGGTCGTGGCCGTCGTGCGCGCCGCCGAGCTGCTGCGAGCCCAGCATCTTGGGCATACGGTCCGGGTCATCCTGCTGGATCAGGAGGAGCTGGGCCTGATCGGCGCGCGCAAATGGATCGAGGCGCACGGCCTGACCGATGTCCGCGCCGTGGTGAACTCCGACGTCGCCGGCTATGGCGACACCCTGATGTACGGTCAGAACAACGGCGATCAGTCCGCCTTCGTCACCCGTGCGGTGCGCGAGGTCTGCGCCGAACGCGCCATGCCCTGCGTCGGCTTTCCGGTCTATCCGCCCTCGGACGACCGTGCGTTTTCGGCAGCGGGTGCGCCGGTCGTGTCCCTGGGTTTTCAGGATCATGTCGGAGCCCACCAGATGTGGCTGGCCTTCAACGGCGGCGAGACCAACGGCCTGGCCGAAGGCTTCGTGCCCCAGGTCTTCCGCCTGATCCATTCCAGCGAGGACACGATGGAACAGCTGGACCCCGCCACGGTCGAGCTGGCCGGCACGGTCTATGCCGAGCTGGTCCGCAAGCTGGACGGTCGCATCGCCTCGGCAAATACGCCGCCTGCGCGATAGCTATTCGCAAGGCGAGCCCGCCCCGCTAAACTGTGGTCGATGACCGCCGCCCATTATCCGTCGCAAGGGTCCTCGGCCCGCTGGCTGATGCCGCTGAATGCGGTGCTGGCGGTGGTGTGTCTGGTGCTGTTCCTGCTGGCCATCGAGCAGAGGCAGGCGGTCCAGGCGTGGCACGCGCTGCGCGACGGCGCGGCCCCGGCGATTCAGCGGGCGGGCGACTGGCTGGGCGATCGGACAACCGATGTCCGCCAGGCGCTGGATCCGACCCCGCCGGTGACCGCTGACCCGGCCGATGTCCTGCTGACCGGAGCCTTCGTGTCGGTCGATGCCGAGGCGCCGATGGTCGTCACCTTCGACGGTCCGCGCGTGGTTCTGGGCGATCAGTCCCTGACGACCCGCCCCTTACGGATCGCCGCCGGAGCGGACGCCTTCGCGCCCGGCCAGACCTTTGCCGAGAGGCTGGATGCACGCGCCGATGCCCAGATCGAATTGCGTGAAGTCGTGCCGGATTCAGAGGCGGAGGCAGTCGCGCCCTCGGCCTTGTGCGCAGGCGCCGCCCCGTCGAGCGTGGCTTTGCTTCACCGCCAGAACACCGTCGATCTGATGCTGTTTCCGCGAGCCTCCGAGACCACATCTCTCGGCGAGCCCTGCGTGATTGTCACCCTGAAAGCTCAATGAAGCGGAGGCGCAGGTCAAGCCGAACCGGCGGCGCGCTGACGCGGGGCGTACTGGCCGTTGCCCTCGGCGTCGTCGCCGCCCTGTGGACCTGGACCGCGGCGGGCGACGCCGCGCTGGCTCCCCGTCCCGGCGAGGCGACCACTCGGGTCCATCTGCTCAACAACGGCTTTCACACCGATCTGGCCGTGCCGCGTGCGGCCCTGACCCGGCGCCCTGGCCCCTTGGGCGAGGCCGCGCGGTCGCTGGCCCCCGGCGACTGGATCCTGATCGGCTGGGGCGACGCCAAATTCTATGTGGATCAGAGCCCGATGGAGGGGCGACTGCTGGACGGCGGCCGCGCCTTCTTTGCGCCCGGCAATCGCTCGGTCATCATGCTGGACCCGGATCAGGCCGATCCGACGACGCGCTTCGCCGCCGCTAATCGCAACACCCTGACCCTGTCGCAGCGCGCCCTGACCCGGATGCTGGACCACGTCGAGGCCTCGCTGGAGCTGACCGACGGTGCCGCCCGCATCGCGGCCAGCCGCCCCGGTGATTACGCCCGCTTCTATGCCAGCCGCGAGCATTTCTGGATCGGCCATCTGTGCAACCACTGGACGGCAGGTGTGCTGAATGCGGGCGGCATCACCGTGCGTCCGCTGCGCTCCGTTACGGCGGGCGAAGTCATGACGGCATCTGACGTGACGCGGCGGCTCCCTTTTCTGCAGTCGGACCGCACTCCATAGTCCCTGCGGAGAGGCCATGACGGCCCGCAGTGAGGAGGGTTTGATGGCGAGGTTCTGGCGTCTGTCAGGGGGCGCGGCCCTGGCTCTGATCCTTGCCGCCTGCGACGCGCGGTCCGGGGCCACAGCGTCTGTAGACGCCCCTACCGTGCCGACCACCGACGAGAAGATGGCTCCCGTCGCAACGCCCCCTGTCCCACCTGCGGAGGTCGGCACTCAGAGCACGCGCCGTCGTCCGTCGCAGTCCCAGGCTGAAAGCCGCTTGCAGGCCTTCTATGCCATCTGGGGCCGGGTGCCGCCGGTTACCCTGGACACTCCGACGGGTCAGGCGATCTTTCGTGACGGCGAGGTCTCCTACTTCGGTGGCGGACGCGCGATGCTGGTCGCCTATGGCGATGCGGCAACCGACACGGGCCGGGGCGCGATCGCCTTGCGCTATCTGACCGAGGGCGAGAACGGGCTTCAGGCCGGGCCGGGACAGCTGCTGGTGATCGAAGGCGATCTGGGGCCTCGGGGACAGGCCGACTGGGCCATCCGCCGCGATCTGATGAGCGATCCGGTCATGATCATCGAGAACAACGGGCCATGGGGTGATTACGGCTGCGTGGGGGCCAATCTGGTCGCTCTGACGGCGGCGGGTCCCGTTCTGCTGCAACCCGGCGACCGGCGCGTGCGCCCGCTGCCCAATCCGGACAACCTGCCTCTCTGTTGACCGTCGCCGGGCGGGGTGCTGGACTTGGGCCGTCCCGAGGCCTAGACCCCGCCCCTTCGCTTTTTCGAGCCGGGTCCGAGCCCCGGCGGGCGACGAGGAGACACCGCCATGAGCACCCGCAAGTCCAGGCCCGCCGCCAAGGCCGGTACCGTCAGCCAGCGGCAGCTGCGCGCCTCCGAAATGATCCGCCACGCCCTGGTCGAGGTGATGCGCGAGAACGAGATCCATGATCCGGCCCTGACCGGCGTCTCGATCACGGTCAGCGAGGTGCGGCTGTCGCCCGACCTGAAACACGCCACCTGTTTCGTCGAACCGCTGGGCGCGGGCGTGGAGACCGCGCCGGTCGCCGGTCACGAGTCGGAAATCATCAAGGCGCTCAATACCCATGCCAAATTCCTGCGCGGTGCGCTGGGGCGGCATATCGACATGCGCTTCACGCCCGACCTGCGCTTCCGCCACGACGAGAGCTTCGTCGCCGCCGAACGGTTGAACAGGCTGCTGGACGATCCCCGTGTGCGGGCCGACGTCTATGTGTCGCCGTTCAAGGATGATGAGGACGAGGGATGAGCGGCCTATTCCTCCCCCACCGGGGGAGGGGGACCGCCTGCAAGGCGGTGGAGGGGGGCAACCCCCCACACCGGCGCTGGCGTCATGCCCCCTCCACCCCGCTACGCGCGGTCCCCTTCCCCCGCTTCGATGGGGAGGAATAGATGGCCCGCAAGAAGCGCGGTGATGTCGTCAACGGCTGGGTCTGTTTCGACAAGCCGTACGAAATGGGTTCGACCGAGGCGGTGTCGAAGCTGCGGCGGCTGTTCAATGCCCAGAAAGCCGGTCATGCAGGCACGCTGGACCCGCTGGCCAGCGGCATCCTGCCCATCGCGCTCGGAGAGGCGACCAAGACCGTGCCGTTCCTGATGGATGCGGAGAAGGTCTACCGGTTCACGGTCAACTGGGGCGTCTCGACCGACAGCATCGATCGCGAGGGCGAGATCGTCGGGCGTTCCGACGTACGGCCCAGCATTGAGGCGGTGAAGGCGGCCCTGCCGTCCTTCGTCGGCGACATTGACCAGACCCCGCCCCGGTTTAGCGCCATCAAGGTCGATGGCCAGAGGGCCTATGACATGGCGCGCGACGGGGCCGAGTTCGAACTGGCCAGCCGCCGCGTGACCATCCACGAGGCCGCCGTCACTGACGCACCCGACGCCGACCACGTCGAGATCACCATGCGCACCGGCAAGGGCGTCTATGTCCGCTCGCTGGCCCGCGACCTCGCCCTGATGCTGGGGGCAGAGGGGCATGTTTCGGCCCTGCGGCGCGAACGGGTGGGGCCGTTTTCCGTCGATAACGCCGTGACACTGGATATTCTGGCCGATCTGGTGCATAGGGACGCCGCCTCGGAAGGCTTGCTTCCCGTTGCGACCGCTCTGGACGACATCCCGGAGCTGGCCGTGACGGAACAGGACGCCTTCTCGCTTCGGCAGGGACGGCCGATCGTACTGCTCCCCAGACAGGTCGAGACACTCAAGGGTCAGCTTAGCGGCGACGCCCGGACGGTTTCGGTTTTCCTGGGCCAGACGCTCGTCGCTCTCGGTCAGTTGCGGGCCGGTCGCCTCGAACCCGACCGCGTATTCAACCTGTCCTGACGTATCCCTGCGGGGACCGAAGGGGCACTTCCGCGCTCAAGCAGTGAGGCCTCGCAAGGCCGAGCGCTGGCGCACAGAAAGGAAGCTACGATGTCGATTACTGCTGAACGCAAGAACGAAGTCATCGCCGAGAACGCCCGCTCCGCTGGCGACACCGGTTCGGCCGAGGTCCAGGTCGCGATCCTGTCGGAACGCATCGCCAACCTCACCGAGCACTTCAAGACCCACAAGAAGGACAACCACTCGCGCCGCGGCCTGCTCAAGATGGTCTCGCAGCGTCGTCGCCTTCTTGACCACCTGACCAAGGTCGATCGCGAGCGTTACACCGCCCTGATCACCAAGCTGAACCTGCGCCGCTAAGGTGTAGTTCGCGGAAAACCGTTTCGAGGCGCGGGCCATGTCCGCGCCTCTTTCCGCACCTAGAGACCAGCCGCGCGCAGCGGTTTTCGTAACTGCGCAGACGCGAGGGCCATACCGGTCCTCTTCCACTCCCGGATCGACCGCCATGGGGCGGCGCTCCCAGGATCGAAGGACTGAACACCCGACGCATCCGCACCCACTGATGGGACTCCGCCGGGAATACGCCCGCCGGAATACGAAAGACGAAACATGTTCGATATCAAACGCAAGACGATCGACTGGGCCGGCCGCCCGCTGACCCTGGAAACGGGCCGTATCGCCCGCCAGGCCGACGGCGCCGTTCTGGCCACCTATGGCGAGACCATTGTCCTGGCCACCGTCGTCTACGGTCGCGCGCCCAAGCCGGGCCTGGATTTCTTCCCGCTGACCGTCAACTACCAGGAAAAGACCTTCGCCGCCGGCAAGATCCCGGGTGGCTATTTCAAGCGTGAAGGCCGTCCGACCGAGAAGGAAACCCTGGT
>CALROO020000030.1:0-29988 GCA_943369795.1 Rhizobium sp. Q54 | reverse complement strand
AAGGAATACCAGATGCTGGAGCTGCTCTCGCTCCGCAAGGGCACGACCCTGACCAAGGAAATGTTCCTGAACCACCTGTACGGCGGCATGGACGAGCCCGAGCTGAAGATCATCGACGTCTTCATCTGCAAGCTGCGCAAGAAGCTGGCCACGGCCGCCGGCGGCAAACACTATATCGAGACCGTCTGGGGTCGGGGCTATGTTCTGCGCGACCCGTCGGAGAATACGCAGAGCGTCGCGGCTTAAGTCACCCGTTTCGCTCGCGGATTTGAACGCCCGTCGGGATCCCGGCGGGCGTTTTCGCATGGCGCGGCTTCAAGGGCAGGAACCCGATAATCCGGGTGTCTCTTCAGGGTGGTGAGCGGACTTTAGTTTATCGGCCTTTTGACCGTCATACCGCGGGTCTGCCGTGGATAGTTGGGCACAATCGCATCGTTTATATGAAATGCTGTTGAGGGCGTTGAGGGCATTGAGGAGTAGGTATGGACGGTCACAAGCTTTCGCTTTTGGCAGCCGTTATCTCATTGGTGATCAGCTTGACGGCGTGTGAAAGCCCTCCCGAGCGGACTGCGGCGACCCTGTCTGAGTTGACACTTCTGTTGCAGGAGACCGTGACGGACCGAGCGGTCGCATATCCAGACGCGGTCGTTACAGACATCCGAGCAAATGACAGGCTGTTTGCGGCTTGCGGGCTTGTAAGATCGGAAGGTAGGCAACCCCATGTCATGTTGGCCATGAAGGATAGGGATGACGATGGATGGAGTGTCTCCACCCCCTACATGCATGAGCAAGGCGCTTGGGAAAGCGATTCAAATTCTCTGCTTTCCCTCAACCGGAATAAAACCTGTAAGATTCTCGGCTTGGGCGTTGATGAGTCAGTAATCGCCGGGCTGACCCGCAAATAATACAAAATGCCATATGAGCGGCATTTGCCGATGTCCACTAAGGGTCGAAAACGGTCTTCTGCGCCCGACCGGAATCCGGACCTCGGGTGCCTGTCTCCGTGCTAAACACCGCCCATGGCCGATATCGACGACAAGACACCCGCAAGACAGCCGGAACACACACCGCCGGATGAAACCCCCGTCCAGCGCGCCCTGCGTTTGAAGAAGGCCGTCCTCGACGCGCGCGCCAAGCCGCCGCGCGGAGGCCGGTTCCAGCGCGAGCAGGCCGCCAAGATCGCGACGGGAAAATCCCGTCCCTGGATGAGCCGCTAGGGCGGCGTCAGAATGCTTCCCACTCCGACGTCTTCAAGGCTGCGTTGCCGAAGGATCGCGTGGGGGCCGACCGGGCGGATTGCGCAAAGGCCTCGATCCGCGAATGCGCCGCCCGGACCGGATTGGCCGAGTGGACGGTGGCGTCGGACCCCGTGTGGAACCGCTGGACCAGGCTGGCCAACTGGCTAGTCTCGGATCTCAGACTGCTGGCGGCGGCCGTGGCTTCCTCGACCATGGCGGCATTCTGCTGGGTCACTTGGTCCATCTGGTTGATGGCGGAATTGACCTCCGAAAGTGCGGTGGACTGCTCGCGCGAAGAGCCCGCGATCTCGGTGATCAGCGCATCCATCTCGGCCACGCGGCCCGAAATGCTGGCCAGGGCGACACCGGTGTCATCAACAAGACGTACACCCTTGGCCACCTGGGCGGTGGAGGAGGAGATCAGTACCTTGATCTCCTTGGCGGCCTCGGCCGACCGCTGGGCCAGAGCGCGGACTTCCTGGGCCACGACTGCGAAACCGCGACCGGCATCGCCCGCCCGCGCCGCCTCGACGCCCGCGTTCAGGGCCAGGAGGTTGGTCTGGAAGGCGATCTCGTCGATCACGCCGATGATCTGGCTGATCTCGTTGGAGCTCTTCTGGATCTCGCCCATGGCGGCGACAGCCTCGCGGACGACCAGACCGGACTGTTCGGCCTCGGCCCGGGTGGTGGTGGCGACGCCAGCGGCCTGCTGGGCTCCGGCGGAACTGCGTTGGACAGTGGCGGTAATCTCGTCCAGCGCCGCTGCGGTCTGTTCCAGACTGGCTGCCTGTTGTTCGGTGCGGCGCGAAAGGTCGTCGGAGGCTCCGGCGATCTCGTCCGAACCGCTGCGGATCGACTGGACGCTCTGCAGCACCTGATCCAGCGTCGATCGCAGACTTTCGACGGCGGCGTTATAGTCGTCCTGCACCGTCTTATGCGTGCCGGTCCGCTGGCCCTCGATCCGGGCCGTCAGGTCGCCGTCCGACAGCCGGCTCAGCGTATGCGCCAGGGTATCCACCAGTTCGGCCTGGGTCGTCTCGGCCTGTTGGCGGGCCGCTTCGTTTCGGGCTGCTGCCTCTTCGGCCTCGGTGATGTCGACCGCCAGCTTGATGACCTTGTAGGGCTTGCCGTGCTCATCGACGACCGGATTGTAGGACGCCTGGAGCCAGACCTTGCGACCGCTCTTGGTGACGCGCTGAAACTTCTGGCAGTCGAACCGGCCGTCGCGCAAATTCTTCCAGAAGGCGCGATAGGCGTCGGTGGCGGCTTCCGCCGGGTCCATGAAGGTGCTGTGGTGACGGCCGACGATTTCTGGCTGGGAATATCCCATCGCGCTCAGAAAGTTGTCGTTGGCCTCGATGATCGTGCCGTCGAGATTGAACTCGATAACCGCCTGGGACCTGGAAATCGCGTCGATCTTGCTTTGGGCGTCCTGATGCCTTGCGGCGATATCGGAGGAAATCTTCTTGCGAAGGAACATGACGGCGTCTCCCGACCTGTTGGTCCGGAGTTGTACGCCCCCGGTTACTCGAGGCTAGACCCCGGTCGATTACTCGCGCCTTTCTGATCGAGTACGGACAATTGCGTAGCACGCCTTCTGGCAGCGTCAGCCGCGATCGAGACCTCCGGCCACCGCCTGATACATCGGCCCCGGTCGCCCCTCGGCGTCGAACAGCAGGGGGCGATCCTTGCCGTCGTCCTTGCCATCCCGCCGCAGCCAGCTGTCGGTGTCGCGCAGGCCCCAGACGGTGAAGGCGTATTGCTGCTGGGCAGGCAATCCCATGAAGGCCTCGGCCAGTTCGGCGACGCGGGCGGTCTGCTGGTCGATGCGGGTCTGGCCCGAACGGGTGTCGATACCGCCCTCGCGACGCAGCGAGGCGTCCAGCTCGGACACATGGATGGGCAGGCCGAACTGCGCCGCCTCACGCAGGAAGGCCGTGATCTGGCCGTCGGGGATTTCGATATCCAGGTGCGACTGGGTGCCGATGCCGCCGATGGGCGCACCCGCCTTCAGCAGCCGCTCGACCAGTCGCAGGAAGGTCGCGCCCTTTCTCGGACTGTTCTCCAGATTGTAGTCGTTCAGGAACAAGACCGCCTCCGGGTCGGCCAGTTTCGCCTGTTCAAAGGCGCGGATGATGTAACCGTCCTGACCAAAGGCCTGGCTCCAGTGGCAGTCGCGCAGTCCGTTACCGTCCTCGGCGACGGCTTCGTTGACGACGTCCCAGCCCGCGACCTTGCCGCGATACCGCCCGGCGACCTCGGCGATATAGCGATCGTATTCCCGGCCCAGGGTCGCCGGGTCCATACCCACCACGGCCTCGGCCCCTTGCGAATACCAGATCAGGGCATGGCCGTGCAGCCGCATGCCATTGGCGGCGCAGAAGTCGGCGATCCGGTCCGGCGCGTCGAACGTCATCCGCCCCGGCGTCTGGAGAATGTATTCCATCTTCATCTCCCACTCGGGCGTGAGCTGAGAGACGTGACGGGTGGCCAGGGCGACCCAGTCCGGATCGTCGAACTGCCCGCTCATGGCGGCGGTGCCGATGGGGAAAGGAACCAGAGATTTCAGGGGCCGGTTGGCGACGGTCGCCTGGGCCGTGGCCTCGTGTTGACCACAGGCGGCCAGCGCCAGGGTGGAGGCGAGGAGGGTTCGGCGCGAAAATGTCTTCTCCCCTTGTGGGAGAAGGTGGCACGCGGAGCGTGACGGATGAGGGGGCTGTGTCATCAGACTCCCTGCCGAACGGTGAGACCCGGAGGCGGAACGACCCCCTCATCCGTCAGCCTTCGGCTGCCACCTTCTCCCACGAGGGGAGAAGGAAGACTTAAGCCGATCGCCGCCGCAAACCCATTTCGTCGAAGGCCGCCGTCTCGCGCTTGTTGGCGGCGATCAGGGCGTTGAGGCGGGTCTGTTCGGCGACATGCTCGAATTTCTTCAGTTCCTCGAAGGCGCTGGTCAGGGCGTCGCGGGCGCCTTCTTCCTCTGAATCCAGAATAACGAGGTCAGCCTCGGCATCGCCCTTTCGGCTCTTCCAGCCCCTCAGATAGGCCTGGAGCATCATGCCCGCCTGGGCATCGGCGCGGGCGCGGTCGCGTTCGGCCTCGGCTTCCGCATCCAGCACCGCCAGTCGCATCTGGCCGTTGGCCCGGCGTTCCGCGATCTCGGCCAGACGCTTCTGCAGCGTCTCGACCTCATAGTTGGAAATGCGGATCAGCGAATGGGCCCAGGATGTCATGCGGTCATCTTGTCGTTGGAAGGTTAAGCGGAAGTGAGGGGCGAGGGACTAGGGATGAGGTGCCAGGGAAAAGTTCAGCAGGACGCGCAATCCTCCAACCGAGCCCTTCATTCCCCAATCATTCCCTGATTCAGGATCGTCTCCAGCCGAGCGAACGCATCCGCCAATCGCGTCACGTCTTCCTTGTCTTGGCCAAGGAAGCCTTCCAACGCCGGGTTCAGGGCGATGGCGCGGTCGACGATCGGGTCGGCACCGGTCCGGTAGGCCCCGATCTTGATCAGCTCCTCCATGTTGGCATAGGCCGACAGGCATTGCCGCGCGCGGCGGTTCAACTCGCGCTCCGGCGGGGTCTGGCAGCCGGGCAGGGTGCGGCTGACGGATTTCAGCACGTCGATGGCCGGAAACCGGCCGCGCTCGGCGATCTTCCTGTCCATCACGATATGGCCGTCCAGGATCCCGCGCACGGCATCCGCGATCGGCTCGTCGTGATCGCCGCCGTCGACCAGGACGGTAAACAGGGCCGTGATCGGTCCCGCCGTGGTCCCGTCCGGCCGGATCGGCCCCGGCCCGGCCCGCTCCAGCAGTTTGGGCAGTTCGGTGAAGACCGTCGGCGTGTATCCCTTGGTCGTTGGGGGCTCGCCAGCCGCGAGACCGATCTCACGCTGCGCCATGGCGAACCGGGTGACCGAGTCCATCAGGCACAGCACCTCCAGGTCCTGATCCCTCAGGTATTCGCTGATGGCCAGGGTCATGTATGCCGACTGCCGCCGTTTCAGTGCCGGCTCGTCCGACGTCGCCACCACCACGATAGCGCGTTTCAGACCCTCTTCGCCCAGGGTCTCCTCGATGAACTCACGCACCTCCCGGCCCCGTTCGCCGATCAGCCCGACCACCACGACATCACAGGTCGCCTGTTTGGCCAGCATCGACAGCAGCACCGACTTGCCGACGCCGGAGCCGGCGAAGATGCCCAGACGCTGCCCCCGGCAGGTGGTGGTGAACACGTCCATCGACCGCACGCCCAGATCCAGCCGTTCCCCGACCCGCCCGCGCGAATGGGCCGGCGGCGGAGAGGCGCGCAGCGGATAGGGGGCAGGCCCCTGCGGCAGCGGCCCCTTGCCGTCGATGGGCTGGCCGAAGGCGTCGATGATCCGGCCCAGCCAGGCCGTGGTCGGGCGAACCGTCGCCTGGGCCCCGATGATGCGGATGTCGGCCCCTGGTGCCACCCCCTCGACCGGTCCGAACGGCATCAGCAGGGCCTTGGCGTCGCGAAACCCTACGACCTCGGCCGGCAGGGCGGTGGTCCCCCGCCGCGTGATCTCGGCCCGCGCCCCGACGGCCAGGCGGCTCAAGCCCCCCCGAGCCTCGATCAGCAGCCCGCTGACCCCCGCCACCTTTCCGGTGACGACCAGCGGATCAACCGCTTCGATGGCCTTGATGAGAGTGTGCACGACGCGTCCCCAATGGAGGGTTCAGGGATGCGGGATCGTGGTTAACGGGGGGTGAAGGTGGGCGCGAGGCTCGTCATCGAATGTCAGCCGGGCAGGCTGGTCTCGATCCCCACCTCTGCCAGCGCGGCCCGCAACCCTTCCACCGCCGCGTCGACGGCCCCCGCGTCCCGGCCCCGGATCACCAGATTGGTGCCGATCTCCCCATCGCTGCCCGCACCGAACGGATAGCTTCCGAAGGACAGGTCCTTTCGCGCCCGCGCCATGTCGCCCAGGATCTGGGCGACCGCCCCTTCGCCCACCCCGGTGACGCGGACGGTGCGGGCCTGGACCACCGTGCCGGTGCGCAGGCGGGGCGCGACGTCCTCCAGCATGGCGGTCATGATCTTCGGGACCCCCGCCATGACGAAGACATTGCCGATCTGGAAGCCCGGGGCGTCGGTGACCGGATTGGCAATGAGCGTGCCGCCTTGGGGGATGCGGGCCATGCGCCGACGCGCGGCGTTGAAGTCGCCGCCATAGCGCCGCTCCAGGATGGCGACGGCCTCCGGGTGGTCCAGCAGCGGCACGCCGAACGCAGCGGCCACGCAGTCGGCGGTGATGTCATCGTGGGTCGGGCCGATACCGCCGGTGGTGAAGACATAGTCGTGGCCGACCCGCAGCGTGTTCAGGGCATCCACGATCTGATCCGGCACGTCGCCGACGGTCCGGGCCTCCTTCAGGTCGATGCCCAGCGCCATCACGAACCGGGCGATGGTGTTCAGATTGGTGTCGGCGGTGCGCCCCGACAGGATCTCGTCGCCGATGATCAGGACGGCGGCGGTGGCGGGAAGCTGTGTCATCACCGCTGTCTAGCGGGCGGCGCTCCGGCGGTCACGCGCCGCCTTGATGTCGGCCATCGCCGCACCGATCAGGAACCAGGGCTCGACGCAGTAGCGCACGAACAGTCGTTTCGGGTCGGCGACCAGGCGGAACAGCCATTCGACCCCGGCCTTGCCCATCCAGCGGGGCGCGGATTTCTGGGCCCCGGCCTCATAGTCGAAAGCGGCCCCGACCGGCAGGATGACGGCGTCGGGCAGTTCGGGAAAATTCCTGGCGATCCAGATTTCCTGACGCGGCATGCCCATGCCGACGAACAGCACATCGGGGCGGAAGGCCTGGACGGCGGCGATGACCGCGTCGTTGCCGGACGATCCGCAGGTGGCGTCGAAGAAGCCGCTATGGGCCCCGATCGTCGCGTCCGGATAGCGGACGGCCAGTCTCTGCGCCGCCGTATCGGCGACGCCCGCCGCCCCGCCCACATACATGACTCGCCACCGGTTCCGGTTGGCCAGGCTCCAGAAATGGTCACGCCAGTCCAGATAGGTGCAGCGATGAAAAGGGCGACTGTGCAGCCCCAGCAGCTTGCCGAAATGCACCAGGGGGGTGGAATCCAGCTCCACCAGATCGGCCAGGTCGTAGAAGTCCCGCATCCCCGGCTCGCGCCGGATCAGATACAGGCTGTGCAGGTTGTGGTTGGCGACGATCCGCTTCTCATCCGCCGCGATCCACTGCTCGATCTGCAGCATCAGTTCTTCGGGTCGGATCAGGTCGATCGGCTCGCCCAGCATCTGGATACGCTCGTCGCCGCGCCGGGCGCGACGAAACGGCTGGCGCGCCGCGCGACGCCGGTCGGGCGCGGCGGAGACGAAATCGTGGATGGCCTTGTCCTCGAACATGGCGACACCCTAGCGGCCACCGATCAACGCAGGGTTCCCGGACAGGCTTAACATCCCCTTGCCCGCGCGGCCCCAGCCGTTACCGTGATCCCCGTGACCGACGCCCCCGATGTCCCCGTGAAGAAGGCCCCGCCCCGCCATTCGGGCCATCGCGAGCGGCTGCGCGAACGGGCGGCCAAGGGCGGGATCGACGCCCTGCCCGACTATGAGCTGTTGGAGCTGCTGCTGTTCCGCTCGATCCCCTACAAGGACACCAAACCCCTGGCCAAGGATCTGCTGGCCCGGTTCGGCAGTCTGGAGGGCATCGGTGCGGCCAGCCACGCGGCGATCGAGGATCAGGTCGCGACAAGCATGGGGTTCGCGCGCGGCAAGGCCAGCCGGGCCACGGCGCTGGACCTGATGCTGATCTTCGACACGGCGCGGCGCGTGGCAAGGGAACCGGCGTCGAAACGGCCGGTGATCTCGTCCTGGAGCGCGCTTTTGGCCTATGTCCGCGTCGCCTTGCAGCATGAGCCGAGGGAGCAGTTCCGCGTGCTGTATCTGGACCAGAAGAACCAGCTCATCCTGGACGAGATCCAGAATCGCGGCACCATCGACCATGCCCCCGTCTATCCGCGCGAGGTGATCCGGCGGGCGCTGGAGCTGTCGTCCAAGAACATGATCCTGGTCCACAACCACCCGTCCGGCGACCCGACGCCCAGCCGCGCCGACATCGACATGACGCGGCTGATCGTGCAGGCGGGCCAGACCCTGGGGGTCGAGGTCCATGACCACCTAATCGTCGGCCGCGACGGGGTGACCAGCCTCAAGCAACTGGGGTTGATGTGACCGCGGGGACGGCGACCCCGGCCCAGGTCAGGAGATCGCGCATGAAGGTTTCACCTGAGGCATGCGCACGCCACCGGGCCGCTGCTTCGCCCGAGCCCTCTGCCAGGGCGGCGCGATCCGCGACCAGGTCGGCGACCGCGTCTATGATCGCCTCGTCGCTGTCGCCCTCGTAGATGCGACCCAAGGGACGTGCGGGCCCGCGCATCTCCGCAGCCAGGGTCGTGTCGCTGGGCACCACGCAGGCGACGCCCAGGGACGCGGCAAGGGTCATCAGCCCGGACGCCGCCTGTCCATAGTAGCCACGATCATAAGGGCAGATCAGGACGTCCAGGCTGGCCAAGAGGGCATTCAGCGCATCGTCGTTCAGCGGCTGATTGATGATCGTCACCGCCGGATCGGTGGCCAGGTCGCCCAGGGCCTGGGCCAGAGCTGGATTGTCCGGTGCCTGGATGACCACCTGCCAGTCTGGAAATTTCGCATGGATGTGCTGGACCAGCCGAGGAATCCTGAGCGAGCCCTTGGCAGGCCGCAGTCCGCCGAGGAAGCCGACCCTCGGCGCGGCGGAAGCCGTCCGGGCAATGGGCGCCGGCGGCCAGGTGACGGAGGCCACGACATGGATCGGTCGCGTCAGCTTTTCACCGAGATGTCTGGCCAGTTCGGGCGTCGTAGCTCCGATCCAGAAACGCGACGGGTCGATCCCCGTCAGCAGGTGCTGTGTCGCCGCCCACAGATAGCCAGCCAGGGGCTCGCGCGTCTCCGGCATCACGGTCGAATGGAAGAGGAAGGCGAACTTCAGGCCGATGTCAGTCAAACGGTGCCAGTGGACCATGGCGTAGAGTTCGATCACCGAAGCGGTCGGCAACAGGATCAGATCGTTCGGGGCCACGCCGACGCCGGTCGCCGCGAAGTCGTTCAGGAACCGGTCCACCCGCGCGAAGGCTCGCAAGGGGTCGAAACCGACCGGCTGGTAATGCGGGATCGAAAAGACCGGGCGGGCACCGAATTCCACGAGGACCTCGGGCGGTGCCGCCTGCATGGCGAACAGTTGGGCATCGCAGCCGAACCGCCGGGCATCGGCGATCACGTGCCGCGCCATGTGGTGGTGATGGCCGAGCTCCGTGTAGCCGAGCCCATTGTCCATGACGATCAGTTGCATAGAGCGCCCCATCGGCCGATGCCGTCGATGCGTTTCTAGCTCGACACCACAGCCATCAACAACGCGGGCTCCGATGTTTTCCTAGACGCGCCACAGGGGCTTGGTGTCGGTCCCGGCCCAGTCCAGCAGATCGCGCATCATGGTTGTCCCGGATGCATGGCGTCTCCATCGAGCCGCGGCCTTCGCGCGCGCTTCCGGTTCGCCCGGGTTCGAGGCGATGACCGAGGCCACGGCATCGACCACGGCCTGATCGTCGTCGCCGGAATAGACGGCTCCGAGCGGTTTTGCCGGACCGTTCAGCTGCTCGGCCAAGGTCGTGTCGCTGGGCACCACGGCCGGGACGCCCCAGCCATTGGCCAGGTTGAGCAGGCCAGACCCGCAGTCGCGGTAGCTTTCGCGCCGATAGGGACAGATCAGGACGTCCAACGACTGGATCAGCCTGGCCATGGCGGCATCGTCCAGCCGATCGGTGACGATCCGCACGCCGGCATCCGCTGCGAACGGCGTCAGGGACGCGGCAAAGCTGTTGCCGGGATCACACTGCACGATGATGTCCCACTCGGGGTGCCGGGACCGCATGGCGGCGATCAGGGCGGGGATCCGGTCGGCGCCCTTGGCTTCGCGCAGGCCGCCCAGGAAGCCGACGCGCGGACGCGAGGCCGTCGTTGGGCGAGCGCCGGACGGTCCATCGTACCAGGTTCTGGACGGCACCAGCCGGACAGGTCTGTCGAAGGTCGTGCCCAGGAAATCGACCAGAGATGGGTTGGTGCCGCCGATCCACACCCGGTCGTCGCCCAGATTGGTCAGCAGATCGGCGGCCGCCTCCCACAGATAGCGTCGCAAGGGGTCGCCCATCGCCGGATGGTCGGTGTTGTGGAACAGAAAGGCGAATTTGATCCCCTGGTCCCAATGCCCATGCCAGTACATCAGGGCGAAGACTTCGAGCGGCGAGGCCGTTGGCACGAAAATGACGTCGCCAGGCGAGAGTTGGGGTGCGGCGTTGTTCAGGTCGGTGATGTAACGCTGGATGCGACCGAAGGCTAGAAAAGGCGCCTTTCCGACCGCGTCGTAGAAATAGCCGCTGAAGGTCGGGCGCGCGCCGAGCGTCTGCGCCGACGCCGGCCCGATCGCGGCATGCGACAGGAGGACCGCCTCACAGCCGCACCGACGGGCGTCCGGAAGCATATGGGCCGCCATGTGGAGATGGTGTCCGACATCTTCGGACAATCCGTTGTCCAGTACGATGAACCGCATCAGTCGCTCGTCCCCGCTCGCCCCGACCACCCGCCATCGCCGAAAGCGCGGCGGCGCACGCCGGGCGGCACGCCGTCGGCGAGCGACCGCCTGCCCCACATGTCGATGATCACCCCGGCCGGGGCCAGAGACGCCTGAAGGTGCCGAAGATCGAGCGCGTCCAGCGCCGGGTGATCGTTGGTCAGGACGACGACGCCCGCTCCGCTCACGGTGGCCGACAGGTCGACCGCAGGATCCAGGACGGGATCCCAGGTTCGAACCGTGCGCCCGTCCGCCCGCAGCCGCTCCACCAGCCGGGCGCCAAAGGCGTGGCGCATGTCGCGTGTTTCGGGAACGCCCTTGAAGGCCAGGCCAAGGACCGCGATCGGCACGGTCGCCGCAAGGCCGTCCACCGCCTCGCCGATCGCCTCGAGGCACCAGTCCATCAGGCTGTCGTTGACCGCCCGCGCCGCCAGACCGAGCCCTGGAGCGATGGTCAGGGCGCTGTCCAGCAGATGCACGTCCTTGGTCAGGCAGGGGCCACCGACCGGTCCAGGTCGACCCGGATCGAAACGACCATAGTCCCGCGCCCCGACCGCCGCGACTTCGCTGAAATCGATGCCGACCGCCTCGCAGATCAGCGCCATCTCGTTGGCCATGGCGAAACGGACGTCGCGATAGACATTGGCGAAAAGCTTCAGGGCCTCGGCGGTCTCGGGGCTGCTGACGCGTTCTACCGATCCGAGCGGCCGGAACACAGCTTCGAGAACCCCGGCATCCTCTTCGGACAGGGCACCGATGATGTGGGGGATCGTCATCTGGTCCGACAGGGCGTTGCCGGCGATCGACCGGTCAGGACAGGACGCCAGATGAATGCGACGCCCCGGTCGCGACAGCCTGTTCGCCAGTCGTCGCGTCGTCCCGATGGGCACCGTGGCCCGGATGGCCAGGGCGTCGCCGTCCGACATCGCCGCATCCAGAGCGTCCACCGCGTCTTCGAAGAACCGCATCAGGGGTATCCCGTCCGCATCGACCGGCGTGGCGACGGCCAGGATCCAGGCCGTCGGTGGCCCCGATGGCGGCAGAGTCTGGCTGAAGCCAATGGCCGAACGCGTCGCGGCGTCGTTCAGGGCCGACTTCAGACCCGCGTCCAGATGTTCCGGATCGCCGCCCTGCAGCCGCGTCACGGTCGTGGCGCTGATGTCCACCCCCACGACGGTCCGACCGGGCGTGGCCATGGCCACGGCCAGCGGCAGGCCGACGGCTCCGCACCCCACGACAACGATACGGTCCATGCATTCTCCTCGACGACGACGCGAGCCCATTAGAATCCCTCGCAACCGATGCCCATCCCTTTTGAACGGCCTGGCATCAGTTTGTGACCATGGACGGTGGCGGGCCGTCCGCCCCCCTGATATGCGGCTGGATCGCCGCCAGATCTCGCCCAAGAGACCGATCGTGACCGTTCTGACCACGCCCCGCCTGACCCTGAGCCCCGTCGCGGTCGCCGATTTCGACGACCTGAAGCGGCTGTGGGGCGACGACGACTTTACCCGTTATGTCATGGGCCGGTCGCTGGGGGCCGAGGAGGTCTGGTTCCGGCTGCTGCGGGACATCGGGCATTGGACGGCGCTGGGCCATGGCAACTGGTCGATGCGGCTGACCGAGACCGGAGCCTATGTCGGCACGGTGGGGGTGCTCGACTATCGCCGCGACCTGGATCCGCCGTTTGAGGCCCCCGAACTGGGCTGGGGGATCGGCGGCGAGCACCAGGGCAAGGGGCTGGCACGCGAGGGGCTGGATGCGGCCCTCGCCTGGGCAGACGAACGCCATGCCCGGACCGTCTGCATGATCGGGCCCGAGAACGCCGCGTCCTTCAAACTGGCCGAGCGGGTGGGATACCGGGTCTATCAGGAGGGTCGCTACAAGGATGCGCCGATCACCTTGCTGGAGCGGTTCGCACCCGACCGGTAGTGGAGCCGCCGCGACCCGTCCGTATGCCGGTCATTAAGGTTTACGGCCTAGTCTGACGGCGAACGTCGTGAGACCCGCCGCCCATGCCCATGTCCTTCGAAACGCTGCACGCCCATCTGGCCGAAGCCTTTCCCGATGCCGAGATCGCCATCGACGATCTGGCGGGGGACGGGGACCACTATCGCGCGCGGATCGTCTCGTCGGCCTTCGCCGGCATGCCCCGCGTGCGCCAGCACCAGCTCGTCTATGCGGCCCTGAAGGGCCAGATGGGCGGCGAACTGCACGCCCTGGCCCTCGAAACCTCCGCTCCCGCAACATCCCCCGGAGCCTGACCATGCGTTACCGGCCCTTCGGAGCCTCGGGCTCCACCGTTTCCGCCCTGACCCTGAGCCTGGGCCTCGACGCCCTGGCCAAGGGTCCGGCGGCGGCCGAGGAGATGATCTATTCGGCGCTGGAGTCCGGTATCAACAGCTACCGGCTGGAGACCGCCGACCCCGTGCTGGCCGAGGTTGTCGGCAAGGCCCTGCTCAATGTCGATCGCAAACTGCTGAATGTCAGCCTGATGCTGGGCACCGGCGACGGCAGGCGCGGCAGCGAGCGGGACTTCACCGCCCAGGGCATGACCGGCTTCATCGACCGGGCCCTGCATCTGTCCAGCCTGGGGTGGTTCGACACAGCCATCCTGCAACAGCCGGGCGAAGACGAGCTGCCACAGTCATCGCTGAACGCTTTGAAGGCCTTGCGCGCCACCGAACGGGTCAAATTTCTGGGCATCGCGGGCGAAGACGAGGTCATGGACGCCTATGTCTCGACCGGAGCCTTCGACGTTCTGGTCACGCCCTATCACGTCAACGTCGACTGGCGCGTCCAGTCTCGCGTCCGTGCGGCGCGCGAGCAGGACATGGCCATCCTGGCCTATGACTATTTCCCCGAGAGCCTGAGTTCGAGCAAGAAGGTGGCCGCCATCCATCAGCCGAAGCGGGGCTTCTTCGGCTTTGGCGGAGCACGCAAGAATCCGCTGGCGGGGGCCGGAACCTTTGCCTTCCTGCACGAGACGCCGAATTGGTCGGCCGAGGCCATCTGTCTGGCCCATGCGATGACCAACCCGTCGATATGCAGCGTCATCATCCGCACCGCAGACGTCGAGCGGCTGAACGCCCTGGCGGCGATCCCCGAGCGGGACATGCCGCCGGGTCTGGCCGCCCAGATCGAAATGGCGCGGGTCCGCACCGCCGCCTGACGCCCTTGACCGGGACGGACGGGGTGCCTAGCTGACAGGCGTCAGCGAAAGGTACCTCCCGTGACAGATGCAGCGACCGCAACGCCCGCCGATCCGATCCAGGCCTTCATCGCCCAGACGGTCGCCGAACACCCCGTCGTGCTGTTCATGAAGGGCACGCCCGACGCTCCGCGCTGTGGCTTCTCCTCGACCACCGTCCAGATTCTGGATCACGTCGGCGCATCCTTCGTCGGCGTGGACGTGCTTCAGGACGACGGCCTGCGTGACGGCATCAAGGCCTTCACCGACTGGCCCACGATCCCGCAGCTGTATGTGAAGGGCGAGTTCGTCGGCGGCTCCGACATCGTGCGCGAGATGTTCCAGTCCGGCGAACTGACCGCCCTGATGACCGAAAAGGGCGTCGAGCTGGGCCAGGCCTGACTTGGCCCGCGCGCAGCTGGCACCCCGCGAGGACCGCGAGGTCTTCGTCGTGCCGCTCGAAATCCGGCCCGATCACATCGACGCCAATGGCCACGTGAACAATGTGGTCTATGTCGGCTGGCTTCAGGATGCGGGCACGTCGCACTGGAACGCGCGCTTCGACGAGGCCACCCGCGCGAAATGGTCCTGGGTCGCGCTGAGGCACGAGATCGACTATCTGCGCGGCATCGGGCCTGAGGCGACCGGCGTGGTCGCCCGCACCTGGGTCGGCGACCCCGTCGGCCCCCGCTTCAACCGCTATGTCCGGATCGAGGACGGCGAAGGCCGCCTGTGTGCCCAGGGCGTGTCGGAATGGTGCCTGGTCGATGCGGCGACGCTGCGACCACAACGGATCCCGGCGACCATGCTGCCGACGTTCGAGCGGCACTGAGGCCGAAGCGGACGATCTTCGCGACGGCCCCTTGATCCGAACCGCAACCGGCATAGCTACCGTCCCGGCCCCCTCCCCGGCCGGTCGACGGAAACCCCTCATGAGCCAGTTGTTCACCCCCCGCGTCGTCGGCCCCCTGACGCTGAAGAACCGCATCGCCATCGCGCCGATGTGCCAGTATTCGGCGATCGAGGGCGTGTCCCAGCCCTGGCACAAACAGCATCTGGGGCGGCTGGCCATTTCGGGCGCGGGCCTGTTCATCGTCGAGGCCACGGGCGTGGAACCCGCGGGCCGGATCACGCCGGGCTGCACCGGCCTGTGGAGCGATGAACAGGAAGCCGCCTTTGCCGCCATCATCGCCGACATCCGCACCTATTCCGACACCCCGATCGGCATCCAGCTGGCTCACGCCGGACGCAAGGCCTCGACCACGCCGCCGTGGATCGATCGCGGCCGCGCCTGCACGCCGGAGGAAGGCGCGTGGGAGACCTCCTCGGCCTCGGCCATCCCGTTCAAGGACGAATGGCATACGCCGGTGGCTCTGAATGAGACCGGGATGCAGCGGGTCGTGGACGCCTTCGTCGACGCCGCCCACCGGGCCGACCGGGCTGGGTTCGACCTGGTCGAACTGCATGCCGCCCACGGCTATCTGCTGACCCAGTTCCTGTCGCCGCTGTCGAACCATCGCAGTGATGAATACGGCGGATCGCTGGAGAACCGGATGCGGTTTCCGCTGCGTGTCGCGACGGCCCTGCGCGACGCCTGGCCCCGCACCAAGGCGCTGGGCGTCCGCTTCAACGGCTCGGACTGGACCGAGGGCGGCATCACCCCGGACGAGGCCGTCGCCTTCGGTCGCGCCCTGCATGACCTGGGCTACGACTATCTGCATCTGTCGAGCGGCGGCAATGTCGCGACGGCCAAAATCCCCGGCGACCAGCCCGGCTATCAGGTACCCTTCGCCGAGGCCGTGAAGGCGGCACTGCCGGACGCCACCGTCATGGCCGTCGGCCTGATCGCGACGCCGGACCAGGCAGAGGCCGTCGTCGCCTCCGGTCAGGCCGACATGATCGCCATCGCCCGCGCCGCCCTGGACGACCCCCACTGGGCCCACCACGCGGCCGTCGCGCTGGGGGCCGACGAAGGCCTGCCGAAACAGTACCGGATGGCCTCCAAGGGCGTCTGGCCCGCCTACGACACGGCCAACGCGGGCTGAGCATCGGACAACAAAAAAGGCCCCGGATCGCTCCGGGGCCTTTTCAACTTCTACGGCGGCTCAAGTAGCGCGAAGCGCGATAGCCGCTAACAAGCAGGCTTCGTAAGCTCCGCTTACGAAGCGTAGTATTCGACGACCAGGTTGGGCTCCATCTTCACCGCGAACGGCACGTCGGCCAGTTCGGGCTGACGGACGAAGCGGACCGAGAAGCCGCGGTCGCCCTGTTCGATATAGTCGGGGATGTCGCGCTCGCCGGACTGCTGGGCTTCGAGGACCAGGGCCATGTTGCGGCTGACTTCCTTGACCGCGATCACGTCGTCCGGCTTCACGCGGTAGGAGGCGATGTTCACCTTCTTGCCGTTGACCGTGACATGGCCGTGGTTGACGAACTGGCGGGCGGCCCAGACGGTGGGCACGAATTTCGCGCGGTAGACGATGGCGTCCAGACGGGCTTCCAGCAGGCCGATCAGGTTCTCGGAGGTGTTGCCTTTGCGGCGGGCGGCCTCGTCATAGGTCTTGCGGAACTGCTTTTCGGTCAGGTTGCCGTAGTAGCCCTTGAGCTTCTGCTTGGCCTTCAGCTGCAGACCGAAGTCCGACACCTTGTTCTTGCGACGCTGGCCGTGCTGGCCGGGACCGTAGGAGCGCTTGTTGACCGGAGATTTGGCGCGACCCCACAGGTTTTCACCCATGGCACGGTCGATCTTGTATTTGGCGCTGTGGCGCTTGGACATTCTATTCTCTTCATCTTGATGCGGCCCGGCATCCCCCCAGATGGGAATGCGATCTCAACGGCGGTCCACGCATCGTCCGTAGTGTCATCGCGTCGAAGGGCGGACCCGACGACGTGAAGGCGGGGCTTATGACGGCGGCGGGGGCAGGAGTCAATCGTGGCGTTGGGAGTCATACAGAACCGTGGTAGCGTATGGCCACAGGAGCCATACAATGACCCTCAGCATCCGCAACCGCGAGGCCGACCAGCTGGCACGTCAACTGGCCGCCATGGAGCAGACCAGCATCACGGATGCCGTTGTCATCGCCCTGAAGGACGCCGTGCGGGCACGGACCCGACGCGAAGGCCCAATCGCATCGGCACAACGGATTTTGCGCGAAGAGGGTCTGGCCTTCGTCCACGACCGCAAGCCCGTTCCAGATAGCGTCTATCACGAATACGATCACGACCTGACGGGCGAAGACGACGAATGCTGATCGATGCCTGCGCCGTCATCGCCATCATTTCGGGCGAACCCGATAGTGCGATCTATCACGATGCACTTGAGCAGGCACCGTCACCGTTCATCACAGCCTTGTCGGCGTGGGAGGCGATCCTTGTTCTGGCTCGACCAGAGCAGTTGAACTGCACGTTCTCCCAGGCCCAGCGCCTGGTGTTCCGATGGCTGGATGCCAATGGCGTGGAGATGCGCGAACCCGGCGACCCGCGTGAAATCCTCAACCATGCCGTCGAGGTCGCCGAAAGGCACGGCGCAGGAAAACGCGCCCTCAGCAATTTCGACTGTTTCCACTATGCCCACGCCAAGGCGGCGGGCGCGCCCCTGCTGACGCTGGACCGCCTGTTGCGTCAGACGGACGCGGAGACGCGGCCCTAGTGCGGACCGCGTCTCCTCCGAACCGATCAGGTCGCAGGAACTTCCGGCACCCAGACGAAGGTCTCGCCGTCCTTCCTGACGCGACCGATGCCGGGCCAGGGGAAATGCACGCCGTACAGACGCAGGTTCTCGGAAGCCGCGCGTTCCAGCAGGGCCTTGCGGCTGGCCTCGGCTAGGTCCGCCTTGCCGTCGAACTGGATGGTCCAGTCGGGGCGCTGCACCGAGATGACGTGGTGGTGCATGGTGTCACCGAAATAGGTCAGGCTGTCCGCGCCCGTGCCGATCCGATAGCCGGAGTGGCCCGGCGTGTGACCGGCGATGTCGACCGCCGTCACCCCCGGCGCGACCTCGGCATTGGGCTGAAAGGTCTCGACCTTGGGCGTGATGGCCGTGATCAAGGGGGCCATCTCGGTCTGGGCCAGGAGGGCAGTCCATTCGTTGGCGGCCATGCGGATCGTGGCGTTGGGGAAGGCCAGAGCACCCTCGCCCGTCACCAGACCGCCGACGTGGTCGCCGTGGCCATGCGAGATGACGATGTCGGTCACCTGGCCGGGCTCGAAGCCCGCAGAGGCCAGCGACGCCGTCAGCTTGCCCTCGGTCCCCATCTGGCCGGCCGCGCCGGTGTCGAACAGGATCACCCGATCGCCGTTCTTGACCAGCAACGGCTGGATGCTGAGCGACAGGGTGTCGGTCGGCAGGCCCGAAGAGGTCAGCAGGGCAGCGGTATCCTCGGCGCTCTCGCCGATGGCCAGGACCGTGTTGTCGTTCGGCACCGAAAGGCTGCCGTCCCGCAACGAGAAGGCGTCCAGCGTGCCGATCTTGAAGGCATGGACATCCGGGCTGGCCGCGACCGCCGGGGCTGCTGCGGCAGCATCTGTCTTCTCGGCGGCGGGCGAGCAGGCCGCGACGGCCATCAGCAGGGCGGCGATCGCCGCCGTGTTCACAACTCTCATGGGGTCTTCCTCCAGCGCGGCGGGCCGTTCCCGACGACGATGCTTCCAAGATAAGCGTGACCGTGACGGTTGCGAGGGGCATGACCTGAAAACAGCAAGACGCCCGCCCGGCGAACCGGACGGGCGTCTGAATCAAGGCGCCGAAACGACCGATCAGTCCTTGGCGGCGGCGTAGAGTTCGTTGGCCTTGTTCCAGTTCACCACGGTCCAGAAGGCTTTGAGGTAATCCGGACGGCGGTTCTGGTATTTCAGGTAGTAGGCGTGTTCCCAGACGTCCGCGCCCAGCACGACCGCGCCTTTTTCATCGGCGACGTCCATCAGCGGATTGTCCTGGTTCGGCGTCGAGGTGATCTTCAGCTTGCCGTCCTGCACGATCAGCCAGGCCCAGCCCGAACCGAACTGACCGGCACCGGCGGCGTTGAAATCGGTCTTGAATTTTTCCATCCCGCCCAGATCGCTGTCGATCGCGGCGGCCAGTTCGGCGGACGGCTCGCCGCCCTGACCGGCCGGCGCCAGCAGTTCCCAGAACAGGCTGTGGTTCCAGTGACCGCCGCCGTTGTTGCGCACGGCCTTGGGCAGTTTCGACACGCCGGTCAGCAGGTCTTCGATGGATTTGTCGGCCAGCGACGCATCGGCGGCGACAGCCTCGTTCAGCTTGTCGACATAGGCCTGGTGATGCTTGTCGTGGTGGAAGGTCATCGTCTCCTTGTCGATCGCGGGCTCCAGCGCGTCATAGGCATAGGGCAGCGGCGGAAGGGTGAAGGCCATGATGGATTCTCCTGATGACGATGAAAGCTGGGCCGTATGTAGGACATCCGGCGCATGACCCAAGCGGCTGAGCCGGCAATTCGTTCAGAAAGGACGCTTGCCCCATCGTCGCGGCTGGGCAACGATCAGGTCCTGGCTTCTGGAGTTCGCAATCATGCCGCGGCCGGCAAGACGGTTTATCATCTTCGCGGCGGTCGCGACCGGTCTGGTGGGCTGTGCATCATCGTTCGGCGCACTTGATCGATCGGCGAACGCCCTGGCGCAGAAGCTGGAAGACGATGGTCGCTGCTATTCACGATCGGCCCCAAACGGCCAGACGACCGCCGGCTGCACGTTCTGGGAAAAAACGACCAGCACGACCACGACAACCACCACGACAACTGAAGCTGACGGCACCGTGACGACGACGTCCACGACCCGGACGGTCGACGACGATCGAACGCCCTAAATCTCAAGTCACCCCTGACGCCGCACCAGCCGCCCGTAGTCTTCCATCAGACCCAGCGACAGGGCGGCGGGCTTGAAGGTGTATTCGCCGATCGATTGGACCGGCGTGACCTCGGCGGCCGAGCCGGTCAGGAAGCATTCGCTGAAGGTCGAGAGTTCCTCCGGACGGATGTGGCGGACCACGACCTCGATGCCCTTGGCGACGGCCAGATCGATCACGGTCTGACGAGTGATGCCATTCAGGATGTGGGTCACGTCGGGCGTATGGATCACGCCGTCCTGGACGAAGAAGACGTTGGCGCCGGTCGCCTCGGCGACATAGCCGCGCCAGTCCAGCATCATGGCGTCGGCAAAACCGCGCTTCTCGGCGGCGTTTTTGGACATGGTGCAGATCATGTAGAGGCCGGCCGCCTTGGCCGTGGTCGGGGCGGTCAGGGGGTCGGGGCGGCGCCATTTGGCCCACTCCAGCTTGATACCCTTGGCCTTGGTCTCGGCATCGAAATAGCTGGGCCAGTCCCAGACGGCGACGGCGACATGGACCTTGTTGTTCAGGGCCGAGACGCTGACCTGTTCGGGTCCCAGGAAGGCGACGGGACGGATGTAGGCGTCCTCCATCCCCATCCGGGCACAGGTGTCCTTGCAGGCCTGATCGATTTCCGCGACGCTGTATGGCAGGGAGAAGTCCAGCAGTTCGGCCGAGCGGGCCAGACGTTCGGAATGCTGGGTCAGCTTGAAGATTTCGCCGCCATACATACGCTCACCCTCGAAGACCGACGAGCCATAATGCAGGGCATGGGTCAGAATGTGCGTTTTCGCTTCCCGCCAGGGCACGAAATCGCCATCCACCCAGATCCAGCCATCACGATCGTCGAAAGGAACGAAGGCCATTGGATAACATCTCCCAATCAAGTTGCCCGGTTAGACCTTCGACGGGCGCTCAGGTCAACGCTGGATGCGCGATGATTCGCGAATGGACGACGGGAGAACGCGCGTGAGCAACGGTCGTTCGGGCCCCGTCGCAGGCCAAGGGGCGGGTCGGCACCTGCTGATCGTCGACGACGACGACCGGATTCGCGAACTGCTGAAGGAATACCTGGCGCGCGAGGGCTATCGCACGACGGGCGCGGCGCATGCGGCGGCAGCGCGCAGGCTGATGGAGCTGATCGAGTTCGATCTGGTGGTGCTGGACGTCATGATGCCGGGCGAGAGCGGGCTGGAGCTGACCAGCTGGGTCCGCAACAAGGCGGTGCTGTCGCAGACGCCGGTCCTGCTGCTGACTGCGCGGGGCGAGGCCGACGATCGGGTCGAGGGCCTGTCGCGCGGGGCCGACGATTACATGACCAAGCCGTTCGATCCGCGTGAGTTGGCCCTGCGGATCGAGGCGATCCTGCGCCGGACGGGCGGCAAGCCCCTGACCCCGCGCGAGATCCGGCTGGGCACCGCCATGTTCGACATGGAGCGGCTGGAACTGACCCGCGACGGTGCGCCGCTGCGGCTGACCGAAGCCGAAGGGCAACTGCTGAAGACCCTGGCCCTGCATGCCCATTCGGCGGTGGAGCGGATGGACCTGTCGCCGGACACCGCCGACATCACCGGGCGGGCTGTGGACGTTCAGGTAACGCGACTGCGCAGGAAGCTGGAGGTCGATCCGAAGAACCCGCGATACCTGCAGACCGTGCGGGGGGTGGGGTACATGCTGGCACCGGATTGATGGGAATGATTTTGCTCCCTCTCCCGGCGGGAGAGGGCTTGAGCGCCCGAGAGCGTCAGCGATCGGACTTGCGCGAAAGGGTGAGGGGCTGATCGTGGGAACCGGACGCGCCGAACCCTCACCCGACCGCGCCAGGACGACGACCTTCGGTCGCCGTGCGCGGTCTCCCTCTCCCGCCGGGAGAGGGAGCAAGTGAGGCTCGTCCCCCCCGCCGTCTTCGGGCGTTTCCTGAAGCGCCGCCTGCCCACCTCGCTGTGGGGCCGGTCGCTGCTGATCATCGTCATCCCGGTTCTGGTCATGCAGGGCGCCGTGACCTGGGCCTTCTTCGACCTGCACTGGCAGACGGTGACGGCGCGGCTGTCGGAAGGACTGGCCGGCGATATCGCCTGGGCCACCGAGACCTATCGGGACGATCCGACCCCACAGAATCTGGCCGTCATCGCCGACCGGGCCGAGCGGTCGGTGCAGCTGTCGATCGCCTTCCGCCCCGGCGACACCCTGCCCGAGGAACAGGAACGCGGCCCCGTCGGGGTGGTGGACCGGACGCTGGAGACCGCCCTGGCGGCCCGTCTGGACCAGCCGTTCTGGTTCTCGACCACCCGCTATCCGGCCTATGTCGACATCCAGGTCCAGCAGCCGGGCGGGGTGCTGCGGGTCATCGCACCGAGAGAACGCGCGGTGGCGACCCAGGCGCACATCTTCGTCCTTTGGCTGATGCTGGCGACGGTGATCCTGATGTCGGTGGCCATCCTGTTCATCAGGAACCAGGTCCGGGCGATCGAGCGGCTGGCCGAGGCGGCGGAAGCGTTCGGGCGGGGCGAACTGGTGCCCCGGTTCAAACCCCACGGCGCGCGCGAGGTGCGCCAGGCGGCGACGGCCTTTCTGGCCATGCGCGACCGCATCCAGCGCCATATCGAACAGCGGACCGCGCTGCTGGCCTCCGTCAGCCACGACCTGAGGACGCCGCTGACCCGGCTGCGGCTGGAACTGGCGCTGGCCCCCAAATTCAAACGTGCGGCGGCCATGCAGGGCGACATGGACGAGATGGAGCATATGATCGACGAATACCTGGCCTTCGCCAAGGGCGAGGCCGGGGAGGCACCGCAGACGATCACGATCGCGACGCTGCTTATGGCGGCGGGCGAGGATGTGAAACGGGCCGGGGCCGAGGTTGAGGTCATCGCGCCGGACGGCCTCACCGCATCCTTGCGGCCGTTGGCGATCAAGCGGGCGCTGACGAACCTGGCGGGCAATGCGGCGTCGCACGGTGAGCATGTGCGGCTGTCGGCGCGGGCACTGGCATCGGGCGGGATCGAGATCACCGTCGAGGACGACGGCCCCGGCATCCCCGAGGCCATGCACGACGAGGCGTTCCGACCCTTTTCCCGGCTGGACGAGAGCCGGAACCAGAACAGGAAGGGCGTCGGCCTGGGCCTGGCCATCGCGCGCGACGTGGCGCGCGGGCACGGCGGCGACATCACCCTGGACCGCAGCGACCTGGGCGGGCTGAAGGCGGTCATCCGATTGCCGGGGTGACTCTGGCGAAACCGCGCGGGAAGGCGCATATTCCAGTCGACAGGGATATCGGAGAGATCGTCATGCGCCGCTTCGCCTTCATTGCCCCCCTCGCCGGCTCGCTGGCACTCGCTGCCGCCGCGATCGCTCAGCCGACTGGGGCCCCTACCGTCACCGTCACGATCGGACCGGACCTCCAGGAAGAGGTCGCGGATCTGGGTCAGCGCGATGTCGATCTGCAGGTCGCCGAACTGACCCGCACCGTCGAACGGACCCTCGCCCGGCGGGGTGCCCTGGCCGGTGCCACGGTCAATCTGGTCCTGACCGACCTGAAACCCAATCGCCCGACCTTCCAGCAGGCGGCGGACCGCCCCGGCCTGTCGATCATCGACAGCGTCTCGATCGGCGGCGCGACCATCGAAGGCGAGATCGTCACCGCCGACGGCCGGACCCAGCCGGTGAAGTTCGACCGCTATTCGAACAACATCCATGAGGTCTTTGGCTATACGACCTGGCACGATGCCAATCGGGCCTTCGATCGTCTGGCCAACAATCTGGCCGACGGCCGCTACGTCACGCGCTGAGGTCTCGCGCGCGGGTCAGGGCAGCGTTGACGGCGGCGGCGACCGCCGCATCCAGACGTCCGTCGGCATTCAGGGCGGCCAGCCCGGCCTGGGTCGTGCCGCCGGGCGAGGCGACCTGGGCGATCAAAGCCTCCAGCGTGTCCGACCCCTGTGCCGAGGCCGCAGCGGACCGGGCGGCACCGCGCGCGAGACTTAGGGCCGCATCGGGGGCGAGCCCGTTCGCCTCTGCCGTTTTGGCCAGGGCCTGGGTGAAGGCATGAAGATAGGCCGGGCCCGATCCGGCCACGGCGGTGGCCACATCCATCAGATTTTCGTCGTCCAGATCGACCACATCCGCCAAAGGCGCGAAAAGTCCGTGAGCCAGCGCGCGCGCGGCGCGATCGTCGGCAAGGATGGCGGCGACCCCCTGCCCTTTCGCCACGGCGGTGGTCGGCATGATGCGGGCCACGGGGCGAGCGTGGAAGGCGGCGGACAGGTCGGCGGCGCGCACACCGGCCATTACGGAAACGATCGTGGCGTCGGGGGCGAGGGCCTCCACGATCGGCGCGCATGCCGAGCGCCACATCGCGGGCTTCACCGCGACGACCAGCGCGTGGGCCTCGGCCAGAGCCTCAAGAGGCGGATTGATCCGGGCACCGGCCGCCCGTGCGGCCTCGGCGGCAGGCTTGGATGACGGCGTCAGGATGATCAGGTCAGCCGGATCGACCGCGCCGGTCAGCAACCAGCCCTCGACGATGGCCGATCCCAGACGGCCGCAGCCGAGAATGACGACCGGGCCCGTCTCCCGTCCCATGAATCAGGCCGTGCCGATGGTCTCGAACATACAGGCGTCGATGGCGTCCTGTGGCTTCTTCGAGCCCCGGATCATGAAGTCGAACGCCGGATAGTAGCGGTCCGCCGCCTCCACCGCCGCATCGATCATGGACGCGGCCTGGGCCAGGGTCGGGCGCTCGCCGTGCGGCAGGGCCAGGGAGTGGCGGAAGACGATCTCGCCGTCCTCGGACCAGACCTCGAAATGGCCCATCCAGGTGCGCTGATTGACCATCGAGACCAGCTCGTAGGCCGCCCCGCGCCGCGACTTGGTCGCGCGCAGGTCCAGGGCGCAGCACAGCTGCAGACAGTCCCCCTCGGGCCGCCAGGCGAACCACAGCTCGTAATCCTTCCAGTCGCCGGCCAGGGCAAACGCAAGATCGCCGTCGTCCGTCCGGTCGAACGGCAGGTTCTCGGCATTCAGCACATGCTCGACCACGTCCAGCGGATCGTAGGGCACGTCGACTTCATGCGGTTCGGCAGCGTCCATCAATAGGCTCTCTTCGGGCGCGACTCAGGCCCATGACCGGGACGGTAGGCGTGTTCGCAGATTCGGCTCAACCGGCTGCGTCCTCGGCGGGAGTTCCGGCTGTGGACGTTCCCTTTTTCGGGGACTTAACGGCTGCGAAGGCCGCGTTCAGCACCGTCAGCTGGTCGCGCAGCGCCGCGACCTCGGCCTTCAGGGCGTCGAACTCGTCGCGGCGGACCAGGTCCATCTCGGCGGCGACGCGGTCGGTCTGGGCCCGGAACGCGGCCTTGGCCTCCTCGCCCGCCGCCTGGGCCAGGCCCATGGCGCCGGTGGTCAGTTTGGCGAACTCGTCCATGATCGGGTTGCGGGTCTGCATTTCGGGCTCCGACTCAAATCTGGTTAAACGAAGGTTACGCGATACGGTGAACGAAACCTTACCACGATGTCGCCTAAGCGGGTCGTTGCGTCAAAATGACGGCCCCGCCATCGTGCGGGGGGCGACGGCGGAGGTCGGGCTTGCTAAAGGGCGGCGTCATCCTTGCGGAGCCAGGCGCGCGTGATCTTTCCCGAGTTCGATCCGGTCATCTTCAACATCGGTCCCCTGCCGCTGCGCTGGTATGCGCTGGCCTATGTGCTGGGGATCGTGCTGGGCTGGTGGTACGCGGCCCAGCTGGCCAAGCGCGAGCGACTGTGGAGCCCCCGCAAGCCCCCGGTGACGGCGCTGCAGCTCGACGACCTGGTGCTGTGGATCACCGTCGGCATCATCCTGGGCGGACGGTTCGGCTATGCGCTCTTCTATCGGCCCGAGCTGTACGGCCAGCTGTTCACCGGTGATGGCTGGGGCGAGCGGCTGGAGCTGTTCCAGCTCTGGACCGGCGGCATGTCCTTCCACGGAGGCTTCCTGGGCGTCGTGATCGGCCTGAGCATCTATGGCCTGAAGCACCGGCTGAACCTGCTCAGCCTGGGCGACCTGATCGCGCCGGTGGTGCCGATCGGCCTGCTGTTCGGGCGGCTGGCGAATTTCATCAACGGCGAGCTGTGGGGCCGTCCGACCGACGTGCCGTGGGCGATCCGGTTCTGCAACGACCGCATCCTGCAGACCTATGGGGCCTGTCCGGCAGGCGACGTCCCGCGCCATCCCAGCCAGCTCTATGAGGCGGGGCTGGAGGGGCTGGTGCTGCTGATCGTCCTGTCGCTGGCGATCTGGAAATTCCGGATGCTGAAACGGCCAGGCTTCGTCATGGGACTGTTCCTGGCCGGTTACGGCACGGCGCGGGCGCTGCTGGAAAACACCCGCCAGCCAGATCAGGGGCTGGAGAACCTGCCGCTGGGCCTGACCATGGGGATGTATCTGTCGATCCCGATGGTGCTGGTCGGCATCTGGCTGATCTGGCGGGCTATGAAGACGCCAGTCGTCGCCGCCCCTGTCGAACCGGAGGCGGAGGCCAAGGCCGCGTGACCCTCAAGGCCCGCATCGCCCGCGAGATCGCCCTGACCGGGCCGATGACGGTGGCGGACTATGTCACCCGGTGCCTGCACGATCCGCAGGACGGTTACTATGCGACGCGGCCTTCGCTGGGTGAAGGCGGCGACTTCATCACCGCGCCGCTGGTCAGCCAGATGTTCGGCGAACTGATCGGCCTGTGGGCGGTGGAGACATGGTCCCGGCTCGGCGCGCCGGAGCGGTTCCGGCTGGTCGAGGTCGGCCCCGGCGACGGCACATTGATGGACGACGCGCTGAGGGCGGCGCGGGTGATGCCGAGGTTCCACGAGGCGTGCGACCTGATCCTGATCGAGCCCAGCGGGCCGCTGCGGGCCGTGCAGGAGCGACGGCTGGCCGATGCCGATGTGTCGCCGCGCTGGGTCCGGTCACTTGAGGCCATCGAGACGGATGCCCCCGTTATCCTGATCGCCAACGAGGTGCTGGACTGCCTGCCCGCGCGCCAGTTCGTGAAGACCGAGGACGGCTGGGCCGAGCGCCGCGTGGGCGTCGACGATGCGGGCGGATTGGTCTTCGGCCTGGTCGGGATCACCGGTGGGTTCGTGCGGCCGATGTTCGACGTCGATCCGGGTCAGGTGGTCGAGATATCCGACCAGCAGGCGGCGTTCGGGCGCGATCTGGGGCGGTTGGTCACCGAGGCCTCCGGCGCGGCGCTGCTGATCGACTATGGTCGAGACCGGTCGGGGCCGGGCGACACCCTGCAAGGCCTGCGTCGCCACGCCAAGGTCGATGTGCTGGCCGAACCGGGCGAGGCCGACCTGACGCAATGGGCAGACTTCCCCGCCGTGCTGGAGGCCGCGCTGCGGGCAGGGGCGGACGTTACGGGATGCCGCAGCCAGGGCGACCTGCTGCGGGCCTTGGGGATCGAGATGCGGGCGCAGCGGTTGATGTCGGGACGGCCCGAGGCCGCGCCGGTGATCGCGCGACAACTGGACCGGCTTATCGGAGACACCCAGATGGGCACACTGTTCAAGGCCGCCGCGATCTTCTCGCCCCGCAGTCTGGCGGTACCGGGGTTCGAGGCATGAACGGCCCGATCACCCATCCGCTGCTGGAGCGCGCCGGGGTGCGCCACGGCTTCTTCACACGCGAAGGCGGCGTCTCGCAGGGTCTGTACGAAACGCTGAACACCGGCATCGACTCGTCCGACGACCCCGAGGCCGTGCGGGAGAACCGCCGTCGCATAGCCGACCACATGGGCGGCCTGCCCGACGATCTCGCCGCCTGCTACCAGATCCATTCCGCGATCGCCCGTGTCGCCGAGGGGCCGTGGCGCGGCGACCGGCCCGAGGGCGATGCGGTGGTGACGAAGACATCGGGTGTCATCTGCGCGGTCCTGACCGCCGACTGCGCGCCGGTCCTGCTAGCGGATGCGCAGGCAGGCGTCATCGCCGCCGTCCATGCGGGCTGGAAGGGAGCGCTCGGCGGGGTGGTGCACAGCGCGGTCATCGCCATGGAGGCCTTGGGTGCCGCGCCCGCGCGCATTGTCGCCGTGGTCGGCCCCTGTATCGCTCAGGCGTCCTACGAGGTCGGGGCCGACTTCCAGGACCGGTTCGAGCATCACGACCCCGGCAGCGCGCGGTTCTTCGTCGAGGGGGCGGCCGCCGACAAACGGCTGTTCGACCTGCCCGGGCTCGTGCTGTGGCGGCTGGAACAGGCGGGCGTGGGCGAGGCGGCCTGGACCGGCGAGGACACCTGCGCGGACGCGTCGCGGTTCTTCTCCAACCGGCGGGCGCATCTGAACGGCGAAGCGGATTTCGGGCGGTTGATGAGCGCGGTGTGTCTCTCCTGATCCCTCTCCCGCCGGGAGAGGGTCAACGCTCTATCCCGCCATCGCCAGTTCGGGTTCACGCACCACTTCACGCCAGGCATGCGGTGCGGCCAGCATGGCCCGGACCAGGGCATTGTTCACGGCGTGACCGGCCTTGTAACCCTCGTATCGGCCCAGCAGGGGCGCACCCAGCACATAGAGGTCGCCGATGGCGTCCAGCGCCTTGTGACGCACGAACTCGCGTTCCATCCGCAGACCACCGGGATTCAGGATGTCGTCGCCGTCGATGACCACGGCATTCTCCAGCGACCCGCCGCGCGCCAGACCAGCCGCGCGCAGGGCCTCGACCTCGTGGGCGAAACCGAAGGTCCGGGCGGCCATGATGTCTGCGCGGAAGGTGTCTTCATCGACCACGAAATCGACGACCTGGTTGCCGATGACGGCGCTGTCGAAATCGATCTCGAACCGCATCTCGTAGCGGTCGCAGGGATAAAGGGCGGCGTGCTTGTCGCCGTCGGTGACGTGGATCGGCTCCAGGATCTCGATATAGCGGACCGGCATCGACTGGCGACGGAAACCCGCCCGGTCCAGCAGTTGCACGAATGGCAGGGCCGAGCCGTCCAGGATCGGCAGTTCGGGCCCATCGACCTCGACCACGACATTGGAGATGCCGAGCGCGCAGAAGGCCGCCATCAGATGCTCGATCGTCGACAGCCGCACGCCGGCCGCGTTCTCGATCATGGTGTTCAGCCGCGCATCGACCACGGCCTCACCCGAAACCGGGATCCGGTTGTCGCGGTCGGTAATGTCGGTGCGCACGAAGACGATACCGGTGCCGGGGGCCGCCGGGCGGATCGCCAGACGCACCCGCTGCCCGGTGTGAACCCCCACGCCCGCACAGATGGCGGGCGCGACGATCGTCCGTTGGCGATGGTCGTGACGTGACGGCAAGGGGCACTCTGATGTGGTGGGGCCTGTCCGATGGGGAGCGGAGAAGCGGTACGTTGATGCTTAACGGAGATGCCGCAAGTGCGAAACGAAACTCGGGTTTCGGATTGTTTCGATTGAGGAGGGCCTAGGTTCTAGGGACTAGGTTCCAGGGAGCGACGGTGACGCTGACCGTCCGACGTCCCATACGAAAAAGGGGCGAGAGCCCTCCGACCCCCGCCCCTAGAACCTACAACCTAGTCCCTATCCCCTAGTTCGCGAGACGTCGCAAAAAAGAGGGGATTTCCAGATCGTCTTGACCGGCCGAGGTGTCCGGCTCGGGAGCCACCTGGGCTGAGGACGTGGGACGCATCTGGGGCGCGGTCCGCGACATTGGCGGCGGGGCGTAGTTGGACTGGGCGCGGGGTTTCTTACCGAACAGACTCCAGCCGGACTTGCGGTGATCGCGGTCGTCGTAGGCGGGTTCCTCGTACATCGGCTCCGGCTCGCGGGCCGCGGGCTGAGACCGGTCCATATAGAGATCGCCCTGGGCGACGGCGGGGGCGCGACCGCGGTCGGCCTCGAACTCCTCGACCCAAGGATCGACGATGGGGGCCAGGGTGCGCTCTTCGGCGACGTGGATAACGGGTTCGGCCTGAACCTGTTGACGCGCAGCGGCGGCGGCGGCCATGGCGGCCATGGTCGGGGTCGGCGGCGGGGCGGAGAAGGTCGGCGTCACCGGCGCAGCCTCGGCGCGCAGGTGGTCGATGCGCGGGGCCTCGTTGCGGACGGGCTCG
>CALROO020000029.1:0-30265 GCA_943369795.1 Rhizobium sp. Q54 | reverse complement strand
GATCGCTAGCCAGTTCGGTGGCTTCACGCGCCAAATCCGCTTTCTCGGTATCGGACTGCGAACTGACCGAGACATACTCTCCCGCAGCCATCGACATGGCACCAGCGGCCAACCCGGCGACGCCCGCGATCAGGATTCCAGCGTGACTGGCAGCTGCGGCGGCGACTCCCACCATGAGGCTCGCGGTGGAGACCAGTCCATCGTTGGCACCTAGCACCGCAGCTCTCAGCCAACCGATCCGATCGACCCGGTGTGATTCCCTGTGTGGCAAGACGGTGTTCCTCGCGTTCGGCGGCCGATGCTAACGCTGCGCCTAATGCGGGATTGGCACCAGACCGGCTTTCATGACCGGCTGCGCAAAATCATATCGACCAAACCTCCGCCTTCGCCCCCGCATCCCCCAGCACCTCCGCCACCCACTCGCAAATCTCCCGCGCCGCCGCCTCCGTGCCCTCCGGCGGATTGACCACCACCATGGCGCAGCCGTTCATCTTCATGGGGTTGGTCAGGGGGCGCAGGCGGGCTTCGGCGATCAGGACGGGGCCGATGCCGGACAGGCGGCGCAGGAAGCCGTCGAAGGTCTCCATGTCCTTGAGCGGGGTCCAGATGGCCACGGTCGTCGCCGGGTCGGCGCGCAGCAGGGCGACCGCCGTCTCGGCCGAGCGGACGTAGTCGTCGGGGCGCTCGAACGGGGGGTCGATCAGGACCAAGGGGCCTGTGACCTGGGCCGCCGCCGCCAGGACGCCGTCATAGCCGTCGCCGCCCGCCGATTGCGCCTCCGGCCAGGCGGACAGGCTGTCGGCCAGCAGGGCCTGAACCTCCTCGCGCAGCTCGAACCCCAGATACCGGTCGTCGGGCCGCAAGGCTCGCGCGATCAGCACCGGCGAGCCGGGATAGAACCGCACGCCGCCGTCCGGATTGACCGCCCGGACCTGATCCGCCAGGGCGGCGATCAAGGGCGGCAGGCCCTCGGCCAATGTTTGAAAGCCCTCCCCTGGAGGGGGAGGGTTGGGTGGGGTGGAGGCACTCTCTTGCCGGTTGTTCGCGTTCACCCGGTGCCCAAAACCGGGTGTCGAAGCCTCCCTGTGACGGGTTGCCTCCACCCCATCCCCGGCCCTTCCCCCTCCAGGGGAAGGGAGACGATTCCCATGCGCCATCAGCCGCGCCACCCCCGCCTCGGCCTCGCGCGAGCGGGTGGCGTCGCCGGTCAGGTCGTAAAGCCCCGCTCCGGCGTGGGTGTCCAGCACCGCGACCGGGCCCGCCGCCTGTCGCTGGCCCAGCAGCCACAGCACCAGGGTGTGTTTGACCAGATCGGCGAAATTCCCGGCGTGGAAGCTGTGGCGATAGTTCATGCGGCGTCGTGTCCCCGTCCGCCGCTGGGGTCAAGAGGAACCGCCGTGCCCCGCCGCACGTTCGCCGCATGTCATTGAAGGGATTGCAGGATCGTGCCCGACGGCTCCACTGGTTTCACCCCCGCCGTCGCGGTCCCCAAGGGCCTGACCTACTGTAGCGACGAGCATGTCGGCCTGACCCGGCACCGCGCCGGCACCGGCTTCAGCTATCGCGACACCAGGGGCGCGCCGATCAAGGACAAGGCCGTCATCGAACGGATCAATGCCCTGGCCATCCCGCCCGCCTGGACCGACGTCTGGATCTGTCCGCGCGCCACTGGCCATATCCAGGCCACCGGTCGCGACGTGAAGGGGCGCAAACAGTACCGCTATCACAACGACTGGAGCACCCACGCCTCCACCAACAAGTTCGACAAACTGCCGTCCTTCGCCCGCGCCCTGCCGAAGCTGAGGAAACGCATCGACGCCGACATGGCCAAGGCCGGGCCGTCGAAGGACAAGGTTCTGGCCACCGCCGTTCGCCTGCTGGAGATCACCCTGATCCGGGTCGGCAATGCGGTCTATGCGAAACAGAACCGCAGCTATGGCCTGACCACCCTGCACAAGCGGCATCTGGAGGTGGACGGTGCGGGGCTGACGTTTGCCTTCAAGGGCAAGAGCGGGGTCGAACACTGCGTCAGCGTGCGCGACCGGCGTCTGGCGCGCGTGGTCAAAGGGTTGCGCGACCTGCCCGGCCAGCAGCTGTTCAAATACCGCAACGCCGACGGCGACCTGTGCCCCGTCACCTCCGACGACGTGAACGCCTATATCCGCGAGGCGATGGGCGAGGAATTCTCGGCCAAGGATTTCCGCACCTGGGCCGGGACGGTGTCGGCGGCGCGGGCATTGCGGGACATGGACCCCCCGACCTCACCCACCGACGGCAAGAAGAAGATCACCGTCTGCGTCAAGGCGGTGGCGGGGCTGCTGGGCAATACGCCGACCGTGTGCCGGAGTTCGTATGTCCATCCGGCGGTGTTCGACCTCTATCAGAGCGGGGCGATGGCCGAGACCCTGCCCGGCTCCGAGACCGCAGGATTCGAGAAGGCTTTGATCAAGCACCTGGCCTGTTAGGCCGTCTCGTCGCCATGCTGGAAGAAGGGCTCGACCGGGCCTTGCAGCTTGATGGTCAGGGCATTGCCCTTGCGATCGACGGCCTTGCCGACGGCCAGCCGGACCCAGCCTTCGGAGATGCAGTATTCCTCGACATTGGTCTTTTCCTCGCCCTTGAACCGGATGCCGATGCCCTTGGCCAGCAGGTCGGCGTCGTAATAGGGGCTGGCCGGATTGACGCAGAGACGGTCGGGGAAGGTGTCGGACATGACGGGCAGGCCTAAGGCGAACGAGGAAGCGGCTCCTTAGCCGTCCCCGCGGGGCCTGCCAACCACGATCCTATTCCACCGACTGGCGCGGGGCCGTTGACTGCGGCGGGGCCGAGGTCGTGGTGCCAGACGGGGCGGCATAGGGCTGGGGTCCGGCGGGCGGAGTGGCGGCAGGCGTCGCCGCCGGACGCGCCGTCGGCGTGGCGGCCGGGCGACGTGCCGGGCTCCGGGCCGCAGGACGGGCTGGCGGGCGATTGGCGGCGGGGGTCGGAGCAGGCGTGGCCGCAGGCGGCGTCGCCGTGCTGGCAGCGGGCGTCGGAGCCGGGGTGTTCGCAGCGGGAGTCGCCGCCGGGGTCGCTGCGGGTGCGGGCGCATTGCCGATGGCGCTGGCGGCAGCGGCGCGGGCGGCCAGTTGCTGGGCCTGGAAACGGCGGGCCAGTTTCTCCGTCAGCTCCTTGGCGGCGGGGGCCGGCATCTGGGCCATGATCGCCGACAGGCCACGCGGACGCATCGCCGCCGCGATCGGCAGCCGGACGCTGTCGTCCAGGGTCGCGAACACCGCCGCCGCCTCGCGCGGCCGCATGGCGGAATAGACGGCGACCAGACGGTCGGTCTCGGCCTTTTCCTTTTCATCGACCTGGCCCAGCAGGACGTTGACCTCGGCCTTCAGGGCGTTCAGCGCCTGGATCTTGGCGTCCAGCTTCTGTTCGGCGGCCATCATCAGCGGCAGGACGGTGCCCAGGTCGGTGTCGCGGGCATCCAGCTCGACCCGGCGGCTCTTCAGGCTCTGGATGATGCGCAGTTCGGCGACCGACACCCCCGCCTGCTGGGCCAGCTGCTCGGGCGTCAGGGCGCAGACGGCGGGGACGGGTTTGCGCGGCGCAGCGGCCTCACCAGCTTCGGCGGCGGCGGGCACCGCTTCTTCGGCCCATGCCCTGGCACCCTCGAACAGGCCGGGCCCGGCCCCGACCGCGCGCACGGCCACGACCCCGCCAATGGCGATGGCGATCAGGGGCAGAAGGCGGGGCAGTTTGGCCATGGGTCAGGTCTCGGAAACAACGCAGGCCCTCAGGGGATCGAGGGGAAAATCATCAAGCGGCGAACAGGTCTTCGTCCATGCTACGCCGCGCGCGGTTGAGGCTCTGTTGCGCAGCTTGGTTAGCGGCGAGGGCCGCGAGGACGGGGGTGGGTCGCGGCGGCGTCACACTCTCCCTCCCCTTCATGGGGAGGGACGGCTGACGCACAGCGGCAGCCCGGGTGGGTAAGTCAGAGATGGCGGCGGTGATGCGGGCTGACACATCCCCACCCGCGCTCGCTTCCGCTCGCGATCCCTCCCCATGAAGGGGAGGGAGAGGGGCCGTGCGCCCTTTGGCCACCAGCGCCTCCAGCTCCGTCTTCAGCGCCCGCGCCTTGATGATGCGGTCGTGCAGCATGTCGGCCTCTTCGCCGGACATCCGCAACGACGCCAGTGCGTTCTCCGCCCGGCCAGCCGCCGTGTTCAGCTCGCTGACCGCTCCCGCAAACGCCAGTTGCCCGGCCCGCAGCTGGGTCAACTTCCGCTCGAGCCGTATGCCGTAGCCGATGGCGGCGACCAGCAGCAGCATCAAGACGGCGTCCAGAATAATGCCGGTCATGTCAGCGTCTCCCCTTGGTCAGGCTGGTGGCGGCCTCGACGCTGATGGGGCCTTCGACCCGCACCGCGATATGCTGGCCCTTGCGGCCCATCTTGCCGGTCGTGACCGGGATGGTGCCGCAGCGGATCGAGACGTCGGAGTCCGGCGTCGCGTTCAGCATGAAGGTGTCGCCGACCTTGAAATCCAGCACTTGCGACAGCGGCAGTTGCTGCTCGTCCAGCACGGCGCGGACCTCGGTGTCGGTGGTCCAGAGTTCGGTGGCCAGGTGGCCTTCCCAAATGTTGTCGCGCCCGAATTTCTCGCCCATGAACTGCTGCAGCAGCATCTTGCGGATCGGCTCCAGCGTCGCATAGGGCAGCAGCAGCTCGACCCGACCGCCCCGATCCTCCATGTCGATCCGCAGCTTGACCAGGATGGCGGCGTTGGCGGGCCTGGCGATGGCGGCGAAACGGGGATTGGTCTCCAGCCGATCCAGGTTGAAATGTACCGGCGTCAGGGGCTCGAAGGCGGCATTGGCGTCGGCCAGAATGACCTCGACCATCCGCTGGACCAGCACCCGCTCGATCGTGGTGTAGGGACGGCCCTCGATCCGCAGTGCGGCGGTGCCGCGACGCCCCCCCAGCAGCACGTCGACGATCGAGTAGATCAGGTTGGAATCGACCGTCAGCAGGCCGTAGTTGTCCAGCTCCTCGGCCCGGAACACCGCCAGGATGGCCGGCAGGGGTATGGAGTTAAGATAGTCGCCGAACCGGATCGACGAGATGTTGTCGAGACTGACCTCGACATTGTCGGAGGTGAAATTGCGCAGGGACGTCGTCATCAACCGCACCAGGCGGTCGAACACGATCTCCAGCATCGGCAGGCGTTCGTAGGACACCAGCGCCGAGTTGATGATGGCCCGGATGCCCCGGCTTTCGGAGCCGTCGTCCTCGCCCAGATCGAACCCCAGCAGGTTGTCGATCTCGTCCTGGTTCAGAACCCGCTCGGACTGGATCGAGGGGATGTCGATGCCCAGGGTGCCGAACGGATCGGCGGCGGCATCGGTCTCGGCCAGGCCCACGTCGGTCATCTACTGGACCAGCATTTCTTCGATCAGGACGGCATCGACCTTGGCTGGCGCGGCGACCATGTTCACGCGTCGCAGGATCTCGGCCTTGAGCTGATAGGTTCCCGCCGACCCTTGAAGCTCTTCGGGACGCACTTCGCGCAGGAAGGTCTGGAACATGTCCTTCATCCGCGGGAACTCGCCCTGGAGCGTCGTCGCCAGGTCGTGGTCGTGCATCTCCAGCGTCAGGACCAGCTTCATGACGACGCTCCGGCCGTCCGTCGGCTGAAGGTTCACCGTCATGGGCGGCAGGCTGTAGAAGGTGACGCCGTCCGGCCCCTCCTTGATGACGCCCAACGTCGGATCAGCCTCTTCAGCGCCGCCGCCGTGACCCCCGCCGCCTTTTTCTTCCTTCTTGGCCCCGTGGCCGTCGTCCTTGGCCTCTTCGCCATGGGCCGCGTCGCCCTCCGCGGCAGCCGGCTTGGGCTGCATCAGGAAGAAGGCCGCACCTCCGCCACCGCCCAGCACGACCACGGCGGCGGGAATGATGATGAACAGCAGCGGGATTTTCTTTTTCTTGGGCGCGGCATCGCCCTCGCCGCCTGCGTCGTGCCCATGGGCAACGGCCAGGTCGGTCGCCCCGTCGTCTGGGGCGGCGTCCTTCTTCTTCTTTTTGCCGAGCTTCAGCATGCGTGGACGTCCCGGATGATTCCACACTCCAGATGCGGCCAATCTGGTTAACGACAGATTGAAATCCGGCAGTTTTTGCCGGGTCGTGGTCAACCCCATACGGCCCAAACCCCCGCCACCACTGGATTAACCCTGTTGGCACGGCTGTTGCGAGGACGGTTGCGAAGGAGCACGCCTCTCGTGGAAAACGCCGCCTATATCGGACTGTCGCGTCAGATGACCCTGCGTCGGGAACTCGACGTCGTGGCCAATAACATCGCGAACGCCGACACCACCGGGTTCAAGGTCGAGCAACTGCTGGTCGGGACCGAGGTCGGCGAGCGGGCGCGCAACGATGCGGTGCGGCCGGGGGCCAGCTTCGTGCTGGACCATGGCGTGGGCCGAGATTTTGGCCAGGGCGCGCTGAAGCAGACCGGCCGCGACCTGGATTTCGCCGTCGATGGCGAGGGGGCCTTCTTCACCGTCAGCGACGGCCAAGGCGACGCCTACACGCGGGATGGTGCCTTCACCGTCGATCCCGAAGGTCGCCTCGTCACCAAGGCAGGCCTGCCGGTCCAGGGCGACGGCGGCGAGATTGTCCTGGACCCGCTGCAAGGCCCCGCCACCGTCGGAACCGACGGCACCATCAGCCAGAACGGCCTGCCGGTCGGGCGGCTGACACTGGCACGGTTCGATGCCCTGGGGGCGCTGTCCAAGGACGGCGACGGCCTGTTCCGAAACCGCTCCAATGCCCAGCCGATCGAGGCGACGGGGGCCCAGGTGCGTCAGGGGATGCTGGAGGGGTCCAACGTCAACTCCCTGATCGAAATCACCAATCTGATCGAGATCAGCCGCGCCTACGAACGGGCGACCAAGATGATCACCGATGCCAACGACCTGTCCCGCCGCTCGGTCGAGCGGCTGGGCAGTGTGAACTGAGGATAGACCACCATGCGCGCGCTCCGAACCGCCGCCTCCGGCATGGCTGCCCAGCAGCTGAATGTGGAAGTGATTTCCAACAACATCGCAAACATGAACACGGTCGGGTTCAAGCGCCAGCGCGCTGAATTTCAGGACCTTATCTATCAGAACGTCGAGCGGATGGGGGCCCAGTCGTCGAGCCAGGGGACGGTCGTGCCGACCGGCATCCAGGTCGGTCTGGGTGTGAAGGCCGGCAGCGTCTACCGGATCACCGAACAGGGCACGCCGGCCCAGACCGGCAACGATTACGACGTCGCCATCGACGGGCGCGGCTATTTCCAGATCACGCTGCCATCGGGCGAGACGGCCTATACGCGGGCGGGCAATTTCTCGCTGAACGGCGAGGGGCAGCTGGTCACCGACGACGGCTATGCGGTCGAACCGGCGATCCAGATCCCGCAGGACGCGGTGGATGTGTCGATCTCCAAGTCGGGCCAGGTCCAGGTCATCACCGACGGCACACCCGAGCCGCAGGTGGTGGGCCAGCTGGAAATCGCGACCTTCTTCAACGAGGCCGGACTGGAAAGCATCGGCGACAACCTGCTGCTGGAGACCGCCGCATCGGGAACGGCGACGCCGGGGGTGCCGGGTGATCCGGGCTTCGGGCAACTTCTGCAGGGCTTCACCGAGAGCTCGAACGTGGATGCCGTGGCCGAGATCAGTGCCCTGATCATCGCCCAGCGGGCCTATGAGATGAACTCCAAAATCATCACGACGGCCGACGAGATGATGTCCGTCAGTGCCCAGGTGAAGAGCTAGGATCATGAAAATTCTGCTTATTTCCTTGGCTCTGGTTCTGGCCGCCACGTCCGCCACGGCTGGTCCGGTCACGCTGAAGGTCAACCCTTCCGACGAGGACGGTCGCGTCACTCTGGGCGACGTGTTCGATGGCGCCGGTTCGGCGGCCAATGTCGTCATCGCCAACCGCGCCGGGCCTTCGGTCGTGTTCGAGTCCGGCCAGCTTCAGGGTCTGGCGCTGCGCTCAGGCCTGCAATGGTCGAACCCGCAGGGCCTGCGCCGCGTGGTCGTACGTCAGGGCGCGGCCAGCCCGGCTGCGACCCCCTCGACGACCGCCGTCGGTGCCCGGCCCGGCGCGACTGCCGACGTCCTGACCTATGCCCGCAACCTGGCCGCAGGCGACGTGATCCAGCCCGAAGACGTCGTCTGGACACAGGTCCAGTCCCATCAGGCCAATGCGTCCGGCCCCCAGGATGCCGAACAGGTCATCGGCCTGTCGGCGCGCCGTGCCCTTCGCGCCGGGTCGCCCGTCGCCGCCCGCGACCTGGCCAGCCCCCAGGTCATCACCCGCAACGACACGGTCGAGGTCGCCTTCGTCTCCGGCGGGGTCAAGCTGACGGTCATGGGCCGCGCCACCCGTAACGCCGCGATCGGCGAACCCGTCCCCATCCTGAACCTGGCCTCGGGCAAGACCATCGAGGCCATCGCCACCGGCCCCGGCCGCGCCGTCACAGGTCCGGCGGCTCAAATAGCCCGTTCAAATTCCAATCAATTCGTCCGTCCGGGAAGATAGTCCGATGCGTAACCTGCTGATCGTCACCGCCGCTGCTATCGCCCTTACCGGCTGCACCACCGTCGCCGAGACCGTGCGTGGTCCCGAGTTGGCCCCCGTCGCCTATCCCGCGACCCTGGTGCCGGTCAGCCAGGTCTATGGCCGCGAGGAAGCGCCCCGCGCCGCCAGCGCCAACTCGCTGTGGCGGACCGGCGCGCGGACCTTTTTCGGGGATCAGCGCGCGCGCCGGATCGGTGACATCCTGACCGTCAACATCGACATCGACGACCGGGCCCAGACCCAGAACACTACATCGCGCAACCGGACCAACAACACCTCGGGCGGCATCTCGAACTTCTTCGGGCTGGAGAACAGCCTGGGCCGGGCCTTCCCCGGCGGCTTCGATCCACAGAATCTGGTCGGCCTGGATGGCCAGTCCGTCTCGAACGGCACGGGCAGCATCAATCGCTCGGAAAAGGTCAGCCTGACGATCGCGGCGGTGGTCACCGACGTCCTCTCCAACGGAAACATGGTCATCCAGGGTCGGCAGGAAGTGCGCACCAACCGCGAACTGCGCGAACTGACCGTCGCGGGCATCGTCCGTCCCGAAGACATCACGGCGGCCAACACGATCAGCCACACCCAGATCGCCGAGGCCCGTATCAGTTATGGCGGGCGCGGCGACATCAGCCGTGTCCAGTCAACGCCGGCGGCCCAGTCTCTGGTGGAGCGGTTCAGCCCGTTCTGACCTTGATCGAGACGGCACCACGGGTTTGTAAGGTCGCTACTTCAGGCTTTGGCAAATCGCCAGTATCGCGATAGGTGCCTCGCGACCCGCTCCGCACGTCACGACATTCGATGAACCGTTGATGCCGACCCGCGTTAACACCTCGAACGCGAGGTACAGTCATGCGCAAGATCCTGCTTCCCGCCGTCGCCGCCCTCGGTCTGGTGACATTCGCCGCTACCACCCAGTCGGCCGATTTCGAAACGGAAACGGTCCAGCCCGTCGCCTGGCATTTGAGCCACGACGGTGAGGTCGCCAAGCTGGCCTATGGCGCGTCCAATTCCGACCACCTGGCGCTGATGGTGACGTGTGCGGCGGGAGCCACCGACGTTGCCGTCTATGGCGACGTACGTCCGATCGCGGTGTCGATGCGCCCTGCCAGCGGCCCCACCATGCCCGATCCCCTGTCGGGCGGTGACGCGTCCGAGGCCATCGTGCCCTTGGCCGAAGCAGGCCTGTCGGACCTGTCCAGCAAGGGGCGGATGACGGTGAAGTCCGAGGAGCGGACGTTCCAGCTGGCCGCCACGCAACAGGAACGTCGCGTCGTCGATCGTTTTCTGGCCTATTGCGAAACGGGCCAGGCCTGACCCTTCCGGACAGGCCGATTTCAGCGGGGGCTGAGCCATGACGATCCTGATCGCCGCACTGGCCAGCCTGGCCATGCAGAACGCTGCGCCGGTCACGGCTTGGACGTGGACCCTGTACGAAGGCGAAGGACCACTGGTCCTGGCCAATGAGGTGCCGGATACGCCCGAGCTTCGCAGCACCTTCGAATGCGAGCCCGGATCGGGCGTCGCGCGTGTCTCTCTGTATGGCCCATCGATGGGCTCAGGCGTCGCGCGCGTCTCCGCCGGAGAGGCGTCGGCGGCGACCGAGGCCGAGGCGCGACGCGACAGGACGACGATGACCCTGCGCACCGACCACCCCGTCTTCACCCAATTCGTCGCCAGCGGCGGTCTGGAGATGGTCTTGGGCGCTCAGAGCCGAGCGATCGCCGTCGAGCGACCGCATATGGCCAGGCTGCGTCGCTTCGCGGAACTGTGCGGCGGATGAGGTCGACAGCGCTGATCCTGCTGGTGGCGTTTGGTGCTGCCGCCTGTTCCACGACCCCCTCAGACCTTGTCCCCGCAGTGGTGCCTGTCGGTGAGCCGGTCCCGATCGCCAACCTCGACTGGTTCCTGACCGAGGATGCCGCCGAGACCAAGCTGGCCTACGGTCGGGCCAACAGCGACGACCTGCGGTTGGCCCTGACCTGCGTACCGGGATCGGGGCAGTTGAGCCTGATGCAGCCCGCGCCGAAGGGTGTCAGCGAAATCCATCTGGAATCCGGCGGCGACACAGAACGGTTTCCCGCAATCGTCGAACCGGCCGGCGTCCATGACGGCGACCTGCTGATGGCCGACGCGAAGACGGGCGTTCCGGTCTTCCAGCGCTTCCGTGCACTCGGCTGGCTGGCGACCTGGCAGGGCGACCGGCGCGAGATGCTGGCCGCGCATTCGCCTTCGAAGGCGTCGGTCGAACAGTTCTTCGCGGTGTGTGGCTGATCAGGTCGGCGGTGGAAGAGGGTTGATCACGAAGGGCACGAAGAAGCGGGCACGAAGGACACCAAGGGTTCGGCGAGGATGTCGGGGCGGGGCCATTCGCTAACACGGGACTACGGATCGACGCGAGACATCGATCGAGACAAGGCGGCGAAGCCGCTATCGCCTTATTTGAACGCGGACGACTGCTGAGCTTGGCGACAGCCTCGGCATCTTCGTGTCCTTTGTGCCCGCTTCGTGCCCTTCGTGATGAACCTGCCTAGGCCAGACCCAGCGCCTTCTTCGCCGCCTTTGTCAGCTTGCCCGCCACGATGCTGTGTGCCGTCGCGAGATGGTCGGCCAGTTCGTCGTCGGGCCAATCCGCCGGGTCGCCCAGATGGACCCACTTCGCCCGCGCCAGGTAGGGGGCCGGATGCGCACGCCCGGTCTCGGTCAGCACGTCGTAGGCGATGTCCGAGACCTTGAACGAGACCCCGCCCATTGCCCCGACCATGGCGAACATCTTGCCCCCGATCTTGTAGGCGTCGTGGTCGTTGCCGAACGGGTGGTCCAGTGTCGCGCCCGGCAGGGCCAGGCAGACCCTGCCCACCCCTGCCCTATCCACCGCTTCTGGCCACGATCAGGCCGCGACGCCGACGCCGACCGGGCAGGTCACGCCCGTCCCGCCGATGCCGCAGTAGCCGCCGGGGTTCTTGGCCAGATAGCCCTGATGATAGCCCTCGGCATAGTAGAACGTCCCCAGCGGCGCGATCTCGGTCGTGATCTTGCCCCGCCCGGAGGCATCCAGAGCCCCCTGATAGGCGTCGCGAGACGCCTCGGCCTGGGCCTTCTGCCTCTCATCCGCGTAGTAGACGGCCGAGCGATAGGTCGTGCCGACGTCGTTGCCCTGGCGCATGCCTTGGGTCGGATCGTGGTTCTCCCAGAAGGCCTTCAGCAGATCGCCATAGGTGACCACGGACGGATCGAACACCACCTGGACCACCTCGGTCTGGCCGGTGCGGCCGGTGCAGGTCTCCTCGTAGGTCGGGTTCGGCGTGACACCGCCCGAATAACCGACGGCGGTGACCCAGACGCCCGGGATCTGCCAGAAAATCCGCTCCACGCCCCAGAAACAGCCCATGCCGAATACGGCGGTCTGGAAGCCGTCAGGGTATGGCCCTTTCAGCGGATTGCCACTGACGACGTGATGGGTGTCCGTCTGCAACGGCGTGTCGCGACCCGGCAGTGCCGTCTCGGGCGTCGGCATCTGGGTCTTTGCAGAAAATAGCTTGTCCAGCAGGCTCATGAAATTGCTCCTCGTCGTTCGACGATCATATGGGGACGCATGTGGCGCTTGCCCAGCGGTGCGGGGTGTTCTATCAGCCTCGCCTTCCCGCGACCCCGACCGGTCGCGGCGTTGCGCGAATGCGTGAACGGACAGGTGGCGGAGTGGTCGATCGCGCACGCTTGGAAAGCGTGTGTAGGTGAAAGCCTACCGAGGGTTCGAATCCCTCTCTGTCCGCCACCGCACTGCGACATTCCCCTGTGAATCGGGCACTTATCCGAAAGAGCCACAGAACCTGTGACAGGTTTTCAATCCTGCCTTTGAGCTCTGTTCACCGGCGTCTTCAGCCCGTGCGGTCGTCGTCTCCCACTGTCGATCTTCCGCCAAGGCACAAATCCAGGCCAGCACCGACTATTCGCCGACGGAAGCCTGCTAAAGTCCGTGACGCTTCAGGAAGGCGGACAGGAGCCTGGGCCAGACCGCCTCGGGATCGCCGGGATCCCCGCCGCCGAGGCTGTGGCCGCCCGTCTCGAACACATGCATCTCCGTGGGAATGTTCCGGTCGCGCAGGGCAGACCACATCAACAGGCTGTTCTCGACGGCCACGACCCTGTCGTCGGCGGCCGCGGCGATGAAGGTCGGGGGGGTGTCGGCACCGACGTGGGCTTCAACAGAAGCGGCCCGTCGCGCGTCGTCGGACGGCTGATCGCCGAGAAGTGACCGCAGCGAGCCCGGGTGCGCATGGGGCGAGGTCATGGTGACGACCGGGAAGAAAAGTCCGCATGCCGATGGGCGCGTTGAGAGACCATCGGCCGCATCAACCGGCGCGTAGGATTCGTTGTGGAACCGCGTTGCCAGCCGTCCCGCGACATAGCCGCCAGCGGAAAACCCTAGGACGGCCACGCGCTCCGGATCGATCCCGAGTTCCGACGCGCGGGCACGGATCAGTCTCAAGGCGCGCTGGGCGTCCTGCAGCGGGGCATCCGGCCCTGCCGCCCATCCATCGGCGGGCAACCGGTAGGTCATCACAAAGGCGGTATAGCCCAGGCCCGCAAGCCAGCGGTCGATCGTCCCGCCCGACCGGCTGACCGCCACGCGCTGAAAGCCCCCACCGGGGATGATCAGCACAGCGGCGCCATTCGAGACGGCGGGTCGGCGCATCATCAGCCAGGGCCGGGTCACATGCAGGAAAGCCGTGTCCGTCGGATCGCCACCGGGTGTGCGCAGGATGACCTGCTCCGTCACCCGCACATCGCGACTACCGGGCGGATCTTCTGGCCACAGGGGAACCACGTCGAGGGGGTCTGGCTGCGCGGTTGCAAGGGCTGGCACAGTCCCGAATGCGGCTGCCATCCCGAGAAGTTCGCGGCGGGCGGGTTTCCAGTCGTTCACGATAGCCTCCGGGGTTGAGCGTCGCCGATCCCTCTGGCCAAATCAAACCAGAGGCGTTGTCGGGCCATTCAGATCGCTTTCACGGGAGCGCCGAGATCGTAGCCCGACCTGACGAAAGGCCCTGGGCCTCCACCTCGATGATCAACGCGCCAGATCCCGCCCCCCGCACCAGGGCCACGGCGACACCGTTCAGGGCGTCGCGCTCGGCCGAAGAAAATGGTGTGTGATCGGTCGATGAGGCGTTGTCCGTTGCCACGAGCGTACCCGCGCCGCGAACGGTGAAGCGCAAGCGATGGCTGGCACTGGGGACCGTCACCCCCTGCGCATCGACGACGCGGGCCCGGACATAGACGAGATCGTCGAAGGCCGAGCCGACCTCGGGCCGGTCCGGCGTCAGGACGATGGCCGCGGGTGCCCCTGCCGTGTCCAGCCGGTCCTGCACCGCTTCCGAGCCAGCGTCGGCACACACGGCGCGCACGTTGCCCGGTGCGTAGGACACGCTCCAGCGGCGAGGAGAGGCATCGCCGTTGATCGGCAATGCGCCCAGCGACCGGTCGTTCAGGAAGGCCTCGACGCTCTGGCAGTTGCTGTAGACCTCGATGGTCTGGGGGCCGGGGGTCGCTTCCTGGGGCGTCCAATCGTCGAACAGCGCGACGGGCGCAGGGGGCGTTGCCACGGCGATCATGGTGGGGACGGCGGGCTGATTGGGTCCGCCGGCTCCGTCGGTCGCGGCCCCTGCGGCAGCCGTGTTGGCGTTTCGGACGACGTGGACGACCGGCTTTTCCGACCACCAGCTTTCGCGCTCCATGCCCCGGATACGTTGCGCGCCCGTGCGGTCCAGCAGGCCCGACGGGCTCTGGATATTGGGCCAGCCGGAGCGGTTGGCCTCACCCATGTAGTCGATGCCGGTCCACAGGAACATGCCGGAGAAGGCCGGATAGTCCCGCACGGGCACCCAGTTGGACCTGTTGTGGCCGTTCTCGGTACCGACAATGCTGCGGGCCGGATTCTGGCGATTGGCGGCGATCAGCTCGTTCTCGCGATAGTTCTGGCCGACGACGTCCAGCATGTCGGCGATGCCGTTCTCATAGTCGCCGGTGACGTTGGGGCGGAACAGGGCCAGGGTGCGCGGCCGGGTCGGGTCGTTGGCGCGGATCACGTCCATGATGCTGCGCAAGGCCGCCTTGGCCTGGACTGGATAGGCGGTATCGTGGATCTCGTTGCCCGCGCTCCACAGCACGATGCTGGGGTGGTTGCGGTCCCGGCGCACCATGTCGGCGGCGTCGCGCTTGTGCCAGTCGCCGAAGAACAGGTGATAGTCGTTGGGCGTCTTGGCCACGTTCCACTGGTCGAACAGCTCGTCCATGACCAGAAAGCCCAGTTCGTCGGTCAGATCCAGAAACTCGGGGGCCGGGACATTGTGAGCCGTACGGATGGCGTTTACGCCCTGCGCCTTCAGGGCCGTCAACCGCTGACGCCAGACGTCCAGCGGCACCGCAGCTCCGACTGCGCCGCCGTCATGATGCAGGGCCACGCCCTTCATCTTGAGGTTCCGACCGTTGAGCCAGAAGCCCATTGCCGGATCGAACCGGGCCTCGCGCATACCGAACGGGATGACCTGGTCGTCCAGCACGGTGCCTTCTTCGCTCAGGACCCGGATGGCGGCGCGGTAAAGCGTCGGATTATCGATATCCCACCGAACCGGATCGGCCAGCTTGATCTGGGTCTGGAGGATTTCGGTCCGGCCATCGCCGACCTTGCTGACCGCGCTGCGATCACGGGCAACCTCTCGATCCCGCGCGTCCAGGATCACGGTCTCGATCAGGGCGGATCGAACAGCCGCACTCGCATTGTGGACCTCGACCGAGACCGTGACGTTGGCGCTGTCGTCGGTCAGGTCGCCAGCGGTGACGAAAGCCCCCCCTTGCGGAATGTGGACGTCGTCGGTCTCGATCAGCCGGACGTGGCGATAGATGCCCGAGCCGTTGTACCAGCGCGATGACGGGGCCGCAGATGTATCCGCCCGCACGGCGACGACATTGGGACCATCGGTCCGAAGGTGCTGGGTGACATCATAGCGCAGACTGACATAGCCCATCGGCCGGAACCCGACGTGGCGACCGTTGATCCACACGCCGCTGCGTTCCATCACCCCGTCCAGCTCGACGAAATAGCGGCGACCCGGTCGTGGCGCGATATCCAGGGTGCGGCGGTACCAGGCCACGCCGGTCGGCAGAAAACCGTTCTCGCCGGCCCCCTTGGCATTCTGGTCGAACGGTCCGGCGATGGCCCAGTCGTGCGGCACCGAGACGATAGCCCACGCAGCGTCGTCAAAGTCGCGGGCCTCGGTGCCTTCCGGGTCGCCCTGGAAGAAGCGCCAGCCATCGGCAAGTGGCGTGGTTATACGAGGCTCCGCAGCCGCGCCCGTCGAGGCACCCAGCGCCGTCAAGGCGGCCAGTCCGATCAGCCAGGATTTCATCGCGGTCAATTCCTTCAAAAACAGGGCGTGTCGAACGATCCTGGCGCGAACGGCGGCTTCACCGGGCGGGGGCGGATGTCGGGGCATCCGCGCTTCCGCCCACCGCGTCCAGAGCAGTCGGGATCAGGGCCAGGGTCTGGATTGCGGCCAGGCCCCATTGGGACACACCGTTTGTCGACATGCCGGGATCCTCTTCGACCGGGTTCAGGACGGCCGCGCCCGTGACCGTCCGTCGCCGGGACACCAGACCGAAATCCTCGAAATGCTCCTCGTCCAGGAACTCGTGTGCAGCGCGGGTCGCCAGGGTGTCGTCCTGCAGGCGGTTCGCGGCATAGGCCGTCAATCTCGAATGCGCCTGAGGCAGGCCGCGGTTGCCGACCCGGCCGCCCAGATAGGCCTCCAGATCCGCCGCCGGGGCGTTGTACCATTGGCAGTATTCGATCCAGGCGGCACGATAGGCAGGCACATCGACCAGCCGCAGCAGCTCGGAGTGGGTCTCGACCGCGCCGAACACCGCGTTCAGATGCGAGATCGAAATTCCCTCCCCGGCCCCGACGAACCGGCCGGTTAGAGCGTCATAGTGCCCGCCGCCATGGAACCACCGACGGGGCAAGGCGGCCAGGCTGGTCATGCCGGCGGTGATGCGATCGCGCCAGCGGGTGTCGCCGGTGCGTTCCCACTCGGTCATCCAGGCCGCCAGGAAAGAGCTCCAGTCCGTGCCGAATCCAGCGTCGACGATCGGTCCCCCCAGCGGCGGATCATCCGGCGCGGGGCGTTTGCGACGAATCTGGACGCGGGTCAGGGTCTCGTCCGAGCCGACCAGTGACCGCATCAGGTCGCCGACCCGTTCGTCGGCGGTCAGATAGTAGAAGATGCGACGGAAGGCGGCGTTGCTGACACGGGGCTGTTTGGAGCTGTCGCCCCAGTGCTGGACCCCATGCCGGGTGCCGAATCCCCGGCGCGGACCGATGTGGTAGCAGTCGACCTCGCTGGAATGGCGCGTCATCGCCTCGGCCATGCGGAACACGTCGGCGCGGCCGGTGCGGAGGAAACTGTACCAGAGCCACAGATCCGGAGAGAGTTCGGAGTTGGCCCAGGCGAAGCCGCCGATGTCGTATTTCCACTCGTGCCGGTCGGCATCGTAGCTGTGCATGACGTCGCCGTAGTTCCAGAAGCCATACCAGCGGCGCTGCACGATCTGATCGCGGTACAGATCCAGCACGCCGTCCAGCCTGTCCTCCAGTCGCGCGCGCAACGGCGTCGACCGGTCGGGCAAGGACCAGTCGCCGAACACCTCGACCTCACGCAGGCGGCTCGGCGTGCAGACGAAACGAGGCGGCGTCTCGACGTTCCGGGCCATGGCGACCAGATGGTCGCGCGCGGGCGTGGTGCCAAAGGCCCACAACGTCAGCTCGCTGGTTCGGGCCACGCCATAGGGCGTACCCCACCCGGCCTCGTAATCCTCGTAGGTGATCTCGAGGCCTTCGTTCTCCTGGGCGTGCGTCGTCATGCCGAGGCCGTCGTGGTAGAAGCGCAGGTCCATCGCCGGGGCGTCTGGCGACCACAGCCATGCGGCGACCTTGGCCTCCTCGCCCGCAGCGCCACGGACGTCGAGGCGACTGGGCCCCGCCTTCCAGAAATTGGCCAACCCCAAGGCGATCCCGCCTGTGATTCCCCCGACATAGACCAGCCCTGGGGCCCTGTCCCCGCCCGCCGCGTCGATCCAGCCATGGCCCGCACCCGTACGCTTGCGGATCGAGAACCCGTCCGAGGTCGGCTGCGACAGGGTGAAGTCGGACCAGGCGGGGATCAGGTCCAGCCGGTCGCGCACACGCGGGTCCATCTGCTCCAGCGGCGGTATCGCCTGGCCAGCGATCTGGGCCTCGCGATAGGGTTGCCCCGGGTCGCGCCTCAGGCCCGTCAGCGGTCGCACGGCCTCGGCCCACAGACCGCCGTCCTCGCCGCCGAACCGGATGTGACGCTCGTGCAGGGGGTCACGCAGCGGAGCCGAGGCCTGGATCCCGATGCCGCGGATGAAGTCGCGGGTCTCGTCGCCGTCGAAGGTGAAGCTGTGGACGATGCGCACGGCCTCTCCGTCCGCGTGGAAATACAGCCGAACAGTGAAGGGCAACCAGGCGCGGTCGCCCGACCTGTGAGTGCCTTCGAGGCGCACGACCGCCCGGATCGGACCGAACTGTTCGAGCACGGCCTCAGTGATATCGCTCTCGAACCGCTGCTGGTGCAGCGGCGTCGTTTCGGACAGTTCCGCCTGGTCCTGGCGCAGGCAGACCAGACGCACCTCGCCCATCACCGCTCGACCGCCGCGAACGGCCGAAGCGATCAGTGCCGGGCCGGAGCGCGGCACGGTCCAGACAAGTGGGCCGACGGCGACCTCGAACTTGTCGGTCTTGGTACGGACGATCACAGGATTGTCGGCACGAACCGATCGGCCGGCCATGACCTTCAAGCCTGGAACGGGATCGCTCGCGGCGGGGACGGCATGGCCGGTCCATTTGAGCGAGCCGTCCGGCCAGTAGGCGAGCGGCCAGGTCTGAAGCGGCATGTTCCGACCATCGGTCCCGATCGCCGAGAACGCCTGGGTTCGCCCATACAGGCCTTGCGGCCATGGCACGCCCCAGGTCAGGCCCTCGTGACGGGGAGGCGACGTGCCGTCCAGCCAGACCATCTCAGTGTCAGGTCGTTTCGCCCGCATTCGCGCCGTCGCCTCGGCTTTCAGAAGCGCCACGGCGGTGGTTGCGGTCGAGGCGATCAGACCTCTGCGCGTCAGGGAGGGGCGGTTCATGACGCTGATCCGATATGAAGATCGAGCAGGCGCGAGATAAAGAAAAAATGACGGCGAACCCCAAAGGGCCCGCCGTCAGGGGTTCCAGGAGAGGAATTCTTCAATAGCGGAACGTCAAACCGGCGAAGTAGCGTTTGCCGGAGTAGACGTCCTCGACCAGGCGGATGGAGTCGTTGGTGCTGCGCTCGTTCTCGCCCGTAAGATTGCGGGCCTCGACGAAGACGGTCAGCTGCTCGCTGAATTTGTAGGCCGCGCGACCGTCCAGATACCCGGTCTTGTCGCGGTACACGGGGTTGCCACGCGCATCGACTGCCGTCTGCAGGTATCCACTCCGACCGTTGTACGCGAGACGCGCATTGATCGGGCCTTTGTCGTAGTAGGCGATGATGTTGTAGGTGTGGGTCGAAAGGCCGGGGAAGGGCAACTCTTCCTGGGTCAGCGTCGAGAACAGGCCGACGTCCTTGGCCTCGCTGTAGGTGTAGTTCACGATACCGCCAAAACCGTCGAACGGCGACGGCAGGAAGGTAAAGGCCGTCTGTGCCGACAGTTCCACGCCCTGGATCTTGGCCCCGTTGCCGTTGATCCGCTGGGTGACGTCGAACAGGGTCCCGTCGCCGAACAGATCCACGTTCTGAACGACGATCGGTCCGACGACGAACGACTCGATGTTCTTGTAGAAGAACCCCGCGTTGACGAGGGTGTCGCGATTCTGGAACCAGCCCAGGTTCAGGTCGAACTGGTCTGCGCGATAGGGTTCCAGGGCGGGATTGCCTGCACTGCAAACGTCTTCCAGATCGTCGATCAGCCCGATTGCGGTACGGTTGAAGGTGCAGGTCGCCGCCGGGACGAGGAAGGTGGGATTGGGACGCGCCAGAACCTTGGCATAGCCGAAGCGCGCCACGAATTTGTCGGTGATGTCGAGGGCGACGTTGAACGTCGGAAGCCAGTCCTCGTACTCGTTGTTCAGGGTCGTGATCGTCGTGCCGAGATTGCTGGTGATCGTCGTCCCAGGGACTGCGAGGTTATCGATCGTCTCACGCTGGAGGTAGGCTCCCGTGGCGTCCAGAATGGTCTTGGTGTAGCGGACGCCGAAATTCCCGCTGATCGGCATGTTCCATATCTCGCCGGCCCAACTGGCCTGGGTGTAGGCGGCATGCACCTCCTCGACGACGTCGATCGCAGGAATCTGGTCGAACTCGCCGACCAGCACGCCGGCGGCCGTGTAGCCCGGAGCTCTGCGGATGTTGTCACGATCGAACAGCGACAGGTCCAATCCCGCACCGTTGCGCGTCAGATTGTAACTGGGTGCGAACCAGCCATTGGGCAGAGGCACGCCGGGGTCATCCCGGCCGCCCTGGTAGAAATTCGTCGGCGTGTTCTGGGAAATGGTTCTCAACAGGGCGATCAGGTTCGCCTGGGTGTAGCTCGTGTTGTAGGTCGGCGGGAGCGTCAGAGGATTGAAGAGGGTGGCTCCGTTGGCTGTTGCGCCGGGAGTCAGAACCAGATTGTGACGGGCTCGCGCGCCCTGAACGATCGTGCCGTCGGGCCGCGTGTAGCCGCCCACCGAGTACTGCAGCGTGCCGGCCGAGCGATACTGATAGCCCGCCTCGATCCTGGTAAAAAAGCCGCTGTCGAAGTCATAATCGATGTCGAGTTTGGCCGTGTCTTCGTAGGTGTCGGTCTCGACCGGTTCGTAATTCACCTGGACGGCTGTCGTCGGATAGTTGGTACCGGCACCATTGTTCGCGAAGATGCCGAAGGTAGCCGGGTTGGCCGGATCGAATCCGGACGGAAAGGTGAAGCTGGGCACGCCGCGATCCGAGATATCGACCCGGATGTTGGGGATGGAGGCGTTGAAGGTGACCGAGTTGCTGTCGCTCTGAGCCGCCCCTGTCGTATGGGCCACGACCCCGTCCACGGTCAGGTTGTCGCCCTTCCACTGGAATCCGCCGGAAAGATACTGAGAGCGGTAGCTGTAGTCGAACTCGCGGTTCTGGGTGCTGAAGATGTTTGCAGCACCCGCCGTGGCGCTTGTCGATCGTGCCGCTGTGTTGAAACCGATCACATTGTGATCGGCGTCCACCGTCGCGGTCTGGCTGCCGGCCGTCGTGATCGCCTGGCCGTTGCGGCCATAGGTGACCGCATTCAATCGGCCCTGCGCGGAGGCGTCGACCGTATAGTTGAAATCGGTCAGATACTGCTGACGATCATTGATGGTGTAATCGACGAAAAGCGACAGCGCATCGTTGACTCGGAACTGGGTGGACAGATTGGCCGAGGTCCGCTGATCCTCGCGAAACCAGAGACCGTAACGCGGAATCGCGGGTACGAAATCGTTCCACTGTGCCAGGCAGTCCTGAATAGCCGCGCGTCCGCTGGCCGTGCTGGCATCGGTCGGGCACTGGGCCTTTGACGACGCCGAGGCATACAGCGGATTGACAAAGGTGCGGTCCGGCGAGTTGTCGTAATCGCCTGACGCAGTCACGACCCCGAGGGTGGCCCCGGCAGTCCCAACGGTCGTCGGGAACCGGATCCAGTTGGTGCCGCGCAGGAAGTCTCCGCGCGTATCATTGTCGTCGCGCGTCACATTGACGATCACGCCCAAGCGATCGTCCAGGAATTTGGTCCCTGCGGTAATGTTCCCGCGGAACTTGGTGGTTTCCTGAAGATCGAAATACTGACCGGACGCCGAGACAGACAGCAGCGGCTCGGTCAGGTCCAGCGGACGTCGCGTGCGGATGCTGACGGTACCGCCGACGCCGCCCTCGGTCATGTCGGCGGTGAAACCCTTGAACACGTCGATCGAGGCGATCAGTTCGGAAGCCAGTTCCTGGAAACTGGCCCCGCGTGCGCCGGAGCCATTGTTGTTCAGGACACTGAGCCCGTTGATCTCGACACGGTTCAGGTCGGGCTCGACCCCGCGGATGCTGATCTGGCTGCCTTCACCCAGGTCGCGGGTCAGCGAAACGCCGGTGATCCGTTGCAACGCCTCGCCGACGTTCTTGTCCGGAAACTGCGATACGTCCTCGGCGACGATCGAGTCGACGGTCGTGTTGGCGTTGCGCTTGCGGTCGATGGCCGACCGCAGGCTCCCGCGGGTCCCCGTGACGACGATTTCCTCGACGGTCGTTTCCGGATCGGAGCCCGCAACCGGGGGTGCCGGTGGCACCGTCTGGGCTGCGGCGCTGCCAGCCGCGACGAACAGGATGCCGATCGCCGTCAGGCAACTGCCATTGATCGCGCGCCGACGGATGGATGAAAGTCTCGACATGGGTGCCCCTGTTATCGTCCGCGTATCCATGAGCGCCGACCCCGGCCTCTGACGGGCGGTTGGTTCAGTGCTCTCCCTGACGGAATCGATCAGCCTCAGCCTTTTCGATCTCGACGAACCTGACGTTAATGTCATATGATGACATGTCAATGCATTCTATGGAACGATTTGCATTCAAGAGGCCGCCAAGGTCCGCCGTGTCGATACCCGTCTTGGAGGACGCTCATGAGACCCTGGCTCACCTATGCCGTCGCGGGAGCCGTCGTCGGCTCGCTGTCGCTTGCAATCCCGGCGCACGCCCAGGAGGCGACGGCTAAACGCCAGACTGAGGCCCTGGACCGCGGCACCGTCGCAGCACCGGCCGTGAGCGGCGGTATGCTGGTCAGCTGGCGGCTTCGAGCCGAGGATGCGGAGGGGCAGGCCTTCGACATCTATCGCGACGGCCGCAAGGTGAGCGCCGAGCCGGTGACGGGCAGCACCAATTTCGCCGACCCGGACGGCGCACCCGGCGATCGGTACGAGGTTCGTTCGTTGGACGGCGGTGCCGTAACGGGGTCGGAGGCTACGGCTCTGACCGCAGGCTATATGTCCATTCCGCTGGACCGACCGACGGGAGGCACGACACCGGCGGGCGAGGCCTTCACCTACAATGTCAATGACGGCAGTGTCGGCGATCTGGATGGAGACGGTCGCTACGAGATCGTGATCAAATGGGACCCGACGACATCGAAGGATAATGCCTTTTCCGGCTATTCGGGCCCTGCCCTGCTGGATGCCTACACGCTGGACGGCCAGCGGCTGTGGCGCATCGATCTGGGTCCGAACATCCGGGCGGGCGCCCACTACACCCAGTTCCTGGTATTCGATTTCGACGGCGACGGTCGCGCCGAGGTCGTGTCCAAGACCGGAGACGGCACGATCGACGGTCAGGGCGGTGTGGTCGGCGATGCGACGGCAGACTGGCGCGAGACGGGCGGCGAGGCCCCGCAGTCGGACCGGACCGGCGCGTCGCTGAAACCCGACGGCAGCCGCTATGCCGACCTGACGGGCCGCATTCTGCGGGGGCCGGAATACCTGACGGTCTTCGACGGTCTGACCGGTCGCGCCTTGGCGACCGAAGCCTTCACACCCGCGCGCGACCCCGGGACGGCCACGCCGAGCGCAGCGCAACTGACCGACCGCTGGGGCGACGCCTATGGCAACCGGTCGGACCGCTATCTGGCCGGCGTCGCCTATCTCGACGGCGCGCGGCCCAGCATCGTCATGGGCCGGGGCTACTATGCGCGAACGACCGTCTCGGCCTGGGACTGGCGCGATGGAAAGCTGGCCCAGCGCTGGTTGTTCGACACCGGTTCGGCCGACGACGCCTTTTCGGGCCAGGGCAACCACCAGCTCAGCGTCGCCGACGTGGACTCCGATGGCCGCGACGAGATCGTCTATGGCTCCATGGCCATCGACGACGACGGCACGGGGCTCTGGAGTGCGCGGCTGTTCCACGGCGACGCCATGCATCTGTCGGACCTGGATCCGTCACGGCCGGGGCTTGAAAAGTTCGGCGTGCATGAAAGCCCGGGGCGTAACGGTGGCATCGGCTCGGCCATGCTGGACGCCCGCACCGGCGAGGTCCTGTGGAGCACGCCGGCAACGACCGACATCGGCAGGGGCGTCGCCATGGACATCGATCCGCGACATCCCGGGGCCGAGGCCTGGGCCAGCGGGTCCGACACCCTTTACGACGTCAAGGGCCAGCCGATCGGAAGGCGACCTCGCCAGCAGAATTTCGGCATCTGGTGGGACGGCGACCTGTTGCGCGAACTGCTGGACGGTATGACGATCTCGAAATGGAACTGGGAGGCTCACGAGGCGACGCCGCTGCTGATCGCCACCGGCGCGGCCTCGAACAATGGGACCAAGGCCAACCCGGTATTGTCGGCCGACATCCTGGGCGACTGGCGCGAGGAGCTGATCCTGAGATCCGAGGACAACTCCGAACTGCGCATCTATGTGACGCCGCATCCGACCGACGTCCGAATGGTCACCCTGATGAGCGATCCGGTCTATCGCCTGGCCGTCGCCTGGCAGAACACAGCCTATAACCAGCCGCCGCATGTTGGATTCTATCTGGGAGACGGCATGACGGTACCGAAGCGTTGAAGGTCCGTGGACCGGTTCTGTCGGCGATGGTTGCGGCGATGACGGCCTGTGCCCTGCCCGCGCTGGCCCAGACCCAACGGTTCGACCTGACCCCAGGCGTCTCGTCGCCCGGCTGGCAGAGCGTTCCGGCCGACGCCCTCTACGACACGGTTCGAGGCCATGGGTTCGAGCCGGGCAGCGACGGCCAAATCCTGTTTTCTGTCGCCGTGCCCGAGGGCGACTACCGCGTGACGATCTGGCCTGCGGATGCCCGGCCCATGACCGTGTGGGCCGAGACCCGCCGATTGATGCGACGAGACACCGCGGCTCCGGTGCGTTTCACCGTCAATCTCCGCCGTCCCGAACTGGCCCCCGTGCCCGAGAATGCGCCGGGCGGGGAACGCGTCCGGCTGAAGCCGCGCGAGCAGGGGTCGCGGTCCTGGGACGACAGGCTGACCCTGGGTTTCGACGCACCTGTCGCCCGCATCGAGATCGCATCGGTCCAGGCGACACGACTGATCCTGCTGGGCGATTCCACGGTCGCGGACCAGCCTGGCGGCGACTACGCCAGCTGGGGCCAGATGCTGCCCCGGTTCGTGGATGAGACGGTGTCGGTGGCCAATCACGCCGAGTCGGGCGAGACGCTGAAGTCCTTCATGACCGAACTGCGCCTCGACAAGGCCCTCAGTCAGGTGCGGCCCGGCGATGTTGTCCTGATCCAGTTCGGCCACAACGATTCCAAGGCGCAGTGGCCGCAGACCTATGCCGACGCCGCGACGACCTATCGCAGCTATCTGCGGGTCTATATCGACGAGATTCGAAGGCGCGGCGCACGGCCGGTGCTGGTCACCTCGCCGCATCGGCGGACGTTCGGCCCGAACGGCCGGATCATGAACAGCCACGGCGACTATCCCGATGCCGTCCGGGTCATGGCCCGCGAAGAGGCCGTGCCTCTGATAGACCTCACGCTCGCGAGCGCCCGATTGTATGAGGCGCTGGGTCCAGAGCGGGCGCGACTGGCCTTCGCTGATGGCGGGCGGGATGGCACGCATCACAATGCCTTTGGAGCCTATCTGCTGGCCTGGGCCGTGATAGATGGACTTCGGAATCTGGATGATCCCCTGGCAGCGCAGGTCATGGCGGACCTTCCCGCCCTCGACCTGGATCGTCCCCCGGCACCCGAGGGTTTCGAGCTGCGGCTGCCGCAAGCCGTGCAGAGCGAGGAGCCCGCCGGATCATGAGAACCCGGACTGGTCGTTTGATCGCGCGAGGGGTGGCCTTTGCCCTGATCGGCTGCAGTGCCGGATCGCCGACCCTGGCGCAACAGCTCGAGCCGGGCCGCAAACCCTATGTCCTGACCGCCTTCGGAAACGGCGACGCCCGAACGATGAGCGTGCATGTGTCCGGGGACGCCGCCACCTTCACGCCCCTGACGCTGGCGGCTTACAGCCCGCCTTCGGGCCTGATCCGCGACCCCAGCATCATCCGGCACTCTGACGGATGGTATCATGTCGTCTACACCACCGACTGGAACGGATCGGAGATTGGTTTCGCGCGCAGCCGCGACCTGACGCACTGGCAGTTCCAGCGAAACCTGCAACTCCCGCTCGACGGCATCACCAATGCCTGGGCCCCCGAGTGGTTCGTCCATGCGGATGGGTCGACCCATATCATCGTGTCCCTGTCTCGCGGCGGGACCAACGGACCGTTCGTCCCACACCTGATGACGGCAAGCGATGCGACACTGAGCGCCTGGAACCTGCCCCGACCGATGCCGGGACTGGGGCCAAACGCCATCGACACCTTCGTGGTGCGTCACGACGGCGGGTATCAGGCCTTCGTCAAGAACGAGACGAACAAATTCATCGAACGGGCCACCGCCTCGACCCTGGAGGGACCGTGGACGATCGTCAGTAGCGGAGACTGGGCAGGCTGGGGGTCGTGGACCGAGGGTCCGGCGCTGGTTAGGCGTCCGGACGGTGGCTGGCGCATCTATTTCGACGAGTATGTGGAGCGGCGCTATTGGTACAGCGACAGCGACGACCTCATGCGATGGTCCCCACGACGGGAATTACCCGGGCTGTCCGGCATCGTCCGGCATTTCACGGTGTTGAAACAGACGCCGTCCGACGCTCCGTGAGCATGCAGACGGGGCTGATCGCCGGGCTGGTCGCCGTGACGGGATTGGCGCTATCGGCCTGTACGACCCTACCCCCCGTTCCGGTGGCGGAAGGAGCGGTCGTGCCGGTCTCCGCGACACTGATCCACAGTGACGACTTCCGGTCTGGCCTTTCGCAATGGTCCGTCGATCTGGAGCGCGGTGGGACGGTCGAGGCGCGCGACGGTACGCTGGACATCGACGTGCCCGCAGGGGCCACGGTCTGGTTTCGGCCGGCGCTGCACGGACCGGTGATGATCGAATACGAGGCGGTGGCTGTCGACGAGGGCGGGCCCAACGATCACGTCAGCGACCTGAATGTCTTCTGGATGGCCTCGGACCCCGACGAGCCGGGGGGCGTGCCCTATCCCCGCTCCGGGGCCTTTGCCGACTACGACGATCTGCTGACCTACTATGTCGGCCAGGGGGGTAACCGGAACACAACCACGCGCATGCGTCGCTACGTCGGACAGGCGTCCAACCGACCGTTGCTGGCCGAACACGACCTGTCCGCTCCCGAGCATTTGCTCCGCCCCAATGTGAGCCAGACCATTCGGCTGGTGGCGGCGGGTTCGACGGTCCTATACCGGCGCGATGGACGTCAGGTGTTCGCGATGAACGATCCCGCGCCCTACACCAGGGGCTGGTTCGGGATCCGTACGACCGCCAGCCATCTGCGGATACGGAACTTCCGCGTCTATGCCCTGCCGTCGTCGGCCGACAGGTGAAACATCGGCAGCAGGTCGACCTGCACCGGTACATTCGCAGGGCCGGTCTGCATGATGTCGGCCATCATGGCCCACCACCGCTGCATGATCTCGGTTCGCGGCAGATCGGCCAGGGTGTGGTCGATCCGGCGTGTCAGGACTGCGAACAGCGCGTCGCTGTCGGGATCCAGAAAGATGCGGTAGTCGAACACACCGGCCTGAACCAGCGCTGCCGACAGGTCGGGCCAGATGTGGTCGTGGCGACGGCGGTACTCATCCGCCTGTCCAGGATTCAGGATCATTCGGAAGGCGACGGTCTCGGTGCCTGAATCGCTCATTGCAGGTTCACGAAAGCACCGCCGTCGACCAGCAAGGCTGCCCCGGTGACATATCGCGCCATGTCGGAGGCCAAAAAGACGATCGGCCCGACCATGTCGTCCGGCTCGCCCAGCCGGCCCAGGGGAATGCGACCGGCCATATACTCACGCTTCTTTGGATCGGCCAGATCCTCGCGGTTGATGTCGGTCTCGATCGTGCCGGGCAGGACGGAGTTGCAACGGATGCCATGCGGACCAAGCGCGATGGCGCACGACTGCATCAGCGAATGCACGCCAGCCTTGGTGGGGGTGTAGTGGGTCTGCATGCCACCTCCAACCAGGGCGCTGATCGAGCTGACCGCGATCAGGGCACCGCCCCGCCCCTGATCGACCATCCGGTTCGCCGCCGCCTGGGCCATGTAATAGGCGCCGTGCAGATTGACCCGCATCGTCCGTTCCAGAACGTCGCGCGGCATGTCCAGAAAGGCATGAAACGGACAGATTCCGGCGTTGCTGACGAACACATCCACCGCCCCGAAAGCATCCACCGCGGCCTTGATAAAAATCGGTGCCTGATCCGGATCGGACACATCGCCCTTCACGGCGATGGCGCGGCGGCCCAGGGCCTCGATCTCGGCCACCGTGCTCTCGGCACCCTCGCTGTCGCTCAGATAGTTGATCGCGACATTGGCTCCATGTCGGGCGCAGCCGATGGCGGCGGCTCGCCCTATGCCACCCGATGCACCAGTGATCAGAACGGTCTTGCCTTCGAGCAGCATGGAGCCTCCGGGGGTCATGGTCGTGAGGATCGTCGCGACCTGGATGTGGCTTGAGGCACGGCGTCTTCGTGCCAGCCCAGTTCGCGGCTGATGGAATCGGCGGTCGCGCGCACCTGCTGCGGCAGGGAGGCCATACGATCGTCATCCATGTATTGCGCCGCGCTGGACAGGCTGATGGCCCCGACAATCCGCCCGGCCACGTCGCGGATCGGAGCGGCGACGCAACGGATGCGATCCTCGTTCTCCTCGAGGTCGAAGGCGTGACCGGCTTCGGCGTACTGACGCATCCGGCTCAGCCAGGTGTCGCGATCCAGGGCGCTGCGGACGATCGCTTCCTCGACGTCGAACATCTCGCCCCAATGGGCTTCGGTCTCGTCCAGCAGCAGGGCCTTGCCCAGGCCGGTCGATCGCAGAGGTTGTCGTTCGCCGACCCGCGAGCTGATCTCGATCCGGCGGCGGCCCGGAATCTTGTCCAGGTAAAGCGCCCGGCCCTTGTCGAGGACGCCGAGATGCAAGGTGTCCTCGGTCGCTGCGGCCAGTTCCTCCAGATACGGGCGAGCGACCCGGGGCAGGTCCTTCTGCTGCTGGGCCTTGAAGCCGAGCTCCAGCAGTTTCGGGCCCAGGACATAGCCTTCACGGGGCAGGAAATTCAGATATTGCCGCTCGACCAGAGCCGCTGCCAACCGATGGGTGGTGCTGCGCGTCAGCCCCAGCCGATCCGCCAGATCCGCCAGGCCGATGACGCCGTCCGATACGGCCTCGACGACATCCAGACCCCGCAGAAGAGTCTGGCTGCTGGACGATTTGCCGCCTGCGGTAACCTCGACAGGCTCTATCTGTGTTGACGCCGATATTCTCATCTCGTAACGTCCTATTTCATATGTTGATACGCCACACAAGCGGTCGGCCTGTGAGACGGGAGGGGAAATCCAGGTGCCGGACGGTTCGAATCGCTGAAGCGCGCCCACATTTTGCTTGCTATCGTCTCATATATTGACACTCGGAGTTCACGTCGCAATGGGCTTTCCCCTGATCCGCCATGTGCGGGCCTTCGTCGTTCGCGGCGGCGGCGCCGACTACCACGACCAGGGCGAGGGCCACTGGATCGACGACCATATCGCCACTCCGATGTCGCGTTATCCGGAATACCGTCAGAGCCGACAGAGCTTCGGCATCAATGTGCTGGGCACGCTGGTGGTGGAGATCGAGGCGGCGGACGGCACGATCGGTTTCGCGGTGACCACCGGCGGTGAGCCCGCGGCCTATATCGTCGAAAAGCATCTGGCGCGTTTCCTCGAAGGCCGTGCGCCGAACGAGATCGAAAAGATCTGGGACCAGATGTATTTCTCGACCCAGTATTATGGCCGCAAGGGGCTGGTCGTGAACGCCCTGTCCGGCGTCGATCTCGCGCTATGGGATCTGTTGGGCAAGCTGCGGAGCGAACCCGTGCACCACCTGTTGGGCGGCGCGGTGCGCGACGAGTTGACCTTCTATGCAACCGGCGCGCGCCCGGATCTGGCCAAGCAGATGGGGTTCATCGGCGGAAAGATGCCGTTGCACCACGGCCCGGCCGAGGGCGAAGAGGGCTTGCGCAAGAACATCGCCGAACTGGCCACGATGCGCGAGCGGTGCGGCGAGGATTTCTGGCTGATGTTCGATTGCTGGATGTCGCTGGACCTGAACTACGCCACCCGGCTGGCCCACAAGGCCCACGAGCACGGCCTGAAGTGGATCGAGGAGGCGCTCAGCCCCGACGACTACTGGGGCTATCGCGACCTGAAGAAGAATGCGCCCAAGGGGATGCTGGTCACGACCGGCGAACACGAGGCCACGCGCTGGGGTTTCCGGATGCTGCTGGAAATGGACTGCTGCGACATCATCCAGCCGGACGTCGGCTGGTGCGGGGGCATGACCGAACTGATCAAGATTTCGGCCCTGGCCGACGCGCGTGGCGTCATGGTCATCCCGCACGGATCCAGCGTCTACAGCTATCATTTCGTGGTCACGCGCCATAACAGCCCGTTCGCCGAGTTCCTGATGATGGCTCCCAAGGCCGACGAAGTCGTGCCGATGTTCCAGCCG
>CALROO020000028.1:0-34584 GCA_943369795.1 Rhizobium sp. Q54 | reverse complement strand
AACACGGCCAAGCGCACCGGCGCGACCGTTCGCGGTCCGATTCCGCTGCCGACCCTGATCGAAAAATTCACCGTGAACCGCTCGCCGCACGTCGACAAGAAGTCGCGCGAGCAGTTTGAAATCCGCACGCACAAGCGTGTCCTCGACATCGTCGACCCCACCCCGCAGACCGTGGACGCGCTCATGAAGCTCGACCTGTCCGCCGGCGTGGACGTCGAGATCAAGATTTAAAGAAACAAAGGCGGGATCCGATATGCGCACGGGCGTGATCGCCAAAAAACTGGGAATGACGCGTCTCTTCGCTGAAGACGGCGCGCATATCCCGGTCACGATTCTGGAGCTGGATGGCTGCCAGGTCGTGGGCCAGAGGACCAAGGAGCGGGACGGCTACGTCGCCCTGCAACTGGGTGCCGGAGCCAAGAAGGCAAAGAACACCAACAAGGCTCAACGCACGACCTTTGCCGCGGCAGAAGTCGAGCCCAAGCATTATGTCACCGAGTTCCGCGTCTCCGACGACGCGCTGATCGACGTCGGTGCGACCCTGTCGGCCGACCATTTCGTCGCCGGCCAGAAGGTCGACATCCAGGGCGAGACGATCGGCAAGGGCTTCGCCGGTGCCATGAAGCGCTGGAACTTCGGCGGTCTGCGCGCCACGCACGGTGTGTCGGTCTCGCACCGTTCGCACGGTTCGACCGGCCAGCGCCAGGATCCGGGCAAGACCTTCAAGGGCAAGAAGATGGCCGGTCACTACGGGACCGAAGTCGTCACCACCCAGAACCTGACGGTCGTCCGCGTGGACGCCGAGCGCGGCCTGATCATGGTCAAGGGTGCCGTGCCCGGCCACGAGGGTTCGTGGGTCAAGGTCCGCGACGCGCACAAGAAGCCGTTCGCCGATCTGCCGTTCCCCGGCTCGTTCAAGAAGGCCGGTCAAGCCGATGCCGCTCCTGCCGAAACGCCGGCTGAAGAGCCGGTTCAGGCTGAAGTCGTCGAAGGCGGTGAAGCGTAATGAAACTCTCTGTCATCAAACTCGACGGCAAGGCTGCTGGCGACGTTGAGCTGTCGGACGCCGTCTTTGGCATCTCCGACATCCGCGGCGACATCCTGGCCCGCTACGTCAACTGGCAACTGGCCAAGCGCCGCGCCGGCACCCACAAGGTTCAGACCCGGAACGAGAACTCTCGCACCGGCAAGAAGATGTACAAGCAGAAGGGAACCGGCGGCGCTCGTCACGGTTCGCGTCGCGCCCCGCAGTTCGTCGGTGGTTCGCGTGCCTTCGGCCCGGTCGTTCGCGATCACGGCTTCTCCCTGCCCAAGAAGGTCCGGGCCCTGGCCCTGCGTCACGCCCTGTCCGCCAAGGCCAAGGCCGGCGACCTGGTCGTCGTCGACGCCTTGACGGTCAAGGACGCCAAGACGGCGGCTCTGCGCGAAACGTTCGGCAAGCTGGGCTGGACCCGCACGCTGATCATCGCCGGACCCGAAGTCGACGTGAACTTCGGTCTGGCGGCGCGCAACATCCCGCTGGTGGACGTGCTGCCGACCGCCGGTCTGAACGTCTATGACATCCTGCGCGCCCAGAAGCTGGTTCTCAGCAAGGCCGCGGTGGACGCCATCGAAGCCCGCTATGCCGACGTCAAGCCGTCGCGTCGCGAGCAAGCTCAGAAGGAAGCCGCGTAATGGCCGGCGCTCAACCCACCGCAAAACACTACGACACCATCCTGTCGCCGATCATCACCGAGAAGGCGACGATCCTGTCGGAGCAGAACAAGGTCGTGTTCCGGGTTTCCGGCACCTCGACCAAGGACGAGATCGCTGCTGCGGTCGAAAGCCTGTTCAAGGTCAACGTCCTGAAGGTCAACACCCTGGTTCAAAAGGGTAAGACCAAGCGCTTCCGCGGCATCATGGGTCGTCGGGTCGACATCAAAAAAGCGATCGTGACGCTGGCCGAAGGCCAGTCGATCGACGTCACCACGGGGCTCTGATCAGATGGCCTTGAAAACATACAATCCGACATCGCCGGGCCGTCGCGCCCTGGTGCTGATCGACCGGTCCGAGCTCCACAAGGGCCGTCCAGAGAAGTCGCTGACCGAAGGCCTGACCAAGTCGGGTGGACGCGGTCAGGGCGGTCGCATCGCCGTCCGCTTCCGCGGTGGTGGTGCCAAGCGCCTGTATCGCAAGATCGACTTCAAGCGCCGCAAATTCATGACGGCGACCGTCGAGCGGCTGGAGTACGATCCGAACCGGACCGCCTTCATCGCCCTGGTCACCTATGAGGACGGCGAAAAGGCCTACATCGTCGCGCCGCAACGCCTGAAGGCGGGCGACACGATCGTGGCCGGCGAGAAGACCGACGTTAAGCCGGGCAACGCCATGCCGCTGCGCTCGATCCCGGTGGGGACGATCATCCACTGCGTCGAGATGAAGCCGGGCAAGGGCGCTCAGCTGGCCCGTTCGGCCGGTGCCTATGCCCAGCTGGTGGGTCGCGATCAGGGTTACGCCCAGATCCGTCTCGGCTCGGGCGAGCTTCGCATGGTCCTGGACGGCTGCATGGCCACGGTGGGCGCCGTTTCGAACGCCGACCATATGAACCAGAACCTGGGCAAGGCCGGTCGCGTCCGTCACATGGGCTTCCGTCCGCACGTTCGCGGCGTCGCCATGAACCCGGTCGACCACCCGCACGGTGGTGGTGAAGGCCGGACCTCTGGTGGTCGTACCCCGGTTACGCCGTGGGGCAAGGACACCAAGGGCACCCGTACCCGCAAGAACAAGTCGACGGACAAGTACATCATCCGTACCCGCCACGTTAAGAAGGCTCGCTAAAGATGGCCCGCTCCTCCTGGAAAGGCCCGTTCGTCGACGGGTATCTGCTCAAGAAGGCCGACGCCGTCTCGACGTCGGGCCGCAAGGACGTGATCAAGACCTGGTCGCGTCGCTCCACCATCCTGCCGCAGTTCGTCGGACTGACGTTCGGCGTCCACAACGGTCACAAGCACGTCCCCGTGCATGTGAACGAGGACATGGTCGGCATGAAGCTGGGCGAGTTCTCGCCCACCCGTTCGTTCCCCGGCCACGCCGCGGACAAGAAGGCGAAGCGGAAGTAACATGCCCAAGACCAACAATCCTCGCCGCGTCGGCCTGACCGAAGCCCGTGCCAAGCTGACGAACGTCCGGATCAGCCCGCAGAAGCTGAACCTGGTCGCCGCCTCGATCCGTGGCCTGCCCGTGCAGCGCGCGCTGAACGAACTGGAGTTTTCGCGCAAGCGCATCTCCGACGACGTTCGCAAGGTGCTGTATTCGGCCGTCTCGAACGCCGAGAACAACCACAACCTCGACATCGACAACCTGGTCGTGGCCGAGGCCTTCGTGGGCAAGAACCTGGTGATGAAGCGTTTCGCGAGCCGCGCTCGTGGTCGTTCGTCGCGTATCCTGAAACCGTTCAGCGAGATCACCATCGTGGTCCGTGAAGCCGGCGAGGCCGCCTGATATGGGTCAGAAAATCAATCCGATCGGTTTCCGCCTCGGCGTGAACCGCACCTGGGACAGCCGCTGGTTCGCCGGCGGGGCCGACTACGCCCGTCTGCTGCACCAGGACCTGAAGCTGCGCACCTGGCTGAAAGAGCGTCTGAACGCTGCCGGCGTCTCGCGCATCATCATCGAGCGTCCGCACAAGAAGTGCCGCGTGACGATCTATGCCGCCCGTCCGGGCGTCGTGATCGGCAAGAAGGGCGCCGACATCGAGAAGCTCCGCAAGGACATCTCGGCGCGTACCGAAGGCGAGGTTCACCTTAACATCGTCGAAGTCCGCAAGCCGGAAGTCGATGCCCAGCTGATCGCCGAGAACATCGCCCAGCAACTGGAGCGCCGTATCGCCTTCCGTCGCGCCATGAAGCGTTCGATGCAGGCCGCGATGCGTCTGGGTGCCAAGGGCGTCCGGATCAACGTCTCGGGTCGCCTCGGCGGTGCCGAAATCGCCCGGATGGAATGGTACCGCGAAGGTCGCGTGCCGCTGCATACGCTGCGCGCCGACATCGACTACGGCTTCATCCAGGCCAAAACGACCTACGGCATCATCGGTGTGAAGGTCTGGGTCTTCAAGGGCGAAGTCCTGGAGCACGATCCGATGGCGCAGGACAAGCGTTGGGCCCAGGAAGCTGCCGGCCCGTCGTCCAACGAAGGCCGTGAACGTGGCGGTCCGCGCGGAGACCGTGGTCCCCGCCGTGGTCGTGAGGGCTAAGTACCATGCTGCAACCTAAGAAAACCAAGTACCGCAAGGCCTTCAAGGGCCGCATCCACGGCTCGGCCAAGGGTGGCTTCTCGCTGAACTTCGGCTCCTATGGCCTGAAGACGCTGGAGCCGGAACGCATCACCGCGCGTCAGATCGAGGCGGCCCGCCGCGCGATCACCCGCCAGATGAAGCGTCAGGGCCGCGTGTGGATCCGCGTCTTCCCGGACCTGCCGGTCACGGGCAAGCCTGCCGAAGTCCGCATGGGCAAGGGCAAGGGCGCGGTGGATCACTGGGCGGCACGCTGCCACCCGGGCCGTATCCTGTTCGAAATCGACGGCGTCGCCGATGACATCGCCCGCGAGGCGCTGCGTCTGGGTGCCGCCAAACTGCCGGTCCGCACCAAGGTGGTCACCCGCCTGGATGCCGGGATCGCGCATGTGGAGCACGCTGCCTGATGACCAAGATCGCCGATCTCCGGGCCCAGACCCCCGACCAGCTGGGCGACCAGCTGCTGTCCCTCAAGAAGGAACAGTTCAACCTGCGCTTCCAGGCCGCCACCGGCCAGATGGAAAAGACTCACCGGGTCGGTGAAGTGCGCAAAGACATCGCTCGCATCTCGACGCTTATGCGCGAGAAGCGTTCGGCCTCGTAAGGAACCGCTATGCCCAAACGTATTCTCGAAGGCGTGGTCGTGTCCGACAAGGGCGACAAGACCGTCGTCGTCGTCGTCCAACGCACGCTGCTGCACCCGGTCATGAAGAAGATCGTGCGCCTGTCCAAGAAGTACCACGCCCACGACGAAGCGAATGCCTTCAAGGAAGGCGACATCGCCCGCATCGTCGAGTGTGCTCCCAAGTCCAAGCTGAAGCGTTGGGAAGTCCTGTCCAAGGACGCCCAGGCTTCGGCATCGTAATCAGAAAGATCTGACACTATGATCCAGATGCAAACTAACCTGGAGGTAGCCGATAATTCGGGTGCTCGCCGGGTCATGTGCATCAAGGTGTTGGGCGGCGCAGGCCGTCGCTACGCCTCGGTGGGCGACACGATCGTGGCATCCGTCAAGGAAGCCATTCCCCGTGGTCGCGTCAAAAAGGGTGAAGTGGTTCGCGCCATCGTCGTGCGCACCGCCAAGGACATCCAGCGCAAGGACGGCTCGGTCATCCGCTTCGACAAGTCGGCGGCCGTCATCGTCAACAAGCAGAACGAGCCCGTCGGCACGCGGATCTTCGGCCCGGTTCCCCGCGAACTGCGCGCCAAGAACCACATGAAGATCATCTCGCTGGCTCCGGAGGTTCTGTAGTCATGGCCGCCAAGATCAAGAAGGGCGACCGCGTCGTCGTCCTGGCCGGGAAAGACAAGGGCCGCACCGGCGAAGTCGCCAAGGTGATGCCGTCCGAGAACCGCGTCATGGTGACCGGGATCAATATGGTCCAGCGCCACACCCGCCCGTCGCAAGCCGACCCCCAGGGCGGCATCAAGAACAAGGAAGCCTCGCTTCACCTGTCGAACGTCGCCATCGCCGACGCCAACGGCAAGGCTAGCCGTGTCGGCTTCCGCATGGAAGGCGACAAGAAGGTTCGCTTCGCCAAGACCACGGGAGACGTCATCTGATGGCCGCGACCGAGAAATACACGCCTCGGCTCAAATCCGAGTACAACGACCGCATCCGCGGCGTGATGACCGAGAAATTCGGTTACACCAACCCGATGCAGATGCCCAAGCTCGAGAAGATCGTGCTGAACATGGGCATCGGCGAAGCCGTCGCCGACTCCAAGAAGGCCAATGCGGCCCTCAAGGATCTGACGGCCATCGCCGGTCAGAAGGCCGTACCGACCAAGGCCCGCAACTCCATCGCCGGCTTCAAGCTGCGCGAAGGCATGGTCATCGGCGGTAAGGTCACCCTGCGCGGCGACCAGATGTACGAGTTCCTGGACCGTCTGATCACGATCGCCCTGCCGCGCGTGAAGGACTTCCGGGGCCTGAAAGCCACATCGTTCGACGGTCGCGGCAACTATGCCATGGGTCTGAAGGAGCACATCGTGTTCCCGGAGATCAACTACGACCAGATCGATCAGATGTGGGGCATGGACATCATCGTCTGCACCACCGCCCGGACCGACGACGAAGCGCGCGCGCTTCTGACCGAGTTCAAATTCCCGTTCATCAAGAACTGAGCGGGATAGGAAAAGCAAAATGGCAAAGAAAAGCGCCGTAAACCGCAACGAGATGGTGAAAGCCCAGGTTGCGAAGTATGCCGCGAAGCGGGCCGCCCTCAAGGCGACCGCCAACGATGAGAGCCTGCCTCTGGAAGAGCGTTTCGACGCTCGCCTGAAGCTGGCCGAGCTGCCGCGTAACTCGGCCGCCGTCCGGATCCGCAACCGCTGCGAGGTGACGGGCCGTCCGCGCGCCTTCTATCGCAAGCTCAAGATGAGCCGTATCGCCCTGCGTGAACTCGGCAACCTGGGTCAGATCCCGGGTCTAACCAAGTCCAGCTGGTAAGGGGAGCGACACACAATGATGATCAACGATCCCCTGAGTGACATGATCACCCGCATCCGCAACGCGCACATGCGCAAGCGGTCCAAGGTGCTCACGCCCGCTTCGCGTCTTCGCCAGCGCGTTCTCGACGTGCTTCAGGACGAAGGCTACATCCGCGGCTATTCGCTGGTTCAGAACCCCGGCGAGTTCCCGCAGTTCGAGATTGAACTCAAGTATTTCGACGGCCAGCCGGTCATCGCCGAGATCGCACGCGTGTCCAAGCCGGGCCGCCGCGTCTATTCGGCCATCACCGACCTGAAGCCGATCAAGAACGGCCTGGGCATCTCGATTCTCTCGACTTCGAAAGGCGTCATGTCCGACGCTGCCGCTCGCGACGCCAACGTCGGCGGCGAAGTCCTCTGCAGGGTCTACTAAGATGTCCCGTATTGGAAAACGTCCCATCACTCTGCCGAAGGGCGTGACTGTCACGCTCGATGGACAGACCGTCTCGGTCAAGGGCCCCAAGGGCGAACGCTCCTGGACCGTCGCCGAGGAGATCGAAGTCAAGCAGGAAGACGGCGAGCTGAACCTCGTCGCCCGTGAAGACACCCAGCGCGCCCGCGCGATGTGGGGCCTGTCGCGGACCCTGGTCGACAACATGGTCGTCGGCGTCACCGAAGGGTTCACGCGCAAGCTTGAACTGGTCGGCGTCGGTTACCGCGCCGCCCTGAAGGGCAACGATCTGTCGCTGCAACTCGGCTTTTCGCACGAGGTCGACGTCAAGGCTCCCGAAGGCATCACCTTCGCTGTGCCGAAACAGACCGAGATCAACATCTCCGGTGCCGACAAGCAGGTCGTCGGCGAACTGGCCGCCACCATCCGCAAACTGCGTCCGCCGGAGCCCTACAAGGGCAAGGGCGTCCGGTATTCGGGTGAGAAGGTCCGTCGCAAGGAAGGCAAGAAGAAGTAGTCATGGCTCTTTCTCTTCGACAACTCGCCAAGCGCCGCAGCGAGCGCAACCGCATCCGGCTCAAGGCCGTCGGCAACGGCCGTCTGCGTCTGTCCGTCCATCGTTCGGACAAGAACATCTCGGCCCAGATCATCGACGACCTCAAGGGCGTCACCGTGGTCTCGGCGTCCTCGCTGGAAACGGCCAAGGATTCCAAGGGCTCGAACGTCGACGCGGCCGCCGCCATCGGCAAGCTGGTCGCTGAACGCGCCATCGAAAAAGGCGTCACCGACGTCGTGTTCGACCGCGGCGGCTATATCTATCACGGTCGGGTGAAGGCGCTGGCGGAAGCCGCGCGTGAAGCCGGCCTGAATTTCTAAGGAACGCGACGCATGGCGCAAGCACCCCAACGTGGCGGCGGCGGCAACGACCGCAATCGTCGCGACAACCGCAACGCTCCTCAGGACGGCCAGGAATCGGACGTCGTCGAGAAGCTGGTCCACATCAACCGCGTCGCGGCCACCGTCAAAGGCGGTCGTCGCTTCTCCTTCGCAGCCCTGATGGTCGTCGGCGACGGCAAGGGTCGCGTGGGCTTCGGTCACGGCAAGGCACGCGAAGTGCCGGAAGCCATCCGCAAGGCGACCGAAGAAGCCAAGAAGACCATGATCCGCGTGCCTCTGCGCGAGAACCGCACCCTGCACCACGACGGCAACGGCCGTTGGGGCGCCGGCAAGATCATGATGCGCGCGGCCCCTCCCGGGACCGGCGTAATCGCGGGTGGTCCGATGCGTGCCGTGCTCGAAACCCTCGGCGTCCAGGACGTCGTGGCCAAGTCGAGCGGTTCGTCGAACCCCTACAACATGATCCGTGCGACGTTCGAGGCGTTGAAGGTCCAGTCGTCGCCGCGTCAGGTCGCCTCGAAGCGTGGCAAGAAGGTCGCCGACCTGATGGGCCGCCGCAACGACGGTGCCTCGGCTCCGGTCGAGGCCGTCGCAGAAGCCGTGGAGGGCTAAAGACATGGCCACCGTCACCATCAAGCAGACCGGTTCGCCGATCCGCCGCAAGAACGACCAGCGCGCCACCTTGGTGGGCCTGGGTCTGAACCGCATGGGCCGCGAATCCACGCTGGAAGACACGCCTTCGGTTCGTGGTATGATCGCCAAGGTCGCCCACCTGACCGAGATCGTCGAGAAGTGAGGGATTAGGGAGTCGGGACTAGGGATCAGGAGAGGGCACCGCGTCCGAACCACGACCTAATCCCCAGTCCCTATTCCCTAATCCCTTTTCAAAACAGCCGAGTCCGCTGTCACCAGCGGGCGCTAGCACCCGAAAGGATCAGGCATATGAAACTGAACGAAATTCGCGACAACGAAGGCGCCCACAAGAAGCGCATGCGCGTCGGCCGGGGCCCCGGTTCCGGCAAGGGCAAGACCGCCGGTCGCGGCGTCAAGGGTCAGAAGTCGCGTTCGGGCGTCGCCATCGGCGGCTTCGAGGGTGGCCAGATGCCGCTCTACATGCGGATGCCCAAGCGCGGCTTCAACAATGCCAATGCCCTGAAGCTGGCCGAGGTGAACCTGTGGCGTCTGCAGGACGCTGTCGATGCCGGCAAGCTGGACATCAAGGGCGAGATCAAGGGCGACGCCCTGGTCGCCGCCGGCGTGATCCGTCGCGTCAAGGACGGCGTCCGCATCCTGGGCACCGGCGAGATCAAGGCCAAGCTGAACCTGGTCGTCTGGTCGGCCACGGCCGGTGCGATCAAAGCGATCGAAGCCGCCGGTGGCTCGGTCGTACAGCAGCGGATCGCCGCTGAAGCCAAGGCCGCCGCCGCCGTCGAGAAGCGCAATGCTGCCAAGGGCAAGGCTCCGGCTCCCAAGGCTCCGCGCGGCGACGCCAACAAGATCTCGGCCCGCACGACGCGCACGGCCGCCAAGGCCTAATGAAGAAAGCTTGAAGGGCGGTCTCGCTAAGAGGCCGCCCTTCGCCTATCTGCACACGGGGCCGGATTCGTGATCCGATGCACCGCGTTCTGATCAGTCGGGGTAACGACACATGGCTTCGGCCGCCGAACAACTCGCCGCCAATATGAACATGGGCTCGTTCGCGAAAGCGACCGAGCTGCACAAGCGCCTGCTTTTCACTCTGGGCGCGCTGCTGGTTTACCGCATCGGCACCTATGTGCCGATCCCCGGGATCAACTCCGAAGCCTTCCTGGCCTTCTTCCAGAACCCGGACGGCCAGCGCGGCATCCTGGACATGTTCAACATGTTCTCGGGCGGGGCCGTCGAGCGGATGGCCGTGTTCGCCCTGAACGTCACGCCCTACATCTCGGCCTCGATCATCGTCCAGCTGATGGGCGCGGTGTATCCGCCCTGGGAAAAGCTGAAGAAAGAGGGCGGCGAAAGCGGTCGGAAGCAGCTGAACCAATACACCCGTTACCTGACGGTGTTCCTGGCCCTGGCCCAATCGTTCGGCATCGCCGTCGGTTTGAATGCGCAACAGGGGTTGGTCGACGCGCCCGGCATCTTCTTCATCGTGACGACCGTGGTCAGCTTGACCGGCGGCACCATGTTTCTGATGTGGCTGGGTGAGCAGGTGACGGCGCGCGGCGTCGGCAATGGGATTTCGCTGATCATCTTTGCCGGTATCGTCGCGGTCCTGCCCGGCACGATCGCCCGGATGTTCGGCCTGGCCGCGGAAGGCCAGATCTCGGCCTTTGCCCTGCTGTTCGTGGCCGCCATGGCCATCGCCGTGGTCGTCTTCATCGTCTTCATGGAGCGGGCCCAGCGCCGACTGCTGATCCAGTATCCGAAGCGCCAGGAAGGCAACCGGATGGCCGGGGGCGAACGTTCGTTCCTGCCGCTGAAGGTCAACACTGCCGGCGTCATCCCGCCGATCTTCGCCTCGTCCCTGTTGCTGCTGCCATCCACCGTGGCCCAGATGACGGCCAATGCCGACCTGCCGGCCTGGATGTCTTGGCTGCCGACTGTGACGGCCCAGCTCAGCCACGGCCAGCCGCTGTTCCTGGTGCTGTACGGCCTGCTGATCGTCTTCTTCTGCTTCTTCTATACCTCGATCACCTTCAATCCAGAGGAGACGGCCGAGAACCTGCGCAAATACGGCGGTTTCCTGCCCGGCATCCGGCCCGGCAAGCGGACGGCGGAATATCTCGACTATGTCCTGACCCGCCTGACCGTGATCGGTGCCGCTTACATCACCGCCGTCTGTCTGCTGCCCGAGTTCCTGATCGCCCAGATGCCGAGCGTCGGCTATTTCGGAGGAACGTCTATCTTGATCGTGGTGTCGGTCACGATGGACACTGTGGCCCAGATCCAGTCGCAACTGCTGGCGCACCAGTATGAGGGACTGATCAAGAAGGCCAAGCTGCGGGGACGCGGCGGCCGCGGAACGCCGGGACGGGGCTCGCCCACGCCGGCTCGCAGGTGATTTGCTCGGCTATCGCGCTTCGCGCTACTTGAGTCTGACTTGTTCGGCTAACGCGCGTCGCGCTACTTGAGCCCGATATAGATACCGTCTGGGAGGGCGAGCGTTTGAATCTGATCCTGTTCGGGCCGCCCGCCGCCGGTAAGGGCACACAGGCCAAGCGGCTGGTCGAAGAGCGGGGCATGGTCCAGCTCTCGACCGGCGACATGCTGCGCGAGGCCATCGCGTCGGGGTCGGAACTGGGTCAGCAGTGCAAGGAGATCATGTCGCAAGGCGGTCTGATCGCCGACGACATCGTCATCGCCCTGATCGAAGCTCGTCTGAAAGAGGCCGAGGACGCCGGTGGCGCGATCTTCGACGGCTTTCCCCGCACCCTGGCCCAGGCCGAGGCGCTGGATGCCATGCTGGCGACTCTGGGCAAGCAGATCGACGCCGTGGTGCGGCTGAAGGTCGACGACGAGGCCCTGCTGGAACGCGTCGCGGGCCGGTTCGCCGACCAGGGCCGCCCGGACGACAATCCGGAGAGCTTCAAGATCCGACTGGACGCCTATAACCGCAACACCGCGCCGCTGCTGCCCTACTATGCCGACAAGGGTCTGCTGACCGAGGTGGACGGCATGGGCTCGATTGCCACGGTCGCGACCGCCATCGACGGCGCGCTCAAGGCCGCCGCCTGAACGCAGGCTGACGACTGGACGTGCAACGCGTTCAGCCTTCGTGACCTATATGGGGGTCATGGACAGGGGTTCACCATCGCAAGATCGCCGCCGGATCGTGCGCGCGGCCACCGTCGCGGGCGTCGTGGCGCTTCACGCCGGGCTGTTCGCGGCCATCGGCCTGAGCCAGGTGCCGCGCCGGGACTATGACGTGCCCGCCCCGATCGTGGTCGAGCTGTTCACGCCCCCCTTGCCGCCGCCGCCTCCACCGCCCGAGCCGACGGTCGAACCCGTTACCCCCGATCCGGGCGGTGGCGCGCCCGCCGCGCCCTCGATCGTGCGTCCGTCGCCACGGCCCGTTGAACGGCCGGAGGTCGTCGCGCCGCCCGTACCTGCGCCCGAACAGCCGCTGGTGATCGGCGTGGCCCCCATCTCCTCGCCCAGCCCCACTCAGGGGCAGGGCGGCGTGGGTGAGGGGACCGGCAGCGGCGTCGGGGATGGCGATGGACCGGGCCGGGGCGGCACGCCGCCTCTCATCATCCGGGGTGCCACGCCGGGCGAAATCCTGAGTGTCGTACCGCCGGAAGCCCGTCAGGCGAGGCAGGCCGGTCGTGCTGCCGTGAACTGCGTGATCCTGGTGGATCAGCGACTGGACGACTGTCGAATCGTCACCGAGACGCCTGCGGGCTATCGGTTCGGCGAGGCGGGTCTGCGCGCGGCCAGCTTCTTTCGCTACCGCCCACCGACGACATCATCCGGTCGCCCGCTGGAAGGTCAGAGGGTGACGATAAACGTGTTGTTCGGACGGCAGTAGTCATCCCTTCTCCTCCCTATTCGCCGCTTGGCGAATGGGGAGGTGGCGCGGCGCTTCTTCTGCGCCGTGAGGGAGGGGTGACCTGGTGTGTGAGGTTGGCACGGCTGATTCTGGAAACCCGGTCGCCCCCTCCGTCTCCTCGCAGGCGCTCGGATCCACCTCCCCATCGCTGCGCGACCGGGAGGAAAGGCATTTGACACGTCTTGGCCAATCACGCCCTTATCGTCGTTCAGGTATCAGGGGCGGGATATGGGGTTCAACATCGGTCGGACGGCGACGGCGATTGCCCTGGTTCTGGCGCTCGGGGCCGGGTCGGCCATGGCCCAGACCCCACCGCCGAAATCCTATGCCGAGACCATCGCGCCGATGGCGCGACAGGACGGGCTGCTGCCCCTGTTCGTCGATCAGGCCGGGGGCCGGGTATTGATCCAGCTGCCGCCCGCCGCATCCGACGGCATCATGACCCGCGTCATTCATCATACGGCCCTGCGGACAGGAGTCGGCTCGGCGGTGACGGGGCTGGACCGGGCGCAGATCGGGGCGACAAACATCCTGGCCTTCCGCCGCATCGGCAAACGTGTCGTCGCCGAGTTCGAGAACCCCAAGTACCGCGCCGCCGCCGGGTCCGCAGACGAACAGGCCGCCGCGCGCGATGCCTTCGTCGGCTCGACCGTCTGGGCCGGTGACGTGGTGGCGACTGCCCCGGACGGATCGGTCCTGATCGATATCGCCGGGTTTCTGACCCGCGACGCACACGGCATCGTCGAAGGGCTGAGGCGGGCCGGGCAGGGGACGCTGCGGCCCGTCGCCGACCTGACGCTGGTCGATCCGGCCCAAGCGCGGTCCTTTCCCGAGAATCTGGAGCTGGAGGCCCGGCTGACCTTCGCGGTCGAGGGACCGGGGCCGGTGCTGAATCAGATTGCGCCCGACGCGCGTCTGGCGACCTTTACCGTTCGGCACAGCTTCATCCAGCTGCCGGACGACGGCTATCAACCGCGCCGCTTCGATCCGCGGACGGGGGCGATCAGCACCCTGTTCACCGACTTCTCGGCCCCGCTGGACGAACCGATCGTCAGCCGCCTGGCCAACCGGTTCCGGCTGGTGAAGACCGACCCGACCGCCGCCCGCTCCACCGTGGTCGAGCCGATCGTCTTCTATGTCGATCGCGCCGCCCCCGAGCCGATCCGCAGCGCCCTGGTCGAAGGCGCACAATGGTGGGCGCAGGCGTTCGACAAGGCGGGATACATCGACGCCTTCCGCGTCGCCGTCCTGCCCGAGGGCGTCGATCCGCTGGACGCCCGCTACAACGTCATCAACTGGGTCAACCGCGCCACGCGCAGCTGGTCCTATGGCCAGAGCGTGGTCGATCCGCGTACCGGCGAGATCGTCAAGGGCAGCGTGCTTCTGGGAAGCCTGCGTATCCGGCAGGACATGCTCATCTTCGAAGGCCTGGTCGGTGCCGACCAGACCGGGACGGGTGGCCCGAACGACCCGCAGCGCGTTGCCCTGGCCCGAATCCGGCAGCTGTCGGCGCATGAGGTCGGTCATGCCATTGGCCTGCTGCACAATTTCGCGGCCAGTACCCAAGGTCGGGCCTCCGTCATGGACTATCCGGTGCCGCAGATCGCGGTGAACGGCGACGCGCTCGACTTCGGCGACGCCTATGCGGTCGGTATGGGGGCCTGGGACGATTTCGCCATCGACTGGCTGTACGCCGATGCCGATCAGGCGACGCTGGATGCCAAGGCGGTGGAAGGCGCGGCGCGGCTGCGGTTCGTTTCGGACGGCGACGCCCGCGTCGGCGGTGATGCTCAGGTCTGGGGCAGTCTGTGGGACAATGGGGCCGATCCGGTGGCGGAGCTGGAGCATCTGATGCGGGTTCGCCGGATCGCCCTGGACCGGTTCGGCCTGACGGCCTTGCCGGATGGGTCGGCGGTCAATGATCTGCGGCGACGGCTGGTGCCGATCTATCTGTACCATCGCTACCAGGTCGATGCGGTGGCCAAACTGGTCGGCGGGCTGGACTATGGCTACCCGGTGAAGGGCGATGGTCAGGAAGCGGCGACACCCGTGCCACCCGCGACCCAGCGTGCGGCCCTGGCGGCACTGGTGAACACGCTGAAGCCGTCGGAACTCGATCTGCCGGAACCCTTGCTTGGGCTGCTGGCCGCACAACAATCCGGCGACGGCGATCCGCAGCACGACGTCGAGGTCTTCGCCGGACGGCAGGGCCAGGTGTTCGATGCCGGCAGCGCGGTCGAGGCCGGGGCCGACGCGACCCTGTCCGCACTGTTCGCGCCCCAGAGGGTCAATCGCCTGATCGACGCCGAACGCCGCGATCCGGAGGCCCTGGGACTGGGCGAAACGGTCGATTCCGTCACGGCGGCCGTCTTCACACAGGCATCTGGTCGGTTGGGTGAACCGGCGCGGCGGGTCCAGGCTCGAACCGCCCTGACGCTGGCCGGATTGTTGAGAGGAGGGGGGCTGTCCGGCACCTCGGCGGCGGTAATCGACGGGCGGCTGACGGCGTTGGCGACCCGGCTGAAGGCCTCGACCGCGACCGATCCGGTCCAGCGGGCGCACGATCGCTGGCTGGGCTCCGTCCTGACTGACCGGGAACGGCTGGACCAGCTCCTGGCCGCCGACCGGTTCGAGACGCCGACCCCACCCGGTAGCCCGATCGGCGCGGAAGCCTGCTGGCACTGCGATTAGTGTCCGAACGGTTGACGCATTCCGAATCCCCTGTATAAGGCCCGCTTCCGCGAAAGACGCGTCACGTTCCTGGTCTGTTGACCGGAGCGGTTTCGGCGTCTGTAAACGCGCATCTGGAGAGTTTCGTGGCCCGTATCGCTGGCGTCAATATCCCGACCAACAAGCGCGTCGAAATCGCGCTTCAGTACATCCACGGCATCGGTGCGCATGCCGCCAAGGAAATCACCGCCAAGGTGGGCATCGAGCCCGCCCGTCGCGTGAACCAGTTGACGGACGCCGAGGTGCTCCAGATCCGCGAGACGATCGACAAGGATCACACCGTCGAGGGCGACCTGCGCCGCGAGACGTCGATGAACATCAAGCGTCTGATGGATCTGGCCTGCTATCGCGGCCTGCGTCACCGCAAGGGCCTGCCGGTCCGCGGTCAGCGCACCCATACGAATGCCCGCACCCGCAAGGGCCCCGCCAAGCCGATCGCCGGCAAGAAGAAGTAAGACATAGCCATGGCCAAGGAACCGGGTCGCGTAAAGAAGCGCGAGCGCAAGAACATCACCTCGGGCGTCGCCCATGTGAACTCGTCGTTCAACAACACCATGATCACCATCACGGATGCCCAGGGCAACGCGATCTCGTGGTCGTCGTCGGGGCATATGGGCTTCAAGGGGTCGCGGAAGTCGACGCCTTACGCCGCCCAGATGGCCGCCGAGGATGCGGGCAAGAAGGCGCAGGAACACGGTGTCAAGACGCTGGAAGTCAACGTCTCGGGCCCCGGTTCCGGCCGCGAGTCGGCGCTGCGCGCGCTGCAATCGGTCGGCCTGACCATCACCACCATTCGCGACGTCACGCCGATGCCGCACAACGGCTGCCGCCCGCCCAAGCGTCGTCGCGTCTAAGCCTTTTCGCCGCCGACCCTATTCAACGCCCGTTCTGACGCCCTGACGAGGAGCGAGGAACGGGCGAACTCCGTATTCGAGGGACACACATGATCGAACGTAACTGGCAAGAGCTGATCCGTCCCGAGAAGCCTCAGATCGAGCAGGGTTCGGACCCGCTGCGCAAGGCGCGGCTGGTGGCCGAGCCACTCGAGCGGGGCTTCGGCGTGACGCTGGGCAATGCGCTTCGCCGCGTGCTGCTGTCGTCGCTGCAAGGTGCCGCCGTCACCGCGATCCAGATCGACGGCGTCGTACACGAGTTCTCGTCGCTGGAAGGCGTGCGCGAAGACGTCGTGGACATCGTCCTCAACATCAAACAACTGGCGCTGCGCATGCATGCCGAGGGCCCCAAGCGCATGATGCTGCGCGCCACGGGGCCGGGTCCGGTTACCGCCGGCCAGATCGACGTGCCCGCCGACATCGAGGTGCTGAACCCCGACCACGTCATCTGCACGCTGGATGACGGGGCCTCGGTCCGCATGGAACTGACCGTCCAGAACGGCAAGGGCTATGTGGCTTCGGAGTTCAACCGTCCGGAAGACGCACCGATCGGCCTGATCGCCGTGGACGCCCTGTATTCGCCGGTCAAGCGCGTCGCCTACCGGGTCGAGCCGACCCGCCAGGGCCAGTCGCTGAACTACGACAAGCTGGTGCTGGAAGTCGAAACCAACGGTGCCGTGTCGCCTGTGGACGCCGTGGCCTACGCCTCGCGCATCCTGCAGGACCAGCTGCAGATCTTCATCACCTTCGACGAGCCCAAGAAGGCCGTGGAAGCGACCGAAGGCAAGCCCGACCTGCCGTTCAACCCGGCCCTGCTGAAGAAGGTGGACGAGCTGGAACTCTCGGTGCGTTCGGCCAACTGCCTGAAGAACGACAACATCGTCTACATCGGCGACCTGATCCAGAAGACCGAGGGCGAAATGCTTCGCACCCCGAACTTCGGTCGCAAGTCGTTGAACGAAATCAAGGAAGTGCTGACCGGAATGGGTCTGTCGCTCGGCATGGACGTGCCGAACTGGCCCCCCGAAAACATCGAAGACCTGGCCAAGAAGTTCGACGACCAGATCTAGTTTCAACCCTCCGCCCTAGGCCAGTACGGTCACGGAGCGGTTAGAATGACAGGCCCCAGGTCCGCCCCCTTCATTGTATGGGGTTCGGAAACCAGGGCGAGTAGGAGAGACCCCGATGCGCCACGGCGCCGCCCACCGCAAGCTCGGACGCACCAGCGCCCACCGGACCGCCATGTTCGCCAACATGGCCGCGTCGCTGATCAAGCACGAGCAGATCACGACCACCCTGCCCAAGGCCAAGGAGCTGCGCCCCTTCGTCGAGAAGCTGGTCACGCTCGGCAAGAAGGGCGACCTGCACGCCCGTCGCCAGGCCATCAGCCACGTCCGCGATGTGACCCAGGTCGGGAAACTGTTCGACACGATCGGGCCGCGTTACGCCGAGCGTAGCGGTGGCTATATCCGCATCATGAAGGCCGGATACCGCCACGGCGACAACGCGCCGATGGCCGTGATTGAGTTCGTCGACCGCGACGCCGACGCCAAGGGTCTGGATTCGGGCCCGGTCTATTCGGCCGAGGGTGACGACGAAGCCTAGGTTTCGGCGGTTATCGTCAGACGATTTGAAGGGCGGCCCGAGCGATCGGGCCGCCCTTTTTCGTTCTTGGCGCTACCGCTCGCCGCGCGTCCCTGCCTGCGCAGGGATGACGAGGCTCGCTGCTTGCGCGCCGTTTGCTTTCTTCCTTTCGTCATCCTCGGGCGGAGCGTAGCGGAGGCCCCGGGAACCCTGCGGCGCGCGGGAGCGCGAACCTGTCGCGGATGTTGGCGTCGGATATCGCGCGTGATGAGATCGCCTTCGGCGCCTCCCCTGGTCCGAGCTTCGCTCGGCCAGAGGATGACGAGGGGTCCCCGGGTTCCGCGCAAGCGCGCGGCCCCGAGGATGACGAAAGGAAGAGATGGTGATGTCAGCTCACACAGATCTCCCAGGCGACGGCGGCCCAGATCGCGAGGGCGCACAGGGCGTAGGCGATGCCGTCACGGCGGTTGCGTCGGGGCGGGGGTGTATCGGGTGTCGGCATCGATCAGGTTGAACCCGATTTGCGGGCCCGCGAAAATCGATTAAAGCGATGACAGTCTGTGAGCTGAGTTCACATGAAGCCTGTCGTACCCCCGCCGTTGAATGCCCTGCGCGCCTTCGAGGCCTTCGCGAGGCATGGCGGGATGACGGCTGCGGCCCATGAGCTGTGCGTCACCCATGGGGCGGTCAGTCGGTCGGTTAGGGCCTTGCAGGAGGCGCTGGGGGTAGCGTTGGTGGACGGGCCTCGGCACCGGCTGGTGCTGACGCCGGTGGGCGCGGAACTGGCGCAGCGGCTGTCGTCGGCATTCACCGCCATCGGGGATGCGGTGGCGGTGGCGCGAGCCGGGGATCATCGCGAGATCGAGATATCCTGCCTGGGGACGTTCGCCATGAAATGGCTGATCCCACGGCTGTCGGGGTTTCTGGGGGCGCATCCGCATATCCGGGTGCGGGTGTCGGAAAGCTATGCCGCCGTGGATTTCCGGCGCGACCGGTTCGACGGGGCGATCCGCATCTTCGAGCCGGGGACGACGGTGCGGGGGGCGGAGGCGACGCCGTTCCTGAACCAGTATCAAGGGCCGGTGGGGGCACCGCATCTTGTGCCCGTGGGGATGGAGATCGCGGCATTCGGGCCGTTGCCGCGATTGCATGCGGCGACGTTTCGCGAGAGCTGGCGGGTGTGGAGTGAGCTAGCGGTTGTGACCTTGCCGCCCGCGACGGTCACACGAGAGTTCGCGCACAATCACTCGATGATCGAGGCAGCGGCGGCGGGCATGGGGGTGGCGGTGGCACCCTGGGCCTTCGTCGCTCCGGACATCGCGATGGGGCGGCTGGTGGCACCCTATGGATTCGCCGAGCGGTCGTCGCGGTTCGTGTTCCTGAGACCCGCCGGGCGGGTGGATGCGGCGGTGGACGCGTTCCGCGACTGGCTGGTGGCGGAGGGTGCGGTCAGTCCGCCTCCGCCGGGGTGAGGTGGCCTATTCCTTGGATAGATCCTGACGCTGGAACCACGCGAGGGCGGCGGCGAGGGGGACCACGGTCCAGAGGGCCAGGCTGGTGAGGCCCATCAGGACGGCGTTGTCCGGGACCTGGGCGGCGGGGGGGCCGCCTTCGATCAGGTCCTTGATGAGGTCGTAACCGAGGCCGGGGATCAGCAGCTGGGCCAGCCAGTCGGCGGAGGTCAGGCCGACCGCGCCCATGAACTGCATCAGGAAGAACTGGCCGATGGTGACCACCAGGGGCACGAACAGGGCCGCCAGCAGGGAGCGGGTGATCACCGCCGCCGCCAGGGACAGCATCGTGAACTGGATCAGCCGCAGGAAGCCGAGGGCGGTCAGGGTGAGGATCTGGCCGACCTGTTCGCCGGTGACGGCGGCGGTCAGGGGGCGGGCAAAGATGACCGACTGGATCAGGTCGCCAATGACCGACATGACGAACCAGCCGACGGCGGCCAGTCCCGTCAGACCGAGGACGGTGACGACCTTTCCCAGGATCAGATTGGGCCGGGCGTTCCGGGCCGTGATCAGGCGGAAGGTCTCCCACCGATAGTCACCGGCATAGACGGTGGCCGCGCCGATCAGCAGGAAGGCGAAGATCAGGGGATTGGTGATGTCGCCGGCGGGGTCCAGCAGGCTGGTGAGCAGGTTCAGCTCGCCGCTGGGGGCCATCGAGACCGTCTCGCCGTTCACGGTGAACTGGGCGGCCTTGTATTTGGTGAACAGCATCATGCCGACGCTGGCGACCAGGGCGAAGACCGGCACGAAGACCAGGGTCCAGAACACGCCCATGCGGTTCTTGCCGAAGCGGTAGGCCTCGGAGCGGATGGCGTCAGCGAGCATGGATGGCCTCCGGGGTCTGGACGCTGCCGGTCTCGGTCATGAAGACGCTCTCCAGATCGGCGCCGACCCAGCGGGCCTCGTCGATGTCGATGCCCTGAGTGACCAGGGCGCGGATGAGGGCGGGGGCCTCGGTGCGGGGGATAGCGGCGAGGACGGCGTTGCCCTCGACGCTGCCCTTGTGGCCGAGCACCGACAGGGCCTGGGCGATGGGGGTCAGGGACAGACGCAGGCGCTCGCCCGAGGCGGTCAGGTCGGCGACCGAGCCCTCGCGGACCAGCCGGCCCTTGTTCATGATGGCGACGCGGTCGCAGACGCGCTGGACCTCCAGCAACTGGTGGCTGGCCAGGATGACGGTGATGCCCTCGCTGTCGGCCAGGCTGCGGATCAGGGCGCGCATCTCCTGGATGCCCGGGGGGTCCATGCCGCTGGTGGGCTCGTCGAGGATGATCAGCTCCGGCTCGGTGATCAGGGCGGCGGCGACGCCGAGCCGCTGCAACATGCCGACGGAGAAGCCGCGCACGCGACGGTTCGAGGCCTCGGTCAGGCCGACGCGGTCCAGCCAGCGGTCGATGCGGGCGCTGTCGGATTTCAGGCCATGAGCGATGGACAGCCACTCCAGCACCTGACGCGCCGACATATAGGGGGGATAGCGGGGCGTCTCGATCATCGAGCCCATGCGGCGGCCCGCGGCGATGTCCCCGACCGCCCCGCCCATGACCGAGGCGGTACCCGATGTCGGCTTGATCAGGCCCAGCAGGATACGGAACAGGGTCGATTTGCCCGCGCCGTTCGGGCCGAGCACGCCATAGACGCCGCCGCGCGGAATGGAGAGGCTGAGACCGTCCAGGGCACGCACGGTGCCATAGGTCTTGGTCAGGTCGCGGGTTTCGATCACGGCTGTCATGGGACCAGCTTGGCGGGTGTGCATCGGCGCGACAACCCGTGTTCGGGTGGCGGCGGATTAAGGTTTCGCAATGTCGGGGGCGACGTCAGGCCTTGATGCCGTCGAAATGAGCGGGCGATATGAGCGCCGTTCCATGAGCCAGATCCGGACCCTGATGAAGACCTCAACGATCGCCATCGCCGCCGCCCTGATGCTGACCGCCTGCGGCAATGCCAATGACTCAAAGGCCCAGGACGGGGTGTTCGCCGAGCCGAACGACCGGGCGGTGCCGACCGACGCCATGAGCATGAAATCGAGCTTCGCGCCCGTCGTGCGCGAAGCGGCACCGGCGGTGGTCAACATCTCGGCCCAGAGCCTGCAGAGGAACCGCGATCCGTTCTTCCAGATGTTCGGCGGAGGCCAGCCGCGCGTCGCCCAGTCGGCGGGGTCGGGGGTGATCGTACGCTCGGACGGGGTGGTGGTGACCAACAACCACGTCATCGCGGGCGCGCAGCAGATCACCGTGGTGCTGAACGACCGGCGCGAGTTCGCGGCACGCGTGTTGCTGGCCGACGAGCGGTCGGACATCGCGGTGTTGCAGCTGGAAGGGGTCAGCGAGCAGCTGCCGGTGCTGGCGATCGATGCGGACGAGCAGCAGCAGGTCGGCGATCTGGTCCTGGCGATCGGCAATCCGTTCGGGGTCGGCCAGACGGTGACCAATGGCATCATCTCGGCCCTGAACCGGACCGAGACCGGGATTTCGGACAGTGGGTCGTTCATCCAGACCGATGCGGCGATCAATCCGGGCAACTCGGGCGGGCCGCTGGTGGACATGGACGGGGATGTGATCGGCATCAATACGGCGATCTTCTCGCGCTCGGGATCGTCGTCGGGCGTCGGGTTCGCGGTGCCGGCCAGTATGGTTCAGCGGGTGGTGAATTCGGCGGTCGGGGGCGCGACCTCGGTCGTCCGGCCCTGGCTGGGGGTCAAGGGTGACAGCGTCAGCGCCGACATCGCCCGGTCCCTGGGCCTGGCGCGGCCGCAGGGGATCATCGTCACCGACGTCTATCCGAACGGGCCTGGCGCGCGGGCAGGACTTGAGGAAGGCGACGTGATCACCGCGATCGATGGGCAGGAGATCAACGATCAGGGCGGGCTGAATTTCCGCGTCGGGACGCGCGATCCGAACGACAGCGTGGCCGTAGCGGTGGTGCGCGACGGGCGCACGCAGACGATCAATGCGCGAGTACAGACCCTGCCGGGCGATCGGGACGTCGGCGAGGGGCAGGTGCTGCGCGAGGGACCGCTGGCGGGGCTTCAGGTCCTGACGCTGAACCCGGCGCTGGCGGATAGTCTGGGCGGCGATCCGTTCGCGACGGGAGCGATAGTGACGGGTGTGGATGGCCGCAGCTATGCGGCCCGGCTGGGCCTGAGGCCGCGCGACATCATCGTGTCCGTTGATGGGCGGTCGGTGACCTCGACGACGGCCCTGGCGAATGCCGAGCGCGGCAACGCCCTCAGCATCGTGCGCGGTGGGCGACGCCTCGACGGGCGGCTGCCCTAGCGCTTGATCGGTGATCCGATCGACCAACTGTGGCCGAAGGGGTCCTTGAGCTGACCGTAGCGGTCGCCCCAGAACTGGTCAGCGATCGGCATCGTCGGCACGGCACCGCCCAGCATGGCGCGCTCCCACCAGGCGTCGGCATCGTCGACCTGGAGGTGGAAGGTGCAGCCGGCGGGGACGACGTCGCCGGGGTGCCCGTATTCGGGGAACTCGTCGTGCAGCATGACGCTGGCCCCGTTGATGATGAGGTGGGCGTGCATCAGCCGCTCGCCGTCGTCGGCGTATGTCTTGTCCAGGACCGTGGCCCCAAAGGCGACCGAATAGAACTCCAGCGCCGCCTCGCCGCCGCGTGACGGGATGGTCAGGTGCGGAGTGACGCCGGTCGTAGGGCCTTGCTGGGTGGGGTCGGTCATGGGGGCGGCTCCGGGTGGTGCGAGCATTATGACCCTTCTCCCCTTGCGGGAGAAGGTGGCAGGCGAAGCCTGACGGATGAGGGGTATGCCGGACCCAAATTCGGTCGTCGGACAGCGCATCTGATGACGCACACCCCTCATCCGAGCGGCTCCGCCGCCCACCTTCTCCCACAAGGGGAGAAGGTCCATATCTCCTGACATGACTGACCTGTTCGAAGCCTCCGGCATCCATCCCCCCGACGCACCGCTAGCCGACCGCCTGCGGCCCGCGACGCTGGATCAGGTGGTGGGTCAGGATCATCTGCTGGGGGAGGGCGGGCCGATCCGGCGGATGGTGGAGGCCGGGCGGCTGGGGTCGATGATCCTGTGGGGCCCGCCGGGGACAGGCAAGACCACCATCGCCCGGCTGCTGGCCCAGGCGGCGGGGTATCAGTTCCAGTCGCTGAGCGCGGTGTTCAGTGGCGTCGCGGACCTGAAGAAGGCGTTCGAGGCGGCGCGGGTGCGGCGGGCGGCGGGGCAGTCAACGCTCTTGTTCGTGGACGAGATCCACCGGTTCAATCGGGCGCAGCAGGACGGGTTTCTGCCGTTCGTGGAAGAAGGCGTGGTGACCCTGGTCGGGGCGACGACCGAGAACCCGTCGTTCGAGCTGAACGGGGCCTTGCTGTCGCGGTCGCAGGTGTTCGTGCTGAAGCGGCTGGACGACCAGGCCTTGGATCAACTGTTGACTCGGGCGGAGGCGCACGAGGGGCGGACCTTGCCGCTGAGCCCAGAGGCGCGGCATGCCCTGACGGCGCTGGCCGATGGAGACGGGCGGTATCTGCTGACGATGTCGGAGGTGTTGTTCGACCTGCCGGATGATGTGGTTCTGGATGTGCAGGGGCTTGCAGGGACGCTGCAGAAGCGGGCACCGGCTTACGACAAGTCGAGAGAAGAACACTATAACCTGATATCCGCGCTGCATAAATCGGTGCGGGGGTCGGACCCGGATGCGGCGCTGTACTGGCTGGCGCGGATGCTGAACGGGGGCGAGGACCCGCTATATCTGGCGCGCCGGATCGTGCGGATGGCGGTGGAGGATATCGGCGAGGCGGACCCGCTGTCGCTGCTGGTCGCCAATGCGGCCAAGGATACCTACGACTTCCTGGGGTCGCCGGAGGGGGAACTGGCCCTGGCTCAGGCGGTGGTGCATCTGGCCACCGCGCCCAAATCGGTCGGGGTCTATGAGGCCTATAAGGCGGCTCAGAAAGCGGCGCGGGAAACCGGGTCGTTCATGCCGCCCGCGCACATCCGCAACGCGCCGACCAAGCTGATGAAGTCGCTTGGGTACGGCAAGGGCTATCAATACGATCCGGACACGCCGGAGGGTTTCTCTGGGGCGAACTTCTTTCCTGACGAGATGGAGCGGCGCGCCTTCTATCGGCCCAAGGGCGAGGGACACGAGGAGAAGGTCAAGGCGCGGCTGGAGCGATGGGCGGCGATGCGGGCGGGGATGGGGGAGGGCGGGGAATGAACCTCAATCAGGTGACGCTGGACGTCACGAACGTAGCGCGGGCGGAGGCCTTCTATCGGCGGCTTGGCCTGACGATCATCGTCTCGACCGATCATTATGCGCGGTTCATGTGTCCGGGCGGGGCGAGCCTGTCGGTGCATCGGGTGGATGTCGTGACGCCGGGTTCGTCGGGCGTCTATTTCGAGTGCGACGATCTGGATATGCGGGTCGCGGCGTTGAAGGCATCGGGTGTGGTGTTCGATCACGATCCGGTGGATCAGCGGTGGCTGTGGCGCGAGGCGTGGTTGCGCGATCCGGACGGGAACCGGCTGTGCTTCTATTTCGCCGGTGAGAACCGGCTCAACCCGCCGTGGAGGGTGGAGGCGTAGGCCTTGCCGACTTTCGTCATTCCGGGCGAAGCGCAGCGAAGACCCGGAACCCAGCGGCGCCGAAGGCGATCTGTTCACGCACATTTTCGGACGCCGGTGTCCGCGACAGGTTCCTGCTTGCGCAGGCCGCCAGGTTCCGGGTCTTCGGCGCGAGCGCGCCTTCGCCCGGAATGACGAAAGGAAGAAGATGGCGACGATCGACAGCGATCGGCGTAAGGTCACGCTTCAAAACCTGGGGAGGGGATGATGACGACGACGATGAGCGGTGGGCGCGCGGCCAAGGTGCCGTGGCATCTGTGGGTAGTCGGTGTGGTGGCGGTGCTGTGGAACAGCGTCGGGGCCTTCGACTATGTCATGACCATGTACGGCGGCATGGACTATCTGCGTCAGGCGGGGATGAGCGAGGCGTTCGTCGCCGCGTTCGACGCCATGCCGATGTGGATGTCGGTGGTCTGGCCGGTGGGGGTCTGGAGCGCGGTCGCGGGATCGGTGCTGTTGCTGGCGCGATCGCGATGGGCGTTTCCCGTGTTTGTCGTCAGTCTGGTCTTCTACCTGATCTCGCTGGTGCATAATTACGGGATGTCGGAGGTCGGGGCGCTGGGCGGGACGGCGGGGCTTGTGATCGCGGTCATCATCGCGCTGAGCCTGGTGTTCCTGATCTGGTATTCGCGGATGATGACGCGGCGGGGCATTCTCCGCTAAGCGAGCGCGGTGAGCCTGCGCACCCCTGTCGTCCTTTCCGATGAAGATGTCGCCGCCGTCCGGTCGTGGGTGATCCACGAGGACGCGCATCTGATCGCCTTCAACAAGCCTAGCGGCCTGTCCAGCCAGGGCGGGCGGATCCAGGCCCATACGCTGGACGACCTGTTGTGGGCCTTTGCGCGGTCGAACGGCAAACGGCCGGAACTGGTGCATCGGCTGGACCGGGACACGTCCGGCGTCATCCTGGCGGCCAAGACCAAGCCGGCGGCGGGCTTTCTGGGCAAGGCGATCCAGGCACGCCGGTTCGAGAAGACGTATCTTGCGCTGGTGGCGGCGGCTCCGGAACCGGCGTCGGGGGTGATCGATACGCCGCTGATCCGAAAGGAGATCGGGCGCGAGAGCTATATGCGGATCGCCGACGCCGACACGCCGGGGGCGCAGGCGTCGGTGAGCCGGTATCAGACGTTGGCAAGCTCACCGGAGGGGGCGCTGGTGGAACTGGAGCCGAAGACGGGGCGAATGCATCAGTTGCGGGTGCATATGGCCTCGATCGGGCGGCCGCTGGTGGGGGATGTTCGGTATGGCGGGGCGCTGACGCTGGCCGGGCGGTCGGCACTGCGGCTGATGCTGCATGCGGCGCGGTTGCGGTTTCCGCATCCGGAAGGGGGCGAGCGAACGGTGGAGGCGCCTCTGCCCGAGGATTTCGAGGCGTTGCGGATGGCGGCGGGGCTTTAACCCGTCACGACCGGCGTATCCGTCCGCCCACCCCATTCGGCCCATGAGCCGTCGAACAGGCGGCTGTCGGTGCCGAGCTCGGCCAGGGCAAGCGTCAGGATGGCGGCAGTGACGCCGGAGCCGCAGGTGGTGACGATGGGCCGGTCGGGGTCGATCCCGGCCTGCAGGAAGGTGTCGGCCAGGGCCGGGCCGCGCTTCAGGCGACCGGCGTCGTCGAGGACGGACTTCATCGGTAGGTTGATGGCCCCCGGCATATGACCCGAACGCAGGCCGGGGCGGGGCTCTGGCGTCTGGCCCAGGAAGCGGGCGGCGGGGCGGGCGTCGACGACCTGGGCGTCGCCGGTCAGGGCGGCCATGACGGTCGGGACATCGGCGACGGCGTCGGCGGCGAAGGTGGCGTGGAAGGTGGCGGGCGCGGGCGTGGAGGGCGCGGCGGTGTCAAGGGGGTGGCCCTCGGCCTGCCATTGAGGGAGACCGCCGTCGAGGACGCGGACGTCGGTCGCGCCCATGATCCGGAACGTCCACCAGACGCGGGCGGCGGAGAACAGTCCCACGGTGTCATAGATCACGATCGTGTCGGTCTCGGCGATGCCGAGGGCGCCGACGGCCTCGGCGAAGGCTGCGGCAGTCGGCAGCATGTGCGGCAGGTCGGTGGTGTGGTCTGAGACGGCCTCGAGGTCAAAAAAGACCGCGCCGGGGATGCGGGCGGCCTCGAAATCGGCGCGGGCGTCGCGGCCGTCCAGATGCCAGGAGCCGTCGACGATCCGGAGCGTCGGATCGTTCATCCGTGCAGCGAGTTCGGTGGTGGAGATCAGGGGAGAGGCCATTGGGCGAGACTAGCACGATGCGGGACGGCGGGGGCAGGGGGACGCTGCGGCTGGTGCTGGGCGATCAGTTGTCGGATGCCCTGTCGGCGCTGGAGGGGCTGGATGCCGGGCGCGACGTCGTCCTGATGGCCGAGGTGCGCGACGAAGCGACCTATGTCCGGCATCACAAGCAGAAGATCGCGCTGATCTTCGCAGCCATGCGCAGTTTCGCCCTGCGGCTGGAGGGGCGGGGGGTGACGGTTCGCTATGTGCGGATCGACGATCCGGACAACACCCATTCGATCGTGGGGGAGCTTCATCGCGCCCTGGACGATCAGCCGTTCGAGGCGGTGGCGATCACGGAATGTGGGGAATGGCGGCTGGCGCAGGCGCTGGGGGCGTTCGCGGGGACGGCGGGCGTGCCGGTGGAGGTGCGGGAGGATCGGCGGTTCATCTGTTCGCACGACCGGTTCCGGCGCTGGGCGTCGGGGAAGGCCCAGCTGCGGATGGAGTTCTTCTATCGCGAGATGCGGCGCGAGAGCGGCATCCTGATGGACGGGAAGATCCCGGAAGGCGGGCAGTGGAACTATGACGCGGAGAACCGCAAGAAGCTGACCAAGGGGCTGCGGCCTCCGAGGCGGTTGCGGACCGATCCCGATGCGGTGGCGCAAGGGGCGATCGCGGATGTGGCGCGGCTGTTTCCGGATCATTTCGGGGACCTGGACGCATTCGGCTGGCCGACGACGGCGGAACAGGCCGAGGCAGTGGTCGCGGATTTCCTGACGCATGTGCTGCCGTCGTTCGGGGACTGGCAGGACGCCATGGCGGAGGGGGAGCCGTGGATGTGGCACGGGCTGATCTCGACCTCGATCAATCTGGGGCTGGTCGATCCGATGGACGTCTGTCGGCGGGCGGAGGCGGTGTACCGGGCGGGCAGGGCCCAGCTGAACGCGGTCGAGGGGTTCATCCGCCAGATCCTGGGGTGGCGGGAGTTCGTGCGCGGCGTCTACTGGCTGAAGGTGCCCGAGTATCGGGAACGGAACTTCCTGGATGCGGATCGAGAACTGCCGTGGTTCTTCTGGTCCGGAGAAACCGACATGGCCTGCGTCGCCGATGTGGTCGAGACCACGCGGGTCAACGCCTATGCCCACCATATCCAGCGGCTGATGGTGACTGGGAACCTGGCCATGCTGCTGGGGGTGCATCCGGACGCGGTCGATGACTGGTACATGGTCGTCTATGCCGACGCCTATGAGTGGGTGGAGATGCCCAATACGCGGGGAATGGCGACGTTCGCGGACGGGGGGATCGTGGGGTCTAAACCCTATGCGGCGTCGGGGGCCTATATCGACCGGATGAGTGATTACTGCGGGGGCTGTCGTTATGACGTGAAGGCCAAGTCGGGCGAGGGGGCCTGTCCGTTCAACCGGTTGTACTGGGGGTTCCTGGAGCGGAACCGGGCAAGGCTGAGGGACAATGTGCGGCTGGCCATGCCGTACCGGACGCTGGAGAAGTTCGGACCAGAGAAGCGCAAAGTGCTTCTGAAAGAGGCCGAGGCGGCGCGGACGATGCTGGGGGCGGTGGTGCGGTCCGACTGATCAGAGGCGGCTGAGTTCGTCGGCCAGGCCGGCGGTCAGGTAGCCGTCGGCCAAGCGGCCAGTGGCGGCCTGCCAATCTCGCAGGGCCCGTCGTGTGCCCGCGCCGACGACGCCGTCGATCCCGCCGGGGTCGAAGCCGAGACGGGCCAGGGCCTGCTGTGCACCGATCCGCTGTTCGCGCGACAGGGGGGGATCGTCGGGCCAGGGTCGGGTCAGGCTTGGCTTGCCGCTGATGCCGTCGGCGATCAGGCCGATCGCGAGGGCATAGGAGACCGAGTTGTTGTAGCGCCGGATCACATAGTGGTTGGGCAGGGCCAGGAAGGCCGGACCGCGCGCACCTTGGGGCAGCAGGATGGTCGCGCCCTCGGCCGATTCGGCGGCGTTCAGGGTGGCACCGTCGGCCAGGCGGACGCCGCGCTGGTTCCAGTAGCTCCAGGGATGGCGATCGGCCTCGGCCAGGCTGTAGTCGAAGCCGTCGGGCAGGATGACCTCGTGCGCCCAGCCCTGACCGCGCTTCCAGCCCGCCTGCGCCAGGAGGTTGGCGGCGGAAGCCAGGGCATCGGCATCGGAGGTCCAGATGTCGACCGTGCCATCGCCAGACTGATCCACGGCAAGGCGCAGATAGTTGTCGGGCATGAACTGGGTCTGGCCCATGGCCCCGGCCCAACTGCCCTTCAGGCCGCTGCGGGGGCGTTTGCCGTCGACGACGATGTCGAGCGCATTCTTCAGCTGATCCTCGGCCCAGTCGCGGCGGCGGCCGTCGAAGGCGAGGGTGGCCAGGGAGCGGATCACGTCGCTGTCGCCCTGGATGCGGCCAAAGCTGGATTCCTGGGCCCAGATGCCCAGCAGGATCTCGGACGGGACACCGTACTTCTGGACCACGTCCCACGGCACGCGATCGACGCGCTGCTTGGCCTCGGCGATGCGGGTCGCGGCGGTGGCGCTGGTGACATAGGCGCCGGCGGGGCGCGAGAACTCGGGCTGGTTGCGATCGAGACGAATCACCTGCGGATCGGGCGTCAGGCTGGTCATCTCGCGGGCGTACTGCGCCCGCCGTGCGCCGCCATGGCGATCGAGGAAGCCCTGTTTCCAGCTGTCGAAGTCGGCGGTGCTGGGCGTCGTGACATTGGAGGGTGCCGGGACCGGGCGAGGCGCTGGAGCGGCGGGCGTGCCGATCTCGGACGGGGCCGGCATCGGCGCGAGCGGAATCGCTTCCGGCAACATCGGCGCACAGGCCGCGACGGAGACGAGAAGGAGAAGACGATAAGCAGCACGCATGGCGACAGGGTAGGGTGCGTTGGTTCGCAAGGGCAATCACATCCCCGCGAGAACGGGGTTTGCGAGGGCATGATGCCGAAAGAGTGGTGAACACGGCGTTCACCCTTTCCGTTGGGCCGGCCTTAAGGAGCGAGGCCTAGAAGGAGGGCATCCCTGATGCGGCCTGGTGGCGGAGGGGCGACGCGGCGGGCAAGCAAACCCGCAGACCCTCCGTTCAACTCGGAGGCCAGGCCTCCATTCTTGATCTTGGGCGCTATGCTCGGCTTGTGCCTTGAGCAGCGGAGAAGGGTTCAGGATGGCACTCTCAGGATTTTGGCCATCGCCTTGCCCTTGGCAAGCTCGTCGACGAGCTTGTCGAGATAGCGAATTTCCCGCATCAGCGGTTCTTGCACTTGCTCGACTCGGACACCGCAGACCGTGCCCGTGATAGAGGTTCTCGCCGGGTTCAGGGACGGTGCCAAGGCGAAGAAGGTCTCGAAATCCGTGCGCAACGACAGATGTCGCTCGAGCCCGGCTTCATCCAGCCCCGTCAGCCAGAATATGATCTGATCGACTTCGGCCTTCGACCGGCCTTTTCGTTCTGCCTTGGCAATATAGTGCGGGTAGACGCTGGCGAAGCTCGTCGTATAGATTCGATGTCGGGTCATCACGTTCTTCTTTCCACGGCGTTCCTCCCACGGCGCACAGGGAAGGGAACCTGACCCTTTGATAGCTGTAAAGACGGCGCGTCGCGTGTTGACGTTTCCACCGACCGTCTCTATACGCACCGCTCCGCCGCTGGGGCTCCCTCGCGGCTTTTTCATTTTCGATTGCCTTTAGGACACAGACCATGAAGGTCCGCAGCTCGCTCAAGTCGCTCAAGACCCGCCACCGCGACTGCAAGGTCGTGCGCCGCAAGGGCGTCGTCTTCGTGATCAACAAGACCGACCCGCGCTTCAAGGCGAAGCAGGGCTAAGCCTCTTCGCGCCGACGCGGCGCGAAACGATGAACAGGCTGCGGATTCTGTCCGCAGCCTTTTTCGTGCCCGGCGTTGAGCCGCCGTCGCAGGCATGGTTAGCGTCCCGGCTCATTTATTCGCCCTGCCGCTCCCTCGGGCTGGTTGAGGGCGTTTCTGATTCGTTTGGAGTTTTCCCATGGCCGACGACGCATCCTTCGACGCCTCGCCCGACGTCCTGACCTCGGCGGCCCAGGGTCGTCTGCGCACCATCATCGAGCGGATCGAGCGTCTGGAAGAAGACAAGGCCGCGATCATGGCCGATCAGAAGGAGGTCTTCGCCGAGGCCAAGGGCGAGGGCTATGACGTGAAAATTCTGCGCAAGGTCATCCGTATCCGCAAGCAGGACAAGGCCAAGCGTCAGGAAGAGGATGCGATCCTGGACCTGTATCTGTCGGCGCTGGGCGAAATCTGACATCCTCGCGCGGGTGAAGCGAAAGCCACCTGCCAGCCCTTTCGAAGCGCAGCGCAAGGCCGCCCAGCGGGCCGCGCTGAACGCCCTGAAACGCGCCCGCCGCTCGGCCGAGCAGGCGGGCGTTTCTCTGTCGGAATGGGAGGGGGAATTTCTGGGCTCGGTCGAGGAACGGGTGAAGACCCATGGGCGGGCGTTCGGCGATCCGGAGAAGGGCGCGCCGGGTCAGGCCCTGTCGACGATGCAGGGGCGCAAGCTGAAGGAGATCACGGCCAAGGCCAAGGGCGAGGAGCCGAAGTCGAGGTGGGGGCGCAAGCGGCCCGACTAATTCCCCGCCAGCGCGACCTGGGCGACGGCTGCGTCCTGGGCTGCGGTGGCACCCGAGACGCCTATGGCTCCGACGATGCGTCCGTCGATCACGATCGGGATGCCGCCGCCGATGGTGAAGGCTTCGGGATTGGCCAAGCTGACGACGCGACCGGCCTGGACGCGTTCCTCGGCGACGGCGGTCGGCAGGCGGTAGCGGGCGGCGTATTCGGCCTTGCGCTGGGCCACGAAGATCGAGCCGTACTGGGTGTCGTCCATCCGAGCGAAGGCGACCAGTTCGCCGCTGGGCTCGACCACCGCAACGGCCATGCGGAAACTGTTTCGGGCCGCCTCGGCCAGCGCCCGGTCGATGAGAGCCTGAGCCTCGGCCAAGCCGATCGGAGGACCATAGGCAGGCGCGGCGACGGGGGCGGGCACCGCAGGGGGCGTGGTCGCGCGTGGCGTCTGTGCCAGGGACGGCGTGGCGGCGAGGCCGATAGCCAAGAGGGCGGCGAAGATTTTCATGGCGACGTCTCCGGTATCAGGTGCGGCGGAATAACAGTGTGATGTTGTTCGCGGGCATGGCCTTGCGCAGGGTCAGATGCAAGCCGTGTTGGCTGGCTTCGGCGACCACGGCATCGCGGTCGCGCAGGCCCCAGGCCGGGTCGCGGGCCTTCAGATCCGCATCGAAGGCGGCGTTGGAAGGGGCCAGGGGCTGATCGGCTTCCAGATAGGGGCCGTACAGGACCAGAAGGCCGCCCGGTTTGGTCAGGATGCGACCGGCCAGGGCCATCAGGCCTTCGGTCGCCGTCCACGGGCTGATGTGGATCATGTTGATGCAGACGACGGCCTGGACCGTGTCGGTGGGCCAGGTGGAGGGGTCGAGGGCGTCGATGGGGGCAGGTGCGGCGAGATTGGGCAGGGCGGATTGGTCATGCCAGGCGGCGATACTGGCGCGGGCATCCGGGCTGGGGTCGGAAGGCGTCCAGGTGATGCCGGGCAGGGCACGGGCGAAGGCGACGGCATGCTCGCCGGAGCCGGAGGCGATCTCCAGCACGCGGCCATGCTCAGGCAGGTGGGCGCGCAGGACGGCGAGGATGGCGTCGGTGTTGCGGGCGACGGCGGGGGAGACGAGGCCGCCGGTGGGGGTAGGCTGGATGGGGTCGAGAGTCTGCATGGGGATGGGATAGCGGGGCGAACGGTGCGTCGCGAGTCGTTCCATCTCTTTCGTCATTCCGGGCGCAGCGCAGCGGAGACCCGGAACCCAGCGGCCTGCGCGAGCAGGAAGCTGTCGCGGACACCGGCGGCGAACATCGCGCGTGAATAGATCACCTTCGGCGCCGCCCTGTTCCGGCTCTTCGCTGCGCTGCGCCCGGAATGACGAAGGAAAAAGAAGCGGTGGAGGGCGCATTGCTTCAGCCAGTGGGGTCAAATCTTGCACAGGTTGACGCGACGTCGCCTCGGGTGGCATTCGGGCGCGTAACAGAGCGTGAGCGCTTGAAACAATTGCGGCCACGGCGACGTCAGATCGTTGGGCCAGACGGCTCAGGAGACGACCCGGTGACCCCATCCAGCCTCCCCGGATTGCATCCGGCGCCGACCCGACACGCCCGCCTGGTGGCCTGGGTCGAGCAGATCGCGGCCCTGACCAAACCCGCCCGTGTCCACTGGTGCGATGGCTCGGCCGAGGAGAAGGAAACCATCGTCGCCGACCTGGTGGCGCGCGGCACCCTGACCCAGCTGGACCCGGTCAAGCGACCCGGCAGCTATCATGCGGCGTCGGACCCCAAAGATGTGGCGCGGGTCGAGAGCCGGACCTTCATCTGTTCGGACGACGAAGCCGACGCCGGTCCGACCAACAACTGGGCCGATCCGGTCGAGATGCGGGACCGGCTGGACGGGCTGTTCGACGGCTGTATGGCCGGGCGGACGATGTATGTGGTGCCGTTCTCGATGGGGCCGCTGGGGTCGGAGCTGTCGGCCCTGGGCGTCGAGATGACCGACAGTGGCTATGTCGCCGTGTCCATGGGGATCATGACCCGGATGGGGGCCGAAGCCCTTGAGGCCCTGGGCGAGGACGGCGTGTTCGTGCCGGCCGTCCATACGCTGGGCGCGCCGCTGGCCGAGGGTCAGAAGGACGTGGCCTGGCCGTGCAACGAACAGAAATGGATCGTCCACTTCCCGGAGACGCGGGAGATCTGGTCTTATGGCTCGGGATACGGCGGCAACGCCCTGCTGGGCAAGAAATGCTATGCGCTGCGGATCGCCTCGGTGATGGCCCGCGACGAGGGTTGGCTGGCCGAGCATATGCTGATCCTGAAGCTGACGGACCCGAAGGGCCATGCCAAATACATCGCCGCCGCCTTCCCCAGCGCCTGCGGCAAGACCAATCTGGCCATGCTGCAGCCGACCCTGCCGGGTTGGACGGCCGAGACGGTGGGGGACGACATCGCCTGGATGCGGTTCGGTGAAGACGGGCGGCTGTATGCGGTCAATCCGGAAGCCGGCTTCTTCGGCGTCGCGCCGGGGACCAGCCGCAATACCAACCAGAACGCCATCGCGACCCTGAGCCGGGATACGGTGTTCACCAACACGGCCCTGACGGCTGATGGTGACGTGTGGTGGGAGGGTCTGTCGAAGCCGGTTCCCGAGGGAATGACCAACTGGAAGGGCGCGCCGCACGATCCGGCGTCCGGCGAGCCGGCCGCCCATCCGAACGCCCGTTTCGCCGCGCCCGCGCATCAGTGCCCGACCATCGCGCCGGAGTGGGAAGACCCGCGCGGCGTGCCGATCGACGCCATCCTGTTCGGCGGGCGCCGCGCATCGGCGGTGCCGCTGGTGACCGAGGCGTTCGACTGGGAACACGGGGTGTTCATGGGCTCGACCGT
>CALROO020000027.1:0-42722 GCA_943369795.1 Rhizobium sp. Q54 | reverse complement strand
CATCCTTAGAAAGGAGGTGATCCAGCCGCAGGTTCCCCTACGGCTACCTTGTTACGACTTCACCCCAGTCGCTGACCCTACCGTGGTCGACTGCCTCCTTGCGGTTAGCGCATCGCCTTCGGGTAGAACCAACTCCCATGGTGTGACGGGCGGTGTGTACAAGGCCCGGGAACGTATTCACCGCGGCATGCTGATCCGCGATTACTAGCGATTCCAACTTCATGCCCTCGAGTTGCAGAGGACAATCCGAACTGAGACAACTTTTAAGGATTAACCCTCTGTAGTTGCCATTGTAGCACGTGTGTAGCCCACCCTGTAAGGGCCATGAGGACTTGACGTCATCCCCACCTTCCTCCGGCTTAGCACCGGCAGTCCCATTAGAGTTCCCAACTAAATGATGGCAACTAATGGCGAGGGTTGCGCTCGTTGCGGGACTTAACCCAACATCTCACGACACGAGCTGACGACAGCCATGCAGCACCTGTGTCCTAGTCCCCGAAGGGAAAGCCAGATCTCTCTGGCGGTCCAGGCATGTCAAAAGGTGGTAAGGTTCTGCGCGTTGCTTCGAATTAAACCACATGCTCCACCGCTTGTGCGGGCCCCCGTCAATTCCTTTGAGTTTTAATCTTGCGACCGTACTCCCCAGGCGGATTGCTTAATGCGTTAGCTGCGTCACCGAGATGTAAACACCCCGACAACTAGCAATCATCGTTTACGGCGTGGACTACCAGGGTATCTAATCCTGTTTGCTCCCCACGCTTTCGAGCCTCAGCGTCAGTAATGATCCAGTATGTCGCCTTCGCCACTGGTGTTCTTCCGAATATCTACGAATTTCACCTCTACACTCGGAGTTCCACATACCTCTATCACACTCAAGACACCCAGTATCAAAGGCAGTTCCAGAGTTGAGCTCTGGGATTTCACCCCTGACTTAAATGTCCGCCTACGCTCCCTTTACGCCCAGTAATTCCGAGCAACGCTAGCCCCCTTCGTATTACCGCGGCTGCTGGCACGAAGTTAGCCGGGGCTTCTTCTCCGGCTACAGTCATTATCTTCACCGGTGAAAGGATTTTACAATCCTAAGACCTTCATCATCCACGCGGCATGGCTGCGTCAGGCTTTCGCCCATTGCGCAAGATTCCCCACTGCTGCCTCCCGTAGGAGTTTGGGCCGTGTCTCAGTCCCAATGTGGCTGGTCATCCTCTCAGACCAGCTACTGATCGTAGCCTTGGTGAGCCATTACCTCACCAACAAGCTAATCAGACGCGGGCCGCTCTAAAGGCGATAAATCTTTCCCCCGAAGGGCACATTCGGCATTACCACCCGTTTCCAGGAGCTATTCCGAACCTAAAGGCACGTTCCCACGTGTTACTCACCCGTCCGCCACTAACCCCGAAGGGTCCGTTCGACTTGCATGTGTTAGGCCTGCCGCCAGCGTTCGCTCTGAGCCAGGATCAAACTCTCAGGTTGAGTTGACTATCTGACCTAAGCAGATCGGACCGAAGCCCGATTGGCATTAGTTCTACGTATTCTTTGACGAGATCCCACGAACGACCAATCCGAAGATCGGGCGTTTATGGTGTCTTTTCAAAAAGACCGCAGATGTCAGTGTCGTTAGACAGTTCCGAAGAACCGTCGCTAGGACACCGCCGCCTGCGTTTCTCTTTCCAGATCAACGATTTCAAAGACCAAGACCGGAAGAACCGGCCCCACTGTTTAGCGCCGGTGAGCGGCGGAGGCGGCGATGTAGTCGCCTCGGTATTCCGTGTCAAGCGGTTCTTTCTAGAAGAACCTCTTTTCCGCGGCCCGCCCGGAGGCGAGTGAGGCGCGGTGTTTAGCGCCTCAGTTTTCCGCGTCAAGTGGTTCTTTTTAAAGAAGAACCTTTCAATCTGCGGCCCGTCCGGAGACGAGTGAGGCGCGGTGTTTAGCGCCTCATTTTCCTGCGTCAAGCGGTTCTTTTTGAAGAAGAACCGGTCTCTGCAAACCCGCCCCGGAGGGCGGAGGAGGCGGCTGTCTAAAGACCCCGTTTCTCCGAGTCAACCGGGCTTTTCAGCCATTCTGCAGATCGGAAATCCAGGACTTCCGGGCCGCAAAAAACCGTCAGGAGAAGCCCGAGAGGCTTCCCTCTTTTCGTTTCCGACGATTCGATCGAAGGCGCGGAACCTAACCGAAGACCCTTCAGGAAGCAAGAACGATTGGTTCTTTTTTCCCGGTGGAGCGGAAGGACTGTTGTCCCCGCCGCTCCGGCGTCCGGCCCGTTTCCGAGCGAGGCGGCGATATACGCAGCGCCCGTTTTGTCCGCAACCGGAATCCGCACCTTTTGTGAAGTTTCTCGCAGAGTCCCGGTCGGTCAGCGGCACGGTGCCGCCTTCAGCCAGCGCCTATATAGGTGCGCAGGGATTCCGCCTCATGCGTGGCCTCAGCGATTTGGCACTTCACCACATCGCCGATGGAGATCACGCCGGCCAGTCGCCCCTCTCTCAGCACGGGCAGGTGCCGGATTCGGCGGTCGGTCATCCGCTCCATCAGAATCGCCACCGTTTCCGCGGGGGCCGCGAACACGACATCCCCGCTCATATAGCTGGAGACCGGGCGGTCCAGAGCGGCAACCCCGTCCCTGGCGACCGCGCGAACCACGTCGCGCTCGGACAGCACACCGACCACCTTGTCCTCATCGCAGATGATCAGAGCGCCTACGCGCCGCCGATCCAGCTCGGCACAGGCATCGGACAGGCGCAGATCCGGACGGATGACAAAGACAGCCTCGCCCTTGTCCTTGAGAATCTCGGCGACCAGCATCGGCATACCCTCCCCGGGTCTAGCGCGCGGCCGCGGACGGACCGCATCAGGTGCGAGGTTCGCTCACATTGCCCCAGGAATCAAACTGGTCCGGTTTCGGCGCAAACCAGGCGAACCACGGCCCTATCAGCAGCGCGCCCCCCACATACCCTATGGCATGCGCCTCCCAGGCGATCTGGACACCTTCCATACCCGGCGCGAAACCGATCAGGCCCGTGGCCGCATTCACCGCCATCAGAATCGCCGAAGTCTTCAGGAATCGCTTGTTGGTCAGCGCAACGGGTCCCCTGCCCCGGCGACCCAGCAACCGCAGCGCCGCACCCATCAGACCGAACACAGCCCCGGACGCGCCAAGCACCGGCACTGAACTGTCCAAATACAGCAGGCCGTAGCCCACCGTCGCGGCGATCCCGCACATTATATAGAGCAGCAGAAAAACCATTGCTCCGCGCAGGCCGGGAAACAGCCGCGCGACAGCGGGTGCAAAGGCCAGGGCCGCCAGCGCGTTCATGATGACGTGGCCCCAACCGGTGTGGACGAACATCGACGTCAGAACCCCGGGCCACCAGCCGCCGCTCACCAGTGACGACGACCGGAACGCCAGCGACAGCCCCCCATCCGGCAAGTTCGTTTGCATGAGATACAGCGCCGGCATGGATGCGACCAGCAGCACCGCCACCAGCGGCGCATTGAAGATCGGCGGTTCGGAACGGTCGGTCAGGGCGTGTCTCCGCGCGGCTCAGACCGCTGAATCACAACGATGTTCACCATGGCAAGCGGTTCTTAATAACCATGCTCCAGAGTGACACACAGGGTCTTGTGCGACCCGCGTCGTTTTGGCCCGAGGATTGCTCATGCCCATCCGCTCCATTCTGCCCGTGGCGGCGATCGCCTTGCTGGCGCTCCCGGCCGCCGCCACCGCCCAGTCTGCGGGTTCGACCGGCATGTCCAACTATCAATCCGGCTACGGCGGCTCGCGCTACACCACCAGCCAGGCCCAGACCGGCTCGACGCGGGATGCCAACGGCAACCGCCTGATCGTCGATGGGCTGATCCAGTCCGGGGCCAGCGCCTATTCCAGCCAGTCCGGCGGCGTCGCCTCGGCCTATGCCGGTGCGGGCCAGGGTGCGGGCGGCACGGCCATCGGCGGCTCCACCGCCATCGGCAACAATCTGAACGTCGTGGTTCAGGGCAACAACAATGTCGTCATCGTCAACTCGCGTCAGGTCAACAACGGCAACGTCAATGCCGGGACCAGCCTGAACGGCACACTGAGGCTTCCATGAGCGTAGGCTCCATCTCGCGCCGCGTGCGCATCGCCGGTGTCGCCTGCGCGACCGCGGCCCTGCTGGGCGGCTGTATCTCGGCCACCGCCGATTCCAGCGGGCGCTATGCGACACCGATCGGCAATGCGCCGGTGACGGCCAACCCGACCCCCTATTCTGCCGCGCTCTACTGCATGGCCGACTATGCCCGTCGTTATAACCTGCCTTCGCCGCGCATGGCCGTGGGCCGGATCAGCGACTACACCGGCACGGTTTCCACCGATGGCGGACGCCAGATCACGGGCGGGGCCTCCCTGATGGCGATGAGCGCCCTGGCCAAGTCCGGCGCACATATCGTTGAACGCTACGACACCTCCGTCTCGGAGATGGAGCTGCGCTACGCCAACAACCGCCTCATCGGCGATCAGGCCACAGATACGGGCGATACTGAATATCGCCGGATCATCGCCGGCCAGGTGCCGGGTTCCGACTTCTTCGTCGTCGGCGGCATCACCGAGGTGAACTACAACATCCGCTCCGGCGGCTTCGACATGGGGGCCGGTCAGGTCGAGACCTCGACGCCCCTATCCACCGCCTTCAGCGGCAAGTCCTATGTGATGAACGTCGCTATCGACCTGCGTCTGGTTCAGACCCAGACGATGGAGGTCGTGGACGTCGTCTCCTATCAGAAGCAGATCATTGGCCGCGAAATCTCCGCCGGCGTCTTCGACTTCCTGAACGGCAACGTCTTCGATATCTCGGCGGGCGAAGGCGGGCTGGAGCCTGTCCAGCTGGCGGTGCGGGCGCTGATCGAGCGCGCCACCGTCGAATTCATGGCCAATCTGTATGGTGCTCCTGGACCGGAGGTCTGCCTGTCGGCGGGCCCCGATCCTCTGGGCGGCACGGTCGGCCCGACCGGCGGCTACTATCCCGCCTACCCCAACACGGACACGAACAATGGCGCAACACGAGCGGATCCGTCTCGCTGGCACGATGCTCGCGACGGCGATGTTCGCCGCAGTCGCTACTGACGCCTGCGCGCAAACGCCACCGCCGCCCACCGGCGAGGATGACAGCGTCGTCCTGAACAATCAGCTGCAACTGGGCGATGTCATCGCGGGCCAGACCCTGAACGTGGTCAATGCCCAGGAACAGGTCACGGTCACCACCGTGACCCAGGGCAACACCCTGACCGGGGCCGTCTACAACGGCAGCGTCACGGTCACCTCGACCCAAGACATGCGCGGCGATTCGGTCGCCCGCACCGACATCAACGCCTCGGGCGACACCAATGGCGTGATCAATGCCACGACCCAGGCCGCCGGCAACTATCTGGCCGCCAGCGGCTATGGGGCCGACGTTACGCTGGATGCGACCCAGTCGAACACGGGCGGTCTGGTCAGCGCGACCACCGAGGTCGGGCCCGCAGGCTCGGCTCGCCTGCTCGGCGGGGCCAATATCAATGCCACCGCCATCTCCAACACCGTCGCCGCCTATGGCGAAGGGGCCTTCATCGACGGCTCCGTCGATCAGTCGTCGTCGGCCACCGTCCGGTCGTTCGGCCGCATCCAGGCGCAATACATCCCTGCCACCGCAGGCGTGACCAGCCAGGCCATCGCCAATGCCGTCGAGGTGAACTCCGGCCAGACGTCCGGCCAGAACCTGACCATCGGCCAGCGCTCGACCGGTGATGTCATCGAGGCCGAGGCCAGCTCCAACGCCGGCAACGCCTGGGACCTGGCCGCCCGCGCCCGCGCCAGCGCCAACCAGGCCAATCTCTACAATCAGGGTGGCAGCGTCGTCGTCGCCTCGGACCAGCAGAACGGCAGCTTCGTCCGCTCGTCGGCCCTGACCACCGCCTTCGATTACGGTGCGGCCACGGCCTCGTCGCGCGCGGCCGGCAACGATCTGTCAGTCGGCAACAACGACATCTATCTGGAGCTGGACAACAGCCAGCTGAACACCGGCGGCGTCGATTCCACGGCCACCTTCAGCGGCACCAACGGGTATGACGTCTATGTTGGGGCCGATGCCGTCGGCAACACTGTCACCGGCTATGGGTGCTCGACCTGCAACGGCTATATGGAAGTCCGCAACAGCCAGACGAACGAAGGCAATGTGTCCGCCACGGCCAATACGACCGTCGCCGGGTCTGGTCGCGCCGTCATCACCGGAGCCAATGCCACCGGCAACTCGGCGACCTTCTACGTCTCGCGTCCCGGAAATTAACATTCGGTAACTTGCGTCAAGTCTCCTTGTCACCGAAAGGTGTCCAGGGACTTTGACACCTTCTCGCCATAGTCCCTGACCCTTGACCGGCGCGGCCTGCGGGCCCTTTGCGCCTATGGAAAGAGACTGTTGATGCGTTCCCCTCGCCGCCTGCTTCTGCTGGTCGCCGCCTCGGCCAGCGTCCTGATCACCGCCGCGCCGGCCCTGGCCCAGGCCCAGGCCCCGACCGATCCGTTCGCGCAAAGCTCCAGCGACATTCCCGCCGACAGCAACGTCCGGTTTGGCACCCTGCCCAACGGCATGCAGTATGCGATCCTGCGCAACGCCACCCCGGCCGGTCAGGCCTCGTTCCGCCTGCGCATCGACGCCGGCTCGCTCATGGAGGCCGACGACCAGCTGGGTCTGGCCCACTTCACCGAACACATGGTCTTCAACGGCACGACCAACATCCCCGAAAACGAGCTGCTGCGTATTCTGGAGCGTCTGGGCCTGGCCTTCGGGGCGGACACCAATGCCTCCACCGGCTTCGACCAGACCATCTACATTCTGGAACTGCCCCGCACGAATGATGAGACTGTGGATGCGTCCCTGCGCATCATGCGCGAACAGGTGTCCGAAGCGCTGTTTGATCCCGCCGCCGTCGACGCGGAACGGGGCGTCATCGAGGGTGAACTGCGGACCCGCGACACGCCTCAGGACCGCATTCAGAACGCCCAGCTGGCCCTGATCGCCCCCGGCCAGCGCCTGGCCAACCGCAAGATCGGCGGCGACCTGAACATCATCCGCACCGCGCCCCAGCAGCGCTTTATTGACTTCTATCGCGGCTACTATCGCCCGAACCGGGCCACCTTCGTCGCCGTCGGCGATTTCGACGTCGACCAGATGGAGGCCAAGATCCGGGCCAACTTCGAAAGCTGGCAGGCGCGGGGCGAGGCCGCGCCCGATCCCGATCTGGGCACGCCTGCCCAGCGTGGACCGGAAACCCGCATCCTGGTCGAACCCGGCATTCAGTCCACCGTCCAGATCAGCTGGATCCGCAACCCGGACCTCGATCCCGACACTGTGACCGAGCGCCGCGAAGCCCTGGTGCGTAGTCTGGGTCTGGCTGTCCTGAACCGCCGTCTCGGCGAGATGGCCCGCGCCGACAACCCGCCCTTCCTAGGAGCGGGGGCGTCCAGCAGCACCTTCCTGGACAGCCTGGACCTGGGCGGCCTGTTCGCGGCCTTCAATCCCGGCGGCCTGAACCGCGCCATGGAGGCGGTCGAGCAGGAGCAGCGGCGTCTGGTCCAGTTCGGCGTGACCGAGGCAGAGCTTCAGCGCGAAATCACCGACACGCGCACGGCCCTGACCAATGCGGTGACCGCCGCCGCCACCCGCTCCACTCCGGCCCTGGCCAACGGACTGGTCGGTGCGGTGAACAGCCAGACCGTCTTCTCGTCTCCGGCCACCAACCTTGAGCTCTTCAACGCTGTGGTCGAGGGCCTGACCGTCGATCAGGTCAATGCCGCCGTCCGCCCGGTCTTCGAAGGTCAGGGCCCGGTCGTCATGGTCACCACGCCCGTCCCCATCGAAGGCGGGGAGGCGGCCGTCACAGCTGCGCTCGAGGCTTCGCGCCAGACGCCGGTCGCCGCCCGTGCCGCCGAGGCGGCTCTGGAATGGCCCTACACCGACTTCGGCACCCCGACCCAGCCCGCCAGCCGCACCGAGATCGCCGATCTGGGCGTCACCCGCGTCGACTTCCCCAATGGCGTGCGCCTGTTCGTCAAGCCGACGGAGTTCCGCGAGAACCAGATCCTGGTGAACGTCCGCACCGGTATCGGTGAACTGGCTCTGCCGACCGACCGCGTCACGGCCCTGACCTTCGCCAACTCCGTCATGGGTCCGGGCGGCACGTCCAAGCTGACCGTGGACCAGCTGACGCGCGTTCTCAGCGGTAAGACCTACAGCGTCAACGCCGGCCTGGGGACCGATGCCTACACCCTCAGCGGCACGACCCGTCCCGAGGATCTGCAGCTGCAGATGCAGGCCCTGACCGCCTATCTGGTCGATCCCGGCCTGCGTGCCGCACCGTTCGAACAGACCCGCAGCCAGTTCCCGGCTCAACTGGCGCAAGGGCGCGCCACGCCCGGCGGCGTGCTGGGACAAAACCTGGGCGAACTGCTGGCCAGCGGCGACAAACGCGACGCGACCCCCACGGTCGAAGAGGTCGCCGCCATGACCATCGACGAAGTCAGGGCCGGTGTGACCGAGGGCCGTGCCCGTGGCCCCATCGACATCGTGATGGTCGGCGATGTGACGGTGGAGGACGCAATCGCCACGGTGTCCAACACCTTCGGCGCCCTGCCCGACCGCGGTCCCCTGCCCCAGCCACCGGCGGCCTCGGCGGTGCGTCGCTTCCCCGCCCCGACGACCGAGCCCGTTCAGCTCAAGCATGACGGCCCCGGCGAACAGGCCATCGGCCTCATCGGCTGGCCCACGACGGACGCCATCGGCGACCGGCTGGAGGCCCGTCAGCTGTCGATCCTGAACGCTGTCATCCAGCTGCGGCTGAACGAGGAAGTGCGCGAGAAGCTGGGGATCGCCTATTCGCCCGGGTCTGCCGCCAACTCGTCGTCTGTCTTCCCGGACTACGGCTTCCAGATCATGCTGGCCGAGACCCGCCCCGAAACGCTTCCGACCCTGTTCGGGGCTTTCGACAGCATCGCCGCCAGCCTGCGCGACACGCCCATCACCGATGACGAACTGCTGCGGGCCCGCGCCCCTGTGGTCGAGTCGGTGCGGCGCAGTCAGGCCGACAACGGCTACTGGATCACCCAGCTGGCCGATGCCGGTCGCACGCCGGAGACGTTCGACGAGATCCGGTCCCATGTCGCGGATCTGGAATCGGCCACGCCTGCCGATATCCAGCGCCTGGCGCGTCAGTATCTGACCGCTGACAAGGCCTGGCGTCTGACCATCACCTCGGACAATCCGGCGGCCCCAGCCACGGCCACGCCTGCCGCGGCGGCACCTGCCGCTCAATAGAGTCCGGCTCACGTCAGACGAAAAAAGCCCCCGGTGGATCGCTCCACCGGGGCCAGTTCGTTTCTCAGGATCGTCGACGAAGCCGACGCCGTATCTCTAAGCCGGTACGGCTGACCCGCACCTGAACGGAGCATTCACGCCCGTTCAGAATACCCGGCCGCCGACGCCGCCATCCAGGGTCATGGTCGCGCCGGACACCATGGCGGCGGCCTCCTCGACCCATTCCTCGCGGTAGTCGGTATAGGTTTCCTCGCGGAACATGGTCAGGATCTTCACCCCAGCCCCATAGCGACGCAGCAACGAACGCTCGTTGCAGTCGCGCTCGGCCTTCTGGCTCCGGCATTCGACAGTGCCGCCGTTACCGAACCACAGGGCCTGGCCGCGCTCGCATCGCAACGTCTCGCCGTGGTTGAAGTCGATCTCGCCGGTGTAGTCCGCGATCGTCGCCTGCAGATAGGTGCCGGCCAGGCAGCGATACAGCTCACCCTCATAGTCCAGACCCACGTCGCGGCCCGGACGGACCTGCGAGGCGGGATGCGGCACATTGCGGGCGTCGATGCAGAAGGCCTGGATGACCACGCGCTTCTCGACGCGGCGACGCGCCTCGAAGGCCACGCGCTCCATCCGGCGAGCCATGCCGCCCTCGACATTCAGGCCGTTGATCGTGGTCGGATAGGGCTGGTCGACCGTGACATAGGCCGAACCACCGCCGCCCCCGCCGTAGAAGCCGCCACCGGAGCGAGCCCCGATGAAGCCGCGCCCGGCGTTCGAATTGGCATTGGAGTTGGCGTTGGCATTGCCGTTCGCATTGCCATTGACGTTCACATTGACGTTCACGCCGAAGTTTCCACCTCCAAGGGGCGGTGAAGGCGGCTGGCCACAGCACGACGGCGGCGGCGGCGGAGGCGGAGGGGGCGGCTCGCAGCACGGGGGCGGCGGAGGCTCGCAGCCTGCGCCGCACTGCGCCGCGGCCTTGTCGGCAAAGGCCGTCAGGGCGATGAAGCCCACCAGGGCTGGCAGCCATGTCTTGATCCGCACCCGCATGGGCCGATCCTCCAGAAATTTCGCATGCGCGTCGCAAGGGGTGCGCCGCTCCAGCCGACATCAAGACAGCAAAAGCCTTTCATTTCCGTTGCCTTGGCGAATCGCGGCGTCGGTGCAGGACTTGCGACGCGGCAGCCGGAGGCCGTTTCGATGTTTCATGCCGACACACATCTGTTGATCGATCACTGGACCCGCCTGTCGCGCCGGCCCGGCGTCGTGGCAGACGTCCCGGATCGCAACAGCTTTCACCCGGATGCGCTGGGCCTTCGCCTGCCCCGCCTCTTCATGGCCGAAGTCGCCGCCGATGGCTGCAGACTGCGAACGACCGGCAGCTGGATCGAGTCCTTCCACGGCGCGCCCTTGGCCCGACAACCCCTGACGACACTCTGGCGCGAAAGTTCGCACGCCATGGTCACCGCCGCCGTGTCGCAGTGCGTTCGCGAGGCACGCCCGGTCGTCATCAAAGCCGCCATCGGCCTGTCGGGCGACCTGATTGAAGTGACACTGGCCCCCCTGCGCAGCGCATCGAGCCAGATCGATCGCATCGTCGGCCTCTATGCGCCGCTATCGACCCTGGCGTTCGGTGACGGCGACAGCCGCCTGCTGACCGGGCGTGTCTGCATCGGCGTGGGCCATTCAGGCCGCGCACCGCTCAGCCTGGCCGCCGTCGACGGTCGCCGCATCGCCTGATTGCCCGCTCTTGTCGCGTCTGCCCGCCTGACGCATGACTGGGCCGGGGCCATATGGCGGCGCTTGGCGGGGACGTGCGCGTGACGACCACTGAAATCTTCCTGATCGCCCTGCTGATCATCTTTTCGGTCCCGTGGCTGATCTGGCGGCTGTTCCGGACCGATCACTACGCCCCGCTGGTCGTGGTTCAGATCATCACCGGCATCCTGCTCGGCCCCGGCGTGCTGGGAGCGGCCTTCCCCGACTACTACGGCTTCGTCTTTTCCGGGCCTGTCGTCAGCGCCCTGAACGGCATCGCCTGGTGGGCGGTCATGATCTTCGTCTGGATCGCCGGGATCGAACTGGACCTGAAACAGGCCTGGGCCAAACGGTCCGAGACAGGCACCACCGCTGCCCTGGCCATGATCGTGCCCTTGGCCTTCGGCAGCGTCGCCGCCATGCTTCTGCTCACCACGCCGGGCTGGGCGGGGCCGCAGGGTCAACCCTGGCAGGTGATCGTCGGCATCGGCATGGCCTGTGCCGTGACCGCCCTGCCCATTCTGGTCCTGCTGATGGAGAAGCTGGACATTCTGCGCCAGCCCCTGGGCCAGAGGGTCCTGCGCTATGCCAGTCTGGACGACATCGCCATCTGGGGCGTGCTGGCCCTGATCCTGCTGGACTGGGAGCGACTGGGCCGTCAGGGAGCCTTCCTGATCGCCTTCACCGCCGCGACCTGGGCTGTCCGCAAGCTGATGCGACGCGTTCCCGAGACGGACCGCTGGTACATCGGCCTGATCTGGCTGGCCGCCTGCGGTCTGGCGGCCGACTGGGCTGGGCTGCACTACATGGTCGGGGCTTTCCTGGCCGGGGCGGTCCTGGACAGCGACTGGTTCGACCGCAAGCGCATGGATCAATTCCGGGATCATATCCTGCTGGCCGTCATGCCGGTCTTCTTCCTGTCCACGGGTCTGAAGACGGAATGGGGCGTCGGCGGCCTGATGGTTTTCGGCGCGGCCGCCCTGCTGCTGGTCGCCGCTGTCTCGGGCAAACTGCTGGGCGTTCACATCGCCGGGCGACTGCTGAAGTGGGAGAAGGGCGAGGCCTCGATCATCGGCTGGCTGCTCCAGACCAAAGCCCTGATCATGATCATCTTCGCCAACATCCTGCTGGACAAACAGATCATCACCAACACGACCTTCACCGCTTTGCTGCTGATGGCCGTGGCCTCGACCATGCTGACGACGCCCTTCGTCAAGCCCGCCCTCGCCAGGCTGAAAGGGCTGGCGACCAAGTCAGGCTGATACCTCCGTCAGGTCTCTCTCATAGCGTTTCCAGTTCTGCACATAGTGCTGGGCCGACGCCTTCAGCGCCTCGATCTGGCCTGGCTCCAGTTCGCGTACCACCTTGCCCGGCTGGCCCATGACTAGGCTGTTGTCCGGTATGACCTTGCCCTCGGTGATGAGGGCATTGGCACCGATCAGGCAATTCTTCCCGATTCGGGCCCGCCCCAGCACCACCGCGCCGATGCCGATCAGGCTGTTGTCGCCGATCTCGCAGCTGTGCAGCATCACCATATGGCCGACCGTCACGCCGTCGCCGATCGTCAGCGGTTCGCCGGGGTCGGAATGCAGCACGCTGCCATCCTGGATATTGGTATCGCGCCCGATCGTGATCGGATCATTGTCCCCGCGTACCACCGCCCCGAACCAGATACTGGCGCCCGGCCTCAGAATCACATCTCCTGCCACAGTCGCGTTCGGCGCTATCCAGTATTCGCCCTTGGGCGGAAGCTGCGGTTTCTTGTCCGCCAACGCATAAACCGTCATGAAATCATCACCTTATTCTTGATCGATTGGGCGCTTTAACCCGTCGTAAACCACGCTAGCATCATGGTGTTGCTGCGATTCGAGGTCGCCATTTCGGCCCCGGATCCGAAGCCGGATCAAGCCCGGTCCGGTCATAGCCCAAGGAGGACGCGCGTGACGCGTTCCGGTCGGCGGTTCTCTCCGCTGTCAGTCCCACCCTCTCGCAGAGGGCGTGTCTGTGACCCGGGCGGCGCATGCGTCTCCGTCTTCGACTTCCTCCCCACTGTCACCCCGGGCGATGCTTTTGCGGCATCGCCTTTTTTCATGCCTGAAGGAATGAGGCGTCCATGACCAAGCGTGCAGCCATCAAGCGCCAGACCCGCGACACCGGCCGTGAACACGGTGTCCTGGACAGTCGCCAGTTCATGGACGATGCCAAGGTGCGGCGTCTGCCGACACACGCAGGCTGGTCGCCTCTCCCCTCCAACGACGACCGCGACCAGGCCTATATGAAGACCCTGAAACCCAAGTCGGACGGCCAGGCCGAACTGATGACGGCCATCGACCACCACAATCTGGTCCTGGCCCTGGGCCCCGCAGGCACGGGCAAGACCTATCTGGCCGTGGCCAAGGCCGTCGAGGCGCTGGAGGCCGGCAAGATCGGGCGCATCGTCCTCAGCCGACCTGCCGTCGAGGCCGGCGAGTCCATCGGCTTCCTGCCCGGCGACATGGAGGACAAGCTGGCCCCCTATCTGCGCCCGCTCTACGACGCCCTGTCCGACCGCCTGTCGATGAAGCGGGTCAAGGCCCTGATGGCCGAGGGACTGATCGAGATCGCCCCCATCGGCTACATGCGCGGTCGCACCCTGAACAACGCCTTCATCGTCGTCGACGAGGCCCAGAACTGCACCTACGTTCAGCTCAAGATGCTGCTGACCCGCCTGGGCTGGCATTCGACCATGGTGGTCACCGGCGACCCCCAGCAGTCGGACCTCTTGCCCGGCATCTCCGGCCTGGCCGATGTGGCCGAGCGTTTGACTGCCGTGCCGGACATCGCCGTAGTCAAGCTGGCCGAGCGCGACATCGTCCGCCATCCGCTGGTCGCGAGCATGATCGGGGTGTTGTAAGCCGCGGCTAGACCAGATCGGTCACCTTCGGCCCGCTCGCGACCGAGGCTTCCGCAGCCTCGGCGCGGGCGATCCGTTGCGGGTCCGGCGCGGCCCCCATCCGATCGATCAGCTTGAAGACGAACGGATGCAGCGAGATCGACAGCAGGGCCGCGGCCAGGATCAGGTCGTGCGTGCCCTGCTGCATCGCGCCCAGGCTGACGCCCAGCGCCGCGAGGATGAAGCTGAACTCTCCGATCTGAGCCAATGATGCGCCCACGGTCAGGCTGGTCTTGCGATCCAGCTTGAACGCCGTGGTGATGGCCAGCGCCGCAAGCGTCTTGCCGACGATGACGATGCCCAGCACGCCCAGCACCGCCCAGGGCCGCTCGATCAGGATCATCGGGTCGAACAGCATGCCGACCGAGACGAAGAACAGCACGGCGAACGCATCGCGCAACGGCAGCGACCGCTCCGCCGCATTGTGCCCCAGCGGCGTCCCGTTCAGCACCAGCCCGGCCAGGAAGGCCCCCAGCGCGAACGAGTGGAACAACTGATAGGCGATCCAGGCGATGCCCAGGGCGATGGCCAGCACGCCCAGAGTGAACAGCTCTCGCGATTTCGTATGGGCGATCCGCACGAGCAGCCATGGCAGGGCGCGCCCGCCGACGATCAACATGAAGGCCACGAAGGCGGCGACCTTTAACAAGGTCCAGCCCACATTCAGCGCCAGGGCACCGGCAGCCACCTCCTGTCCGGGCGGCAGGATGATCATCGGCAGCATGACCAGAGCCAGCACGATCACCAGATCCTCGACGATCAGCCAGCCGACGGCGATCCGCCCGATCTCCCCCTTGTTCTGCCGACGCTCTTCCAGCGCCCGCATCAGCACGACTGTAGATGCGACCGACAGTGCAAAGCCCATCAACAGCGCCTCGACATCCGTCATGCCCAGCACGAACCGTCCCAGCAGCCAGCCCAGGCCGATCGCCGAAGCGATCTGCACCACTGCGCCCGGCACCGCGACCTTGCGGACCTGCATCAAATCCTTGGGCGAGAAATGCAGGCCGACGCCGAACATCAGCAGGATCACGCCGATCTCGGCCAGTTGCGGGGCCAGTTCCGGATCGGCCACGAATCCTGCGGTGTGGGGGCCGACGGCAATCCCCGCGATCAGATAGCCCACCAATGGAGACAGCTTCAGCCGGTTCGCCAGCATGCCGAAAATGAAGGCCAGCACGAAGCCGCCGACCAGGATCAGAATCAGGCTGTCGGCATGCGGCATCGGCGCTCCTTCACTGCGGGCGTTGATCGTTCTCGGATTGTTTAAGCGTCACATTTGGGGCCGCGTTCCCTGAACGGCAACCCTTGAACGCTGTGAAATGGCGTCTTCAGGCCCTGTTCTCGCGACTACGACTGCATTTGCCTCTTCGCGGGCCGCGACCGGGCTGCTAACCCGTGCGCTTCACAATTCAGCGGCCCGAATGAAAATCCCACGCATCGCCTATGCCGCCTTTGGCCTGGCCCTCCTCATCGTCATCGTCGACCAGCTGACCAAGGCCTGGGTCATCTCCGGCATCGATCTGCGCGAGATGGGACAGGTCGCCGTCCTGCCGCCGATCTTCAACCTGACCTGGGTCGAGAACCGCGGCGTCAGCTTCGGCCTGTTCGGTGACGGCTCGGCCCGCTGGTATCTGAGCGTCTTCGCGGTGGTGATCTCCTTGGCATTGGCCTGGTGGGCGTTGAGGGCGGACCGACGCCTGCTGATCACGGCCATTGGTCTCATCATGGGCGGAGCGATCGGCAATGTGATTGATCGCATTCGCTTCGGCTTCGTCGTCGATTTTCTCGACTTTTCAGGCACGGGCTTTTTCCCCTGGGTCTTCAACGTCGCCGACAGCGCTATTTCCATCGGCATCGTCCTGTTGATCTGGGACAGTCTGCGTGCGGAGAAGGCGGCCAAGGTTGGCGGCGCCGCCGAAAAGTCGTAATCAACCGCTTCATCAAGGTCCGATACGCGCGCCCGTTTGGCTGCGCGGTTCCCGACCGACACCGAGAGTGACCATGCGCCTTCGTACACTGACCATCCTGACCGTGGCCGCGTCCACCCTCGCCTTGGGGGCCTGCAGCACGATTTCGCGTAGTGTCGGTCTGGCCAAGGTCACGCCGGACGAGTTCCTGACGGTGTCGACCGCGCCGCTGACCGTCCCGCCGGAATACGGCCTGACGCCGCCCGCCCCAGGTCAACCGCGCCCGCAGGAACTGGCTCCTGAATCCGCCGCACGTCAAATCCTCCTGGGTCAGCGTCAGGCGGTAACCCGCTCGCCCGGCGAACAGGTGCTGGTGGCCCAGGCCGGTGGCGACCGCGCCGATCCTCTGGCGCGCTACGTCGTTGACGACGAGTTCGGCGATCTGGCGCACAAGGAACAAGGCTGGGCCGACCGCATCATGTTCTGGCGTCGCGAGGACCCGGCCAGCCAGGCCGCGACCACGACCCAGACCGCCGATGGCGCTGTCGTGATCGATCCGCAGACCGAATATGCTCGTTATCAGGCCCTGGTGGGCAATACCGGCATCAGCATCGCGCCGCGTCGCGACACAGGTTTCAAACTTCCGGGCCTGTAAGACACGCCTTAAGCGGCAACAGATCGAGGCCCGGACGTCGCCGTCCGGGCCTTTCTTGTTCAGCCCTTGGTCGCTCCGGCCCTCAGGCCCCGCTCGGCCAGGGCGACGATGGCCACGCCGCCCATGGTCAGGGCGGCACCGGTCAGGATTTGCGCCGTCAGCACATCGCCCATGAAGCCCCAGCCGATCAGGATGGAGACGACCGGCGTGGCCAGCAGATAGGGCGTCACTCGCCCCGCCTCGCGCTTCTGCACCAGCCAGAACACCAGGGTGGTGGCCAGTACCGATGACACCAGCCCGGCCCAGATGACACTGGCCCAGACCATCGCATCGGCTTTCTGCACAGCCTGCCAATGCCCCGTCTCGAAGATGGCGGACGCGAAAGCCAGCGATGGCAGGGCGACCAGCGCCAGCAGCCCCTGCATCTTCAACGGGGGAATGGAGGTCGTGCGCCGTGCGATCACCGTCGTCAGGGCCCAGGCGCAACTGGCGGCCATAGCGACCAGGATCGCCTTCCAGTCCTCGATCGCATGCGGGTCCAGCGTCATCCAGGCCACGCCCGCAAACGCCACGCCCATGCCGATCAGCGCGAATTTCGACAGCCGCTCGCCCAGCAGCAGGAACGCAAACAGCGCCGTGAACGGCACCCACAGCTGCGCCGCGACCGAAACCGGGCTGACGTCCTGGGCCAGCCAGAAGGCGAGATAGATCAGGCCGTAATGTATGGGACCACCGACGCCCACGATGATCAGCAGGCTCTTCCAGTTCGGAAACGGTGGCCGCACGAAGGGGATCAGACAGGCCGCCGCCAGCCCGAACCGCATCGCCCCCATCAGCAGCGGCGGCAGGGTCTCGGTTCCCAGCTTGGCCGCCGCATTGTTCACGCCCCAGATCACCACCACCGCAGCGATTGCGGCGACCTCAATCAAGGTCAGCGGGCTGTGCGGCTTGTCGGGCGTGATCATGCCAATGCCATAGCGCGGGCGGCATCCCGCCGGGCATCACATCGGGTTAGATCATGTGACGCCCGCAGACCTCCGACCGGGATGTCGTCGTTCAGGTCGTAGCTTTCCTTGGGCCCGCTCGGCTTGTTGGCCCCGCCGGTCGAGAAGCCCGAGGAATAGTCGTCGTCGCCGCGCGATCCGCCGCCGTAGCCTCCGCCCGAACCGCCACCGTCACGGCCACCCAGCATCGTCAGCTCGCCGCGGAATTTCTGCAGCACGATCTCGGTCGTGTATTTCTCGACGCCCGCCTGCTCGTATTTGCGGGTCTGGAGCGAGCCTTCGATGTAAACGGTCGAGCCCTTCTTCAGATAGTTCTCGGCAACCTTGACGATGTTTTCGTTGAAGATGACCACGCGGTGCCACTCGGTCTTTTCCTTGCGCTCGCCGGTCGACTTGTCGCGCCAGCTCTCGGACGTCGCCAGCGACAGATTGGCGACGCGTTCGCCCGAGTTGAGGGTGCGGATTTCCGGGTCCTTGCCCAGATTGCCGACCAGAATGACCTTGTTGACGCTGCCCGCCATGACCGTAGTTCCTTGTTCTCGTTAAGCCGCAATCACCGACTGCGTCTGTATGTTCTTTTTTTGTTCACGCCGTCAAGGCGCGGGTGCCGGTGCTGCCGGGCGCTGTTCGATGGTGCCCGGTACGGCCAGTCGGCCATCTCCCGTCCGTGCCATCATGAAATAGCGCGTCCCGTTCAACGACTGCGCCCGACGCACGCCGGTCTGATCCAGGAACAGGAAACTGCCTTGATAGGCCCCGACCAGCTCGGTCCGGTTGCCGCCCAGGTTCAGGAACCGCGTCCTGACCTCTTCCAGACGCGCGGCGCAGAATTCGATCTGCGGCTGGTTGTCCGCCACCCTGTTGAAGACCGGCTCGGCCCCCTCCTCATCGCCCAGATCGACGACGTAACAGACGCCGCGGTCGAACGGGGCGTTGAAGTCCTTCTCGCAGGCGGTCAGCCCAAACGCCCCTATGCCCAAGACAATGGCGGTCATGAATGCGGGCTTCATCAGCGCAACTCCGGAAACTGGCAACTACGGTCCTGCTCGACCAGGGTGCTGAAACGGCTGTTGTCGGCGGATTGTTCGACCCGACCGGCCACGAGACGCACGGTCGTGTCGCCCCAGCGGCCATATTGGGCGTCGCCGGGCCGCACGCAGGTTCCCGAATACAGCGCCTGCACGCAGGCCTCCAGGCTCATATTGTTTGACAGCGAACGCCAGTCCGATCCCGTGTGGCGCAGGCAGGCGCTGCCGACGCGCGCCGGCGGCCCGGCCGGACGGGTCGATTCCGGCATATCCTCCGGATAGGGTGCGATCTCGACGACCGGGATATCCTCGACCGGCGGTGGGCCTGCAGGCGGCACGAAAGCAGCCGCCTGGCCGCTCTGGTCGATGCCCACATCCATGGCCTCGGTCGCCAGCCCGTTCTGACGGGCACAGTCTGCCAGATTGGCCATGCCGACGAACTGCCCGTTGACGAAGCAGCGCAGCTCCCGCTCGGAATCGAGACCCGGCGCGTCGGCGACGTCGATGGTCAGCCCGCCTTGAGCGGCCGGCGGCGGTGTTTCGGGCTCGTCTCGTCCACCGTTCAGCAACAGGGCGATCACGACGGCCGCTATGATGGCTATGCCGGCACCGATCGCGATCAGTATGCGGTTGTCCTGGGGCATTCGGCACTCACGTGAGACAGGCCCCCAATAACCCTGCTCGACCCCGATGCGTCAACGCCGTTCGCAGACTATCCCGGTTATCCGGTCAATCGGGCCAGCGCCGCCTGATAGTTGGCCAGCTGCGCCGTCAGATAGGCCGGGGCCTGTCCCACGGGCTTGTTCGCCGTCGCTGTGCTGGGGTCCAGAGCGCGATAGGCGTCCCGCACGGCCTTCATCGCCGCCTGAAGTTTTTCGCCCGACGCCTTGATCGCCTCTGCGCTGCCCAGGTTCATGCCGCCGGTCAGGTTAAGACCGAAGGTGCGGATGACGTCCTCACCCGTCGTCGCCCCGATATAGCCCTGCGACAGGCCCAGACCCGCCAGGGCATCGCGCCCCGTCTCGCCCGCCGTCAGCATCGCACCCGTGGCACCATCGCGTGCCGTGATCGTCAGCCGCTGCAAGCCTGCGAACAGAGCCGTCGGCGTGTCGCCCGCCTGCGTCTTGGCGGTTTCAGCCGTGACCGTCACCTTCAGCTTGCGATTGGATGCCTGTTCGATCTTCCGGGCCAGAGACTGCAGGGTATCGCGCGCCTCGATGGTCACCGCCACCTGCCGCCCGCCGTCCGCGCCGGACACATAGAAGCGATCCCCGACCCTGAGCGAAGTCGCATCGGTCAAGGTCTTGGAGGTGCCCTGATCGATCTCGCCCTGCGGCAGGCCCAGTCGATCCAGAATGCTGGCCCCATCCCTGGCCACCGCCAGAGCCAGGGGCGCCGCCTGGCCTCCGTTACCTTCCCAATCCCTGCGCCACTCCTCGGCCCCAGTCTGTGCATCGATCCGGGCCAGATAGGCTTTTGTCGGATCGGTTTCTTTGGCCCCCTCGGGCCGGTCGGCCACACCGGTGACCCAGACCTTGCCGTCCACGACCTTCACATCGGCCGCCGTGTCGTTACCGGCCGTGCCCACATACGTCAGACGGTCCTGACCCGACGCCGCCAGGTCGCCCTGCAGCACGGCGACGAAGGCGTCCGTGCCGCCGTGATGGGCCTGATTGACGGTTCCGATATCCAGGGCCGCATTGCGCGTCGCGCCCGTCAGGATCACCTGGCCGCCGGACACCGAAATGCCCGCGATCTCGCCACTGGCAGAGCCCAGGTCGCGCGACGACAGCAGCGTCGGCCTACCCGACGCATCCAGGCTGAAGTGGCGCACGACCATCTTGCCGTTCTCGACACCCGCCGAGTACAGGTTCGACCCGTCCACCGCGATCGCGTCCACGCCGTCGGTCCCGCTGGTGCCGAACTGCTGCACGCCCGCGCTGTTGGCCACCACGGGTGCATAGATGTGGGCCTGGCTCTCGCTGAAGGCCTGGACATAGCCGTCCCAGCCGCCCTGGGCGACGCCGCCGGTCATGGCGCTCTGCGCGCGCCCGGCCACATAGACCATGCCGTCGGCCCCAAAGCTGACCGCCGTCGCCTCATCCGCAGCCCGCGCTCCCCGTCGCTGGGTCCAGACTTCGCTGCCCCCGGCGTTGAAGACCGTGACGAAACTGTCGGCCACACCGGCCACATCGCCGCTCTTGCCCGGCTCCAGCGCACCCGTCACCGATCCGGCCACCGCCACACGCCCGTCGCCATCGACCGCAATGGCATAGCCGCTGGCCGTCGAGGCCGCGCCCAGCGTCTGGGTCAGGACCACCCGCCCGGCCGAATCGAGCTTCATCAAGGCCACGTCCTTCTGACCCTTGATCGGCTGGTTGCCGGGTCCGGCCTCAAGATCCGCCACCAGCCACAGCGACCCGTCCGGTCCCGTCGCACTCGCCCGCACCGTCTCGACACCCGCAGGCAATGTCGTCTGACCGGCTCGTCCAGGCACCCAATGAGTCTCGCCCGGTCGCGCCACAGCATCCGGTGCCGTGCCGCCCGTGTCGGTCTGGAACTTCAGCACCTGCTGACCGCCCGACGTCCCGCTGGCCTGAACGACATAGACCGCATCGGCCCGCTCGCCGGCGGAGAAGCTGACGGTCTCGCCCGCAGTTCCGCGCACGACCAGGGCGAACTGGTCGGGTCCAGGCGGAAGGGTCACAGGCTTGCCTCCCACAGTCAGCGTCTTCGGAGCCACGGGGACAAGCTCCCGCCCGATCCGCGTCTCGACGCCCGCCGCCTGCAGCTTGCCGTTGATGTGGTTCAGCACCGCCGTCAGCGTACGAGGGGTCGACCCCATCTCGGCCAGATCGATCGATACGGCTTGATCGCTGTTGGCGCGCTTGATGCCGATGTTGAACGTCACATCGCCGGCGAAGGCCGGGCTGAGAGAGTCGGGCGAACCCTCATGGATAGGTCCCGTCACCGATATGGCGCTGTCGCGCGGCACCGCCGCCGTCGTCTTGCTGGTCGCGCCCGCCGTGCCCTGGGCCAGGCGGATCGCCTCGAAATCGGCGGATGTCAGCCAGGAGCCGATCTCGCCCAGTCCGGACTGGAACCGCTTGTCCAGCTGGCTCATCTCCAGCGTACTCACACCCTTCGTGCTGGCACGATTGGTCAGGGCGGTCAGCGTCTCCAGCCCCTGATACAGCGCGAACAGCTTGCGGTAATCGGCGGAGGCGGATTTCACATCCAGCTGGGCGGCGCCCTCGTTGATCAACTTGCGCCCGCCCAGAGCCGAGCGGACCAGATCGCTGGCCCTGGGCGGCTCGACCGAGGAGGACCAGGGCGGCGTCGGTTGCTTCTTCGTCGCCGCATTCAGCGCAGCCGTAGTCGCAGAGGTAAACGTCGCATCCGACGTGCCCCCGAACAGGCCCAGAAGATAGCTGTTGTTGATCACAGACCGGCTCTCCGACCGCCAGTGTGAGGCTTCGCCGGTAACGCCGGCTTAACAACCCACAGGAATCGCGCGCGCATCACTGGCGACCGGGAACCCGACTCGGCTAACTGAGGTTTTCGATCTCGCGCCGTCCTGCGCCTCTCGCGAAGGAGTCCTGCGTCTTGAGTAAGCTCTTCGAACCCCTGATGTCGCTTCTGGCTTTGTATGGCCTGTCTGCCCAGCCTGCACGCGTGCGCCGAGCCGCCGTGCACATCAGCCATGCGGCTCCGCGCCGTCTGAACTGAACGCCAGACTTACTGGAACAGCGACAGAATGATCTGCGGGGCCTGGTTGGCGATCGACAGGGACTGCGCGCCCAGCTGCTGCTGAACCTGAAGCGCCTGGAGCCGTGCACTTTCCTTGGCCAGATCGGCATCGACCAGATTGCCGATACCGGCCTCCAGCGTATCCGTGAGCTTGCCGACGAAGGTCCGGTGCGCCTCGATCTGCTTGGCCTGCGCGCCCATCGAGCCCAGGGCTGAGTTCAACTGCGCGATCGAATCGTCCAGCTTGGTCAGGGCATTCGTCGCGCCTGTCAGCGTCGTCAGACTGTCCGAAAGCGACAGCTCGATAATCGCGCCGCCCAGGGTCAGATTGGCCCCGGACAGGGTGACGAAAGACGTCGCCTCGGCATTGGCCAGGAATTTCACGCCATTGGTCAGCGAACCGTTCAGCAGATTGCCGCCGTCGAAGGTCGCATTCTCCACGGCCGATGAAATGGCCCGCAGCAGCGCCTTGAAGTCGTCGTCCAGCAGTTTTCGCGACTGGGTCTTCAGCGAGTCGTCCTTGGCCAGGACGACCTTCTCCTTGAGCTGGTTCAGCAGGTCCGAAATCGATTCGCCAGCCGCCAGGCCCACATCGGCCAGCGACACTGCGCGGTCCAGGCTGGACTTGACGGCGCTCAGCGCCCCGACGTCGGCCCGCTGCTGCTGGGCGATGGCCCAGATGGCGGCGTTGTCCTTGGCTCCCTCGACCTTCAGGCCCGTCGAAATCCGGCTCTGGACCTGGCTCAGCCGGTCGTTGGTGCGCGACAGGTTCTGCAGCGCGATGGCGGCGGAAGCATTGGTGTGGACGCTATTCGTCATCCGACTCGACCCTTCGAAGTTTGGATCAAGCTAGGGCGGAACCGTGCACACATGGTTAACGCACATTAGCCCCGCAGAAGGCTGCGTGGCGTCTGGTCGTGCATGGGTCGTATGGCTCAGGCGGTCGTGTCTATGACCGAACCGGCCCCATAGCTTTCGGACTGCATCATCTTGACGACCTGTTCGCGGGGGAACTGGCGGATAACCTCGCCGGTCTCGCGGTCCATGGTCTTGTAGATGAACGAGCCGTTCTGGGGGCCTTCCTCGATCACCAGGCGATAGCGTGCGGCCTTGGCGACATCCTGTGCGGACTTGGAGCCGTTGAAGTCACCGCTGGCGCTCGATCCTCCCGCGATGGGCAGGACGGCGGTGGCGGTCACGGCGGCTATGGCGGCATTGTTGCTCATATCTCCTTCCGTCGACGGTCGGTCGGCGGCTTCCTGCAAAGGAACTGGTTACCGGGATTACTGGGAAAAAGGGTGGTCGGGCGGGACCGGCGGCCCCGCCCTTCCGGTCGTTCTGGTCTTAGCGGAACAGGCCCAGCAGGATCGAGCTGGACGAGTTGGCGATCGACAGAGCCTGCACACCCAGCTGTTGCTTGGTCTGCAGCGACTGCAGTCGCGCGCTTTCCTTGGCCAGGTCGGCATCCACCAGGTTGCCCACACCGGCGTCCAGGGAGTCCTGGAGCTTGCCGACGAAGGTCAGGTGGTTTTCGAACGCCTTGGAACCCGTGCCCAGCTTGGACAGGGCGGTCGAGACGTTGCGGATCGAGGTGTCGACCGTCGTGATCATGGCGGCGGCAGCCGTCGCCGAAGACACGACACCGGCAGCGGCGACCGTCACGATGGTGCCGCCCAGCGACAGGTTCTGTTGGGCGACGTTGATGGTCGACGTGCCCTTGGCGTTGGCCAGAGCCTTGAAGCCGGCCGTACCCGCGTTGATCAGGTTCGTGCCGTCGAAGCTGGCGTTGGCCACAACGGTCGTGATCCGGTCACGCAGGCTGATGAAGTCTTCGTTCAGCGAAGCGCGGGCGGCAGTTCCCAGGCTGGCGTCCGAAGCGGACAGGGCCAGGGACTTCATCTGCGTCAGCAGATCCGAAACGCTTTCACCGGCTGACAGGGCGACGTCGACCGTGGACTGACCGCGTTGCAGCGAAGACTTCACCGCATTCAGCGACGCCGATTCAGCGCGCTGGCTCTGGGCGATGGCCCAGATGGCACCGTTGTCCTTGGCCGAGTTGATGGCCTTGCCGGTATTGATGCGGTTTTGAGTGGTTGCCAACTCGGAGTTGGTCTTTTGCAGGTTCTGCAGAGCGATCTGAGCACCGACGTTCGTGTTGACGCTGTTCAGCGACATGACGATATTCCTTGTTTCAAGGTGTCCGACGCCATTTTGGCAGCCGGGAACATTTTGTTCGAAACCTTCTCAGCAAAGACGGGACCACCGGATTATCGATCGTGCCAGATCGACCGTCGTTGATTTCATTGCGGTACTTCTTGTTTACCACGTCCCGGACCCGGCAGAATGTGCCGGGCGTCGGCAGTTCTTGCCGGGTCACCCTGCACATCTTGCCGTTCGGCGCTCAGCGTGCGCGATCCTGCAGCGCCCTTTCGGCCAGCAAGGTCTCCACCGCCAGCCTGCGCGCCCCCTCGCACGCCACCAGCTGAGCGCCGCGTGTCACATAGGCCGCATCCAGATCCGCGCGGGTGGGCCGTTCAGGTAGTACCGCCAGCTGACACGGACGGAGCGCCTCATCCGGCAGGGTCAGTCGCGGCGGTGCCACAGACGGCGGGCGCGAGGCGGCACAGTTCGCGGTCATGATCGCGCAGGCGATCGGCACGATCAGCCTCCAGCAGGATTTCAGCGTCATCGGCCTTTTCGGTCCTTTCCAGCGTGCGGACCGTCGTCGCGGCGACCGCAGTCAATGTCTGATGATGGCGCGCGACCCGCCGCGCCTGCGTTTGACCGCCCTCGATCTCCAGACGCCGCGCCGCCAGATCGCGGTCCAGCGTCTCTACCCGATGTTGGGCCGCCTCCAGGCGTCGTCCCGCCAGATCGAAGGGGTCCCAGCGCAGGCCAAGGCCACGCGCCAGCACTGCGGTCAGAACCAGCAGGACGGTCAGCGACAGCCCCAACCCCCAGGGCGTCAGGGTGCGCAGAAGGCTCGGGACCCTCATGGGAACACCTTGCGATCCAGCTCGAAATGCGGGCCGTCGCGCAGGCTGGGCCAGTCCCCGCCCCAGACGATGGGCGTACCCTGGCGCACGGCCGCGGCCTTGAAGGCCGCCGCGATGCGCGGATACAGCGGCCAGTCCCAGCGCACCTGACCGTCCACCAGGGCCGCCACATCGACCGCATGACCGGTCAGGTGGCGCGACCGCTTCGTCCGGCTGGCCCCCGCCCGGATCAGCGCCGCCTGCCGCTCCGGCGTCCTCAGCCCCTCCGTCACCACAAAATCGACCGGCGACAGGGCGATCGCCTCGCGCACCAGGGCCACCAGCCGCGGATGCACCCCCTCCAGCCGCGTCAGAGACCGTTTCGACAGACCGAACCCCATCACCGCCCCCCATCGTTCAGACGCGGCGGCAGCGATCTCAGCGCCACGATCAGCTGCTGGGCGGTCGGCGCGACCAGATACAGCACCAGCGTCAGCGCCAGCAGCACCATCAGCCCTTCGGCCAGCCTGGGCGCGGCCTCGGGCGGCACCACGGCGATCAGCCGGTCCAGCAGCACCCATGACGCGACCGTCCCGGCATAGACATACAGTCTGCGCCACAGCCATTGGCCCTCGGCCAGGGGTCGGGCGGCATCGTCGGACCCGAGATCGCTCATCGCGCGTCCTCCGGATCGAACAAGCCCAGCGCGCTGCGCCAGCCGGGTTCATCCCCGGCGTTCAGATCAAGATCGTGCAGGTCTTCGTCGCTCAGCCGACGCGGCATGTCCCAGGCCTCGGCATCAAGCAGACGTGTGTCCTCGTATGTATTTGTGCGGGTCATGATGCGGCTCATCCGTTCGCGATCAGCCAGACCAGGCCAGAACCGCCGGCCCCGCCCTGACCGCCCGCCGTCACACCCGCGCCGCCTCCGCCGCCGCCGCCGCCCGGTCCGCCCGCGCCTCCGCCCCAGCCTGCACCACTGGTCGCCGCGCCGCCGCCCCCGCCGCCGCCACCCGCCCATTGCAACAGGACATCGACGGGACTGCCGCCTGCAGCCCCCGCCGCGCCCGGCCCGCCCGCCCCGCCCGCACAGGTCGCGGTACACAGGCCGCCATCGCCGCCCGGCCCGCCCGCGCGCGCGACCGTGCTGGCATTCAGACCACCGCCCCCGCCTCCCCCGCCCGGCGCATCAGTGCGGCCCAGGCTGCCGCCCGCCTCGGCCGTTATCGTGATGCTGGAGGCTCCGCCCGGATTGGTACTCGTCGCGCCCAGTCCTGCCGCGCCGGCGGGCCCACTGACGGCCGTGCCCAGGCCGCCGCCCGCGCCGCCGATAGCCTTCACCAGCGCCTGCGATCCGCGATAGATGATGCTGCCGCTGCCGCCTCCGCCGTTGCCGGTCGTGCCGCCCGCCCCGCCGCCGCCGACCACGACATCCAGCCCCGCCGCGACCCGCGCCGCCGACCAGGTGGCAAAGCTGACGCCGCCCCCGCCGCCGCCGCCGCCGCCGAACCTTGCGCCCGAGGCCCCGAAGGCCCCCGCTCCGCCCCCGCCGCCCCCGGCCACCACGATGGCCTCGATACTGCGGGCCCAGCTCGGCACCACATAGGAACCGCTGGCGTTGAACACGGTGATCACCCGCCGCCCCACGCCCCTGGGCAGGCTGACCTGACCCGTCGCCCGGTCCACGCTCAGCGCCTCGTGCCAGGTCGTCCCGTCCGCACTGACCTTCAGCGTCAGGTCGTCGCCACCGATCAGACCCAGCTCGGCCCGCCCGGAAAACCCGCTCTGAAACAACAGCGACAGCACATCGCTCGCGGCCTCCTTGTTGAACGTCAGCCTCAGATCGCCATCGCCACCCGCCCCGCTCTCCAGCGCGGTCCACAACGCCTTGTTCACCCGCGCCGCAAAGGGATTGGTCGCATCCGCCGTCGTGTTCAGCCCAAGTCTGCTCAGCGCCTGCAAGGCCCCCAGCCGAGAGCCCATCGGCACCCAAGCACCGCCCGACCGCACGATCAGCTCGCCGGCGTCCTGCACCAGGGCGATCAGCCCGTCCCGCACCGGCACCTCGACCCAGCCGCCCATGTCGGCCCGGACCAGCGTGCCGACCGCCCGCGCCGCCCAGTCCGCCCCCGTCCGCCCGGCCGGCAGCACATACAGCGCACCCTCCTCAGGCACGGGGGGCTGCGCCGTCGTCGTCCGGCTGACGATCAGGGTCTGGACCAGGGCATCCAGCCGCGTCAGCGCCTCGTTCAGGGTCACGTGCTTCTGCATCTGCCCGGCCGCCAGATACGGCAGCTCCAGTCGGGCGGTTCGGTCGGCGCTCATGCGATTATCTCCGGGGGAATGTCGGAGATCAGTCTGCGTCAGTCGCTTCCTCTGGCGGGCTCATGACGCTGCTCGTTCCCGATAGGACCTATGGATCAATAAGTTGGCGAATCTGTTCGTGCGGACAATCGCCGAACTCCCACCGCATGGACGCTGCGTCAGGCCGCCCGGCGCATCCCGGCCCGCACCTCGTCGGGCCGCAGGGTCAGCACCCGCACGCCGTCCTTCGTCACCGCCACCGTATGCTCGAACTGGGCCGACAGCTTCCCGTCGGCGGTGACCACGGTCCAGCCGTCGTCCAGCGTCTCGACCATCCGCCGACCCTGGTTCAGCATCGGCTCGATGGTGAAGGTCATGCCTTCCTTCAGCACCAGCCCCGTCCCCGGCTTGCCGAAATGCAGCACCTGCGGTGCCTCGTGCATCTCGCGCCCGATGCCGTGGCCACAGTATTCGCGCACGATGGAATATCCCGCCTTGCGCGCATGCCGCTCGATCGCATGGCCGATGTCGCCCAGACGCGCGCCGGGCTTTACCGCCAGTATGCCCCGCCACATCGCCTCGTAAGTCGTCTGGACCAGCCGCCGGGCCGCCGGCGACACCGCCCCGATCAGATAGGTCTTGCTGGAATCGGCGATGAAGCCGTCCTTCTCCAGCGTGATGTCCAGGTTGACGATGTCCCCGTCCCTCAGCACCTCGTCCGCTGAGGGCACGCCGTGACAGACCACGGCATTGATCGAGCTGTTCAGCACGAAGCCATAGTCATACTGGCCCTTGCTCGCCGGCCGCGCCTTCAGCTCACCCGTGATGAAGGCCTCGACCCGGTCGTTGATCTCCAGCGTGCTCATTCCCTCGAGCGGAAGGCTGTCCAGGTGGGTGAACACCCGCGCCAGCAACCGCCCGGCCTCGGCCATCAGTTCGACTTCCGCCGGCGTCTTGGTCACGCCGCGACCGGCTCCGCCACAGGTGCATCCACCCCCGCGGCCTTCAGCTCGCGCGCCACCAGATCCTGATAGCTGACGCCGGGATTCATCTCGCACAGCATGCCGATCCGGATCCAGAACGCCGCCTGCCCATTGATCGACCGGCACGACACCCGACTGGCCCGCCGCAGCTGCTCGTGCAGCTCATCCTCGATGTTGACGATGCCCATGAGATGGCCCCGATATACGATTCGTATACATTGCATATACTTTCGGCCTGCAATTTACAATACAGGCCCACGCTATGCCGCACGGCTAGAGCGGACTTCATCCGAAAAGCCAACCGCTTCCTATCGGATTTATCAGCGGCGACGCTTGAGGTACGAACTTGGCAGTAGCGAATCGTGATTGTTGATTAGAGCAGTACGACCCAAGGCGATGGCTCGTTAGGAATGAAGATGAATTTGACGATTGCTCTGCTATTCGCTGCTATAAGAGCAGTTATCCTAGCCGCACCATTTGCAGCGATCACGGCAATGACAATGCGGAAGGGAAGCGTGGTCAGTACGTTTACCGGCAAGTTTAGACTTGCGTACCCAGCCTGGCTTATAGGTTTGGGGACGGTCAGCGCGCTCTATTTTTACTACACATTCGTGCTTGGACGTCCAGTATCGGATACTCCGTCGATATTGATCTTTGGCGTGTTGGTAGCTGCCGGATGGATATCAGTGCGCGCCGTCCGCATCGGGCGTGATGGCGTCACAGGATAGGCTTTCCTGATCCTCGCTCACCGATCCGAAGCGTGGAAAAATTCTCTCAGGATCGATTAGGGATTTCGATCACCCAACGTAAACTGCCGACTTCCTCAATCATGCAGATACACCACCCGCTTCAACTGCGGATCGCGCGCCACGACCTCCATATGCCGCTCATGCTCGCCTGAGGCCTTCGCATCCGCCTCGCGCGCCTCGACCCAGTGGGTCTGTTCCATCTCGGCCTGCAGGGCCTTGGCGGCCAGCAGGTGGCCCTGGAAGAAGAAGTCGACCGCGTCGCCCAGGATCGGCACCTCGCCCGTCGCCGTATCGACCCCCAGATAGCCGAACATCTTCAGCAGGGTGATCGGCGACGCCTTGGCCCGGAACGCCTGGGTCAGCAGCCATCCCCCCGCCCCCACCGTATAGACGGTGCCGACGATCGGGATCCACGTCAGCAGGCCGTCCAGCCCGATGCCGAACGGCCCGATGCCCACCGCCCGGTCCGACAGCTTCTTGATGCCCTCGACATTGGCCCAGATCTTCTCGATATCGCCGATGGTCCGCTTGGCCATTCATTCGTCTCCTGCCGCCCCATCTCCTGCCGCAAAGCTTCCAACGCCCGATGACGTCACCCGTTCAACCGGACCTGCCCGCACGCCCGCCTTTCGCACGGGGCGGCCTGGCCTGGCGCATCGCCGAAGTCCTGATTGGCCTCGGCCTGCTCGCCCCGCTGACCCTGGCGGTGGCGGCCCTGTCCGGCTCGGGCCACCGCTGGATCGACATCCTGGCCCAGTTCACCGCTCCGGCCCTGACGGCCACGGTCCTGCTGACCGCCCTCGTCGCCCTCGCCCGGCTGTGGCGCGCCACCGCCTTCGGCCTGATCGTCGCCGTCACCCTTCTGGTCGCCGTCTGGCCCCAGTGGTTTCCGGCCCAGCCCCCGGCCCGCCCCGGCGCGGCCGAACTGACCCTCTATTCCGCCAACGTCCACTATCTGAACACCGACATCGAGCGCATGCGCCGCTCGATCGATCAGGCCGATCCCGACATCATCGTCCTGGTCGAACTCAGCCTCCAGACCGCCGACGGTATCGAACGCCTTCTGGGCGACCATCCCTACCGCGTCCACGCCACCCTGCTGGATCAGGCGCGCGGCCCGGCCCGCTCCATCATCGCCTCGCGCTATCCCCTGACCCGCGTCGACACCTTCGACGACCTGCTGAACGACGTCGCCGCCGTGGCCGACACCCCGTTGGGGCCCATCAACATCGTCGGGGTCCACCTGACCCGTCCCTGGCCCTATGAGTTCCAGCACGGCCAGATCATCCAGACCGAGAACCTGGCTGCGCTTCGTCGCACCACCACCGGCCCCATGATCGTCTCCGGCGATTTCAACAGCGTCTCGTCCGCCCGCATCGGCCGTCAGGTCCGCGACGAGGTCGGCCTGCACCCCGCCCCCGGCATTCTGGGCACCTGGCCCACGGCCCTGCCCCCCGTCTTCGGCATGACCATCGACCAGGTCTACCGCTCGACCGACCTGACCTTCACCCGCCGCCGCCTGGGTCGCCCCAATGGCTCGGACCACGCCCCGGTCGTCACGACCTTCACTTTGGCGCAGTGATCAGCGCCTTCAGCCGCGCCTCATGCCCCTCGGTCGGAAAATCGTCCGCGATCCAGCCGTCCTCGAACGCTTTCAGCACCCGCCCCGTCTCCGGCCCCGGCTCCAGCCCCTGTTGCGCCAGCTCCCGTCCTCCGACAGGCAGCCGCGGCACGGTCCAACCGTCCGCCAGCGCCAGCAACCGCCGCGCCTCGGTGTCTGCGCGCGCCGCCTCGGCCCACCGCCGCACTACCGCATCCTTGAACCCCGGCCGTCCCTGCCGATACAGCGCCGCCCGCGCCGCCTGATCCTTCATGGTCAGATCGACCACCGCCCAAGCCCGCGCCGCCGCCGTCAGCCGGTCGCGCACTGCATTGGACAGCCGCAACCGCACCGCCACCGCCTTCACCACGTCCTGATCCGGCGGCAGCAACCCCATCAGCCGCATCTCGGCTTCCGGCGACCGCTCCACCATCGCCTCGAACGTCGCCAGATCGGCTGCCTCCGGCAGCACCTGCGCCAGCACGCCTGCTTCGCGCATTGCCGCCACCGCCCGGCGCGGATCCGGCGCGGCCAGCAGCTTCAGCATCTCCTTGGACACCCGCTCGGCCGACAGCCGCGTCATCCCCTCGGCCAGGGCCGCGCACGCCACCATCGCCTCGGCATCCGGCTCCCCTCGCCCGTACCAGGCGTAGAAGCGGAAAAATCTCAGGATGCGCAGATAGTCCTCGCGGATGCGCGTCTCTGGCTCGCCGACAAAGACGATCCGCCCCTCCGCCGCGTCCGATACTCCACGCCCCGTCGGATCGAACACCTCTCCGGACGCATCGGCATACAGCGCATTCAGCCGGAAATCGCGCCTGCCCGCATCCTCGGCCCAGTCGTCGGTGAAGGCCACGGTGGCATTGCGCCCATCGGTGGAGACGTCCTGCCTCAGGGTCGTGATCTCATAGGGTTTGCGCCCCGACACCGCCGTCACCGTCCCGTGCGCCATGCCGGTCGGCACGGCCTTCAGCCCCGCCGCCTCGATCGCTGCCTTGGTTTCCTCGGGTTTCAGCGTCGTGGCGATGTCCACGTCGTCGATGACCTGCCCCATCAGGGTATTGCGGACGCAGCCCCCCACGAACCGCGCACAGCCCGGCCCGCCCGCCGCCTCCAGCGCCGCGATCACCGCCCGCGTCGCCGGATCGTTCAGCCAGTCCTGTCCGGTCAGCCGCACGCTCACGCCGCATCCTCCCCATCGGCCGCGCCGACTGCCACGACCACATCCTCGCCGTATAGCCGCACCCTCAGCGCCCGCACGATGCCTGCCGTCACGCCCCAGATGTAGCGCTCGCCGAACGGCATGGCCCAGTACCAACGCCTCGGCCCCGTCTCCGGATCATAATAGTCCCGCCGGTGATTGGCCCCGTCGATCAGGAAATCCCACGGCACCTCGAACACCTCAGCCACCTCGTCCGGCGACGGCCTCGTCTCCGGCGCAAGGGTCAGCCAGCCGATCACCGGCGTGACCAGAAAGCCCGTCCCCGTCTCATAGGCATCGCCCAGGCCCAGCACCTCGACCGCGCCGGGATCGAGCGCCACCTCTTCCCACGCCTCACGCAGCGCCGCCTGAACCGCCGTCTCGCCGGGGTCCAGCCGCCCGCCCGGAAAGGCGATCTGCCCGGTATGGCTGGCCAGGGTGTCGGACCGCCGCGTCATCAGAACGGTCGCCCCATCCTCGTGTGCGATGATGGGGATCAGCACCGCCGCCGCCCGCAGCGTCCGCTCTTCGCGCACCGCATCCGGGTTCAGGTCGAAATCGGACCGCGCGGCCCCGCCCTCGATCGACCAGCTTTCGACCGGCAGCAACCTCGCCTTCAATTCGGCCTTCAGTGCCTCTCTACTCATTCGGCGCTCACGGGACCCAGCACAAAGGCCTGCCCCTGCGCCCGCACGACCCACTGCCCGTCCTCGACCTCGGCCGCCTCGACCAGTTCGTAGAAGACAGACCGCGCGATCCGCGCCCACAGATCGGCCCGCACATGCACGCGCGGCGCGGGTTCCCCCGTCTCCGGATCGGTCTTGACGACGATGGGATGCTCCGGCCCCGCCTCGACCTCGTCGCCGACATCGGTGGTGAACGTCAGGCTATCGGTCCCGATCTCCACCGCCACCGCCCGGAACGGCAGATCCTCGACCGTGATCGACAGCTTCTCGCCCGGCGTGACCAGCACATAGCCGTCCGCATCCTTGCGCAGGATGGTCGAGAACAGCCGAACCAGTTCAGGTCTCCCGATGGGCGATCCCTCGTGCATCCACAGGCCATCCCTCTGGATGACGATGTCGATGTCGCCGCAATGCCCGGGGTGCCACAGATGCACCGGCGGAATACCCCGCCCCGGCGCCTGCTTCGCCGCCGCCGCCACGGCGGCCAGTCCGGTCGGATTGTCGGATGAGGTCGGCATCCTCCCGATCTAGGCCCGATCCCCCCGCGCCGAAAGCCCTGCGACCGTATCTGACGTATCCGCGTGCCAGTCTCGCGACGATGCACCCGCCAACATCGAAGTCAGAATCGGCAACAGGTGGACGGAGTGGACTCAGTGGACTCTGTTTTCAGTCGGCCCGCACGATCCCGGAAACATCCGCCCGTCCCCACCACAGCAGCCGCCGCCCATCGACCGGCCCGGGCATGACGACGTCTTCGACCTTCCGGAACCCGAACCGTTCGAAGTACGGCACGTCTCCAACCAGCAATATGCCCGCCGCATCCCCGGCCTCGGCAAAGGCCAGGCACGCCTGCACCAGTTCGGCCCCCATTCCCCCGCGCCGGTTGCCCGCCTCCACCGCGATCGGCCCCAGGAACAGCGCCCTGGCGTCTCCTATGGTGATGGCCCACAGCCTAACCGAGCCTATGACCGCGCCGTCCTCCCGCGCCACAAAGCCCGCAACCACCGACGCCCGCTCGCGCAGCCGCTCCGCTGTCTTGGCAAACCGGCCCGGCCCGAAGGCGGCCAGCACCAACGCCTCAACCGCCGCGGCGTCCGCATGCGTTTCGGTCTCGATACGAACAGGGGCTGACGGCGTGTCGAACATGGGCGTGGCGCCTAAAGCCCCGCAGCCCCCCGCGCAATGGTCAATCAGCCGACCTTGCTGAAATCCGGGGCCCGCTTCTGGCTGAAAGCCATGAAGGCCTCCATGGCCTCTGGGCTCTTCATCTGGCTGCCGAAGGCTTCGCCCTCGCGCTGCATCAGGGCCCACAGGTGTTCGGCGTCCCGCATCAGCCGCTTGGTTTTACGCAGGGAGTTGGGGGCCCGCGCCGCCAGTCGGCCCGCCAGGTCCAGCGCCGTCGCCTCGACCTGGTCGCCCGTCACCGCCCGGTTGGCCAGCCCCCAGGCCACCGCCGTCCGCCCGTCGATCGGCTCGCCCAGAGCAAATATCTCGAACGCCCTCTGATGCCCCAGCACCTGCGGCAGCAACAGGCTGGACGCCGCCTCCGGCGCCAGCGCCAGATTGATGAACGGCGCCGACAGCAGCGCATCCTCCGCCACCACCACCATGTCGCAGTGGAGCAGAAGCGTCAGCCCGATCCCCACGGCCCGCCCCCGCACCGCCGCCACCGCCGGCTTGTCCAGATCGGCCAGCGCCTTCAGGAACCGGAACACCGGCATGTCCAGCGCCTGACCGCCCTGCGAACCGATAGCGATGAAGTCGGCGATGTCGTTGCCCGCCGAAAAGCTGTCGCTCTCGGCCCGAAACAGCAGAACGCGCACCGCATCGTCCGTCTTCGCCCGCTGGGTCGCCTCGGCCAGGGCCGAATACATCACCTGGGTGATGGCGTTCTTCTTCTCGGGTCGCGCGAAGGTGACGCTCAGGATGCCGTCGCTCAGCTCGGTGCGGATATGGTCGGTCATGGCTCAGGCCTCCTCGATGTTGGTGGCGGTCCACCAGTCGACGCCGTCGGCATCGCGGGTGCACGTGGCTCGACCCTGACGGGCCAGATAGTTCAGATGCGCGATCGCCTCGCCCGTGGCCATGCCGCGTACGCCGTCGCCGACCGGTCTGGCAAACAGGCTGCCGAACACATCCACCGCCCGTTTCGCTTCTTTCAGCGATCGCTCCAGCCGCTTGAGCGACGTCTCATGCCCCCGGATCAGGGCGTCCAGCCGCGTATGAACCCCATAGAAGGGCTCCCCATGCGACGGCAGGATCAGCGCCCCCTCCGGCAACACCGCCTTCATCCGTCTCAGCGACACCAGCCAGTCGCCCAGCGGATCGGCCTCGGGCTCCGTCGGCCACACCGACACATTGGAGGATATGCGCGGCAGGATCTGATCCCCGCCCAGCACGACGTCGTCGCTCTCGCGCCACAGACAGGCGTGCTCCGGGCTATGGCCTTCGCCGACCACCACACGCCAGTCATGGCCGCCGATTCTGATCCGGTCACCCTCGCTGATCCGCGTATAGCCGGCGGGCATCGGCGACACCGCCATGCCGAACCGCCCGAACTCGCGCCGGTAGGTCTCGATCTGCGCCTCATCCCAACCGGCCGCCCTATAGAAGGTCTCGCCCGCTTTCGGAGCCGCCTTGCCCGTGTCCGACACCAGCATGCGTGCCGTCACATACTCCAGCCGCGTCATCAGCAGCGGCGCATCGAAACGCTCGCACAGCCATCCCGCAAGCCCGATATGGTCCGGATGCATATGGGTGCAGATCACGCGCGTGACCGGACGTCCGCCCAGCGGTCCGGCGAGGATCTGGTCCCACAGCCCGCGCGTCTCTTCGATCCCCAGCCCCGTATCGACCAGGGCCCAACCCTCGCCATCGTCGATCGCAAAGACATTGATGTGGTTCAGCGCAATCGGCATCGGCAGCCGCATCCACTGCACGCCGGGTGCCACCGCCACGGCGTCACCCGGTGCCGGCAGATCGGCAAACGGATAGGTCAGCTCGCGGGGCTCGCATTTCTTGTGTTCCAGTTTTGCCACAACCAAGGCGTCAGCCAAGTCCGTCTCCAATCGAAACCCAGACCAGATAAGCGCAAGTGTTCACCGGGTCTAGTCACCCATTATAGCCTGGCTTGACCACACCCCCTTCACTCGCCAAGGGTTAGGCAACGACCTATCCATCCGGAGTTTCATCGTGTTCTACAAGAAAACGCTTGGCCTGATCGGCTGCGCCATGGCGCTGACCCTGATGGTCGCCCAACCTGCGTCCGCTCAGGACCGGCCTGGAGAGAGAACTGAATCGGACCGCGCATCCGGCGTCATCACAGGTGAACAAGTCTTGCCCGGTCGTATCGGCGGTGACCGGCGGGATCGCGAAGCACAGCGACGTGGCCGAGAGGGCTCTGTCCGTGGGGCTCGTCGTCCTGCGGCTGCGGCGGCTGCGACACCGGAGCAGATCATGGCCGCTGCCCAGACTCAGATCACAGCATCCGGCAAGACGTGCCAACTCAGCGAAGCTATGCTGCTGGGTCAGGATCCGCAGCAGCAATCCATCTACGAGGTCGCCTGTGCTGGCGGGCCTGGCTATATCGTCGTGGCGTCTCAGCCACCTCTCGCCGTCGATTGCCTGGAGCTGGCGGGTACTGCAGCAACCGCTCGCGCCCGAAATCCGGAGGCCAGTGTCGGTCAGCAGTGCGCTCTGCCCGCCAATGACAATGGCTTGGCCGTGATTGGAGGCTGGGCTCGCGAAGCCGGCGTAGCCTGCACGATCGATCAAGCACTCGCCATTGGGAAAAGTCCCTCAGGCAGCATGATCTACGAAGTCGGTTGCGCAGGCCAAGACGGTTACTGGCTGGAGAAAACGGCCAGCGGCTGGGATCTTCAGGATTGCATGCAGGTCATCGCGTCCGCCGGAACTTGCAACTTCACCACGGCGGAAGAACAGGCCGCAGGCTTCCGCGCCAAACTCGTCGGCACCGATGCAGCTTCCTGCGACATCCAGAACCTGCGGTCGATGGGTCAGAATGCCAATGGTCGCTATTTCGAAGCCAAATGTGGGGCTGGCGATGGTTATATTGTGCGCGTCAATGGCGAGGGCGTGACGCAGCAGGTCTACCCCTGTGCCACGGCCCAGAATATCGGGGGTGGCTGCCGCCTGACGACGGTCGCGCCTGCCGCCGAAGCGCCTGCGACGACGCAGTAAGAGCATAACCCTGTTCGCGGCCAACGCCCCCCGGAGCTCGCTCCGGGGGGCGTTTTCTTATGCGGCTTCACAGAACGCCCCGATGCGACGTAATCAGGGCGGATGCGCATCGCCACCTGGAACGTCAACTCCGTCAACGCCCGCCTGCCCACCGTGCTGGCCTGGCTTGAGGCCGCGTCGCCCGACGTGGTCTGCATGCAGGAGATCAAATGCCTGGACGAGAAGTTCCCGCGCGAGGCCTTTGAGTCGCTCGGCTACAACGTCGAGGTTCACGGCCAGAAGAGCTATAACGGCGTCGCCCTGCTCTCCAAATACCCGGTGTCCGATGTGCGGCGCGGCCTGCCCGGCAGCGACACCTCCGGCGTCGAGGCGGAGTTCGAACAGGCCCGCTACATCGAGGCCCTGATCGAGGCTCCCCGCCCGGTCCGCGTCGGCGGACTGTACCTGCCTAACGGCAATCCCATCAGCACCGAGAAGTTTGCCTACAAGCTGTCCTGGATGGACCGCCTCCAGGCCCACGCCCGCGACCTGCTGGCCCAGGAAGAGGCCTTCATCCTGTGCGGGGACTACAACGTCATCCCTACGCCTGACGACGCCAAGACGCCGTCGGCCTGGGTAAACGACGCCCTGTTCCAGCCTCAGAGCCGCGCCGCCTTCCGCGCGATAAAGCATCTGGGCCTGTCCGAGGCCGGCGAACTGGGCAGGCAGCCGCCCGGCACCTTCACCTTCTGGGACTATCAGGCCGGGGCCTGGCAGCGGGACAACGGCATCCGCATCGACTTCCACCTGTTGTCGCCCCCGGCCGCCGACCGATTCCGGGGTGTCGAAACCCACCGCGACGCCCGCGACATGGACAAGCCTAGCGACCACGTCCCTGTCGTCGTCGAACTGGAGGACTGAGGATGGCCGAGGCCCTGCGCCTGGTGCTTCTGGTGGCGCTGGCGGCGGCGGCCCTGACGACCGGTGCCCTCGTCCTCGCTTGGTGGATGGAGCCGATGCGCCGCATGAAGCGGGCGCTGTTCAAGTCGCTGGCGGCTCCGCCTGAGGCCGAGGCCTATTCTCCCGCCGAAGGCCGCGCCGCTGGTCTGGATTTTGACGGAGCCCAGGTCAGCGTCCTGTGGAACCGCGGCGGGTCGGGTCTGGTCTACGACTTTCACGAGATCGAGGGCGGGGAGATCATCGTCGACGGGCACGTTGTGGCGCGCGTGCGGCGCGGCGAGGCCCGCAAGTCGCTCGACATCCTGGCCCCTGATGCCGAACAGGTCACCCTGCGCCTGCTGTTCGCCGACGCCCGCCACCCGGAGTTCGAACTCGCCCTGTGGGACGCCACCCTGCCGGTCCAGACCAGTTCGCCCGGCGAGGCCCTGCGCCTCGGTCGCCGCTGGCTGTCGCATCTGGAAGCCCTGCTGAAAGGCTAGGCCGAGCGCGACGCCATCACCTTGCGCAGCTGTCGCCCGACGGCCAGTGGACGCCCGTCCTGGGCCCAGGCGGTCGCATCCTCCACGGTCCAGCCGGCGTGGCTGTCACGCGAGACAAACTCGAAGTAGGTCCAACCGTCCGGGGCCGCGTCCTCCGGCACTGGCCCAAAGAAATCGTAGCGGAGGTCTGCCGTTGCAGACACCGCTGGCGGCGGCGGCAGCATGGTCCAGTAGACCGGAAAGGTCGCGTCCAGCAGAAACGCCAGCCGCGCTTCATCCAATGGCTGACCATCGACGGTCCGCATCCAGACGCCCATCCGGTCGGTCGAATTTTTCCCGAACAGCTGGATGCCGCCCACGAACCGATGCTCCACATGGCGCAGGAAGTGCGGCGCAAACCCGTCGCCCATCGGCCTCAGCGGTTGATCTTTCAGCGGGGGCCGCACGATCGTGGCGGCCCGCACCTCCGGCCCGTCGCCTGCACTGCCAAACGTCACTTGGGCGCTCATCGCTAGCCGATCGCCCTGCCCGGCCCGCACGGAGGTATAGACCGCCGACCGCCCGCCCCTCAGCTTTTCACAGGTCAGGATCAAGGGTTCGAACCGCGCACCGATAAGAAACTGCACCGACACCGTCCGCAGCGGCTGGGCGATCTCCAGCGCCTGTCGCGGAGCCTTCACCGCCAGGGCACTCATCAAGCCGCCGAACGGCGCGCCCTTCTCGCCCGGCCAGCTCTGTGGGGCGTTGGAGAAGCCGGTGGTCAGATCGGCCACCAGACCGCCTTCGCCGTTGGCGGTCAAGGTCAGGGCCTGATCCAGTGTCTGTTCGGTCATGGGATCACTGCAAAAAAGACGGGCGGACGACGCGAGGTCTTCCGCCCGGAGGTCGAGGGGGTCAGGACGCGTCGCGCAGGTGGTGCGATATGTCCATAGCCAAAAGCAACTTACCTCGTCCGTTCCGAATGACAACCCTCTTGCAAATCCCCTGACGCAGGGTCACTTTCGTGCGTATGGGACGCACCGCCGATTATTCACGCCAAAGCTGTTCGATCGCCGCGACACTTGAAGTCATCGGCGATCCCTGGACCCTGCTGGTCATCCGCGACGCCTTCAACGGCATCAGCCGCTTCGAGCAATGGCAGGATCGTCTGGGCGTTGCCCGCAACGTGCTGGCAGCCAGACTGAAGTCCCTGGTCCAGCACGGCGTGCTGGAGCCACGCCTGTATTCCGAGCGCCCGCCCCGCAACGAATATGTCCTGACCGCAAAGGGCAAGGATCTGTACGGCGTCCTGGTCACCCTGCACGGTTGGGGAAACAAGCATGTTTACGGCAACACCGACGCCGGCTTTGCCATGATCCACAAGACCTGCGGTCACGATCTGGCTCCCCGCATCGCCTGTGGCCACTGCAACGAAATCGTCAAGCCTCGTGATCTGCTGCTGACCCGTACCGCCGACTGCCCGACCGTCGGAGACCTGCTGCCGCGTCAGCCCACAAGTGAGAACGCAGGCTAGCCCGGCTTGCCTGGCCGGGCCCGATAGCCCATGTCGCCCCCATCATCGCCGCCTGCGGCGTACCAGCCATGGATAGTGTCCTGATGTCCGATCCCGTCGTCATCGTCTCCTTCGCCCGCACGCCCATGGGCGGTTTCCAGGGGGCCTTTGCGAACACCAAGGCCACGGACCTGGGGGCTGCGGCGGTCAAGGCGGCGGTCGAACGCGCCGGTGTCGCGTCTGAAAAGATCGATCAGATCTACATGGGCTGCGTCCTGCCCGCTGGCCTCGGTCAGGCCCCGGCCCGACAGGCCGCTCTCGGTGCCGGTCTGGGCCAGCATGTCGAGGCGACCACGGTCAACAAGATGTGCGGCTCGGGCCTGCAGGCCGTCATGATGGCCTCTGACAGCCTGACCGCAGGCAGCGCGGACGTCATCGTGGCGGGCGGCATGGAATCGATGACCGGCGCGCCGTATCTGATGAACAAGCACCGCGGCGGGGCCCGCATCGGCCATGACGTCATCGTCGACAGCATGATGATGGACGGCTTGGAGGACGCCTATTCCCCCGGCAAGCCGATGGGCTCCTTTGCCGAAGACACCGCCCGCACCTATCAGTTCACACGCGAAGCCCAGGACGCCTATGCGGTCGAAAGCCTGACCCGCGCCCGCGCCGCCATCGCCTCGGGGGCCTTCAAGGCCGAGATCACGCCGGTGGACGTCACTACCCGCAAGGGCACCGAGACGATCAGCGAGGACGAACAACCCGGCAAGGCCATGCCCGAGAAGATTCCCGGCCTGAAACCTGCCTTCGCCAAGGACGGTACCATCACCGCCGCCTCCTCCGCCTCCATCTCAGACGGTGCCGCGGCCCTGGTCATGACGCGCGAGAGCGTGGCCAAGGCGCTGGACCTGCCGATCGTCGCCCGCATCGTCAGCCATTCGGCCCATGCGCACGAGCCCGGCCTGTTCACCACCGCCCCCGTCCCGGCCATCCAGAAGGCGTTGAAGAAGGCCGGCTGGTCGGTCGAGGACGTCGATCTGTGGGAGGTCAACGAAGCCTTCGCCGTCGTGCCCATGATCGCCATGCAGGAGCTGGGGATTTCACACGACCGCTTGAACGTCAACGGCGGCGCGACCGCCCTGGGTCACCCGATCGGGGCCTCGGGGGCTCGCGTCCTGGCCACCCTGCTGGGCGCGCTTCAGACGCGCGGCGGCAAGCGCGGTGTCGCGTCATTGTGCATCGGCGGCGGCGAGGCCGTGGCTCTGGCGGTCGAAATGGCCTGACGCTCGCGCGGCGCGTCACGCGCCATCAGCTGCGCCAGCGCAGGGCCTCCGGTGGTCAGGACGATCATGAGCGACTCCCGCGATTGCGAACCATTTGCAAGTTTGCGCAGAAGTGTTGGGCGTGGCAAGCCCTCCTTGTGAAGCGGGAGATCACGCATGCGTGTCGATGGAAAGCTGGACTACCTCGAACTGCCCGCCGACAGCACGGGCACGATCAAGGCTTTCTATGGCGCGGCCTTCGGCTGGACGTTCCAGGATTACGGCCCGACCTATGCGGCCTTTAGCGAAGGTCTGGACGGCGGCTTCGATGCCGATGAAGCCACGCTGAAAGCGCCCCTGCCCGTTCTCTATGCCACCGATCTGGAGGCGGCCCTGTCTCGCGTCACGGCTGCGGGTGGAACCATCGTCAAGCCGATCTTCGACTTTCCCGGCGGGCAGCGTTTCCACTTCCGCGATCCGGCCGGCAACGAACTGGCCATCTGGTCCGAGCCCAAAGCCACGTGACCACGCAGGCCATCGCCAAATCCTGTGGCGACTGCGGCCTGTGCTGCAAGCTGATGGGGGTGACGGCCCTGGCCAAGCCTGCGAGCAAGTGGTGCCGTCATTTCAGCAAGACGACCGGCTGCGCCATCTATGCCGACCGGCCCGATGATTGCCGCGTCTTCAACTGCCTGTGGCTGCTGACCGAGGCGCTGGACGAAACATGGAAACCCTCCGTCGCCGGCTTCGTCCTTCACAGCGAGCAGGGCGGTGCGCGACTGATCGTCGAATCCGACCCCACCCGCCCGCACGACTGGCGGCGCGAGCCCTATCAGTCGGTCCTGCGTCGCTGGGCCGAGGCTCCGGGGCAGGAGGTTCTGGTGTTCGCAGGGCTGCGCGGTATCCGGCTGGGCCCGACCGACGCCCCTGTCAGGCGATCTGCGGTCTAGCGCACGTCCACCGTCTGGGCGATCCGCTCGGCCAGAGCCTGATCGGCCCCCTCCAGCGACATGATCCAGACATGGATTTCCTTCGGCGCAGTCTCGCGCTGGAATAGATGCTCCATGGCGTGACGCGTGCCGCCCTGGTTGGCGACGACGGTGGCGCGGCCACCGACCTCGGCCATCTCGCCGGAATAGATGGGAAACTGCGACGACGGCCCGGCATAGATCATGGCGAAGGACTTATCGCCCCGCTTGATCGTGTAGATCTTGAAGTTCGGGCCGGGCCGCCCCGTCTCGATCCGGAAACCGGGCGGCAGTTCGATAGAGAACGGCAGGGTTGCGATGGCCGCCGCATCCAGGACCGTCGCGGCCGGGGCCGGAGCCGGAGCAGACGCGCTCGCCTCTGCCGTCGCAGAGGCCGCTGGCGGCACGGCTGCCGATGAAGGCGTCGCGGCGGGCGCACGGGCAGCGGTCGATGTCGCGGCGGGAGCCGGTGTCACGATCGGCGGCGGAGGCGGCGCCCCCTCGGCCCTCGGGGCGGCCGTCACGGTCGGTGTC